>CAZDVW010000065.1:0-1501 GCA_964509205.1 uncultured Sutterella sp. | reverse complement strand
CCACGGAACGGTATGTGCGGCTGACAATGAGCCTGTATCCATATATAGAAGAACGGTTCAGCCACCGGTTTTCTGAGGTGTTCGGGAAGGAGGCATCCTATGGTCAAACAGACTGATTTTGCTGTTTTTCTGAACCGTTTTCTGACAGACTATCTTCCCAACAAAAGGGGAAGTTCGCCAAAAACCATTGATTCTTACAGGTATTCGTTTATCTTTCTTATAGATTACTATGAGGAAGCCTATAGGATTGGACCTGACAGGCTGGCATTGGCAGATATCACTTACGAAAAAATTTCAGGATATTTTGACTGGCTTCAGGAAACGAAACTTTCATCCGTATCCACCCGAAACCAGCGGCAGGCAGCAATTAACAGCTTTATCCGTTTTCTCATGTATGAAAGACCGGAGTATCTGAATGAATACCAACGTATACTTGCTATCCCGGTAAAAAAGGCTCCACAGAAAGAAATCTCTTACCTGAAAACAGATGGTGTGTCAGCTTTAATGGGAACGGTAGATACATCCAAAACAAATGGACTCCGGGACTATGTCATCCTGATGTTACTGTATTCTACAGGAATTCGAGTGAGTGAACTGATAAACCTAAAAATCAGGGACATTTCCCTGCACATGCCTTATACACTGCTCGTCCATGGAAAAGGTAACAAGAGTAGGTATATTCCATTGTTAAAGGATGCAGTTCCAATTATCCAGAGATATCTGGATTCGGACATTTTTCATGGCTATGTTGATGTTAATCGCTGGTTATTTGTCAACCATATGAAAAAGCAATTCACCAGGCAGGGAATAAATCATCTCATCAAAAAATATGGTGACCTGGCACGAAAACAACATCCTGAGTTAATTCCAGAAGATATCAGCCCGCATAAAATGCGGCATACTGCCGCAATGGAACTGGTCAATTCGGGCGTCGACCTTATTTACATTCGAGACATACTTGGTCATGTGAGCGTTAAAACAACGGAAATATATGCCAGAACCGACGCAAAACTCAAGAGGGCGGCTATTGAGGCGGCAAGCCGTGAGATTGTCCCTCCAGAAGAAGCACTCTGGGATTATGACGAAGACCTGAAATCCTGGCTAAAGGGATTCAACAAGCGATAATTATTATGTAAAGAAATCCATGCTGAAGTTCAGCATATATGGGCTTCAGCAGACATTTCTTTACATAACGGATTTCTTGTCATAACCTTTGTTATGTAAATCTTTACATAACAAAGGCAAGGTAGAACGGCATTTCCGCACCCTCAAGGAGAGATGGCTTTATACACTGGATATCAACAAGATTACTTCCCTGTCACAGTTCAACGGGATGCTCAAGGATTACATGCGTGACTACAATACCACCTTCCATCGGGGCATTGACACCATCCCGCTGGAACGCTACCAGGCTTCCAAAGACCATCCCCGTAAGCCAGAATCAAGACAGTGGCTGGACGACTGTTTTTACAACCGTATCACCCGCAAAGTACGCAAGGAT
>CAZDVW010000064.1:0-1525 GCA_964509205.1 uncultured Sutterella sp. | reverse complement strand
AAGATAGATACGGATATTCAGGGATATGAGATTGATGAGAAGATGGTAGCGATCGCGAGGGAAAACGCAAAGCTTGCGGGCGTGGATTCCTTGATCCATTTTCAAAAAAGAGGAATTGACCAACTGAGTCACAGCAAAAAATATGGATTTATTATTACCAATCCTCCATACGGAGAACGGATTGAGGAAAAGAAAAATTTGCCGGCACTTTACAGAATGATCGGTGAAAGATTTCAGGCGCTGGATTCCTGGTCTTTGTATCTGATCACTGCTTATGATAAGGCACAGGAGGATATGGGCTTAAAAGCCGCAAAGAACAGAAAAATATATAATGGAATGATGAAGACCTACTTTTATCAGTTCCCGGGTCCCAAACCACCCAGAAGAAACGATCAGAACTAGCAGGGAAGCATTGGCTGGAAAGGATATAAAATGCAGCAGAAGCTAATGAAAAAAACGGCAGTCTTTTCTGTAATTTTCTTTCTCATTTCCATGGGAATCATCATTTATATGTCTGTTAGCAAAGTGATAACCATTGAGGGCGTAGCCCAGGATGAAGTAAATGAGGTCACGGTGGCAAAGGAAGATGGAACCGAGGAAGATGCCAAAAGAAATCTGACCTTTCAGCTTGGGGAGGCTGACAGCAGCTATTTGAGGATACCGCTTCCGGAAGGCTGCAAAGCAGATGATATAATGATAGAAAACCATTATATGGATAAGGAACTATGGATCTTTGTGCCGTCCACCGAAAAAGATTTTTATGAGCAAAATTCTATTTCCGGAAACAGGGAAGCGATTGAACAAGGGACTTTTGAGAACAGAAAAGAGGGAATTGCGCTTAATTTCCGGTTGACAGGAATTTATGAATGCCGTACTATTTTAGAAAATGAAAATTTATATATCAGCTTTCTTGCACCGGGAGAGGTTTATGATAAGATCATTGTCATCGATCCGGCCGGTGGAGGTGATGCAAAGGGCATTTTTACAGAAACACAGGCAGAAAAAGATATCGCTTTGGAAATCGCCAGAAAATTGAAAGTAAAACTGGATGAAAGTGACATCAAAGCATATTATACCAGAATGGATGATGTGAATTCTCAGGAAGAAGACAGGATAGCTCTTGGGAATGAAACGAAGGCTGATATGTATATCAGAATTGAAGTGAATGAAGCGAAGGATACGGGGGTTTACGGTATCACAGCCGTATATAACGGTGATTACTTTATCCCAAGCTTTGGCAACATAGAGCTGGCTGATTGTCTGGAAAGGGAAGTGACTACTTCTGTGAAGGGAAAAGCCCTTGGGCTTGTCAGCGCGGGAGAAAAGGACGTAGTGCTTGAAAAGCTTACCGTTCCTGCTGCAACCATTAAGGTGGGTTATCTGAGTAACTCCCAGGAAGCGATATTGCTTTCCCGTGACGAATATCAGGATAAGATTGCAACAGGAATTTATGATGCTATTACAAAAATATATGCTGAAAGGCATTAATTAATATAAGGAAGAAAAAATGCGTAAGATAATTTTT
>CAZDVW010000063.1:0-1567 GCA_964509205.1 uncultured Sutterella sp. | reverse complement strand
GGATACTTGATGGTTTTCTCAATATCCTTAATGGTAATTAACCCCTTCAGATTGAAGTCATCATCGACAATGGGAAGCTTCTCTTTTCTTGCCTGTGCCAGAATTTTCTTGGCTTCCTCCAAGGTGATGCCTTCTTTTGCCGTAATCAGGCCTTCCGAAGTCATGGATTCTTTAATTTTTTTGGAAAAATCGGTTTCAAATTTCAAGTCACGGTTAGTGATGATGCCGACTAATTTTCTACCCTCTGTAATAGGGACACCGGAAATGCGGAATTTGCCCATTAAAGCATCTGCATCTGCCAGCGTGTGTTCAGGAGTCAGGGAGAAGGGATCCGTGATAACACCATTTTCGGAACGTTTCACTTTATCGACCTCTTCCGCCTGTGCTTCGATGGACATATTCTTATGGATAATTCCGATACCGCCCTGTCTTGCCATGGCAATCGCCATGCGATGTTCAGTTACGGTATCCATACCTGCACTCATCATAGGAATGTTCAGTTTGATTTTCTTTGTAAGCCATGTGGTTAAATCCACCTGATTCGGGATTACCTGGGAATAGCTCGGTACTAAGAGCACATCGTCAAAGGTAATGCCTTCGCCAATAATCTGACCCATTTTCATTCCTCCTGCTTGTCTCTGATATTTTCTAAATTTCCAATGAGTTTAACAAAATCCGTCCGGATTGTCAATGGTATTTTTAATCCATAAATACTTTTCGGGGAGCTACCGTACGAAGGGCCTTAATCATCTCCGGCGAAGGAGAAAGAATCACTTTGCTGTTGCCGTCATAGTACATCACATAGCGCCTCCCGGAGCTGCTCCTCGCACTTATCGATGCGTCGTATCGCCTCTTTTTCGATCTGGGAGACGTTGTTGTATATCTTCTGCACCCAGTCGAAAGAAAGGCTTTTCCCATCGCTGGAATTCCCAGTGTAATAGTTGGCAAAGTACCCCCAGTACGAGTCGATCGCTTTCTCCAGCGGGTAGAGGGTTTTAGTGAGGCTGTAAAGAAGGTACATCTCCGGGCGGACGCTGTGGGGGTGGATGGCCCGGGGCTTTTTGGCCCGGATGTCCCCCTTCGATGGGCGCCCCCGCTTGTTCTTGGAAGGCTGGGAGGGCGTTTCCAATCTCCCCGGTGAGCTGGAAAGGGCGCCCCCTTTTGTCGCTGCTCCAGTGCCCCTTTCTGGTACGCTTGACAGCATGCGTGGCGGCGCGATTGGGGGTGGTGAAGGAAAGTTTTCTGTCCTCGGGGCTGGTGCTGAAGGCATGCTCGGAGGAAGTTTTTCTGGGACTGACGGCATACTTGGTGGAAGAGGAGGATTTTCTGTCCTCGGGGCTGGTGCTGAAGGCATACTCGGAGGAAGTTTTTCTGGTGCTGGTGCTGGTGCTGGTTCTTGTGCCTTTTCTTTTGTCGTTTCCTCAGAGTTCCCTTTGTTTAGCATGGAAGAGATGAATTCTGGAAGCCTGCTCTCTGGAGCACTTTCATTAATATTGGGTTGCTGTTCTGGGGCAGGATTTGTTGTTGTTGTTGTTGATATTGATAATGATATGGGATCGGGTAGGAT
>CAZDVW010000062.1:0-1581 GCA_964509205.1 uncultured Sutterella sp. | reverse complement strand
TAAACCGGCTGAACTGAAACGGGAATTGCGCCGTCTGCAGGCGATACAGGAGGAGAATGTACAGAAGACAAGGAGCTGAGAAGCTACATGTCGGATCAGGACAAGCTGATAGAAACACTGTTCCTTTCGTATCATGATGCCCTCAAAAAGGCCTGTATGAGTTACTTTCATTATCAGCCTCAATACATGCCCTACGTGGACGATTGTATCCAGGAAGTCTTTGTTGCTGCCTTCAGAAAAAAGAATGATCTGGCCAGGCATCCCAATCCATATGCATGGCTGGCCAACGCATGCAAAAAGCAATGCGCTTCTTTGATTCGCAAAAAAACGGTCAGAGAAAGCATCGTGGGTAAACGAATCCCCTTTGATGACCAAATGGCAGATACTTGTCTGCAGGATGATATCGTCCGCTGGCTGGATGCCTTTGATGCTGAGCAGCATTTGGTCAACCTCCGTTCGCAGCTCACCGAATCAGAGAACAGAATCTATGCGGAATACTTCCTGCAACGGAAAAATGCGTCACAGATTGCATCAGAGCAGCACATGACGGAAACTGCCGTTTATGGGACGATTCAGCGAATCCGGAAAAAGGCATGCCGTCTTCTGTGTCTTGCAATCTTTTTTTCAATTGGCAGTCTAATTCTCGTCTGTCATGCAGTCATCATGTGAAGGGAGGTACAGTGAATGTCTGGCGATGGTCGATCTTCCTGTGTGGACCAAATTCTCAAAGCCATTGACTTTGGTCAGCTTACCTATGATGAAACAGAAAGGAGGCTTCAGCAGCTTATTGACGAAGAAGCCAGTCAGATAGAGCATCCTGCCAATGCCGACATGCTTGATGCCTGTTATTCTCTCCTTCTTCAGCTGCATACGCACGGATCAATCATATACAGCAGTGAGAAGGAGCGTAACTGGCAGGCTATCCGTCAACGGGTTGAAACACAGCGACAGCGTTCTGCCTTGTGGCGTAAAGTCGGCATCTCTGCAGCAGCAGCGTTCACGCTGATATTCTTGGGGAGCTTGTTGCATTTTCATTGGTTTGAAGGTACATCTACACCCGATGGGCAGCAATATGTTGTGCAGGGGCATGAGATTACCGCTCAAATGATTGAAACTGCGATCGCTGAGCACGAAAGCGGAGCGTCTATGATCACTGTGGCTGTTTCACAGCTGCAGGAGGAATTGGGCTTTGATCCAGGTATTCCCCAGGTGCTGGCAGATACCTATGTGGCGGACGAAAGTCTGATTTACTTCTTACCAAGGATGATCCAGATCAATACAAACTATCGAACAACAACTTCTGACAACTATGCAATTTTGTATGTTGTTAATCTGTATTCGGATGTCGACGCTGCATATGTTAGTATAGAGCAGGATAGGAACGGAATACGCACAATTATCAATAATCAAACTGTCTATACATCCGTCAATATGGACAACAATGTTGCATGTTGGCAAGTTGGGCGCTCTGTACACAACATGTCTTGTTCTCGAGAAATTGACTCCATAGACAGAATCATCAACGATTTGTTGGGAGGAACATAAGATGAATTGGATGAAGAAACTGTTGGCAGTGTGTAG
>CAZDVW010000061.1:0-1612 GCA_964509205.1 uncultured Sutterella sp. | reverse complement strand
TAAAGAAAGGAATACAGTCCCTTGGAAACATAAGATCAGCTGTTTGATACAGACAGCAGGAAATGTGAAATTGTAAGTTTAAAGTACAAAAGAAAAATGTACGAAGGAAACGAATCTCAATCGTACCGTCCAAAAGAAAAAGTAGCGCAGCACATAAGAGAAGAGTAATAAGCCGTTACAGTACATCTGGTACAAAAGAAAAAAGGAGAAGTACGAAAGAGAAAAACAAAACTGAATATGGAAAACGATACGAAAAGAGGTAAAGACCATTGGAGAGTATAGTTTAGAAGCGGGTATTAATCAAAGAGATTGATACCCGCTTCGACGTTCCATCAGCAGACCAGGCAGGTGTGTTATTGTTTATGTAAAAAAGGCAGAATTACGATAAATGTGGTAAAAGTAGAAAATTTCCTGTAGAAATTATACGATAAATAAGGTATCATAATCAGTGGATAAGTTTATAAATTGATTTTGAGATAAAGGAGCTAAAATGGCAGACTTAGACAGAGAAGAATTTGATGAAGAAATGGACAGACGTGAATTCAGAAGGAAACGCCGTGTCCGGAATCAGGTGATTGCTTATATCAGCGCTGTGATTATGCTTGCTGTTATTCTGGCAGGTGCAGGCCTAGGAATCCACAAGGGAATTACAGCATGGAATGATAAAAAAGAGGCACAAGAGCCTCAGGCGCAAATGGAGGAAATGAGCGCAAATCAGGAGGATCAGGTTGTAGTGGAAGCTCCTGTGGAACCAGAGGAACCTGTAGTGGAAGAAGAAAAGAGCCAGCTTGATGAGATTGTGGATGCATGTATTGCAGAGATGCCGTTGGAGGATAAGGTGGCCGGCCTCTTTATCATTACGCCGGAAGCACTGACAGGAACAGATGTCGCAATCAAAGCAGGAGATACAACGAAGGAAAAGCTTTCTCAGAACGCAGTGGGTGGTTTGATATACGCCAAGCAGAATATCAAATCTGCGGATCAGTTGAAGGAGATGATTTCCGGCACCCAAAGCTTTAGTAAATACCCTCTGTTTATCGGGATAGATGAAGAAGGCGGAAGCGTCAGCAGGATAGCGGAGAGTGGGCTTGCCGATAATGTAGGCACTATGGGAGATATCGGAGCTTCCGGTGATCCCTCAAAGGCTAAAGAGGCGGGAAGTGCCATTGCTGCTTATCTCTCAGAGTATGGCTTCAATCTTGATTTCGCACCGGTGGCGGATGTAATCCTTGAAGGAAACAGTATCATTGGTGATCGTTCTTTTGGAAGCAATGCAGGTGATGATGCTGCTATGGTATCCGCCTGTGTGGAAGGTCTCCAAGAGGGAGACGTCAGTGCCTGTCTGAAACATTTCCCCGGCCTTGGCAGTACAACAGAGGACACGCATGAGGGAATGGCAACTTCCGAGAAGACAAAGGAAGATTTTGAAACAACGGATTTTCTCTCTTTTCAGGGTGGTATTGATGCAGGAGCAGATTTTGTGATGGTAAGTCATTTGTCTGTACCCAACATAACGGGTGACAATACACCTTCCTCTCTTTCCGATAAAATGATCACGGATATTTTAAGAGGTGAGCTGGGATTTAATGGTATTGTGATCACAGATGCTATG
>CAZDVW010000060.1:0-1630 GCA_964509205.1 uncultured Sutterella sp. | reverse complement strand
GACGTAGTGGAAAGCATAAGAAGAATTCAGGAGCCATACAAGGCTGCAAACAGAAAGATGCATCCGGAGGATACCGTGGTGGATATTGCCGGAAGAAAAATAGGCGGTGGACATTTTCAGGTTATTGCAGGACCTTGCTCTATAGAGACAAAGGAACAGATTACTGAAGTGGCAGAGGATGTTAAGCGCGCAGGAGCCACACTGCTTCGTGGTGGTGCATTTAAGCCGAGAACTTCGCCATACTCTTTTCAGGGTCTGCACAATGAAGGCTTAGAGCTTCTGCTGGAAGCAAAGAAGGCAACAGGCTTACCTATGGTAACAGAGCTTATGGATGCAAGACATATACCATTATTTGAGGATGTGGATATGATTCAGATTGGTGCAAGAAATATGCAGAATTTCGAACTCCTAAAGGAGGTTGGCAAGCTGAATAAGCCTGTACTTTTAAAGAGAGGACTGGCAAATACTCTGGAGGAGCTTATTATGAGCGCCGAATATATTATGGCTGGAGGTAATGAAAAGGTCATTCTCTGTGAGAGAGGCATAAGAACCTTTGAAACCTCAATGCGTAATACTCTGGATATTTCAGCCATTCCAATGTTAAAGAAAATGACGCATTTACCTATAGTGATAGACCCTAGTCATGCAGCAGGACTGAGATTTATGGTAGAGCCTCTGGCAATGGCGGCAATTGCAGCAGGAGCCGACGGCTTAATGGTGGAGGTACATAACAATCCTGAAAAGGCACTTTGTGATGGACCACAGTCTTTGACACCGCAGATGTTTGATGAGTGTATGAAGAAAGTAACAAAGACAGTAGAGTTCTTTGGAAAGAAGATAGATTAATAAAAAATCAAATTGACAAAGCGGGTAAATGTTGTTATCATTGAATTTGGTTTAATACATATAAAATTAAAGAAAGGATAGACTGGTGTTTATATGAGAAAAGCAGTATTTTCTGTATTGGTTGATAATACAGCAGGTGTACTTGACAGAATCGTAGGTCTTTTCAGCAGAAGAGGCTATAATATAGATAGCCTTACAGTGGGCGAGACAGAGGACCCTAAATATTCAAGAATGACGATTGTGGTAAAGGGTGAAGATGATGATATTCTTGAGCAGATTGAAAAGCAGATGGCTAAGCTTGTGGATGTAAGAAAAGTGGTAGAGCTTAAGCCTGATATGTCAGTTTGCAGAGAATTGATACTTGTAAATGTTGCGGTTAAACCGGAGGAAAGACAGCAGGTTATTGCTATCGCAGACATATTCAGAGCTAAGATAGTGGATGTTTCCAGTGACTCTCTTATGATTGAGCTGACAGGTAATGAGTCAAAGCTTGATGCGTTTACAAATCTGTTATCAGGTTATGAAATCAAAGAGCTGGCAAGAACAGGTATTACAGGTCTTGCAAGAGGAAATGCAACTAATTAGTTAATTATTGCTACATAGGATATATGTACCGACAGGTAATGCATACATAGTTTTTAAGTGGCTTTAATAAATATAATATTAAAAAAATGGAGGCATATTAAAATGGCAAAAATTTTTTATCAGGAAGATTGTAATTTATCACTTTTAGATGGTAAGACAATCGCAGTAATCGGTTACGGCAGCCAGGGACATGCACATG
>CAZDVW010000059.1:0-1634 GCA_964509205.1 uncultured Sutterella sp. | reverse complement strand
CGCCATCCCCTCCGCTCTGGATGACGGCTATGAGACCTTCAACGCCGGCGCGAACATCCTGCACTTCAACTTTGGTAACAAGTTTAACGAAAATCAGGAGCTGGTCAGCACTTACGGTGTCGAGTGGAAGTGGACACACGGCAACGACAACAAGTGGAACTACTTCGAGACCACCATCGACAATGTTGCCTACAATGTTTACTTCGCTGACTACTATCAGCCCCTGGCTGCCGGTGCGACCACGGAGCAGTTCGTTTCCGGCGTCTATCTGGATTCTCATGTCGATATGAAAGATGGCAAATATATTGACACCAGATTCCCCAACGCGAATCTGTCCATCCTCGAAGGTACGATCAGCTGCCCCGTCAAGGTCGTTGCTGTTCAGACAGAGGGCTTTAACAGCGTTGACGCTGCTGTTACAGCTGCTTTCGGCGCGCAGTACAACCCCTTTGGCGGCACAGCCTCCAATTGGCAGTAAGCTCTAACCCCCAACTGAATCATCCGTTCCTGTAAGGGAACCCAAGCCGCTGCCGAGGGGGACAAACCCCCTCGGCATGCGGAGGATTCGGGCGGATGCCGGGAAAAAGGGTGCGTTTAAGGCTGAGCTTCGTTTCCGCGGGCGCGGAGACGGAACTGAGCTTTAAACGCCAAAAATCAAAACCAACGAAAGGCGGTATGTGTATATGAAAGCAAGACAAAAGCTCGCGATCCTGTCGGTGGTCGTTCTGGCGCTGAGCCTGATCGCCTACGGCACCGTGGCATATTTCACGGCCGAGGGCACGGCGCACAACGTCGTCACCATGGGCAGTGTCAAGATCGAGCTGCACGACGAGACCCTCACCGAAGACGGCGAGACCCGCGACTTCAACGCGGTCTATCCGGGCAGCCAGGGCGGCAAGCTGGGCGTCATGCCGGCCACCACTCACAGCAAGATCGTGTCGGTGGAAAATACCGGCACAAATCCCTGCTGGGTGCGCGTGCAGGTGCAGAAATACGGCACGCTGGCCGACGGCACTGCCTATACGCCCTATGATCTGGCCTATGTCCAGCTGGATCTGACCAATAGGGAAAAATGGGCTTATGATGAAGAGGGCAACTGGTTCTATTACACCGAACCTCTGCAGCCCGGCGAGACCACAGCGACCCTTTTCGAGTCGGTGACCTTCGACAAGGAAATGGGCAATAAGTACCAGGAGAGCAGCGTCGAGATCTCGGTCTCGGCCGAAGCCGTCCAGTCGGCCAACAACGGCACGAGCTGGGACACCGTGGCATCCTGGGCTGAATAACCGAAAGGAGGAAGACACATGAAGCTGAAAAAATTCCTGGCATTGGCGCTGGCGCTCTGCCTCACCATGTCCATGGCGTCTCCCGCCTTTGCGGAATCCCGCGTCGACAGCACGGTCGTCTCCGACGCGGTGGAGACCGTCGGCGTGACCGATGCCGAGGGCAATGATGTGGGCGAAAGCGTCACGCTGCCGCACCATGAGCATGTGCTGCTGGAGGCCGACGGCGATGCCGACGAATACCAGTGGCAGATCCAGGCCTACGGCGTGGTGTGGGTCGATATCTCCGGCGCCGACAGCCGCGAGCTGAGCCTGTCCTACGCCATGGTGGCCAGCCTGCTGGAGGATGAC
>CAZDVW010000058.1:0-1743 GCA_964509205.1 uncultured Sutterella sp. | reverse complement strand
GGACGTATTACCAATGACCTGTTCGATGTGACGGAGTTCGCCCATCACTACCCGGAGGAATTTTTTATTGCGGGAATCAAGTCGGTAGTGGCTTTTATCATACTGGCGATGGTGAATCTGCCGCTGACTCTGCTGGTGTTTATCATTGTGCCTATTATGGCTTTTGTCTGTATCAAGTTAAACAGAAGGAACCGCAGGGCTTTTGCGGCCCAGCGGGTCCAGATTGGAGAACTGAATGCCAGCATTGAGGACAGTCTTTTAGGTCAGAAGGTGGTAAAGGCCTTTACCAATGAGGCTGTGGAAGTAGAAAAATTCGAGAAGGGCAACCTTCGTTTCCTGGATATCAAAAAAGAAACCTACCGCTATATGGCAACCTTCCAGACGGCGACAAGGGCTTTTGACGGTCTGATGTATCTGGTGGTGATCCTGGCAGGAGGATTATTTCTGATAAACGGGCAGATCACGCCGGGAGATCTGGTGGCTTATACCATGTATGTATCCACCCTGATTGCCACTATCCGCAGGATCATCGAGTTTGCAGAGCAGTTCCAGCGGGGACTTACCGGTATCGAGCGTTTTTTGCAGATCATGGACGCAGACATAGAAATCTTTGACGAACCGGATGCGGTGGATATGGCAAAGCCTGCAGGAGAAATCGTGTTCAGGGATGTTTCCTTTGAATATCCTGATGACCACAACAAGGTATTCAGGAATCTGAATCTGACTGTGGGAGCCGGAGAAAAGCTTGCTATCGTAGGACCCTCCGGAGGCGGGAAGACAACCCTTTGCAACCTGATTCCCCGGTTCTATGATGTGACAGCAGGGCAGATCCTGATAGACGGCACCGATATCCGGCATTTTACGCTAAAGAGCCTCAGGCAGAATATCGGCATCGTGCAGCAGGATGTGTACCTGTTCTCGGGAACCGTAATGGAAAACATTCTCTACGGCGCACCGCATGCTATCAGGGAGGAGGCCGTGGAGGCAGCAAAGAAGGCAGGAGCCCACGAATTTATCATGGAGCTGAAGGACGGCTACGACACCTATGTGGGAGAGCGGGGCGTGAAGCTCTCCGGCGGACAGAAGCAGCGTATCAGCATTGCACGGGTGTTCTTGAAGAATCCGCCTATCATGATATTGGATGAGGCTACTTCGGCGCTGGACAATGAGAGCGAGTTTGCCGTGGCGGCCTCCCTGCACAAGCTTTCTGAGGGAAGGACCACCATCACCATTGCACACCGGCTTTCCAGCATCAAGAATGCAGACCGTATCCTGGTGCTGACGGACGAGGGCATTGTAGAAGAAGGCGATCATGAGACACTAATGCAGCAGAAGGGCATCTACCATCAATTCTACACGATGGCAGACCGGATGAAATAACAAAGGAGCGAACCATGGCATTTACCCATCTGCATGTCCATACAGAGTACTCTCTGCTGGACGGTTCCAACAAGATTAAAGAATATGTAGCCCGGGTGAAAGAACTGGGGATGAACAGTGCGGCGATCACAGACCACGGTGTGATGTTCGGTGTGATCGATTTTTACCGCGCGGCGAAAAAAGCAGGGATCAAGCCGATCCTCGGCTGTGAGGTGTATGTGGCTCCCGGCTCCCGCTTCGACAAGGAGAGTGTGGGTGGAGAAGACCGCTATTATCATCTCGTTCTGCTGGCGGAGAACGATCTGGGCTATCACAATCTGATGAAGATCGTGTCCAAAGGATTTGTGGAAGGCTACTACTACA
>CAZDVW010000057.1:0-1810 GCA_964509205.1 uncultured Sutterella sp. | reverse complement strand
GTAATTAGGGCTTGTTTTTCGAGATTCGAAATTCCGCATCTGCGTCCCTGTTCCATACTCAACTTTTTTGAATCAACACCCACAACCAAGAGAAACCGGCCATAAAAATTTTTCTTTATGAAAACACCCGATCAAAATCTTTCATGAGCAATCCTGCAACCGAACCGCGCTAAAGCATTCAGGATGATCAGCGTATAAAAAAATTGGGTTACTTAATGCCGACTCAACATCGACATCAAATAACCCAAAAACATTGACTTTTACTTGTCTACTCTACGGGTACAACTTAAGCATCGTCCCCTTTTGATACACATTCACAGAGCATCGTCATTTAGACAAGTTGCCTTTTAATCATCAATTGAAATCAGTTTGTACTGCGGATTCCCCATCTTCAGTTCTTTCATATAAGAAAGCTGACGCAATCCGTGACGTGACTGAATTCTTTCCACAAGATCGTGATTCTCTTGATGCGTCATCTTGAAAACAAGATCGATGCAAGCTTGGTCAATCGCAAGAATATCCACAGAAGCGAGCATCCCAACGTCCGGAATCGTAGGCTCTGCCGCTGCAACGCCTGCGCAGTCACAGTCAACGGACATTCGGCGCATGACGTTAATAAAGCAGATACGCTTTCCAAAGAAATCGCATGTTGCCTTAGCAGACTCTGCCATCGTTTCCATGAGATGCTCTTTAGCCGGCCATTGATCCCACGGCAAGCTGACGTCGCTGACAGCATGAACCTGCTGTTTGCCGATGCGTCCGTCTGCACAACCGATTGCAATATTCTTCATAGAGCCGCCGAAACCGCCCATTGCGTGGCCTTTAAAATGCGTGAGAACAATCATCGAATCGTAATTGACAAGATTCTTTCCCATGGACACTTCTTTGAGGTGTTTGCCGCCGCGAACCGGAAGATTCACAGTCCCTTCAGCATCCATGATGTCAACAGGACAAAAGTTCCACCCATTGATCTCAAGTGTTTTTAAGTGATCTTCGGTTGTGTAGCGATCGCCCTTGTAAAGGGTATTCGTTTCGACGATCGTGCTATTCGGAACCTGTGCCTGAAAGGCCTTGACCATGTCGCGAGGAAGAATGTTCGGGCCATGTCGTTCGCCCGTGTGCAGTTTAATCGCCACCTTCCCAAAAATTTCATTATTCACGAGTTGGTAGAGTTTGATGAGGTGTTCTGCGTCAATGTGCTTTGTGAAAAACACCTTGGCAAAAGACCCTCCCGTTGTATCGGTCGTCACCTGACGGCTTCCGATCACGGGCGTTGTCGTCTGAATATTTGTCGAAATCAATTTAGCCATCGCAGAGGAACCTCCCATTCCGAGAGCAGCAATCGTTTGAAGAAAAATCCGCCGATTCATTTTTAATGAAAAATCTTACTTTTACTCAGTCAAAATAAGAACTTAAGCAAAGGGTGATTTTAATCCTGTGCTAACAAGCTTTTTCAAAGACAAAGCGATCTCAAATGAAAAAGTTGTTAGGAGACTTTTCCATAAGGAACACGAATCTAGCGTCCTCTGAATGACTTAACTCACTGCACTTCTTAACTGACAATGCTAAGAATCACTAGACAAAGCGGTGAAGGATACAGCTTTCTTTCCGCTTCCAATTTTTTCGCCTTAGGAGAAGGAGACATCTGCCCTTCTATGAAGAAACGCATCTTCTGATTTACCAAAATTGGTTGTCTAATTCCTGTTTGAGCGAAGATTTCTCGGAAACCGTTTGTCCTTCCTTCGCTCCTTTTAAAATCAAGCACA
The DNA here is from genome assembly GCA_964509205.1 of uncultured Sutterella sp. GTDB lineage: Bacteria > Pseudomonadota > Gammaproteobacteria > Burkholderiales > Burkholderiaceae_F > Duodenibacillus. The sequence continues at coordinate 44 of CAZDVW010000057.1, read as the reverse complement.
GGCCGAAGTCTGAGTCGGCTGCGATGGGATTTTCGATTTCCGGG
>CAZDVW010000056.1:0-1835 GCA_964509205.1 uncultured Sutterella sp. | reverse complement strand
GGGCACGGCCACCGTGCCGAAGGAAGAGCCGAAGCATTGGCCCAGCAGGACCAGCGGCAGCAGCAGGGGCACGCGGCAGAAGACCATGCCCACCAGGCCCAGCGCGCCGCAGCCGATGGACAGAAGGGTGGAACGGCGGGTGCCCAGGCGGTCGTAGATGACGCCCAGCGACATTTTGCCAAAGGCCAGCGCCGCCATGCCCAGCGATACCATAAAGGCCGCCGTGCCGGTGGAATAGCCGTTGTCGGTCAGATGGGGCGACAGGAGCTGGGTCAGACAGCCGATGGCCGTCGTGGCAAAGCAGACGCAGAGGCAGACGGCACGGAAGCGGGCGGTGTGGATCAGCTCCGAGAACATCATGCCCTCTTCCTCGGCCTCTCCTGCCTGGGCGGCGGGCGATTCCTTCTCCCAGCCCAGCGGACGCAGCCCCATTTCCTGGGGACGCAGCCGGACGATGAAATAGACCGGGATCACGGCCCCCAGCAGAATGATGACGCCCAGCACCCGGTAGGCCATGCGCCAGCCCAGGCTGCCGATGAGGGCGGCGGCCAGCGGATTAAAGACCATGCCGCCCAGGCCCGTTCCCATAAAGGTCAGGCCGATGGCCGTGCCCCGCTTCTCGTGGAACCAGTTGGAAAGGATGAGGGAAAAAGACAGGGTAGTCAGCATGTTCATGGTGACGCCGATGACCACCGAGCAGGCGTAAAACATCCAGATATTCCGGCAGAAGGAATAGCAGAAGTAGGCCAGCGGATTGAGAATGGCCGCCGTCCGCAGCATCTTGCGCAGGGAGAAATGCCGCAGGATATAGCCCCAGCCGAAATTGAGAAACATCTGGGAGAACGAGAGCAGCGTCACATTGGCGCCCATGGCCTGGCGGGTAAAGCCCATATCGGCACAGACCGGCTTGATGAACTGGCTGAAGCAGTTCCAGCCGATGCCGATGACGGTGGCCATGATGACGATGCCGCCCATGACGATGACCCAGCCGTAAAACAGCCTGGGCTTTGCGCTTTCCGTTTGCATTTTTCAAAGGACCTCTTTTCGGGTGTGAGTCAGAAGACGGGCAGCGCTTATCTGGCGCTCTGCCGGGGCAGGGAGACCATCAGCACGGTCAGGCCCAGCGCGGCGATGACAGCGGCGCCGATATAGGCCGGCACATAGCTGCCGAAGGTATCGTAGGCATAGCCGGTGATGACCGGCGCGACGGCCGAGCCGAGGCCGGTGGCGGCGGTGAACTTGCTGTAGATGGAGCTATAGTCCTTCATGCCGAAGATATTCTGGGTGATGATGGGCATGCAGATGGCGCCGAAGGAGCAGCCCAGGCCGACGCCCAGCACGATGAGGGGCAGCGCCGCCGTGTGGCGGCAGAAGATCATGGACACCGCGCCGATGATCGTGCAGCTGCAGGCGATAAAAACGGTCTTGCGCACGCCCAGCGTATCAAAAAGGCGGCCCAGAATGACTTTGCCCACGGCCATGGCGCCCATGGACACCGACGCCATGACGGCGGCGAAGGTGACCGAATAGCCGCTGTCGCTGAGATGGGGCGAGAGGGTCTGGTAAAAGGCGCAGATGGACATGACCATGCCCACGCTGCAGAGGGCGACGGCCCAGAAGACCGGCATATGTACGGCCTCCCCGAAGGTATAGCCGCGTTCATAGGCCGATATGCCGGCATTGCCGCCGTCGGCGCCGTCTTCCTCGGCGCCGTAGGGCAGCAGGCCCTTATCGGCCGGCTTTTCCCGCACGACGAAGATCATCAGCGGCAGGATGGTGACCAGCATGAGGACGGCCAGAATGAAGTAGGTGCGGCGCCAGCCGTAGCGGAGGAT
>CAZDVW010000055.1:0-1929 GCA_964509205.1 uncultured Sutterella sp. | reverse complement strand
ACCAAGACCATGAAGCACTACCGGGTGGACAAGATGATGAAGATCGCACTGGTCAATGAGAAGCGGGAAGGGGAAGATGCTTTCAAACAGTTTGACATGGCGTCCTACACCAGAATGAATTTCGGGATGTACAACGGCAGGATCGAGAAGGTCAAAATTGAATTCCCGAACAGTATGTGCGGCGTGTTTATTGACCGGTTCGGGAAAGATATCGCTTTTCGGAGGATCGATGAGGAACACAGTTACCTTTTGGTGGATGTGGCAGTCAGCTATCAGTTCTTTGGCTGGATCTTCAGCCTTGGAAAAGAAGTAAAAGTGGTGGGACCATATGATGTGGTGGAAAAAATGAGGGAAGCGGCAAAGGAATTTGCTGCAAATTATGACAAGTAGGATAGGAGGAAGGGAGAAATTGCTATGCTGACAAGGAAAGAAATTTTATCCTATGGATTGTCTTTTCCAAATACCTATCAGGAAGCACCTTTTCATGATCCCAATTGGCAGCTTGTACGGGTGAAAGGAAGTAAAAAGGCTTTTCTGTGGACCTATGAAAGAGAAGGCTGTTTAAATCTGAACGTGAAGGTGGATCCCCGCTGGAGAGATTTTTGGAGAAATACATTTGACGCGGTGGTCCCGGCCTATCACCAGAATAAGGAACACTGGAATACGATCATTCTTGACGGGTCTATCCCCGATGAGGATGTGAAGCGGATGATTGCCGAGAGCTATGATCTTGTCACAGACAGTCCATCCAAAAGAATCTATGAAGCTGTGAAAAAAATCCCTAAAGGCCATGTGGCAACCTATGGGCAGATTGCTGCGCTGGCGGGGGATAAGAAGATGGCAAGAGCAGTGGGAAATGCCCTCCATAACAATCCGGATCCGGAGCATGTACCCTGCTTCCGCGTGGTCAATTCCAAGGGAGAACTGTCCGGAGAATTTGCATTCGGCGGTGCCGGTGCCCAGGAAAGGCTTCTTAAGGAAGACGGTGTGGAGGTTACCTGCGGCAGAGTGGATTTGGGCAAATATGGCTGGTTTCCCGAAAAGTAGAGATTCGTCCGATTTTATCAGAGAAAGTTTATATATCTTTTTCGAGGAATCGTATATGATGATAGGGTGAACGCTATAAAAAACAAAATGGAGGAAGATAATATGCTTACATTAAATGGCGTATGGGAAATGCAAAGACAGGGAGAAGAAACTTTTCATCCTGCTACAGTTCCCGGCTCTATGTATAAAGATTTACTGGATAATCACTTGATGGAGGACCCCTTTTACGGGGAAAGCGAGCCGGCAGCAAGAGAATTGTCGGCTTTTGATTACCATTACCGGAGAAGCTTCGAAGTGACGGAAGAGACCCTTAAGAATGACAAAAATATCCTTGTCTGTGAGGGAATCGATACTTTGGCAGAAATCATTCTGAACGGTCAGACAGTGGGACGCTGTGAAAACATGCATCGGACCTATCGTTTTGATGTGACAGAGTTTCTTCACAAGGGAACGAACGAGATTGAGATCAGATTTGATTCTCCGCTTGCCTATATCAGAAAGCAGCATGAGAGAAAACCGATCTGGGGCGTGGATACGACGGTTCCGGGATTTCCCCATATCCGGAAAGCGCACTGCATGTTTGGCTGGGACTGGGGCCCACAGCTTCCTGATCTTGGAATCTGGCGTGATATTTATATAGAAGAGGTCCGGGGCGGAAGAATTGATTCCGTTTATGTGAGAGAAAACCTTAAGAGTGACAGCTGCATAGTGACTCTGGAAGTACAAAATCAGTTGATTGCCAAAGATGAGAAGCTGGTTTTGGAGTGCAGACTCTATGATCCTCAGGGAAAAGAAATTGCTTTTGAGGAGCAGAAATGCAGCGAAAAGAATAACTTCTCCATGAATATTAAAAATCCTGAGCTTTGGTGGCCGAACGGTTAT
>CAZDVW010000054.1:0-1944 GCA_964509205.1 uncultured Sutterella sp. | reverse complement strand
CCGGGACTCGGAGATGCCGGGGACAGGATCTTTGGTACCAAGTAATTGAAGACAGATAAGGCGGTGAGATGTTTGAAGCGAGCAGGAAAGCAGTGGATTGCCGTACTTACGGCGGTTGCCTTGCTTGCATGCGCCGTTCCCACAACTGTTTATGCGGATATAAAAGATACGGAAGAAAAGCTGAATCAGGCGAAAGAGGAAAAAGAGAAAACGGAAGAGGCCATTGACTCTACAAAGGATGAATTGAACGACCTTCAAAATACGACAGAAGGGCTCAAGGGTCAATTGAACAGCCTGAACAATGATCTTACCGAGGTCAGCAACAATCTGGCAGATCTGGAACAGAAAATTGAGGATAAGGAAGCCGAGATTGAACAGACCGGTAAGGAGCTTGAAGAAGCAAAGCAGGTGGAAGAAGAACAGTATGAGGCCATGAAAAAGCGGATACAGTTCATGTATGAAAAACGTGATTATGTTCTGCTTGAAATGTTTTTCGGGTCGGCCAATTTCTCGGATCTTTTGAACCGCAATGATTATATTGAACAGTTGTCTGCCTATGACAGAAAGCAGCTTACGGAATATCAGGAGACCAGAGCTTCCATTGAAGATAAGGAAGCAAGACTGGAATCGGAAAAGAAAGATCTGGATGACTTGAAGACCAAGGTGGAGGCAGAACAGAGCCGTGTAGCGGGACTGGTAAGCCAGACCTCCGGGCAGATCTCCGACTATCAGCATCAGATTTCGGAGACGGAGCAGGAGATGCTGGCCTACGAAAAGCAGCTGGAGGAGCAAAACAACAATATTGCACAGCTCCAGAAACAGCTGGAGGAAGAGAGAAGACTGTCCCAGCTGGCTGCACAGTCCACATGGAGAGATATTTCGGAAATCACTTTTGCGGACGGAGACAGGTATCTCCTTGCCAATCTGATTTACTGTGAGGCAGGTAACCAGCCTTATTCCGGCCAGGTAGCAGTGGGAGCTGTTGTCATTAACCGAGTGAAGAGCGCCGTGTTCCCCGACACGGTGGTCGGAGTTATTTATCAGAACAAGCAGTTTTCACCGGTGGCAAGCGGACGTCTTGCACTTGCACTGGCAGAAAATCATGCCACACCGGCCTGCTACAAAGCGGCGGATGAAGCGATGGCAGGAGCAACCACGGTAGGCGATTGCCTGTTTTTCAGAACGCCCATAGAAGGACTTACGGGAATTCAGATCGGAGGACATATCTTTTACTAATAATGATAAGAAAGAGGCTGTCGCTTCAACGAGTGAAAATTCGTGGAGCGGCAGTTTTTTATTAGAAGCTGCTGAACTCATAGAAAGAGAAAGGACGTGAAGGTGATTCCCGCTTTTTGCAATGTCCGAGGAACAATGATCAAGCGACATGCCTTTTCATTTTTATGAGAAATATTTTAAAAAAAATATTTACTGATTATCCCTCAAAGATATATGATGATCACTTTCTATATATTTTGTGTACAATCAGACTGTTAAGCTTCTGTATCAAAATAAATTGCATAGTCATTCTGTGCCAATATTGTCGAAAACTTGCATTGAATTACAGAACTGCGGAAACTCTAAAGAAGAACACTCTAGAGAAGAAGAACACTCTAGAGAAGAATATAATTGACATGGAACTTTAGTTCGGATATAATGAATATGTCCTTTAAGTTTAGATCATAATAATTTTCTTATAAACCTAAATTAGTATTATTTGGGTTTTCTTTTATATGTATTTATTTCCACAAATTTTAATTGAATATGGAGACAAAATGAAAAGAGAACTGAAACTGGAGGAAGTTGCAAAGGCACTGGGGTTTTCTAAAAGTACAATTTCTCGGGCTTTATCTGGAAAAGGAAGGGTAAAACAAGAGACAAAAGACAGAGTTTTCAGATACCTGGAAAGTCAGGACGCTATTATAAAAAACCGGGAAAACAAATGCA
>CAZDVW010000053.1:0-2267 GCA_964509205.1 uncultured Sutterella sp. | reverse complement strand
TCGGCGTTTCCTCCTTTCCCAAGGCGTGTTGTCTTGCCTTTCATCAACCCATCTGGACAGAAAAGGAGGAAATGGCCGAAAGAGAGGAAAAGTTTTTTAGAAATTTTCGCGGATACGCTTCAAAAGCTGATTTTTCTTATACACAAAGGTGTTTCGAGGCATATGTAATCGCTCTGCACCGGCACGCTCCGATAAGCCTTCTGCAAGCACCATAAGGATTTGATGGCTTTCTGGGTCAGACTCTCGCAGTTCAGCAAGGAGGTGGCTCAGGAACATACTGTCGATGCTGATTTCTGTGGTCAGTGCGTCAGAGGAAAGAAAACTGTCTCGCGTTCCGCTGCTGCGCTCATATTCCATCTCGCTTTCAATAGAGAGACATTGGAGTGCATTCTCAGGGATATGGCGAAATTCGCACCCATCGCATATTCCGTCGCACTTGTAGCTTTTCTTGTAAGGAATACAGCAAGCACCGACTCTCTGCTGGGCTTTGCGAATCGTTCCAACAAAGCGTTCCCAATCGTGCTTTTGCTCTGGGGTGACTTCGATCCACTGGTGAAGGGGACGATAGTAGATTTGAGGGATGGTCCGATTGTCTTTGATTTGCATAAAAATCCTCCGTTTGACGATTTCTCGAAACGGAGGAATTGGATCGGCTGCAAAAGGGGCGCAGTGAAAGAACCGCAGTCCTTACGGAATTTCTCCGTTTCGGAATGCGGCTAACCCGCTCAAAGGGCAGCCGTGGTATTTAGTTGTCCGCAGTATCCCGTTGAGCCACCGGTGATCAAATGGTGCAGGATAAAGCGGTGAGCAGTTTTCTGTCATGCTCAGGACAGAATTTGGCGGGTTAATTAGAATCAGTCACCGCCAACCGAGAAGTATTCATTTCTTTTTGGTCTGTGCCAAAGCGCTTCCGGCAACGGACTTGGATTTTGCGCTGTAGCGGTTGTCCTTCAAAATCTTGCTTGCCTTTGTTGCAACAGCCTTTGAAGTCTGCTTGGTGTTTTTAGCCATCGTTTTCACCTCCTTGCATTCCGAATGGTGAGTTAAAGTGGATTTATGTGAATTAAGATTGATATTTATCTAAACTGGATTGATTTTTGCACATTTTTGTGATATAATGTTCTTGAATTTATCCTGCGCTCTCCGCAAACGCCCCCTCAACTCATCTGTTTTTATTATAGTTTTGAGATTTAGGACACGAAACCGGTCGAACGTAGGACACATAGGACAAACCATAGGACAAGGAAAAGGTGGGATAGAGAATGACTGTAAACGAGTATTTCAAACGGATTTATCCGTACATCAAGAGCGGAATTTTCTATCCGAGCCGTAAAAACACTGGTATTTTCGTTACCTTGTGTTTCCAGGCAGCCGGAAGTAACTACTTCGCATTTGTAAAAGGGAAACGGTATTCCTCGATGGATGTTCCGTTGCAAAGAAAAATCTTTGATGGAACAAGGACAATGAGCCATGAGGTCAAATCCTCTTTCGGTAATTTTGACATTGCCGGACTAACAGGTTTCTTCGGAAGTACCATTGATGACGGGAAAATCAAAGATGTAATGATGGCTTTCGGCGTTCCTGCATCTGCAGAGATAAAAGAAAGAGCATTGTGTGAAGCACTGGCGTTACAGATGAAAGCCTTTATGGATTCTCAATCCGATGATGCAGAAGATATCGTCTTGCTGGAATATCAGAGACTTGCCTCCGTGACAGAAAACGCAAATACCGTGCAAACAACATCGGTTCTATATCCTGGCGATAGCGTTTATATGAATTCTTCGTGGAGACCGACATACTCCGTTTCTTGTAATGAGAAATTCCAACATACATGGGATTTCTGCAATACCGGAACGCAAACGTGGCGAGGAAGAAAACTGTTCTTCTCTAACCACAAAACCGTTCGTCCGAGAGCAGAAACCAATTATATTGATATCCCGGATGTCCAACCGGGTAAGGGCATAAAAATAACCGCAAGCATGGATGCTCGCGGCTTCGAAGGCAAAACAGAGTGCCTATGGATTATGGTAGATAGTGAAGGAAATAACTGTTTTCCCAACAGCAGTGCCTTCACATTTATAGTAAATGTAACATTTCGATTCAGATAAAAATGGAGGTCAATACAGTGAGCGAAATGATGAATGTTGAAAAATGGTACACTTTGAAAGAAGTTCAGGCTTATCTTGGTGTCGGCAGAGAAACGATTCTTGCCTGGATTGCCAAACGGAATATGCCTGCATATAAAGTCGGTCGGCTGTGGAAATTCA
>CAZDVW010000052.1:0-2355 GCA_964509205.1 uncultured Sutterella sp. | reverse complement strand
CTTGCACGTAACTTGCACGTCAGCTTGCATGCGAACATGCAAGCCACATGTAAGTTGTTAAGCTATTCCCCGCTTGCGTCATCATTTTTATCTTCAATCATAACCTCACCAGATTTTAACTTTTGTCTTAATGACTCATTAATCAAATTTTGTATTAATTTATTCATCACATCAGATGACAGAATTGTATCAATCATATTCTCCATTTCTGCCATAGATTCTACTTCAAATTTATTCTTAAAATTCCCAAAACATTCTGCTGCCAAATTATCATTCATAACCACTTTGGCAGGATATGAAATCGTTCCATATTCCAAAAACATAATGCGATATTTATAATGTGGTAATGCATCAACTGTTAAATACACCTCATATTTATGTTTTTCTGTCCCTTGTTCTCCCAAAGAATCCTGTATGCTGACCGTCACATCAGACGCTGTCACAAGAGAACCAAGTGTTTCAGCCCATCCATTCTTTTTTAAATAATCTTGCATCGGTCCATCATAATCTTGAATATTACCTTTAACAAATCCTCTTGTAGCATCTTCGACTTGCTTTAATGCCATTTCTAGCACTTCATTAGGTTTATATCTATCAACTAGCTCAAAAGAAAATTTCATATTATCCATAGTCTCTCTCCTTCTCTAATCGTTTTCTATTTCACATATTATAGGAAAATGATCGCTAATTTTTTCATTTGGTCTTCCTTTTGCATCTGCAAGATTTGAAAAACTGCATGATGTGATAATCTTTAAGCTTTCCTTCTTAAAAACAGGAATTACATCTTTACTTATTATCACTTGATCAAACATATACCACATTGGCGAGCATATTTTTGCAGCGTTTAAGTAATATGTTCCCGGCGGATAATTAAAATCTCCCAACAAATTCCACATAGGATTGTAAAACTTTCTATACTCAATATTTTTTACTATCCTTGTATTTTTATCGTTCTCTGTCAAAACCGGGAGCCCATGCATTCCACTTGCATATAGGCACGTCCTTTCATATGGCATTTCGTTGAAATCACCAATAATTATACTTTTTTCTGAGCCTATCTCTTTTTCCAATTCCCCTATATTATATACCATCATTCGTGCTATCTCGTGCCTTTCATCTTGATTTCCACCATGCAAATCAGAGGGCATATGCACACAACAAATTATATATTCGCCTTTTATAACTTGTAAAGAATAATACGGTTCTTGCTTTCCTAAAGAAATGTCATCATATACACTCCAGACATCTATTCTCTCACAGCCAAAAGTACCATGTGCAAATAACTTAATATTTTCGAGTTGCAATAAATCATTCAATTCCTCTTTTGAATCATCATATTCTGCCAAAATCAAAACATCCACTGCATTATCTTTTACAAGGCTGACAAGATAACTATTTATTTTTTTATTTCTATGAACATTCCAGAATAAAATCTTCATTTTTCTTACGTATCTTACCTCATCGTTTTTTATACTTTCGTCCTTTAATGGTACCATTATCTTCAAGCAACCCATCTTCAACAAGAGCTCTGAGCAATGCTTTAGTTCTTGTCTCTCTAACTCCAAGCACATCCACTAATTCACTTGCCTTATACCATACATCCTCTTCCATAAACGAAAGAATCATATCATAATGTGCTTGTGTTTTTTCTGTCACTTTTTTTCTGTCACTTTTTTCTGTCACTTTTTTTCTGTCACTTTTTTCTGTCACTTTTTTCTTAAAAGAAAGCGATAATACTGTTCTGTCCGGATCAAATCGCTCCTCAATCACCGGTTCTTCCCAGCCTTCATCTGCCCAAACATTAAAGATATTCGGCACACCGCTTCCGGCACGTTCACCGATATTGATAAGATTAAACATTTTCATAAGAGCCTTATTTCGGGGATCGGATTCGCCACCAAGACGCATCTGCTTTTTACCCGTTCTGACATAGCCGGGATTTGCCAAAATCAGCTTGTCCGGTTCCTTACGGATTACAACACCACGCAAACCATGATAATCTGCATTAATTAAACAGTTTGCCAAGGCTTCACGAAGTGCCTTGTGTACTGGAGTATCATCAATACGTTCACCACCGACCATTTTGAAAGGCACCTTAATATCTTTAATAATCTTGTTATAAACTCTAAAATAAAAGTCACACACGTTTCCGGACCATTCACCAGAACTTGACTGCAATCGGTCGCTCCAACGGGTGGTAGGGTCCAGCTCTTCTCTATAGTCCAAGAAGTATTCAGGGAAATTGCGCACAATATTGTACTCGTCACCAAACATCAGCATACCTGCTGCCGTAGGATGCAACTTTTCGTCTTCCTCTGAAATAGCAGCCGCACCAATGCTTCTTAAATACTCGTG
>CAZDVW010000051.1:0-2483 GCA_964509205.1 uncultured Sutterella sp. | reverse complement strand
AAGGTCAGAGCTGAGGACATTACAGGCAACAGCTATGCCTATATGGTACACGATAGAACAATTGTGTGGACTATCCCGGCGGCTCCAATGCAGGAAATCCTTGATGCGGTCTATAACAGGCTTGTATGCGACTATCAGAGGGCAAAGTATCTCTGGGATCTGGAGCTTGTGAAACGCTGGGGAGCTTTGCCTGCTTCTCTTTCGCAGATCAGCTATCTAAAAAAACTGATACGCAAAAGCCGCCGTACTGACATCCAGGTTGACCATAATCTTAGCAAATATGAAGCAAGTGTCCTGATCGGACAGCTTGCATAAGGAGGATTTTGAGATGAAGAAACTTATAACTGCGGTTTGCGTGACCGCATTGGCACTCAGTTCAGGGTTAACATCTTACGCTGCCGAAACTCTGGACCGTGACTACATAGAATCTGAAATATGGGAAGAAGTGTGGCTTGGCAAAGGCGATAACGGAACTGACTTCCCTGAAGCATCGTACAAGCATCATCTGCTTGACCAGTGGCTTGATGAGAACTACGGTTCAGACGATTATGACTGGTCTGCATTGGGTGAACTGAAATATTCCTATAAGGACTATTATAATGCTTTAATTGAAAACTGGGACTTCAATGATGATGAAAACGGCGGCTGGACCATTCAGACCGAGGACAATTATTATAGTTTTTATATGCAGGACGGAATGTGGCAGATGATCGACCAGAACGGCGATACCGTTGATAGTTTCCCACCATTCAGTACACTTGAAGAAGATATGGCTGACACCACAGGCGGTTATTTAATAAACGATAACGGCGCTGGTTCTCCCAGAGTAATAGGAAAAGTCGAAAACAGAACCGAGGAAACGTCTGAGGAGAATACCGCCAATGCTGCTGAAACAGTTTCTGAAAGCGATTCTGAGCCGTCCGGGATTAACCCCTTGCTGATTATTGCAGTTGTTGCTGCCGCTGCCGGAATCGGCGGTGCAGGATATTACATTATAAAGAAACGGAAGTGATTTTATGATTTTTCAGAGCAAAGAAAAGCTAAACGGCAATCCTGTATGGGAACTGAATACCAAAACTCAGACGATAAGGCACATCAATCCTAAAACCAATAAAACAGAAAGGTTTTCCTTTCATGAGGATCATATCGCCTATCACCTGGAATATGCGGAAACGTATTATCCGGAACGTTTGCAGAAGCTTGTGGACGAAGGCGAAATATACAGGTATCTGGACGATCTTCATACCAAAGTAACTGATGCAGTGAATAAACAGACTGAGATCTGGATAAAAGAAGATAAGGCATACCAGATTGCACTTGATAAAGGTGATCTCTATGAAGTAAACAGGATAGCCAATATGCATAAGGAAGATGCAAAAGAAGCTATATATAAGGTGATGGTATATGTATAGCGCTTATTGACAATTACTGAAATATGGTTTATAATCATAAAAAAGAGTAGGAGGATTGTCTGATTTGTACGGAAGCGGAACTATAACCATACGTCACCAATGGAAAAAGGTTGAAATCGAAATCGACAAAATAATTTACGTTCTCATGCACCGTCAAGACGCTGAGATACACGTTTACGGAGATAAAACATACAAAGCCCGTATCACCTGCGAAGAACTAAAGAAAAAGCTCGGCGAAAGCTTCATTGAGATACGCCGTGGGTGTATCGTATCAGTAATGGCTATACGCAGTATCACTGATACGGTGAATCTCATGAACGGTGAATCTCTCAGGTACACGTTAAGCAAAAAAACGAAACTGCGCAATGAAATTTACCGGAAACAGCAGGACATCTTAGACTGGTTTGCTGATGATGCGCCCAGAACGCAACAGGAATACCGTCAGCATTACATCTGCTATGAAAATGCCCCTTTCGCATTTGCAGACATTGAGATGATATTCGACGAGGAAAGTCACGCTCTGGACTGGATTTTCCGCTATGGCAATAAAGCGCTTGCAGAGCTTGAAATGTATCCTCTTAAAAAGCTTATCGGCAGTACGTTCGGCAGTCTGTTTGAGAATATGGACAGCAAATGGCTGAGGTTTTATGAAAAAGTTGTCCTTTACGGTGAAGTTCTGGAGATAAACGACTACAGTCCTGAGATAGGTGAAAATCTGAAAGTGATATGTTTTCCCACATTCAGAGGTCACTGCGGCTGTATTCTCTTTAAGCCTGATGATATAAAGCAGTGTGGAAAAGAATTTTAGTAAAAAAGTTGGAACGAAACGAGTGTTAAGAGCCAAAAACCTCGTTTCGTTCCATGTTTTTTGTTTCTGAGACCTTGACAACTTCGGCGCAGATATGATATAATATATATGTATAAAGTGCGGTAGGATATGGGAAAAGCTTACCCTGACATATACAAAAAAATTTCAAAAAAGGGGTTGACAGACTCATGCTGATGTGCTACGCTTTAGACAGACAGACAGACAGACAGACAGACAGACAGACAGACAGACAGACAGACAGA
>CAZDVW010000050.1:0-2698 GCA_964509205.1 uncultured Sutterella sp. | reverse complement strand
CAACGGTTTCAGGACTTTCTCTTTGCCCTGTTGCAATTTGCATTTGTTTTGCCCAAGGAGTTACCATCTGCCTTTTCATCAAAAAACTTCCCTCATGCTATGTCCTCCTGTCAATCTGTTTTCTACCTCTGCTCCGATCAGTCCGCTTGACCGTTTGCAGTAAAGTGTGCAACGGAACAGAGTTTGCTTTTCACTTTAAGCCTTATTTGCTGGTATTCTTTCCTGCTGCGAGAAATCGGGAAGCGGGATACCGGAAAATTTGCCTCTTTTTTTAGCTCCATTTAACTGCGGAGCGCCGTTCAGCTTATCCACTCTTAAGTAATCGGTCATTGACGAAATCGCCTCACGCTCAATGTCGACATTCTTGTGCAGATATTTTCTCGTTGTTTCGATGGATGAATGTCCCAAGATTCCCTGAACGATGTTCAGGGGTGTGCGTTCCTCCACCAGACGAGTCGCCAATGTGTGGCGCAGCGCATGGGGATTGACCTTCTTGATCTCACACCGCTTTGAGACGGCGCTCAGGCGAATTTCAAAGCTCTTGGGATCAATGTAAGTCCCCGCTTTAGACGGAAATAGCAAATTGTTCGGATTTGGCCAGCTTGAATGTGCCAGCGTGTAAAGATGCCGGATCAACAGCTCACACAAGCCGTCCGAAATGGCGATCTCTCGGTTGGATGTTTTCGTTTTTGGTGTGCTCTGAACGATGAGGTGCGTTTTCTTCTTCGGGTCATAGTTCAGAATTTTAATATTGGGGTTGTCCAGTGAAAGTGCATCTGTTTTGACTCGAATCAGGTTTTTGTTTACGCGGAGAGTTTGACGCTCTAAGTCCAAATCAGAAATCTCCAATGCTAACAGCTCGCCGACACGGAAACCAACGAACAGATCCGTAAGAATTGCGATTCGCTGCGTTTCTTTCATGACCTCTTCCAGAAAAATCTGCATTTCAGAGGGACTCAATACCCGCATTTCTTTCTGAACTACTTCCGGCCTTGTGGTGCTCAATACTGGGTTGCAGTCGAGCTTGTATTTGCCCTGTGCGTAGGTAAAAAAGTCCTTCAAAATCATGTGGTGGTTACGGATCGTTTTGGGTGACAATCCACCCTTTCGGCCGTCCACGCGGGCTCCGTTCAGCTGCTTTTTCTGATAATACTCCTGCACTGCATCTTGCGTGATCTGATACAAAGCCATCGTCCCAAAAGCGGGAGCAAAATGCGTATTGTATGTGTCAAGATAGCACGCATAGGTCGAGGGTTTGCGTGTAGGTGGCGATTTGTAAAGCCGCAGCCACTCCAGAAATGCTGTTTCAAAGAGCGTTTCCGATTCTGGAAAATGCCCAAGCAACCTGTATGCATTATCCTTATCCTTTTCCGCTTGGTGCTGTTCCTCTTCCTGAGCATTCAGGCGTTCCCTCTCTGCAAGCCACTCTTCCTTGCGCTGCTTGCAGATTGCTTTTGTTTTACCCTTAAAGGATTTTCGGTCCGGGGCCCCGTTTTCTTTCCGGCCAATGGTGATTTGATGCACCCATGTGCGATCTGGAAGCTGCCACCAGCTTCCTTCACCGTTTGCACGACGTTTATTTGCCATGATAACCTCCAATATCCACAAATTGATGGTAATTGAAGATTTGACCTTATTGTTTCGCAGCGTTGGTGCTCTCAAGCCATGCATAAAATGACGCGGCAGGGATTCGGTAACTTTGACCGATTCTAACAACAGGAAACGCTTTACTGTGAATCAAATTATACGCAGTATTTGTTCCTATTCTGAGGATCTGTTGAATTTCTTTTACCGTCAAAATTTCATTTTTCACTTCACACATAGGAAGCCTCCTTTACGCTGCGTGCTGAAAACTGTTCGATTTTCAAGGTGCATTGCTAACTCGTAAGGCTATTCTACAACAACTCCCTGAGCCTTTCAACACACCCAAACAGATTCCGGCACAATTATTTTTAATTCCTCGCGCTGAAAAAACGGTGACGAAAAAGGAGACGCCCCCGTTGCCGGGAGCACCTCCTCTTTGTCAGTCTGATCATACCACGATGTCATAAGACATTGCAAGTACATCGGTTCGGACATTTTTAGGACATTTTCAAAAATCAGACTCGGAACTGGTCGGAATAGGCATACATCCCTGCAAGGCTCTCAATGGCAGCGCGCTTGATCCTGTCGATGGTACGGTAGGTCAGGCTAAACCGCGCAGCGATCTCTTTCGTGGGAATACCCTCGATAAACACCAAACGGATCACCTCGGCCTGCCGTTCGTCCAGAAGGCCGATAAAATAATTCAGCCTTTTCTGCTCACACTCCAGCGCAAACAGTTCATTTGCGATCTCCTGTGCTGCTTCCGCATTCATGCGGTCTGCCTGCTCTTCGTAATTGAGGGCGATGTAGAGTGTCTTATTGGAAATATGCCCGGCGTTATGACCAAGGCCATCACCATGTCCGAAGTTCATGGCTTCGATCTGCTCTATCGGGTCTACTCTGATCGGATGCATCAAATTGTATCGCAGCACCGCGATCTTGCGTTCGCGCTCATTGTAGGTTTCCAACAGCTTCAAAATGCACTTAATTTTTTCCGTACTCATAGCAATTTCCTTTCAGTTATAGATTTTGGATGCCATGAGCGATGAAGGTGGAGAACGGCAGTGCGGCAAATCTTCTACCCGAAATATATGAGAAAAGACACCCTTACGAG
>CAZDVW010000049.1:0-2823 GCA_964509205.1 uncultured Sutterella sp. | reverse complement strand
GCACATTTTTTGCAAAAGCGGCGGATTAAAAAAAGAAAATCATCATCACATTTTTAAGTAAAAGTGTGTTAATATCAAAGCACGGCAAAGGGGTTTAGCGCGGGGCTTTTATATCATAAGTGTATCACCTTAGGTAATTTGTTGCAAGGCAAATATTAAAGATTGCAAAAGCGGCACGTTTTTAATTAAATAATATAAAATAATTGTAATTTACGCGCCTTGGTGATAAAATGTAAGGTGGTATATTTTACACAGGAGGTATTTTAACTTGCCACAGGACAATATAAGAAACTTTTGCATAATCGCGCACATCGACCACGGCAAATCCACCTTGGCGGACAGAATTTTGGAAAACACAAACGCCGTCGCCCCGCGGGATATGGAAGAACAGCTTCTTGACAATATGGATATTGAGCGCGAGCGCGGCATCACCATCAAATCCCGCGCGGTGCGCCTTCACTATAACGCCGACAACGGGCGCGAATATGTTTTTAACCTTATCGACACTCCCGGTCACGTGGATTTCAACTATGAGGTTTCCCGTTCTCTTGCCGCCTGTGAGGGCGCGGTGCTAATAGTGGACGCCTCTCAAGGCGTTGAGGCCCAGACCCTTGCCAACGCGTACCTTGCCGTTGACCACGACCTTGAAATTGTTCCCGTAATCAACAAAATCGACCTGCCCG
Organism: uncultured Sutterella sp.; assembly: GCA_964509205.1. Classification (GTDB taxonomy): domain Bacteria; phylum Pseudomonadota; class Gammaproteobacteria; order Burkholderiales; family Burkholderiaceae_F; genus Duodenibacillus. The sequence continues at coordinate 2,140 of CAZDVW010000049.1, read as the reverse complement.
CCGCCGACCCGGAGCGTGTTGCCCACGAAATCGAGGATATTATCGGCATTCCGGCGCTGGACGCGCCGCGCATTTCCGCCAAAACCGGCGAAAATGTTCACGCGGTGCTGGAAGCCATTGTGGACGGAATTCCCGCTCCGAAGGGCGACGATTCCGCTCCGCTTAAAGCGCTTATTTTTGATTCCGTTTACGACAGCTACCGCGGAGTAATCGTCTATGTGCGCGTTATGGACGGCAGCGTCAAAAACGGCGACAGAATCCGCATGATGTCCACCGGCGCGGAGTTCGACGTTGTGGAGGTTGGCTATATGGGCGCAACGCGCCTTGTTCCCTCCGGCGAAATAAAGGCGGGGGAGGTGGGCTATATCACCGCCTCAATCAAAACCGTTGCGGATACCTCTGTGGGCGACACCGTCACCCTTGCGGAAAACCCCGCCGCAGAGGCGCTTCCCGGCTACAAGAAGGTTCGCCCCATGGTTTACGCCGGAATATATCCTCTTGACGGCGCGAAATATCCCGACCTGCGGGACGCCCTCGACAAGCTTACCCTTAACGACGCCTCGTTAAGCTTTGAGCCGGAAACCTCCGCCGCCCTGGGCTTCGGCTTCCGCTGCGGCTTCCTCGGGCTTCTTCATATGGAGGTAATTCTTGAGCGCCTTGAAAGGGAATATAACCTTGACCTTATTACCACCGCGCCCAGCGTTGTTTATAAGCTGCACCTTACGGACGGGCGCACCCTTGAGCTTGACAACCCGACGAACTACCCCGACCCCGCCACCATTGAGTCCTCCGAAGAGCCGTATGTGCTTGCCAGCATATTCACCCCCACCCAGTACATCGGCAGCATAATGGATCTTTGCCAGCAGCGGCGCGGAATTTACAGGGACACGAAGTATCTGGAGGCGGATCGCGCGGAGCTGCACTATGAGCTGCCCCTGGGCGAAATAATCTATGACTTTTTCGACGCCCTGAAAAGCCGTACGAGGGGCTACGCCAGCTTTGACTACGAGCCCTGCGGCTATAAGCCCGGCAAGCTTGTAAAGCTGGACGTGCTTCTTAACGGCGAACAGGTGGACGCCCTTTCAATGATAGTATTTGCGGAGAACGCCTATCCCCGCGCCAGAAGAATGGTGGAGCGCCTTCGCGACAACATAAGCCGCCAGCTTTTTGAAGTGCCGGTTCAGGCGGCCATCGGCGGCAAGATAATCGCCCGTGAAACGGTAAAGGCGCTTCGCAAGGACGTGCTTGCCAAGTGCTACGGCGGCGACATCACCAGAAAGAAAAAGCTGCTTGAAAAGCAGAAGGAAGGCAAGAAGAAAATGCGCCGCATAGGCTCCGTGGAGCTTCCGAAGGAAGCGTTCATGGCGGTGCTCAAGCTGGACGACGACTGATAAACAAGCAAATAAGCCCTTCCGCAAGGAAGGGCTGCATTAGCCTGCCGGAAAAAGGCGGCGCTTTTTATCTGTAAAAACTATAATGAAGGGTCTGCGCCTTAAGCTTAAATGAAGGAGGGCTTTTGCCGTGCCGCTTAAACGAAGAGTTCCGCCGGTGGTGCTGCCGGATATATCCGAAAAGCCGGAGGAGGAAAAAATATTCTCGGGCGAACCCATAGGCGGTATGGGCAGCGAAGCGCCGCCCACACCGGAGGAACAGAAACGCGAGGCTGACGAGCTTGCCAAGTTAAAAACCGGAGCGGTGATTTACACAGTTGCATTTATTATAAACATCATAATGTGCTTTGAAAATTTTCGTCCCATGTTTGCTGTTGCGGATGAGCACGGTTACTTTCGCGCACTGTTCGCAATAATTCTTTCGATTCCTACAATTGCTTCCGTTCCGGCGGCGATTTTTACCCGCCTTATTGTCAATTATCCCGTGCGAAAAGGTCTCAACTTTTATATGGGAGCGATTTCCTTCATTCATGTTATACTTCTGGGCGGCATGAAGCCTTGGGGCGCGCAGTTTTTGCTGTTTGTTTTGGGACTGATATTCTGCGTAGCGGTAACCTGCGAGATTTTGGGCTATAAAAAGGGCGAGCCTTTTCATTTCATTAAATCCGCGGCGAAATTGCTGATGGAGAAACATGGGCGGCGGAAGTAATAAGCTGCGAAACGGAGTACTGTAACACAGTTATTTGATA
>CAZDVW010000048.1:0-2915 GCA_964509205.1 uncultured Sutterella sp. | reverse complement strand
CAAGACGACCCATGATGTGTCCACGGCAATCAATGACGACTTCCTTTCCAAACATGTCTACAAAAAATAAGATCTGTCATTCAACCTGTTAAATAGGACCATTCTCAAGATTAATTAAAAAATATCGAAAAGAAAGGTAATATAAATACGTACCTGCAATAGTCACACAATGTTTTATTGGTGGTAAAGGGAACGATATAAGTATACCATTATGATCAGTGATCGTTTGTTAATCAAAGGTAGGATAAATGATTGAAGGGTATATAAATATACCTGATGACGTTTCATCAATTCTTTTTTGTCTATATATCATTAAGGAAGACTTTATTTCTGCTTTGTTTAATGATATATATATATTAGATTAAACAATGTCGAGGGTTTTTCTGTAATGGTGTGTGAAGTGTTGTTTCCTTTTTCTATTGGATATTATCGTTCTTATTGATGATGATGAAACAAAGTAATATTTTTTTATCAAACATAACACTAATTACCAAGTACACTGTTAGAATTATCAGAATAAATAGTTATATCATCCGACGAAACTTCAGGATAAAACACAATCAATTCGGAACGGTAAATACAAGTACTATTAGTTCCTTTACCAGTTTCAAATGGAATCGATACTTGAGAGAGACACTCCGTTTCATCACATGGCCAGTCTGTAGTCTTTGATATAACTCCATTACAAATGCTAATCACCGAACGACTACAACTTATAAACCTTCAATACACCTACGAAAAGATACTCCACAGAGAAAGGAACGAGAAATCATTGACATGATTGTAAACAGTCACATCATTGGAATCTGTATTGTATACTGTATCCAGACGGTTGGCAACTCTCCAACGGAATAACTGAGAGAATGCAGAAAGAGAGGTCGTATTTGCCCCAGGACCTGTCGGACCTGTCACACCAGGCTCTCCTGTAGGACCTTCAGGTCCTTCAGGTCCTCTTTCACCTGTTGGTCCAGTGGGCCCAGTTGGTCCAGTTGGTCCAGTCTCGCCTTGAGGTCCTGTGGGTCCTTTCTCACCAGTAGGTCCTGTTATACCCGTTGGTCCTGTATTTCCAGTAGGTCCCGTAGGACCTGTTTCTCCTGTAGGACCTGTTTCTCCTGTGGGTCCTGTTTCACCAGTTGGTCCTGTTTCACCAGTGGGTCCTGTTTCACCAATAGGTCCAGTAGGTCCAGTAGGTCCCATTTCACCAGTAAGTCCAGAAGGGCCAGTTTCGCCAGTGGGTCCAGTAGGTCCAGTAGGTCCTTGTACTCCCTGCTCTCCCTGGGGACCTGTAGCTCCAGTGTTACCTGGTTTACCTATAGCTCCAGCAGCTCCACGGGGTCCTTGAGGTCCTTGAGGTCCTTGTACTCCCTGAGGCCCCTGTGGACCCTCAACACCAGTAGGTCCAGTAGGTCCAGTAGGTCCAGTAGGTCCAGTAGGTCCAGTAGATCCATGAGCACCAGGGGCTCCCACGTTTTCTTCATTACGAAGACGTCCTTGGACAGATGAAGGGCAAGGATAAGGATTAGGACAGAAATCTTCATAAACAATAAAACCATCCAAACACTTGAATGATTGAGTTACTCGATAAGGTTGTGATGGGATACTGTTATCACAAGTCATATAATACTCACTACAATGACCTCTCACTTCCAATCCCTTTTCATCAGAACAACGTATTCCACAGAAGGAACAAGAATTATCACTAAAGAAAGCAGTACACGCTTCCGTGGGAATCAAACCAGTACCACTACAACTTAGTCCAGCATCAACAGCATTAGGAACTGAGAATTCACCATTGTTACAGACCTGAGTATAATTGGTACACACTACACCAGCAGCAGCAATACCGAATTGATTAACACAACGCGTTTCTCCTTCACTATCACATGTATTCAAGTTAGTACAAGTACATACATTTGATAGAACAAAAGCATTATTGTAACACATACCTCCATTTGGGACTTGAAGGATAGAACTCACCACACCATTAGAACAAGTCACATAATCTGAAGTACATGTATCCAGTACAGGAAGTCCTTCATTCACACAACGAATACCATTGAACGAACAATGATCTAATGGAGCCATTTCTTCACACTGAGATGTAAAGACAACATTACCATTAAGACAACTCTTATCTGAACCTATTGGAATTGGATTAGAAGGTAAACCATTCTCACAGACTTGATAAAAGGAGGTACAACTGTCTATTGCAACTTCTCCGAAAGCATTCACACAACGAGGACCACTAAAGGAGCACGTACTACTACATGTAGAAGAAGTAACAATTTCTCCATTTCGACAACTCGATCCATCTACAATAAGAAAGGACTAATAATACTCACCAGGAAGAATAATAGGGGTAGATAATTGATAATCAATACATTCTTGATATCTTGATGTACAAATGTCATCCACAAGGATATTCTCATCTGCTAGACAACGAATTCCTCTAAAATCGCATTCGGGTATAATAGGGGGATTGTTACAAAAGGATGACTCCGCTAACGTGTTTTCAACGCAAGAGACTCCTTCACTTGTTTGAATCGTTTTTGACCATTCTCCATTCTCACATCTATTAAAGAAACAAGTTTCTCCAAGGGGTTGAGGAATACCACTAGGTGTTGTACATCTTACATTTCCATTACTACAGCCTATATCTAACAAGAATATAGTCAAAATTCTACAAGGAAATAACGACTGTTCTAAGGAAGTATGAATCAGGATTGCCAATACTAATACTCCTATATGCATCAGTTATATAAAAAGTTGATTCTCATTGCAGCTTTGACAAGCATTTATTTGACAGCTGAAGCGAAGAAATGAAATTATCAAACAAACATTTCACAATAAAAAATATGGTATATACGTTTAGAAACACTTTCTGTGGACGATGGTAGGACCAGCTTCATCGTACT
>CAZDVW010000047.1:356-2919 GCA_964509205.1 uncultured Sutterella sp. | reverse complement strand
ATGAGTGAAATTCGTGAAGATTGATGGCGGCTACGTCGTGGCCATCTTCGATTTCGCTGATGATGTAGGTGTTGATGGTCTGCAGCTGAGTGTTTATCCTCTCGGCCTTGAATTCTTTTTCGCGGAAATATTGAAAAATGACGAAAGTGCCGGCCAACAGCACGGTGTAGCTCAGCAACCAGAAGAAAAGTCGCGCGGGGTAGGAAATTTTAATCGATGAAGCCATATCCGTAGCCCGAACGGCTGATTATGTGGCGGCCGTAGTGGCCAATCTTTTGGCGTATGCGAGTGATGTTCACGTCGATGACACGGCCGAGGACGACGACCTCGGCCGGCCAAATGTCCTTGAGCAGCTCTTCGCGCGAGAAAACGCGGCCACGGTTGCTCATAAGTCGCAGCAGGATTTCGAATTCTTTCTTGGGCATCTTCACTTCGACGCCGTCGACGATGCAGAGCTTGCGCGAGGGAATTACCGACAGGCCTTCGAACGAGACTTGGTCGGAGTGCTCAGCCGCCGGCGTGGCCGCTGCGGTGCGTCGCAACACGGTCTTGACACGAGCTATGACGTTGCGCAGCGAGTAGGGCTTGGTGATGTAGTCGTCGGCGCCGAGTTCGAGTCCGGCCACCATGTCGTTTTCGGCGTCTTTGGCCGTGCAGAAGATGATAGGGACCGACGCTGTGGCCGGGTTGGCCTTGAGTATGCGTGCGAACTGAGTGCCTGAAATCTCGCCCATCATGATGTCGAGCAATATCAGGTCGTAGCTGCCCGGGTCGAACGTCAGCGCCTCTTCGGCACTCAAAGCCGTGTCTACTTCGTAGCCTTCGGCTTCAAGGTTGAACTGCAATGCCTCGCACAGAGTCTCTTCGTCATCGACAACCAATATTCGTTTGCTCATCGTCTTATCGTTTATGTTGATTTCGCCTGCAAATTTACAATTATTGTGCGCCGTAACCCACCCCACCCACAACATTTAATAAAACATTAACAAAATTTATTGAAGAAGGATGTTTGGTTATAAAAAAATGAGTACATTTGCGAAGAAAAAATTACAGTGTGCTTATGGAAAACTTAAAAAGAAGGGTTGAATTGAGTCGGGCGGCTTCGCTGACAACTATTTTTGTTTTTGCGATTTTGCTCGGTGTGATTGTTCTTAATTGGAATTTAGCGCCAGGTGCCGGAGTCGTTAGCTTTGCACTTATAGCGATTTCGCTGGCTGTGTCGCTTTGCCATGCGCCTATGTCGGTGTCGCTCGATGATAAGTGTGTGTGCGTCAATTCATCGTTGAAAATTCGGTTGATACCTTTTGCCGAAATAGTGTCGGTCGAGCGTTATAAGCCATCGAAACTTGCAGTCCGTTTGTTCGCGTCGGGTGGATTTATGGGCTATTGGGGTGTGTTTAGCGAAAAATCAATAGGTCGATATACAGCATATTATGGTGATGAGAGCGACTGCTTCATGGTGACGCTTCGCAGCGGTCGCAAGTATGTGTTGGGATGTAAGGATGCCGACAGAATGGTGGCAGAAATCACGGCTCGCATGTCCGAATAGCTGAGTGATATAAAAAGCGACGCCGCGCGCAGCAATTTTCGAATTGACGGCGCGCGGTGTCGCTTTGTTGTGTTGAGGGATTTTAGAGGTCTGTGTTGAAACGAGTGTGGAGCTGCTCGAATCGGGCGAGTGACAGGTCGCCGAATTTGGCGAGCGAGGCGCGGACGCGTTCGAGAGGCTTGCGCTGCATGTCGCCTGACTTACTGTAGAATTTATCGGCGTAGCAGATGAGCTGCTCGAGGAGGGTCTGCGGCGCGAGGATACGGTCGGTGGGGAAGGGCAGATGCCACTGCTCGATTTCGGTGGTGGTGATGCCGGAGCCGGTGTGCCGCTCGGCTACGCGAGCGATTTGTTCGTCGAAGCCATGGCGGCGGAGCAGGTCGGCACCGAGTACGCCGTGGAGCAGGTATGGTTGAGAGCCGAAGCATCCGATCGAGGGGGCGTCGGTGAGGAAAATGCCGATGTCGTGGAGCATGGCGGCTTGTTCGACGAGGGTGTCGGGCAGGTCGAGCTGCAAGCGGCTGTTTATGTCAAGCGCCAACCCGGCTACGGAGCGCGAGTGGCGCTCCAGTATGTCGCGGGTCAGCGTTTGCGTGGGGTAGAATGTGTCGTAGATGTCGGTCCACGACTGCTGCGCTAGGGTCATTCTACGATAGTGTTCCAGTTGAATTTGTCGGGAGCTTCGCCGAGGCGGATAGCGTTGAGAGCGTTGTAGAGCTTGGTCGAGATGGGACCGGGCTTGCCGTCTTTTGCGATTTCGTAGACTTTGCCTGTGTCGATGTCGCGAATGTGTCCGACGGGCGAGATTACGGCAGCGGTGCCGCAAGCGCCGGCTTCTGTGGCGTTTTCGAGTTCTTCGACTGCGATGTGGCGTTCTTCAACTTCGATGCCGAGGTCGCGGGCGAGAGTCATCAGGGCGCGGTTGGTAATCGAGGGCAGGATAGAGTCGCTCTTTGGTGTGACGTATTTGCCGTCGATGATGGCGAAGAAGTTGGCCGGGCCGCATTCGTCGAG
>CAZDVW010000047.1:0-346 GCA_964509205.1 uncultured Sutterella sp. | reverse complement strand
GGGATTTTTTCTCTTTCGGGTCGAGATAGAGCACGGCCGAGCAGCCGATAGCGTGAGCGTGTTCGCCGGCGACGAGCGAAGCGGCGTAGTTGCCGCCGATTTTGAAGCGTCCGGTGCCGCGAGGAGCGACGCGGTCGTAGTCGCGCATGATGCAGATGTCGGTGCAGCCGAAGCCGGTCTTAAAGTACGGGCCGACGGGCGTGACCATGACGATGAACATGTATTCGGAAGCAGCCTTGACGCCGATGCTGGGCGAGAGGCCGATTTCGAGAGGGCGGGTGTAGAGCGAAGCGCCGCTGCCGTAGGGCGGGATGAAGCGCTCGTTGAGCTTCACGGCCATTTCGCA
>CAZDVW010000046.1:0-2998 GCA_964509205.1 uncultured Sutterella sp. | reverse complement strand
AGCCTGGCAGATGCTGTCCAATGCATCGTCAATGCCATTCAAAGCCGGTGCGTAGCCACCCTCATCACCTACAGCCGTGGAAAGGCCGCGAGACTTGAGCACCTTGGCCAAAGCGTGGAAAATCTCTGCACCGCAGCGGATAGCCTCTTTCTCCGTCTTGAAGTTGCGGGGCTGAATCATGAACTCCTGGAATGCGATAGGAGCAGAGGAGTGAGCACCACCATTGATGATGTTCATCATCGGGATAGGGAGCACGTAAGTGTTTGTTCCACCGATATAACGATAGAGCGGCATATTCAAAGCCTGAGCTGCCGTGTGAGCAACAGCCAAAGAAACACCAAGGATGGCATTAGCACCAAGCTTGCTCTTTGTGGGAGTGCCATCAAGGTCGATCATCTTCTGATCGATAGCACGCTGTGCGGTAACGTCCATGCCCTTCAATGCGGGAGCAATGATGTCGTTGACATTGGCAACGGCCTTCAACACGCCCTTGCCACAGAAGCAATTCTTGTCACCATCGCGAAGCTCCAAGGCCTCATTCTCACCCGTGGAAGCACCCGACGGAACGCTGGCACGTCCCATCACGCCATTATCAAGCGTTACCTCAACCTCTACGGTCGGATTACCTCTCGAGTCAAGAATCTCTCTTGCATGAACTTTTTCAATCTTCATCATTTTAGCTTTTAAAATTTATGTTTAAACAATAAACTAATTATTTCCTTTTTATCATTCTCTCCCTTTGTCCTCCCTTTGGCTATGAATAACACAGCCGCACTTGAAGTTTCTTTTCGAATGGTCTCCCTATCTTGTTATTAGCAAAAACCATGCCCATCAACATCTACAACCCACTTTCACGCAATTTCAATGCCTCATCATGCGCTTTCATGGCTCCATAAAGATAAACCAATCCAAATATCTGCCATATTTGCGCAAAAAGCACAAGTGCGAAGCATACGATAAATGTGACAAACATCAACGCGTTAAATCCCACACCGAGCACTGCCTCATCTCCCATCTTGACACCAGCAGCCTCTACAAATCCAGCCATAAGCAAAATGGCAACCGGGAGAAACAAGATGGCAAACAAGATGATACGTATAATACCCGACAAGCAGGAATACCAAACGTATTGGCCAAGATGGCGAAAAGCTCTGCGAAAGGCGTTGCCTATCTTAGGCAAAGGAGACAACTGTCTAACCACAGCTCGCTTAAACAAGCAATACGCAACAATGAAGACAGGCAAAAAGGCCAAGCCCCACGCCAACTCGCCTTTGAGCATCAACTGCAGCATAACCGCAAAAGCCACGGATGCGGCCAAGAGCCACACCCACACTTTCTTCAGCACGCCCCACATTTGGGCGCGGAACAGAAAGAAACCGTCAGCAATACAGCGAGCTACGCTACGGTATTTAACCAGTTTATCCCCATCCATCATTTCTTCTATTTGCTCATTCTACGCCTAAACTCTCCCAGCACAATGGCAGTAGCCACAGACACATTGAGAGATTCAGCCGTAGGCCGCAAGTTAGGATAACTGGGAACAAGCAAGCGGCGCGTGGCCAAACTCCGCACTTCGGCAGTAACGCCATTCCCTTCATTACCCATAACTATAACTCCATTCGGCGTAAGGGGCGTTTGATAAATGTTCTCACCATCAAGCTGCGTGGTGTAGACAGGACATTTGGCAGAAACCTCCCCTACGAGAGATACCAAAGAGCCATAATGCACCCGCACTCGCACAATGCTTCCCATTGTGGCTTGAACAACCTTCGGATTCCAGCAATCGGCTGTTTCGTGTGAGCAAAATATATCGCTAATCCCAAACCAATCCGCCACACGGATAATCGTCCCCAAGTTTCCCGGATCTTGTATCCCATCCAAGGCAAGCGTCAACGAAGTCGAATCCACCGCAGCCTGCTCTTGTCCATAAGTGGGCATTTCAAATATAGCAAACACGCCTTGTGGATGCTGAAGGAAACTGACTTTCTTCACATCATCAACATCTTGAAAGATGTCTACAGGCGTGAACCCAGCCTCCTGCAAATCAGCCACCAACTTAGGCCCCTCTGCAACAAACCATCCGGTCTGCTTGCGTCCCTTACGAGTAGCCAACGAACGAATGATTTTAATTTGATTCTTCGTTACCACACTGCAAATTTAGCAAAAAATACTCAATCAGCCACCGTAACTCTGCTTTTTTTGCTAACTTTGCGCAAAATAAACATTTTATATGAATTCACAGCACCGTCTCACACCCCTTATCACATCAATAGCATTTCTACTTGTGCTTATCTTTTCGGGCTGTTCCACCGCAAAGTTCGTACCAGAGAACCGCTATATGCTTGACGCCATCAAGATACAATCCGATGATAAGGATTTTGACGCAGGCCAGCTCTCACAATACATCCACCAAAAGAGTAACTCACGATGGTTTTCCTTATTTAAGATTCCACTGGGGACGTATGCCCTTTCTGGAAACGACACCACCAAATGGATCAACAAGACGCTACGCAATATTGGCGAAAGCCCGGTTATCTTCGACTCGCTTCAAGCCGCGCAATCCTGCGCCGACCTACAAACAGCCATGCAAAACATGGGATACATGAACGCCAGAGTCGACTTAGACACAAAGGTGAAGGGAAAAAAGCTCAAAGCCATCTACACCCTTCACCCCGGAGCACCGTATCGCATCAGCTCGTTTCGGTTCGACATTCAAGACTCAACCATCGCCCAAGTATTAGCCCCCCGCTTTGGCACAGGGCAAGCCTTCACCAACACGGTGTTCACCGTGTCTGCCCTTGACGATTTACGCAAACAAATAGCCAGCGTCTTAAACGACTCCGGCTATTACCGTTTCCACAAAGACTTCATCAACTACTCGGCAGACTCCATCCAAGGAGCGAACGGCATCAACATCGTATGCCACATATTGCCCTACCGTGCCAGCAGCAACAGCCCCGCAACCGCACACCCTCGCTATCAAATAAGAAGTATCAAC
>CAZDVW010000045.1:0-3010 GCA_964509205.1 uncultured Sutterella sp. | reverse complement strand
TAGCTGGTTTAGTAGGTTCTTTGGGGACTAAACAGAACGACAAATCGGAATTTGGCAAAGGAGTGTGATTGTATGAAAAAGAAATTCTTTGTGGTAATTGCAATTATAGTTGTTATTGGAAACATTTTATGAAATCCAACGCAAAGCATTGACTTTACCACCGTTTTGGTGTATATTAAAATATAATATTATTTTAGATTTGAGGTGGAAAGGTGATTAAATTTTCTTGCTAACTATTTTTGCATGGCATGAATCTTCGGGCATACACGCTATGCCGATGTTTTTGCTGTGCGTTTGCAAGAAAGTTTAATGCCGATTCACTCATATGAGCCTTGCTTTCAAAGGGGGAGCAGACAAAAGCACTGCTTGCCGCTTTGTTCCTGAAAGAAAACAGCTTTCTGCTGATTGATGAGCCGACGAATCATCTTGACACTTTGGGCAGAAAAACCTTGAGCGATTATCTGAAGCGAAAACATGGGTTTATTCTGGTTTCTCATGACCGGGTTTTCCTGGACAACTGCATCGACCATATTCTCGTAATCAATAAAACAAACATCGAGGTTCAGAGGGGAAACTTCTCGTCCTGGTGGAGGAACAAAGAGATGCAGGACAGCTTTGAACGGGCAGAAAACGAGAAACACAAAAAAGAAATCAGCCGTTTAACAGCTGCCGCACAAAAGACTTCCGGTTGGTCAGACCGTGTGGAAAAAAGCAAAAACGGTTCGACCAACTCGGGAAGCAAGCTGGACAAAGGCTATGTCGGCCATAAAGCAGCGAAAATGATGAAGCGTTCCAAAGCTATTGAAAATCGTCAGCAGGATTTGATTCATGAGAAATCCAAACTGCTCAAAAACCTGGAAACTGCCGAAAGCCTAAAACTTTCTCCGCTTCCATACCACACCAGCCGACTGCTTGAGCTTTCCGATGTTTCCATTGCCTATGGAAGTCGTGCCGTCTGCTCGAATATCAGTTTTACCATAGAGCAGGGAGACCGGATTGCGCTGCAGGGGAAAAACGGTTCCGGAAAATCTAGCATTCTGAAGCTGATCTGCGGGGAAAACATCCCCTATCAAGGCATTTTGCGAAAAAGCGAACGGCTGAAAATTTCCTATGTCCCCCAAAGCACGGCGGGGCTGAACGGCTTCTTAAGCGAATATATCGAGCGAAATCTTCTCGATGAAAGTCTTTTCAAAGCCATCCTGCGGAAATTTGATTTTCCTCGGGAGCAGTTTGAAAAGCGGTTGGACGAATTCAGCGAGGGGCAGAAAAAGAAAGTCCTGCTCGCCAAAAGCCTGTGTGAGCAGGCGCATCTGTATATCTGGGATGAACCGCTCAACTACATTGACGTCCTTTCCCGCATGCAGATAGAAAACCTGCTGCTCGAATACAAGCCGACCATTCTGTTCGTGGAGCACGACAGTGCTTTCTGTGAAAATATTGCGACCAAAACCGTTGAGTTATAGAAAAAGGGGCGAAATAATGAATAACTGTAAAATAGCCGTCACCCATGACAAACTCCATGCAAAGCCAGGTTGTGCTGGCGGCCTTTGCATGGAGTAGCATAAACTGACCGCCGCTCATGCTGGCTTTGCTTCTTGATGATTTCATTATTCAAGAGGAGAAAAGCCTACATGATTTATTCAAAATATGAGGTTATGAAGCGATGTATATCGGGAATGAATTTTCCGGATTATCGCTATGAGCAATTGATAAAGATGATTTTTGCACAGCATATTCCTGACTTTCATTCCATGTATATGCTGCCGGAAAGACTAAGATCAAATTTGGCGGAAACTTTTGGGACCTCTGTCTGCGGCCTTGTTCCAGTTACACATCGGGCATCGGGCCAGGCAGATAAGGTGCTTTTTCAATTAAAGGATGGAAACTGCGTCGAAACGGTGAACCTGCATTACAAAAAAGGATGGGAATCTTTTTGCGTCTCATCTCAATGCGGCTGTGGGTTTGGCTGCAAATTCTGCGCAACAGGTGCTATCGGACACAAACGCAATATGACCGCTGATGAAATAACAGATCAAATTCTGTATTTTTATCTTGCAGGGCATCAAATCAATAGTGTTTCTTTTATGGGAATGGGCGAGCCGTTTGCGAATCCCAATTTATTTGACGCATTAAAAATCCTGACAAACCCGTCTTTGTTCGGATTAAGCCAGCGACGCATTACCATATCGACGATTGGAATGATTCCCGGGATAAAACGGCTGACCCGTGATTTTCCGCAGGTGAATTTAGCTTTTTCGCTGCACTCGCCTTTTGAAAAGCAACGTTCGGAATTGATGCCGATCAATCAAACTTATCCGCTCCATAAAGTAATGGATGCGTTGGATGCGCACGTTGCAAATACCAAAAGGCGCTTGTTCCTGGCTTATATTATGCTGGGCGGAATAAATGATTCGGCAGAGCATGCGAAAGCGTTAGCGCACCTTATTTTGAGCCGGGGAGCGTTGTCCTATCTATATCATGTTGATCTTATCCCATATAACGCAACAGATAAGACGGCGCGAAAATTTACCGCTTCAAATCACGAAGCCATTAAAAACTTCAGTGATATTTTACATTCCAACCGTATCAGCGTGGCTATCAGAATGCAGTTCGGTTCTGATATCGGCGCCGGGTGCGGGCAGTTGTATGCTGATGAAAGGGATTGAGCGCTTCAAGACGTTTTTATGTACACAGAGATTTCCAAGCAGCATTGGCGTTTGAAAGGAAAGGCACCCGGCATAAATTTAATGCTGGGTGCCTTATTGTTTTAGTAATCCTATTAACCCCTGTTCGTATGAACTTAAAAGACGGCGGAAGTGTTAGGTATAAAGCATTAGTGTATGAGGTTACAAAAATACACCGACTTGCACCAGAAGTAGATGGTGTAAAACCATATATTGATGGGTTCGAAATTAAAATACTCGGAATGACAGTTTATAGAGAAACAAACGAATAGACAAATTCCAGTTTATCGGTGGGATGAAGTTCGGGGAGCCGTCCGCAGACGGCA
>CAZDVW010000044.1:0-3732 GCA_964509205.1 uncultured Sutterella sp. | reverse complement strand
GGCTCTTTCACTTTGGCGAAGGCGTAGCGGAGCAGATGGTCTTCCAGCGCCATGACATCGTACATGGGGTCAATGTACGAGAATTCGAGGTCAAAGCCCGTGAACTCGGTCGCATGCTTGTTGGTATAGGACTTCTCGGCGCGGAAGACGGGTCCCGTCTCGAAAATGCGTTCGAGTCCCGACGCCATCGCCATCTGCTTATAGAACTGGGGCGACTGGGCGAGGTACGCCTTGGTGTCGAAATATTTGACCTCGAAGACATCCGAGCCGGATTCGGACGCGGCACCGATGAGTTTCGGCGTGTGAATCTCTATGAAGTTCTGCGAGATGAGATACTCCCGCATCGCGGAAGTGAGCGTGGTCTGCACCTTCATCATGAGCTGATTTTGATCCCGCCGCAGGTCGATCCAGCGGTAATCCATCTTGGAGTCGATCTCCGAGTCGTCGGCGATCGGGAGTGCCTCGGCGAGCGAGTCGATGCGCAGGGTATCGGGAATCACCTCTTTCCCGCCCATCTTGACCGAGGGGTTCAGAGTCAGGGTGCCCTCCACCGTGATGACCGAATGGGTCGTCACATCGGCGATCTCGGGGAATTGGTCCTTCCCGAAAGTGACCTGCACCTTACCGGTAATGTCTTTCAAAACCACGAACGCCCCCCAACGCATCTGCCGGATGGTGTCCACGAAACCGGAAATACGGCATGCCGTCCCGGGAACCATATCGCGAATATAGGTTCTCTCCATAGTAATCCTCTTCTTTTGGAATTCGTTTTCTCACCTATTATAGTTTTCTCTTCTTCTTTTGTCAAGAAAAGTCCCGCATGCTTTTTTTGTCACTTGACTTGAAAAATCACTTTTGAATATGCTATGATAGTGGCGCTTTTGGGTTTATGTAGCGCGCGACCCACGCGCCGTCTCAATATTTTTTCGCGGAGGCACTTCTTTTATGGCAGGTCTGCTCCTCGCCGTGATTTATCTCGGCTTCATCAGTCTCGGGCTCCCCGACTCCCTCAATGGGTCGGCGTGGCCGGTGATGCACGAAGAACTCGGCGTGTCTCTTTCGTCTCTCGGGATCGTCACCATGCTGATCTCGGGCAGCACCATCATATCCAGTTTGGTATCCGACAAACTGACGCAGCGCATGGGGACCTATCTCGTCACGGTCATGAGCGTGCTGCTCACCTGTGTCGGCATCATGGGCTTTTCCCTCTCGACCTCGTTTTGGATGCTCTGTCTCTTCACCATCCCTTACGGGTTCGGCGCGGGCGCGATTGATGCCGCGCTCAATAACTACATTGCCCTGCACTTTTCCTCCCGCCACATGAACTGGCTCCATTGCTTTTGGGGGGTCGGGACGATCATCAGTCCTTATATCATGGGGTACTGCCTGACCGCGAGCGCGGGGTGGCGCGGCGGCTTCCGCGCGGTGGGGTTCATTCAGCTCGCCCTCTTCCTCGTGATTGCCCTCTCCTATCCCCTGTGGCGGAATCCGCCGCACCTCTCGGGGCAGGAAGAGGTCGAACCGCTGAAACTCACGCTGTTCGAGAAACTGAAACGCCCGGGCGCCGTGTTTCTGCTCCTCTCCTTTTTCTGCTACTGTGCGGCGGAGTCAACCGTTATGAGCTGGGCGAGTACCTATCTGGTGACCGCCAGAGAGGTCGAAGAATCGACCGCGGCGAAGTGTGGTTCCCTCTTTTTCATCGGGATGACGGTCGGCAGATTCCTCTCGGGCTTTGTCTCGCAAAAACTCGGTGACCGCCGTCTCATCCGTGTGGGGCTCGGGGTCGCGGGGGTCGGGATTCTGCTCCTCTTCCTGCCGCTCCCGCTCTCTGTCACCATCGCGGCGTTCGTCATCATCGGTCTTGGATGCGCGCCCATCTACCCCGCGATCATCCATTCCACTCCCGCGAACTTCGGGGCGGAGGTGTCGTCCGGCATGATCGGACTGGAAATGGCGTGCGCCTATCTCGGCTCGACCTTCATGCCGCCGGTATACGGACTGCTCGCCGAGCACCTCTCCCCCGCCGTGCTCCCGCTGTTTTTGACGGTATTCTTGGGTCTGCACCTGCTGTTCATGGAACTGCTCTATCGCAACAAAAGGCGGCACGCGGCGCGCGCATCATAACCGACGCGGCACCCGACGCGCCCGACAAAATTCCAAAATACAAGAGCAAGAATCGGAGACGGCTGCCTTCTGTTCTTGCTCTTTCTGTTTGCTATGCGGGGGTCTCCCGTTTTTCGTGTGAGACCTTCGGTTACGGGTTCTCGGGGAATGCGAACTCCCCGAACGACTCGAACAGCACGCTGACGGGGGTCTTCCCGCCTGCGGTCAGCTCTGCCATGTCGAGCGAGATCCGATAGCTCCCCGCCGCCGTGAGCATTGTCTCGCAGGCGGTTCCGTCGGAGGCGGTCACGCGCACGGTCAGCGCCTCTGCGAGAACCGGTATCCCCTGATAGCTGCCCGTCTCCCGCAGGGCAGGGTCGTTCGTCATCACAGAGAGGTTCCCCTCGGCATCCCGCAGGCGGACGATGACCTGCAAAGTGAAAGCTGTATCATCTGTTTTCTCGAAAAGATACGATGCGTCCTCCGCACCATACCCCACGAGCGACAGGTATCCCCAAGAGGTCCGATATCCCTCGCCGCTCTCGTTCGGTTGACTGTTCGACGAGGAATTGTTGTCCGCGACATCGCCGAAAGAGGAACCCTCACTCCCCGGTACCGGCATCTCGCGGTCCGCCGCGTTGCCGCCCAGCATGACCGAGGTCACGACCCCCGCCGACAGAACCACCAGAAGCAGGCAGGCGGCGAGCGCCCCCCACCGAATATACAGGGCTTTTTTCCTACGCCGTTCACGGAAGTGTCGGCGCACATTCTCGGGGTCGGAGCCTTTCAGGGTCGTATCGCTGACGAGCCCTATCGCCCGCCACATTTTATCGTTCATAGTACATATCCCTCCTCTGTGAGAAAGGTCTTTAAGCGTCGTCTGAGCCGCATGAGGCGCAGGGAGATGGCGTTTTTGCTCATGCCGGTGAGTGCGGAGAGTTCTTCCGGCGTGTCCCCCCAGAAATAGCGCCGCAGGAACAGATAGCGGTCACCCGTCTCCACTCTCCCGAGAAAGCGGTCGATCGCCTCCCCGAGTTCCCTCTCTTCGACGGCGTTCCCCGTCGTGTCCGGAATCATCTCCGACAGTTCCTCATCGAAAGAAACCACGCTCGCGCTCCTTTTCTTCGCCGCCGCCCGACGGACACAGTGAAACGAGAGGTTACGGAGGATACGCGCCAAATAGGCATAGTAGTAGTCGGGTCTGTCGGGCGGGATTTGATTCCACGCCGCGAGATAGGTATCGTTCACGCACTCTTCCGCGTCCGCACGGCTCCCCGTGATGTTCGTCGACATGCCGGTGAGGGGTTTCCCGTATTTTATATCGGTCTCCCGTATCGCGCGCTCGTCGCGCGCGAAGAACAACTCGATGATTTGCGTGTCCTCCATCGTTTCTCTCCGTTCCCTTGTCGCTTGTTCGTTTTACTTTCCGCGTATTCCCGCGCTTTCCGCTCACCCGAGTCGACGCGTCGGTCAAACTGCTGTCAACGGAGAGAAACCCTCCTCCGTCACTCGTCTAGTACCCGAAAAGCATCCCGTGATTTCAGAAAAATTGTAACTGTTTTGTAAATGCGTCCCCCGTGCGCGCGACCGTCACGGAGGAGGGCGCGGCCCCGGTCGTCTCCGAGGCGA
>CAZDVW010000043.1:0-3845 GCA_964509205.1 uncultured Sutterella sp. | reverse complement strand
CCACAGCATGACCCTGTCGGACCGGATTGACCGAATCGTAACACACCGGGTCCTGGCGCTGCCGATTTTCGCGGCCGTCATGTTCCTGATGTATGCCATTGCCATGGGGAGTTTTCCGTTCTCCATCGGAACGATCTGCACGGACTGGGCAAACAATGTGCTGTTCGGCCAGTGGATTCCCGGTTTTCTTGACCAGATTCTCACAGGGCTTGGCGTAAGCGGGTGGCTGTACGGCCTGATTATGGACGGAATTCTTGCCGGTGTAGGCGCTGTGCTGGGATTCGTTCCGCAAATCCTGGTTTTGAGCTTCCTCCTGAGTATTCTGGAGGATGTGGGTTATATGTCCCGGGTTGCCTTTATTATGGACCGGATTCTGCGCAGGTTTGGGCTTTCCGGAAAAAGCATCATCCCCATGCTGGTAGCCACCGGCTGCGGGGTGCCGGGAATTCTCGCTTCCCGGACCATTGAGCAGGAGCGGGACCGGAAGATTACGGTGATGACCACCGGCTTTATTCCCTGCGGGGCGAAAATGCCGATCATCGGACTCTTTGCCGGGGCGGTATTCGGAAATTCTCCCCTGGTTGCGGTTTCCGCGTTCTTCATCGGCGTGTGCGCGGTATTGGTTTCCGGTGTGATTCTGAAGAAGTTCAAATCCCTTGCGGGAAAGCCCTCTCCCTTTGTAATGGAGCTTCCTCCGTATCATATGCCTTCGGCTAAAAATGTGCTCAGAGCCACGGCGGACCGGGGCATGGATTTTGTGAAACGGGCCACTACCATTGTTCTGCTCAGCTCCATTGTGCTGTGGTTCCTCCTGAATTATGGATGGGCGGATGGCGGCATCCGGGTGGTCGCCGACAGCAATGAGTCCATGCTGGCCTCCCTGGGAAAGACGGTTTCCTGGCTGTTTTACCCCCTGGGCTGGACGGGAGACATGGCATGGAAAGCGGCAGTTGCAACGGTTACCGGCCTGATTGCCAAGGAAGAGGTTGTCATGACCTTCGGTACGCTGTACAATTTTGCCGGGGAACTGAGTGAATCCGGCAATGAAATCTGGGCAATGGTTCGTGCGGACTTCGGTCCGGCGCGGGCTTACAGCTTCATGATTTTCAACCTGCTCTGCGCGCCCTGCTTCGCTGCCATCGGCGCCATCCGGCGGGAGATGAACGACGCGCGGTGGACGGTGGGCACAATTGCCTATATGTGCTGCTTTGCCTACGCGGTTTCCTTGATTGTCTACCAGATTGCGGGACTGTTCACCGGGGAAGCCACCTTCGGCGTCTTTACCTTCGCGGCGCTGGCGGTGCTTGCGGGGATTGCTTATCTGGTGCTTCGCAAAAGCCCGAGCTCTGACTCCCTCAACTCCGAGGGAGTGACGCTGAGAGGGAAATAAAGAATGGAATGGCTGAGATCGAATGCCGGAAGCATTCTGGTTCTGTCTGTGCTTGCGCTGATTGTTGCCGGAATCCTGTACAGGATGATACGGGATAAACGTAAGGGACAGTGCGGCTGCACGGGCTGCTCCGGATGCTGCGGGAAGGATTGCGGAATGCGAAAGGAATAAAAGACTGCCGGCAGGGCTTACCCTGCCGGCAGTTTGCGTATATCCGGTTACACGGTGATCGATCGGGTTTGCTCCTCGTGAGCACGGCGAATTCGCCGTGTCATGATGACCGCGATGGGAACTGCGAGAATCAGACTGAGTACATCCGCCAGAGCCTGAACGGAAGCCACACCGTTTGCGTGGAACCAGTAGGACAACGGATACAGAATGGGGATAAAACAGGTTCCCTGACGGGCAGTCGCAAGCAGAAATGCCCCTTTTGCGTTTCCCAGTCCCACGCAGAGCATATTGACAATGGCAACCCACGCGTGAATGGGGAGCGCAAGGCACTGCAGGCGGATGCTGAGCGCGCCGACGCGGCGCATTTCCGGGTCGGACCCGGCGAAGAGGAGGATGATTTCATCGGCGAAAATGCCTACAAGCAACCCCATAATCACACCGCCCAGGATTGCCACAAGGGAAGAGAACCGGTAGCTTTCCCGAACCCGGTCATAGCGCTTCGCGCCCCAGTTGAAACCGGCCACAGGCTGGAAGCCGTTTCCGAAACCAAGGATGATGCCAAAGGGGAACATCATAATCTTTGTGCAGACACCGATGCCAGCCAGAACCGAGTCGGAAATATTACCCGCGATGTCATTGAGAAGGATCGCGGAAACCACCGCCAGGCCGGACCGGAACATGGAGGAGGAGCCCACGCTGACGACTGTGAAAATAATGTCCTTTGAGAAATGGAAATTCCGGATGGACAGGTGAAGCAGACTTCTGCGGGTGATATACGGAAAAATCAAAATACAAAAGCTGACCAGCTTGGAAATCGCGGTTGCGGCGGAGGCACCGGCAACTCCCATATCCAGAGCAAAGATAAAGATGGGGTCCAGGATTACATTCAGAATTCCTCCGAAGCCCATTCCTATCATGGACAAAGTGGCGCTTCCCTCACTGCGCAGGCACTGGTTCATGACAAAATTGCTTGCCATGAAGGGCGCGGCGAGGAGGACATAGGTGGCATACTGAATGCTGTAGTGCTCACAGGTGGGGGTCGCACCCAGAAGGCGTACCATGGGGGTCATGAAGGTGATCCCCAAAACCATCAGGGTAGCCCCTAGAAAGGCGGCAAGGAAAAACGCGGTTGACAGAACCTGGCTGGCTTTCCGGTCATCTCCTTTTCCCAGCAGACGGGCAATATAGCTGTTTGCACCCATAGCCAGCATGGAGCCCGCCATCATGATCAGCTGATCCAGGGAGGCGTTTACGCTGACAGCAGCGGTTGCGTTGGTTCCCAGTGAACTGACAAAATAGGTATCCGCCAAACTGTAAATGGAATTGATGAGAAAGGCGATAATGGTGGGAATTGCCATTTTGGGGATCACCCGGGAAATGGGCTCGTTCAGCATCAAATCCTTTCTGTTCTGCTGGTTGGAATTGCTTCTTTTTTGCACAAACAACATCCTCTCTGACGCGGGGAGAACCACAGCGCACCGCCCGCTTATCTATAAATAAGTAGTATACTACATATTATAGTAGATGAACCGGAATAAAGCAATAGAAAAAAGGGGACTTGTGTATAATAAAAAAGCTTTTTGTTGTTTCGTGTCAAACCGAAAAGCAAAAAAACGCCCTCCCGAAAGGCGGGCGTCCGCAACACACTTATTCTATGAATTATTATTTCGGCATCTGTCTTGCAGAGTTGGTAACACGAAAATAGGCAATACCTGGTCGTTTTGACTGGGTATCGCTTATTTTTTAGGGGGCGGTTATGACCGCCCCGCCCGGGCTTCGGCTACAAAATGGCAGGTTTTTCTGATGATCGTTACAACTCTATCCCATAACCTTTGCGGTGCGGTCATGACCGGCCCCTACAGATTGGAAAAAACGCGATTCTGGTGCCCATGTAAATTGCCACACTTTCCCGGCTCAAGAGCCGGGTAAAAATTTGCAAATGAGGAGATTTTTTATGAGAACAGGACTTACTAAGAAGCAAAAGACAACAAGCATCTATTTTACAGAAGCGGACGATCTGATCGAGGTCTGCACCTACAACACGGATTTGAAAAAACGGCTGGCGGCATTCGCAGAGAAATATCTCTCCGAATGCCGCCAGTTGGATGACGAT
This sequence comes from uncultured Sutterella sp., assembly GCA_964509205.1. Taxonomy (GTDB): domain Bacteria; phylum Pseudomonadota; class Gammaproteobacteria; order Burkholderiales; family Burkholderiaceae_F; genus Duodenibacillus. The sequence goes on along the minus strand of CAZDVW010000043.1, from coordinate 171 downwards.
GGATATGGTTGTGTGACTTACGAAGTACGCAAAGGTCGCTTGAGTTTTCGGCTGACACCACCGTACAGCGAGGAGCGGAAGAAAGCAGCGAGTGAGGCTACAAAGAGAAATACAGGGAATCTCAGGAAAGGGCCGAGATGAAACCTGCCACCCTAAAGCGATTGGTGTGGT
>CAZDVW010000042.1:0-4836 GCA_964509205.1 uncultured Sutterella sp. | reverse complement strand
GCCCGCTTTGCTTTCGTCTACCAAAGCGCCCTGTTCTATTGAAAACGCTCAAAAATCGTAACGTTTCGGGCGGCTAATATCCGCCCCTACGGTAGCAACGTAAGGTGTTTGAAAACTGTAAACAACAATCTACCTTCTGCTGTGGAAAGCCGATAAGCGCAATAAATCATTCAAATATGGAGGTACCATTATGAACTATCCTGCTGAACTGAAGTATTCCAAGACCCACGAGTGGATCAAGACCGAGGACGGCGTGGCTGTCATCGGCATTTCCGACTATGCCCAGGATGCTTTGGGCGATGTTGTGTTCGTCAACCTGCCCGCAGTGGGTGACGAGGTCGTCGCCGGGGAGAGCTTCGGCGATGTGGAGTCCGTCAAGGCGGTTTCCGACCTGATCTGCCCCGTCTCCGGCGTGGTCTGCGCCATCAACGAGGAGCTGGAGGACGCCCCCGAGAACCTGAACGAGGACCCCTACGGTTCCTGGATCATCAAAGTGGAGAACATCACCGAAGAAGAGGAGTTGCTGGACGCCGACGCCTACGAGGCATTCTGCGCCGAGGAGGGCTAAAAATATGGCAAGCTACATTCCCTCCACTTTGGAGGAGCGGCAGGAAATGCTGCGAACCGTGGGGGTGAGCAGCTTCCGTGAGCTGTACCGGGATGTCCCCACCCAGATGTATCTGGAGCAGGGCCTGAACCTGCCGGATGGCATGAGCGAGCTGGAGGTCCGCAGACAGGTCAGCGCCATGGCCGCGAAGAACCATGTATTCCCCACCGTGCTGCGGGGCGCAGGGGCTTACGACCACTACATCCCCAGCATTGTCAGGTACATTCCCGTCAAGGAGGAATTCCTCACCGCCTACACCCCCTATCAGGCGGAAATGAGCCAGGGCATTCTGCAGTCCATTTTTGAATACCAGACGGACATCTGCGAGCTGACGGGCATGGACGTGTCCAACGCCTCCGTCTATGACGGGGCCACCGCTGCCGCCGAGGCCGCGGCCATGTGCGGCTTCCAGGTGGTGAACATTCCCTCCGCTCCCGATGGCTGCGTGGACCTGGAGGCCCTGAAGGCCGTTCTTGGCGAGGACACCGCCGGACTGATGCTGACAAACCCCAATACCGTGGGCATTTTTGACGAGAACATTCTGGAGATCACCCGTCTGGTTCATGAGGCCGGGGGCCTGTACTACTACGACGGTGCCAACCTGAACGCGGTCATGGGTGTGGTCCGGCCCGGCGATATGGGCTTCGACTGCGTCCACCTGAACCTGCACAAGACCTTCGCCACGCCCCACGGCGGCGGGCCCGGCGCGGGGGCTGTGGGCTGCAAGGCCCATCTGGCCGAATTTCTGCCGAAATCCGCCCTGATGGACGGTGGTGACCACATTCAGATTCGCTCCTTCGCGGGCAACTTCCTGGTGGTGGTCACGGCCCTGACCTACATTCTGACCCTGGGCCGGGAGGGCATTCCCGAGGCCGCCCGGAACGCCGTGCTCAACGCCAACTACCTGATGGCGAAGATCAAGGGCACCTTCGAGCCTGCCTTTGACCGGATCTGTATGCACGAATTCGTGCTGGACCTGAGCCGCTTCAAGAAGGAGATCGGTGTCTCCGCCCTGGATGTGGCCAAGACCCTGATTGACTATGGCATGCATCCGCCCACGATGTACTTCCCCATGATTGTCCACGAGGCCCTGATGCTGGAGCCCACGGAGACCGAGAGCCGGGAGACGCTGGACTGGGCGGCGGAGGTATTCCGCCAGCTCTACGCCCTGGCGCAGGAAGACCCGGCGTATATGCACGCCTCCCCCCATCATGCCCAGATCGGCCGTCCCGACGAGGTGCAGGCCTCCCGGAATCCTGTTGTGCGGTATCAGCCATGATCCAGCGCATCGCGCTCTATGAGAGCGCCAGCTTCGACCCCTCCAAGGCCAAGCTCCAGTCCAAGGGCGATTCCGTCCGCTCCCGGGTGGTGAACCTGCGGGAGCTGAATCCGGAGGCCACCATCCGCGGGCTGAAAGCGGCCATGGCGGAGGCTTTTGCCAAGGTTTACGGTCTGACTCTGAGCCGTTACCCGGAGGAAGCTCTGGACAGGTCCCGTATTGACGCCCTGCGGCAGCGCAACGGAAGCTGGGAATGGCTGTATGGTCAGAAGATTCCCTTTACCTTTGAATGCGAGGAGCGGTTCCCCTGGGGCGGCGTGCAGATCGCCCTGCAGGTGGAAAGCGGCGTTGTGCGGCAGGCGAAGGTCTATTCCGACGCCATGGACTGGTCGGTGGCCCCCAGGCTGGAGCAGGCGCTGACCGGATGCCGCTTCTCCCGGGAGGCCCTGCAGGAGCGGCTGTCCTCCGGAGACACCGGCGTGGAGGCGGACGTGGCCGGGCTTCTGGCTTCCTCCGTCTGATTCGGTCCCGGCTCCGTTGAGGCGAGGGAACCCCCGACCCGCCACCAATATTTCACTTCTCTGTGTTCCATACGGATTTGTCCCCCCAGCAAAAACAGCCCGGCTGTACCCCTTCGGTACAGTCAGGCTGTTTTTCTGCACCTGCCCGGAACCCCCGGGGGAATCAGACCGGCGCGTCTGTTTTCGACTCGTGCTTAATCAGGAGGAACACCGTCAGATACATCACCAGCACAAAGGCGACGAACACCAGCGTAGACCGGGTGGTCCCGCTCATGCAGCAGGTGTCGTAGACCCCGTGGAGGAACACCGCCGCCAGGTAGCCCAGGATCAGGTTGAGCCTGCAGCCAAAGCGGTTTCCCCAGTCAAAGCGGAGCTTTGCCCTGCCGTAGAAAATGCCCATAAACACGGCGAAGCCCATATGCCCCGGAACCGCCAGGATGGCACGGGGCAGCGCAACGGAAAGACCGTAGCTGAACACATACTTCACGTTCTCGAAGGCAGCAAAGCCCAGCGACACAAAAACGGCATAGACGATGGCATCGAACCGGAAATTGAAATTGGGGTCACGCCAGGTTCTTTTGTACAGGAAGAAGAATTTTGTCCCCTCCTCCACCACCGCCACCACCAGGAAGGCCAGCAGGGTGATGTACTTCGGATTATCCGGCGATACCAGAGCGTTCAGAACCGACTCGCCGAGAACCTCCAGCACAATGGAAGCCAGGGCCGCGAGAATGCCCATCAGCACCAGACTGCCAAGCAGCCAGGGCGGCTCCCGTTCGATCCGGTCCTGTCTGTACACATACCGCATGAGAAAAACAGCCGGAAGAATGGCAGCCAAAACATAGACGATCATCAGATAGTAAATTGGCGCTGCGATCAAAGGCGCAAAAAAGAACATATCCGTCCCCTCCTTAAAAATATCCTCCCCTAGGTGATAGCCCAATCCCGTAATGGATGCAAGCGGCGCTGCCGGAATCCGAAAAAACCAGCTATTCGACGGCATACCCGTCAGCAGAATTCCCGTAGGAACCGCCCCATCTCATCCACCACGTCCTCCGCCTGGGGAAAGACGCCCATGGCATTCAGATAGCCATGCCCCATGCCGTTGTATACCACGACCTTCACCGGAACCCCCGCGTCCTGCAGCTTATGGGCCCAGGCGATGGTGTCGTTTTTCAGGAAGTCCAGCGCCCCCACCGAGAGGAACGTGGGCGGATTCCCGGCAGCTTCAAAGGTGTAGGGATTGCACATTGGGTCCGGCCCCGGGATTCCCAAGGAGGCGTCCAGGCTCCGGACCATCAGCTCCGTCTGCCGCACCACACACCGGGACAGCTTTTTCTGCTTCGGGTCGAAGGTAAAATTTCTGCCGTCCAGCCGGTAATAGGCGTCCTCCACGCAGAACATATTCAGCGTCGGATACAATAGCAGCTGTCCCCGCACCATACCGGTTCCCTTGGCCCGGGTGGAGCAGTACTGGGCCAGATTTCCCCCCGCGCTGTCGCCGGTCACGAAAATCCTGGCCGGATCGATATCCAGCAGGGCAGCATTGGTATGAATCCATTCCAGCACCCGGAAGCAGTCCTCATAGGGCATGGGATAGGGATTTTCCGGCAGCAGGCGGTAGGCTGCGCTGACCACGACCACGTGGAATTTTTCCACAAACACCTTCCATACCTCGTCATAGGGCCGGATTCCGCCGCCGATGAATCCACCCCCGTGCATAAAATACAGGCAGGGGCAGTCCGGCCGGCAGCCCTCGCTCCGGTAGACCCGGATGGGAATCTCATAGCCGTCCGCGGCGATAACCATCCTGTCCAGTAGTTCCATGCCGCCCCGCACACAGACGGCACTGGAGACCTGGTCGCAGTTTTTCCGGAACGCCGCGATGCCCTTGGGGTCCGTCCGCATTTTCACCCGGTCCAGCAGGAAGTCCGGCAGCAGGGCCATTTTTTTGGCGTTCCGCCCCAGCGGGCCCCCCAGCAGCCGCGGGTCGATGGCCAGCTCCGACCCCGCGTCCGGTGCGTATTTGACCGTCACCGGCAGCCCGCCGTCCATCACGGTACAGGCGGTGGCCTTCAGCTCCGCCAGGAATTCATCGGTGTACCATTTGTGATCCCAGCTTTTTTTCGCTTTCATATCTGTTTCCTCATCCCCTGTTTCCAAAACAGCAGACTGCCCTCCCCCGTCCGTACTCCATTTTCAGGAAATGCTTATCACGGTGGGCAATAAAACGTTAAATTATTGTTCACAGTTTTCAAACACCCTACGTTGCTACCGTAGGGGCGGCTATTAGCCGCCCGAAAGGTTCCGTATTTTGAGTATTTCCGTTAGAACGGAGTGCTTTTGTAGACGAAAGGTTACGGGCGGATAATATCCGCCCCTACTAGACTGTTAATACTAAAGCTATACATTTCCGGATTCATATGGTA
>CAZDVW010000041.1:0-5819 GCA_964509205.1 uncultured Sutterella sp. | reverse complement strand
TGTATTGGACGTGCAACAACATTTACTCGTTGCTCAAGAACATCGTCTATGACGGTGTCAGGCGTTTTTCCCCTTGCTTTGAGCAGGTACGGATTGAATTGCCCAGGAGCTTTGCGGAAGAGCCGCGACCGACGGTTTACGGTTTTCTTCCCCTTTTAATTTGGGGCGGCGGTCTTCTCTTTGGTGTTCTGTCGAGTACGCAGATTCCCTTTTTCGACGGGACACAACGACGAATACTCGAACTTGCCTCGAATTCCTTTTTCGCTTTCTCAATGGCATGGTGCATTAAGGAGTCGTGTTTGCTCTTTTTGAGAAAGGGCCGAAAACTTTTTTCGATTTTTCTTTTGATCCTTTGTGCCGGTTGCCTTTGGTATTGGTACAAAGGAACGTTTATCCGTGCGAAAGTATTTTTCACCCTTTTGCTTGGGTTGTGGAGCATGGTGCCTGTTCTTGCTCTGACGTTGGATCGATATCGCCCTGAAAAGTGGCTGTATCCCAAAGAGGATCCGACCGTCCTTTATGCTCCGAGTGCCTTTTGGCTTGTTGTTCTGTTATGCGGCTACTTGCCGGTTCAGGCCTACTGTACTGCGCCAGAAATTTTTTCTTCGCCGGATGTTGTATTGGCTAAATTGTTGCTGAATTCAGCGTGTTTTGGAGCAATGCTCTATGTTGCCGGTTGTGTTTGGCGAGTCCTCGGGGTGCTGCGAACAGCTTCCGTTATCACTGCATTCGTGGCTGTTTGGTTCACGGTCTACGCATTTGTGCTTCCGTTGGACGTCGGAACAATTGACGGATTCCAAATTGAGTTTCCTGAAAGGCTGTATCGATCAATTAATGTTTTCGCCGATGTAACCCTGTTTCTGTTTTTGGGCGCAGTGTTCTTCCTGTGCTTTAAATACAGAGCTGTTTCGGTGTTGCGCATTACTCTGACGGTTGCTTGTATCGGCAGTTTTTTCGCAGGAATTTCCCAGCTTTGGACTGTGCAGGGCAGATGGTTGTCAGATACGCAGTCGCGACGTACGGAATTGCCGGCATACAACGAACAAATGCTCGGATTCACGCAGCAAGGAAAAAATACGCTTGTCTTTGTTCTTGACATGTTTTCCGGGCGGCATGTTGGGGAAATCTTGGAAAAGGATGCAGAACTCAAGGAAAAACTTTCTGGATTTGTTTGGTATCCGGATGTTCTGGCCCAAGGGACGCGAACAAATACGAGCATTGCGACATTGATTTGCGGGGAAGATTGCACGATTGGAGCCCTTAACAAAGGAAAAAAAGAGTCGCTTGTTGACAAAATCAACCAGCGTTATGCAACGGCGCTAGAGGCTTTTGGCAATCAGACAAACATTTTTGTTAATGAACACAATTGGCTTGAATCGCAACGCTTTAAGCGATATGCGAAAGGACAGGCTCAGGCCGTTCGCTTTTTGAGTTCAGCTTATTTAAACCGCTATGCCAAGCAGCATAATTTGGAAGTCAAGGTTGGCGGCAGTGACGATTTCTTAAGTGCAGTAAGCCTTTTTGTCTCGGTGCCGTGGTCTCTTAAGTCCGTTGTTTATTTTGACGGACATTGGGTGACACAAGCAATTGGATATTGGTCAAGCGACCGTGTGGCAGACAGGTTGCAGGAATGGGCTTTCTTGGATCAGTTGCCGGACATTTCCAATGCGAAGGCAAAGAGCGACACATATAAATTTTTTCATTCAGAAATCACACATTACCCGTGGTTGATGGAGCCCGGAAAGTGCGGCATCGTCAGAAATCTCGCGGCAGGTCAAAACTATCCGCAGCAGGCGGTGGAAATGTGTGCTTTGAAAGCGCTGGCGCGATGGTTCGATTGGATGAAACACGAGGGTGTTTATGACAACACGACAATTATTGTCGTGAGTGACCATGGCGCTGATAGTTCGAGACTGAACCCGTTGCTTTTTGTAAAGCCGCGTAACGCGGCTCGGCAACCGATTGTTCGTGATGATTCCTTGGTAAGTTTGTCGGATGTCCCGGAACTTGCAGCGGGTTCGTTCAAGCAACAGTCGATGTCGCGGATGCGTTACACGTACGACATGGATAAGGTCGGAGAGGATTATTACAAGGGAGCCGTTGAATACGAGGTGAAGGGATCAATCTTTGATGAAGCGAGTTGGCCGAAAGAGTTCCCGCGCTGGAGAATTCCTCGTTAATTCCTGAGATCACGAAATCTGGCCATGATGCGGGAACTGACTATACGGAGCTTCATTAAGGGTTGGACAGAGCTTCACAAAAGAACGAGACTCTGTTCAATCTTTGGAATTTGAAGTGGAATTCTCGAATGGAGTGGTTTGACTTTTTTGACGAAACTGCCATTTAGCACAAAAAAGTAGCATTCACCGTGCGCTTGTCGTGCAGAATCATTTCTAATCCCTTGACAGAATTGCAAAAAAAGACGAAAATCGCAGTCTTTTCCGACTTTGGAAGGACGGAGAAAGGGCGGAGTTTGCCCTCCGTATCCTGATTTGTCCCAAAAAGGCGGGGAAGATAAATTTTATTCACCAGTAACTTATCTCCGATTTGAACGAAAAATTTGAGTCGGATGGCTTTACCTTATATAGGGACACTATGCCCACCATTAATCAGCTTGTTCGCAAGCCTCGTGAGATCTCTCACGACAAATCAAAGAGCCCAGCTCTCAAGAACTGCCCGCAAAAGCGTGGCGTTTGTACGAAGGTTTACACCACAACCCCCAAGAAGCCGAACTCGGCTTTGCGTAAGGTTGCAAAAGTGCGACTGACCAATGGTTTTGAAGTTATTTCCTACATTGGCGGTGAAGGACATAACCTTCAGGAGCACTCGGTGGTTCTGATCCGCGGCGGTCGTGTAAAGGACTTGCCCGGTGTTCGCTATCACATTGTGCGTGGTTCTTTGGATACGCAGGGCGTGCAGGATCGTAAGCAGGCTCGTTCCAAGTACGGCGCGAAGCGTCCGAAGAAAGCGTGATTTGCAGCGGCTGTTGTCAGCCGTGTGAAATGACGGCTCCGCTGTAATAGAGCCGAGTAAGTCGCAACCCGCATATGGGGTTGTATGTTTTAAGACTGAAGACAACGAAAAGAGGAAAAAAATGCCCCGTCGTCGCGAAGTACCAAAGCGTGAGATTCTTCCGGATCCGAAGTTCGGGAACGTGGAAGTTTCTAAGTTTATTAATGTTGTTATGCTGGACGGCAAAAAAGCCGTTGCCGAGCGCATCGTTTACGGTGCCTTGCAGCAGATTGAAGAAAAAACAGGCAAAAACCCCATCGAGGTGTTTACTGCCGCTGTTAACAATGTTCGCCCTCTCGTGGAAGTGAAAAGCCGCCGAATCGGTGGCGCAAACTATCAGGTTCCCGTCGAGGTGCGCCCTGTGCGCCGCACTGCCTTGGCAATGCGTTGGTTGAGAGAGTGTGCAAAGGCTCGTTCAGAGAAATCTATGCCTCAACGTCTGGCTGGTGAACTGTTAGAGGCCTCTGAAGGTCGCGGTTCTGCAATGAAGAAGCGTGATGAAGTCCACCGCATGGCAGAAGCCAACAAGGCTTTCTCGCATTTTCGGTTTTAGTCACTGAGAGGACACAATGGCTCGTACTACACCAATTTCTCAGTACCGAAATATCGGAATTTCTGCCCACATTGATGCGGGAAAAACAACCACAACGGAACGCATTCTGTTTTTCACGGGCGTGAATCACAAGCTCGGCGAAGTGCATGACGGCGCTGCCACGATGGACTGGATGGATCAGGAACAGGAACGCGGCATCACGATTACGTCTGCGGCAACGACCTGTTTCTGGCGTGGTATGGATATGCAACACAAGCCATACCGTTTTAACATCATCGATACACCGGGGCACGTTGACTTCACGGTTGAAGTGGAGCGTTCAATGCGCGTACTTGACGGTGCAGTGATGGTTTACTGTGCGGTTGGCGGCGTTCAGCCGCAATCTGAAACCGTGTGGCGTCAAGCGAACAAATACGGCGTTCCGCGTATTGCTTTTGTCAACAAGATGGATCGCACGGGAGCCGATTTCTACCGTGTGATTGGGCAGATGGAAAAGCGCTTGAAGGGGCATCCTGTTCCTATCGTTTTGCCGATTGGAGCAGAGGACAACTTCCAGGGCGTTGTGGATTTGATCCGCATGAAGTCCATCATTTGGGATGAAGCCAGTCTCGGTGTGAAGTTCACATTCGGCGAAGTGCCGGCCGAAATGGCTGAATTGGCCAAAGAATGGCGAGAGAAGCTTGTTGAAAACGCTGCCGAAGCTTCAGAAGAGTTGATGAATCAGTACCTCGAGACAGGCGAACTTTCTGAGGAGCAGATCATCAAGGGAATCCGCACAAGAACGATCGCTGGCGAAGTTCAGCCGATGTTCTGCGGGTCCTCTTTCAAGAACAAGGGTGTTCAGCGCATGCTGGACGGCGTGATCGATTTCTTGCCGAGTCCGGTTGACATTCCGCCGGTTCCTGGGTTTGATCTGGATGACAATCCCGTTACGCGCGAAGCTGATGACAAAGCCCCGTTCTCGGCACTTGCGTTCAAGATTATGACGGACCCGTACGTTGGTCAGCTTACCTTCTTGCGTGTTTATTCGGGTGTTCTGAAGTCTGGAGAGACTGTTTTGAATTCCACGAAGGGCAAGAAGGAACGCATCGGTCGTCTGCTTCAGATGCATGCCAATGAGCGTAAAGAAATCAGCGAGTCAGAAGCTGGTGATATTGCGGCTGCTGTTGGATTGAAGGATGTGACGACAGGCGATACGCTTTGCGATGCGGCTAAGCCGATTATTCTCGAGCGTATGGAATTCCCCGAGCCTGTGATTAGTCAGGCTGTTGAACCGCGCACAAAGGCAGACCAGGAAAAGATGGCTCTCGCGCTCCAGCGTCTTGCTAAGGAAGATCCGTCTTTCCGTGTTCGCACGGATGAAGAATCGGGACAAACGATTATTTCCGGTATGGGTGAGTTGCATCTGGAAATTCTCGTTGAGCGTATGCGTCGTGAGTTCGGCGTTGATGCTTCTGTTGGTCGTCCTCAGGTGGCTTACCGCGAAACGATTCGCTCTGTTGTTGAGAATGCTGAGTGCAAGTTTGCCAAGCAGTCCGGCGGACGTGGACAGTATGGTCACGTTGTTCTTAAACTCGAGCCTCTCCCGCCTGGAGGAGGATTTGAGTTCGTTGACGCGATTAAGGGAGGCGTTGTTCCTCGCGAGTACATTCCCGCAGTCCAAAAAGGTGTCGAAGACACGCTTAAATCGGGCGTCCTCGCTGGCTACCCGGTTGTGGATGTGAAAGTCACGTTGCATTTCGGTTCTTATCACGAGGTTGACTCGAATGAGAATGCCTTTAAGATGGCAGCGTCGATGGCCTTCAAAGATGGTATGCGCAAGGCCTCGCCGGTGTTGCTTGAGCCGATCATGAAGGTGACAGTTGAGACACCTGAAGAAAAGATGGGCGATGTGATGGGCGATCTCTCGAGCCGTCGCGGTATGATTCAGGGTATGGACGATTTGGTCGGAGGCGGCAAGGCAATTCGTTGCGAAGTGCCGTTGGCTGAGATGTTTGGCTATTCAACGTCTTTGCGCTCCCTCACGCAGGGTCGTGCTACCTATGTGATGGAATTCGGTCACTATTCGGAAGCTCCGAAGAACGTGGCAGATGCCATCATCGAGGAAAAGAAGAAGTAATTTTTTAACAATGGAGGAAAACGGCGGATGACGGTTTTCCTCCGATTGAACAAATTTAACGGAAATAGAAGGACCATAAAATGGCAAAGGAAAAATACGAACGCAAGAAGCCCCATGTAAACGTGGGCACGATCG
>CAZDVW010000040.1:0-5837 GCA_964509205.1 uncultured Sutterella sp. | reverse complement strand
GGTGCCGAGAAGGCTCGCCTCGTTGATTGCCGCCATCAATTGGTGGCTGAGGGTATTGCGGCAATTCAGTCCTGTGCTTTTCACATTGCAACAGCAGGTTTGCCCTACTTTAACACGACCCCGATCGGACGCGCCGTAACAGGAACAATGCTCGTTTCTGCGATGCGTGAGGACGGCGTGAACATCTGGGGCGATGGCTCGACCTACAAGGGAAACGATATTGAACGTTTCTACCGCTACGGACTTCTCGTTAATCCGAATCTTCAGATTTACAAGCCCTGGCTTGACACGTGCTTTATCAAAGAGCTTGGCGGACGGGCAGAAATGTCGGCGTTTTTAAATGCAGAGGGTTTCTCCTATCGCATGAAGGCGGAAAAGGCCTACTCGACGGATTCAAACATGCTCGGTGCGACGCATGAAGCGAAGGATTTGGAGCAGCTGAGTACGTCGATGAAGATTGTCGAACCCATCATGGGCGTTGCCTTCTGGGATGAAAATGTGAAGATTGCTCCGGAAGAAGTCACGGTTCGATTCGAAGAAGGACAGCCTGTTGCGCTCAACGGTCGTGAATTTGAGGATTCCGTTGACCTGATGCTTGAGGCCAACCGCATCGGCGGACGGCATGGTCTCGGAATGAGCGACCAGATTGAAAACCGCATCATTGAAGCGAAGAGCCGCGGCGTTTATGAAGCACCTGGAATGGCGCTGTTGCATATCGCTTACGAGCGCTTGGTTTCCGGCATCCACAATGAAGACACGATCGAGCAGTATCATATCAACGGACGACGTCTTGGCCGACTTCTTTATCAGGGACGTTGGTTTGACAGCCAAGCCATTATGTTGCGTGAAAGCGCGATGCGTTGGGTGGCGCGTCCCATTACAGGAGAAGTTGTGCTTGAACTGCGTCGAGGAAATGACTTCACCATTCTCGATACGAGATCGCCCAATCTCACGTACGAGCCATCGCGCCTTACCATGGAAAAGGGCGATTCTATGTTTACGGCAGTCGATCGTATCGGACAGCTCACTATGCGCAATCTCGATATCACGGATACGCGTGAAAAATTGCGCACATATGCGGGCACGGGACTTTTGAGTTCCGATGCTTCGATGATTGTTCCGATGCTTTCCGAAGAGAAAAAGTAAGCCGGAACGACGACACAGTTGGCGCCTTTTGCTGAGCGAAGCGAATGTCGTTTCTTTGCGGGCAAAAGGCGTCTTTGTATCGGGATTGGCAGATGCGCAAGCAAACCAAAAATATGAATGTCTATGCGTCTCACTGTGAGGGAGACAGTTCTTACGGACACGTCGCAACTCACGTGAGGCTAAGTGTGTTTGGCACGGCCGTCTTTTTGACGCTTGGCTTTTCGCTTATTGAGCTTATCGGAGGTCTTTGGGGCAATTCCTTGGCCTTGATCAGCGACGCTGGTCACATGATTACGGACTCTCTGAGTCTGCTGCTGGCGCTCTTTGCGAATTGGTTTGCGACAAAGGGTGCCGATTCTGACCACAGTTTTGGTCATGCCCGTGTGGAGGCTTTGGCTGCTTTTATCAATGCCGTGGCCATGCTGGGCGTTGTTCTTTGGATCTTTGTTGAGGCTGTATCGCGTATTTTGGATCCTCCGGTTGTTGCCGGCGGTATTGTGATGTTGATTGCAGTTGCCGGCCTCTTGATGAATCTTGCCGTTGCATTTTCCTTGTCCCGGGATCAAAAAAACATGAACACGCGCGCCGCACTTGTTCATGTGTTTGGGGATTTGCTCGGATCGGTCGCAGCAATCCTCGCCGGAGCAGCTGTGTATTTTGGCGGGCCGCAGTTTTCACTGGCTGATCCCATCCTTTCGGTTCTCGTTGGTCTTCTCTTATTGAAGGCAACTTACGGCATCTTTAAGGAGTCCGTGCCCGTTCTTCTGGACGCCGTTCCGCAAGGAGTTAACTACAACGAAGTTGGGGATGTTCTTGCCGGTATTGAAGGCGTCTCTGAAGTGCATGATTTGCATGTTTGGACGATGGCACCGGGACATGCGGCGGTTTGTGCGCATCTTCAGACGAATCAGGAGGCCGACTGGGAGAAGGTTCTTAAGACGGCGCGCGAGAAACTTTTTAACCGGTTTCAAATCGACCATATAACGCTTCAGCCCGAAAGATGCATTCGCCCCGAGCAAACGGCTAAAATGAACGATCATTAAAAACCAATCAAGAAGGAGTCTTTGGATGACTCCTTTTTCACACATGCAAGAGATATTGATCAATTGTTCTCCGCGAGAGACCCGTGTCGCTTTGCTTGAACAAGGCGTTCTTGAGGATTTGCATATCGAGCGAGCCGCAGTGCGCGGGCTCGTCGGCAATGTTTACATGGGACGAGTTCTTCGCGTTCTGCCCGGAATGCAGTCGGCATTTCTTGATATCGGATTGGAAAGAAGCGCATTTCTTCATATCGTTGACATTGATCAGTCCAGTGCGGCAGGTTCAGAACCCTTGCCGATTGAAAAAATTCTGACGGAAGGACAGAGCCTGATGGTTCAGGTCTCTAAAGATCCGATCGGAACGAAGGGAGCACGGCTGACGACGACGATTTCTTTGGCGGGAAGAAAGCTCGTGTATCTTCCGAAGGATCCGCACATCGGGGTTAGCCAAAGAATCGAGGATGAAGAAAGACGAGAGGTATTGAGAAACCAAATTACGGCGCTTCGCCCGGAGACAGAACAGGGCGGCTATATTGTTCGTACCTGTGCGGAGCGTTCGGCCGAGAAGGAAGAGTTTTTACGAGACATGGAGTATCTCGGTCGTCTTTGGCGCGAAATTACGGAAAAATCATTGCATCGGGCGGCTCCCTGTCTGTTGTATGAGGATTTATCGCTTGCTCAGCGCGTTCTTCGCGATATGGTGCAAACCGAGACGGACGTTATCCTTGTAGACAATCCCTCGGTTTATGAATCGCTTCGTGTTTTCGCTGAACGATTTGTTCCCGGTGCGCTGAAGCGATTAAGTCTTTATGAAAGCGACAGACCTCTTTTTGAGGTAAGAGGCATTGAGCGGGAAATTGCCAAAGCGCTTGAAAGGCGAGTTGATCTGAGTTCAGGCGGCTACCTCGTGTTTGATCAAACCGAGGCAATGACAACGATTGACGTCAATACCGGAGGATTTGTCGGTAAACGGGATTTTTCAGAGACGATTTTTAAGACAAATCTGGAAGCGGCTCAGATGATTGCTCGACAGTTGCGACTGAGAAATCTTGGCGGCATCATCATCATTGACTTTATTGACATGACAAGCGATGAAAATCGAGCGGCGGTTCTCTCAGAATTAAGGCGCGCCGTGTCAAAAGATCATACGAAACTTACGGTCTCAGAATTTACGGAATTGGGGCTTGTTGAAATGACTCGAAAGCGAACGCGCGAGTCTCTGGCTCATGTTCTTTGTGAGCCTTGTCCGGTTTGCGGCGGCCGAGGCGAAATTAAAACGGCACGAACGGTTTGCTATGAAATCATGCGTGAAACGCTGAGAGAATTCCGACAGTACCGCGAGGCAAAAAGTTTCAAAGTACTGGCCTCTCAGGGCGTGATCGATTTCTTCTTAGAGGATGAATCTGCCGCACTTGATCTTTTGCAGGAGATGATGGGTAAGGTCGTGACCCTAGAGGTTGAGCCGTCGTATAGCCAGGAGCAGTACGACGTCGTTATTCTCTAGTCGTTTTCACGGTGTTTTTCTCGTGCAGCAAAAAGGCTCCAACCGCACATAGTGCAGAAAGGGCAATCAGCACGACCATGACGAGGTTGATGGAGTAGATGTCCGCCAGTTTCCCGAGCACGGGAACGACCATGCCGCCGACACTGAATGAAAGGCCGAGAGTCACTCCTGAGGCAAATCCAATGTTTTTGGCAAGGTAAGTTTGTCCCAAAACGACAAAGGATGGGTAGGTTGCATTAATTCCGAAACTCAAAACGATGAGTACAACATAGATCCAACCTATGTTCGGGCAAAGAAGGATCATTGCGACACTCGGAATCAAGGCAAGAGAGCCGACACGAAGAGTCCGGATGAGACCGATTCGATCACCGAGCCATCCCCCGACAAGCGTCATCACGGTGCATCCGAAAGCAAACACGGCAAGCGTTGTTCCTGCAAGGGCTTCGCTCACGCCGAAGGATCGCACGCAGTAAAGCGGTAAAAATGCAGAGAGGGTGCAAAAAACGACGGAACGGCCGATGATGACGAGTGTTAATCGGAAAAAAGATTTCCAGTCATTTTTGCCCTGAGTCTCAGAGGAGTGCGAAGAGTCGACAGTCTCGTCTTTTTGACAGCGGACGGTTTCTCTTCCGAGTCGCGGACTCAGTAGCAGAAGGATTGCCCCGAAAACAAGGCTCAAGATGCCGAATAGCCCGATTCCCTTTAGCCCCCAAAAGCTGACTGCCCAAACGCCGATAAGCGGACCGAGACCAAATCCGGCATTTCCTCCGACAGAAAAAATGCCAATGCCTGTACTTTTCTTCGTTTGGGAAATGAGATTCACAAAGCGAGCAGCTTGGGGATGAAAGATGGAGGAGCCGGCTCCCATGAGCGTGACGGCTGAAAAAATTAACCAGTAGTCTGAAACCCATCCTGTAATGGCCAAAGACAGTCCTGTCAGGAGAACTCCAAATCCCATGAACCAATTTTGATCCGTTTTATCAGCCATCAAACCAAAAATGGGTTGAATTGCACTCGAGAGGCAAGAGCTTGCAAACACAAGTCCGGCAAGCTCTGTGTAGGACATCCCGTAGTGGAGTGCAAAAAAAGGCAACAAGGCAGGCAGAGCCCCCGGTGAAAGGTCTGCGACGGCATGACTAGCCGATAACAGATAAATCAATCCGTTTCTCATGCAAGGTGCTCTTCAGAAGTGTCAAAGACTGGCAAATGCCTTATAGAGCATGTAGGCAGCGATCAAGAAGAGGTTACAGGCAAAGATTCGCTTCAGGGGTTTCGTATCGATACTGTGAGCGACCTTAGCCCCAAGAGGCGCAATAAGGAAACTCGCGCAAGCGCATAAGAACAGTGCCGGAAGATAAATAAACCCTGCCGAAACCGGCCAACTGGGAAGTCCGGGGACGCCTAAACCAGTCCAGATGTAGCCGATGCTTCCGAATAAAGCGATAGGAAAGCCAAGTGCGGCTGAAGTGCCGACGGCTTTTTGCATCTTGACATTGCAGTAAAGCATAAGGGGAACGGAGATAAAGCCGCCCCCGGCTCCGACGAAAGCACTGACGGCTCCGATGAAAATGCCGGCTATAAAAAGTCCAGGAAGACCTGGCAACTCACGCGATGGCGAGGGTTTGGTATCCATAAACATCTTGAGAGCCGAAAAGCCGACAAAGAGTGCAAAAACAAAGGCAACGACGGATGTTGAAAGAAGGCTGGAAATTTTTGCTCCGAGCATGGCTCCGACAAGAATGCCGGGAGCAACGCCGAAAACTACCTTCCAAATGACAGCGCCTCGTTTGTTGTGCGCACGCATCGAAGAAAGCGATGTGAACGCAATGGTTCCGAGAGATGTTGCGATGGCAACGTGGACGACGACGTTGTCACCGACACCCGCAAAAGGGAGCAAAAAGGTGAAAAAGGGGGTGAGGATCATCCCGCCGCCGATCCCAAGAAGACCTGCGAGAAAACCAACGAAGGCACCCATGGAAAGGAGGCAAGCGACAAGCGCAACTGTCATGATAATTCCTGAAAACTGAGTTCTTTTTTTGAGTGCGCATTATAAAACCCGGTGTTTAAGTCGGGTGGTTTCTTCATGCGTTGCACAGGGCTGACGCACGGCGAGAGTCATTTTTTGGATCCACAGAGCAGCGCCATCG
>CAZDVW010000039.1:0-6185 GCA_964509205.1 uncultured Sutterella sp. | reverse complement strand
CTTCCCATTCCGAACAGGACAGTGAAAAGCCTTTGGGCCGATGATAGTTGGTTGTTTTTCCAGTGAAAGTAGGTCACTGCCAGGCTCTCCTTTTAAAAGTCCTCTGCCTCCTCGGCAGGGGATTTTTTTATTCACCCTTCCCCCTGTTAAAATCCCTCTCCCTTTCTCCTTTTCTTTTTTGCTATGAACCACCTCGATCTGTTTGGTCTAGGGCATAAATATGGCTGACGAAACTGAATTTCTCCGAGATAAGCGACAATACAAACGTGGATATGCTCGAAAAAGCGAGATCATGGATGCTGTTGTTCGGATTCTCGGAACTCCGATTCAAGAGAAATTCACAACGAAAGAGATTGCAGCTCAAATTCATGTGAGCGAGGCGTGTATCTATCGCCATTTTTCAGGAAAGACAGAGATCATGCTGGCTGTTCTGAGGCGTTCAGAGGAGCTATTGATTAAAACATTGCGAAGTGCTGAGGCCTATCCCAGTGTCTCGATGTTGGATCGTGTGTACATTAAACTCCAGTTCCTTCTTCTTTTTGCATGGAAGAATCCTGGTTTGACTCGAGTACTTACGGGAGAGGCGCTTGTTTACGAACATCCGTCATTGCTTGAGGAGAAAAACAAGATCCTTCTGACAATTCAAGAATCGATAAAAAATTCTTTAATCTTGGCTTCAATTAACCGCGAAGCACCAGAGAAGCTCGATGCCATTGTTTGGACACAGTTGATGATGGATTTCGTCACGGCGCAGTGGTTAAAGTTTTCTCAAGGGGGATTTAAAGAAAACCCAGCAAAACCTTTGGATCGGGTGGCTCCGATACTATTTTCTTTTAAAAACTAGTCGGTCGGCAGTGAGCGTTCCAATTGCATCAGATCTTCAACGGTTGATCTTTCTCGAATGAGAAGGGCTTTGTCTCCGTCAATCATCACTTCGGCAGGAAAAACTCTTGAATTGTAAGTCGATGCCATGGACATTCCATAAGCCCCGGCATTCGGCATAACGAGCACATCTCCCGCACGCACAGCGAGTGCCTGATTCTTGGCAAGCCAATCCCCTGACTCACAAACAGGACCAACAATCTCCCAGTCATGAGGGAGGTCTTTTCGAACCGTGCAATTAAAAAGGGGCATTTCTGCCTGATACAGTGCAGGTCGAATCATCTCTGTCATAGAAGCATCAACGATGCAGAAATTTTTTGATTCGTTGGCTTTCAGATATTCAACACGAGTCAAGAGAAGACCGCAGGAAGCGACAAGACTCCGTCCAGGCTCAAAATAAAGAGACAGATCTCCATGACCGCGAGACGTCAGCTTGTTTTGAAGGGATTGAACAAGGTTTTCAATGTGCGGAGGGTTTTCTGTTGTATAACAAATACCAAGACCGCCGCCGATGTCCACATGGTCCAAGAAAATCCCTGCTGCCTGCAAGCGATCAACGATATTGAGCAGCTTTTCAAGAGAATCTACAAAAGGAGAAATTTCCGTCAGTTGACTTCCGATATGAGCGTCGATCCCGCTAATCCGAATCCCCGGCAGGGAGGCCGCAATTTTGTATAGATCAAAAGCATCCTGAAAGGGAATTCCGAATTTATTGCGTTTCAGACCAGTTGAAATATAGGGATGTGTTTTAGCATCCACGTCAGGGTTTACTCGAAAACTGATATTGGCTGTTTTCCCCAGATCGTTCGCAATTGCGCTGACTCGGTAGAGTTCCGCTTCACTCTCAATGTTGAAGCATAAGATGTCTGCTAAAAGCGCCGCTTGTATTTCATCGGAACGTTTTCCCACGCCGGAATACACGATGTTCTTGGGATTTGCACCTGCAGCTAAGGCGCGCGCGAGTTCGCCTCCGCTCACAATGTCAAAGCCGATTCCTGCCGAAAGAAACTCCTGGAGAATGGCTTTGGACGAGTTGGCTTTCATGGCATAAAAGACACGAGCTTTTGCATTTTTTGTTGCCTCATTCCAATGGCTAGCGCATTCGCGCAACTTTGCCCTTGAATAGACATAAAGGGGCGTTCCAAATGTTTCGGCTACACTGCGCAGGTCACACGATTCGCAATAAAGATGTTCTTTATCTGCCGATGTGCGGATAGGAGAATTTGCAAAAGACATACAGACTTAATTTTTGTTTAGGAATTTAACTGCAGCAACGGCGTCGGCGGCTGATTGTCCGAAGGTTCATTGTTATCTAAGTAGAGGTTGCCTTTGAATCCGCAACCAGATAAAACGGCGCTCAAGAGCACTATGATTAGAGCCTTCTTCATGGAAAATTTGCTCCGCATGAGAATAAATTAGAGTGTAATTATGGATGAATCTGAGTTTTCTGAAAGAGTAGAAAAATTATTTTCTCAAATTGAAGATGTTACAGATGCATTGGATGAAGATATTGAGGCAATGCGATCTGGAAATGTTTTGACCTTGGAAAGCCAAAACGGGGAACAGGTTGTCATTAATTCCCATGCCCCATCATCTGAAGTCTGGCTGGCTAGCCGTGCAAAAGGAGTGCGGTTCTCTTACATCGACGGACAATGGAGATCGTCGAAAGGTGAAAACCTTAGTATTTGGGACGCCCTTGCACAAGCAGTGAGCTATATCTGCGGACACACAGTCGTTTTCAATCAAAAAATTTGATCACGAAGGATGTCTCGATCCAAATTCTTTTCACTGACTTTTCCGTTTAAGGGAACATCACGAACGCTCTGATCAACGCTGTCCGCATAGTAGTAATTGCCGTTGATCAATACAACACTCGAGGGTTGGATGCGCTTGTAAGGCGGTTCGTCGGCAAGAACATCTTTCATGTACTCTGTCCAAATCGGAAGCACAAGACCGCCGCCTGTTTCACGGTTTCCGAGCGGTCTCATTTGATCAAAGCCCATCCAGCCGACGGCTACTAGTTTGCCAGCATACCCAGCAAACCAAGCGTCGTAGGAATTATTGGATGTCCCGGTTTTTCCGCCCATATCAGGTCGTTTCAGTGCGCGATAGGCTCTTTGGCCAGTCCCTTCACGAATGACTCCGTTTAGCAAGGAATGCATGATAAAAGCGTTGCGTTCATCAAGAACCCGAATCTTCTCATCACCAGAGGCAGGATTGTGCACTTTCATCAATACATTTCCGTCAGGATCTGTCACACGATCGATCAGGTAAGGTTTTACGCGGAAACCTCCGTTAGCAAAGACGCTGTAGCCAGCCAGCATTTCCCATGGAGTTGCTCCGCCTGCGCCGAGCGCCGTTGTCAGTTGAGCAGGGGTACGGGAGGCGGGGAATCCGAACCGCGTGACAAATTTTTGTGCATAGCGAGCCCCAATGGCTTGCATGACACGGATTGAGACCAAGTTTTTGGATTTTTTTAAAGCCGTGGCCAAAGACATGGGACCATCAAAACGATTATCGTAATTACGCGGCTCCCAAAGTTCTCCGCCAGTCAGACGCGGGTCAATGAAAATCGGGGCATCGTTGATAATCGTTGCCGGATTAAAGCCTTTGTCAAGAGCGGCCGAGTAGATAAAGGGTTTGAAGGTGGAACCTGGTTGACGAACGGCCTGTGTCACATGGTTGAACATGTTTAGATAAAAATCAAACCCGCCGACGAGCGATCTGACTGCACCGGTGTCAAATTCGGCACTCACAAACCCAGCTTGAACTTCCGGAGTTTGTGAAAGCGTCCATCCGCCTGCAGGTGTTCTCGAAATGCGAACAAGAGAGCCTTCAACCAATTTTGGAGTTTGTGACTTTTTATTCCAACGTTTCTTTTTGTCTAACAATCCGGCAAATCTTAAACTCTCTTTATCAAGGGTGACCTCTGTATTGGAGTCAATTGCAGCTTGGATTTGTTTGTCAGAAACATGCGTGATGATTGCAGGAAACAGGTTCGGGGAAGTCGGAGCTTCTGCCAAAGCAAGGGCGATATCGTTGGCTCTCGTTTCTGGGTTGGAAATGTCAACAAAAGCTGTAGGTCCGCGGAAACCATAACGACGATCATAGTTAATTAAGTTTTTGCGAACGGATTCCCATGCGGCTTTTTGATCTGCCGCGCGAATTGTTGTGTAGACGTTCAGACCGAGTGTGTAGGTTTCTTCTTTAAAGATATCGTATACCAACATGCGAGCCAGTTCGGCAGCGTACTCAGCATGAAGGCTCTCTGCCCCTTTGATGGCGGTAAGCCGACGCTCGCTCGGCTTTTTGGCAACGACGGGACGGGCTAATTCTTGTTGAAAAATTTCTTCAGAGATATAGCCGAGCGTGAGCATGCGTTTTAAAACGTAGTTTTTGCGCATGTTGGCTCTCTGAGGGTTGACAATCGGGTTGTAGGCAGAAGGAGCAACAGGGAGGCCGGCGATTGTTGCCGCCTCGCCGAGAGTCAGGTCTTCGAGTTCTTTTCCGAAATAAACTTTGGCCGCAGAGGCGAAGCCGTAGGCTCGTTGTCCTAAATAAATCTGATTGAGGTAAACCTCAAGGATCTGATCCTTTGTGAGGTTATTCTCAATTTTGTATGCCATGGCGATTTCGTAAAGTTTACGTGTATAGGTTCGCTCTGAAGAAAGAAAAAAGTTCCGAGCTACCTGCATGGTGATTGTGGAACCGCCTTGTCCGCGACGACCGGTTATGAGGTTGGCAATGGCGGCACGAGCGATTCCGGCAAACTCAATGCCTGAGTGGCTGTAAAACCCATCGTCTTCTGCGGAAAGGACAGCGTTTCTCACAAAAGGCGGAATTTCATGTAGTCTCAGAAAATCGCGATGTTCTTCACCGAACTCTCCGATCAAGATTCCTTCCGCACTGTAAACTCGCAGCGGGATTTTTGGTTTGTAATCGGTCAGAGTGTCGATAGACGGAAGCTGGGAATACACGACGGAGAAAATGACGAGGCCGACGCAAATGCCGCTCGCAATCGCGGCGATTCCAAGACCGAAACACCAGCAAATGAATGTGCTAATTTTTCCGGAAAAAGTTTTTTTATTAGTCACAAAACCCACCTACACCGAAAGTGTTTCCCCATCACTTTGGCGGTTCTTATTAAGAATAGTTTGCAAAGCAACGACGCAGAATGTTACATCATTCGACTGTCTCATTGTTCAATATCGTTCGACGATTCCAATCAGCGGGATTTGTCTGTGTTTCGCACGAGAGGAGTCGTTGTGACAGGGTTGGGACGTTGGGCATGGAATTGCAACTGAGCAGGCATGAGACGATGAGGCAAATTCGCTGCGGGGCGAGTGGATTGACTTGGCATCCGAAGTAGCAGCGCACAAGCAACTTTGAAAAAAACGCAAAATATAATAGACTCTTCCGAAGGATACTTGGTGCTAAACAAAGGGGTATTCCGATGAGCAAACTAGATGACTTGAATTTGTGGCGTGTGTTTGTCAACTTGTCCCAAACCCGGAATTTTTCGTATACGGCAGCGGAGTTGGGGGTCGATGTTTCTACGGTGTCGAGAATGCTGACGACGTTGGAAAAGGCGATCGGACGGTCACTTTTAGTTCGCAATACGAGGCCGCTCGAATTAACGGAATTAGGAGAAAGGGCGCTCGAACTCATGAGGGAACAACTGGAACGCCAGGGAGAAATTATTGACGAGTTGCAGGGGCCGAATGCCGTGACGGAAGGAATGATTCGATTGGCCTCTCCCTACAGCCTTGAAATTGAATTTCTCGGGGAAACCCTCTTGAAGTTCCAAAAGAAATTTCCACGCGTTGAATTTCGAGTGTTTGGTGGCGGAGGAATACCGGAACTCCTTAATCGGCGAGTGGATGTTGTATTTGTCACAAAGGAGGTTATCGGGAAAGAGGATGATGTGGTTTGTCTGCCGCGGCGCCCGAATTTTTTCGTCCCTGTAGCTTCACCAAAATATCTTGAGTCTCATCCCGTTCCAATGGCTCCGGAAGAGATTTCAGAACATACCGTATTTGCTTTTGAGGGGGCAACGCGTACTCCGACACGTTCGCTTTGCAGGGGAGGTCAGACAAAGGAAGTGACTTTCGGACAGCAATTAATTGTGATGTCCAATATCCTTGCAATTAAAGAAAATGTTATGAAAGGCGCAGGGATCTGCATCGACATGCCGTTTTTTCTCTGTGCCACAGAAATTGCACAAGGAAAACTTGTTCCAATTTTAGACCACTGCTGTCCAAAATAATTGGTACAGAAAACGTCCAAGTCAGTAGTAGTGCGGG
>CAZDVW010000038.1:0-7324 GCA_964509205.1 uncultured Sutterella sp. | reverse complement strand
GTTATCTCTATTTTAGCCCCTGCAGGAAGGGTTTGCGGAATCATCATAAAAGTAGACTCGACTGAATTTATCTCCTCACCAGGTGTTCCTGTTATAGTAGAAGAGAGCGTTCGGGAGAAATCCTTTACCGAGTCATGGTTGCTCCACTCTGCAGCCGCTTTTATTGGCAATGAGGCCGAACCGTAAACGCCTTTGAGTGAGATTTTGGTAATTTTTCCGGCCAATATATTGCCTGTTACAAAGCGTACTGCAGTAAGTGCATGATTGAATGTGAGTGTAATATCTGTACGGGCTTCACCGTTAATCTCTTCGCTGGCGGCTACGAGTAAATCATTCTGGTTGGAAATATCTTGTGGAACCGTATATGTTATAGATGGTGTTCCTGCCTTTGTTGCATCGGAAAGGGTAATTCCTTCTCCGCTATAAGGTGCATAAGCAAAGAAACGCATTTTACGCCATGCTCCGGGCCAATAATAAGAGGTTGTCCACGACGAGGCCTTGGTTACCTCAACATCATACATATAATTCGGCAGACATGAATCCTCGTCCCAATCTCCCGTATAAACAGATGCCAACACTCCAAATGAATCATAAAAAGTATCCTCTCCAACAGGTGTGGCTCGGGTTTGCAAACTGTTAGTCTCAGCGTTTGGGCTTTTGGTTACTATTCTGTTTGTAACCGAAGCATGCAAAAACAGAGTATCGGAAGGATTTTCACCCTTGAGCGGAAATATTCCTGCAATGCTATCTGTTGGGTATGTGCCTGTTTGCTCTGACTCTGCTACACACCCGGATACCATGGCACGACTTTGCGGATTAGTATTCCAACCGTCGGCTTTAACAACAGAAAACTTTAACTTATTACCATTAATTACATAATCATCTCCGGTCTCCTTAGAACAAGAACCCAAAGACAACACAACCATCAGGGACAAAGTCCACACAAAACGGCAAGCAGACAATCTCATAATCCGCCTCGCCTGTAAATCACACAATCTCTTACTTTTTAACATTATTCACAGTTAAATAATTAACACTCGTATCTACACAATATAACTCTCTATTCAAAATAGAGACTTATATGTGAGACATTATGTACTCTGCTGTTTTACAGTGATATATTTTATAATATCTGAGACAATTGATTCAGCAAACAGAAATGTGTGAAACATTTTGATAAAATAAGGCATAACAAGCTCATTATCATTCTGCTAAATCTTTAAATACTGAAATAGTACAGAAACAATTACGGAATGATAGATATTTAATAAAGGAGAATAACTGCTCACCCGACAAACTCCTAAAAATATCATTATCCTATCTTTATTGTTTTTATTGATAGCATTAAAGCATTCTCTTTAATATCCTTATTCTTAACAAAAGAACTCTCAAAAAATCAAATGCATTTTCGTATCCTCTGTCGGGATGAATTAATGCAGAAACAAACCAATGAGTAAATCAAACAAAGTATAACTAATCCAATGCTTGAAGTTCATAATATTACCATGTTGGATAGAATGTAACATAAAGTGTTGAGGATTTGTACAAATAAATGAGCCGCAAATGTACTCATTGGCCGAAATGGTAAAAACATTGGCAGAATATGATAAAAATCGAAAGAGATTCTCTATTTACATTTGCCACCGAAAATAAGGAGTGTATCTTGGTTATATAGATACGTCAGTCTCTATTTTGAATAGAGCATTGAGTGCGGATGATTTGTTGAGTACACTAAATACTCTAAATGAGGTTGTTATAAATAGCTTTTCTTGCTCTTTGCTTTGAGAGTCTTTTAGAATCTGGTAACTGTTACAATAAACAAAGTTTATATTCTGAATGTCAAAATTATAGTCTCAAACATCCAATCGGCATAACATACACTCCATCTGTTCGTTTATAGGCAAAGTCACCAACACCTGTCAGCACCATACAAAAAGCAGGGGCTTTCATTCGGGAGGTGTCTATGATATTTGAAAGTGCTATTAAGGTTTTTGCACCGTCCTCAATCAACTTTTCTCCTCCTAACTTTATTTCAATAAGACCATATGAGCCATTACGCAAATGTACCACAGCATCACATTCCAAACCATTCTTGTCTCTATAATGATATACAGAGCCATCCAAGGCATCGGCATAAACCCTAAGATCTCGAATGCACATTGTCTCAAAAAACAACCCAAATGTATTCAGGTCATTAATTAAATCATTAGGACATAGTCCAAGAGCAGCCACGCCAACTGACGGGTCTACATAGTACCTTGTGTCTGATGTGCGAACAGCGGTTTTACTTCTTAGGTTGGGATTCCACGCCGGCATATCCTCTATTACGAATATTTTCCGCAAGGCAGTAAGGTATGAATCTATTGTTTCATCACTTACATTCTCCGGTTCATTTGCCGATATATCGGCAAGGATTGTCGCGATACTTGCTTGAGAGCCTTGGTGTCTGGCATAAGAACGCATAATTCTCTTTGCCCGTTCGGCATCTCGTTTTACGTTGTCAACTCGTGATATATCGCTATTTGTTATCGCTTTATAATATTCTGTTGCCTGCAATAGTGCTGCCTTTTCTGTTTTCTTTTGCAAAGCCTTAGGCCACCCTCCACGGCAAACAACAAAAGCAAGCATCGACAATGTAAGTTTATTCAAAGCTCCTATTTTATCAGGTGTAAGAAACAAATCCGATAGGCTTATCTCACCAGTGGAGTCGCCGGATTCCCACAAACTCATAGGGCGCATGGTAAGCCATCCGTATCTTCCAGTACCTGTATGATGAATATCTTTGGCTTCAGCAGGCACCGCAGAAACCTGTAAGCATAAATTGTCCATCTTCGCCTCTATGATCTACCTCAAATCGAATAGCATCCCAAAATTGAGGAACTTCCTGCCATTCATCAATCAAACGAGGAGTTTTCCCCTCAAGCAAAAAGCTAATATTTGTTTGCGCCATCTGTTTGTATTGCTGCTGTTTGGTAGGGTTATCCATATAAATAATGCTTTTAGCCTGTTGCTCTGCTGTAGTTGTTTTGCCACAAGCCTTGGGGCCTTCTATCAAAACGGCACCCATTGCCTCTAATTTATCACGTAGCAGTTGATCTGCTATTCTATTTTTATATTCCATAGAATTGTATTTGGGTGTAAGGATAGTATATTTCTTTGTAATTCAATTTGTTCTTGAAGATTTTTTGGAAAAGTAGCGAATTTATGTTTGGAAATTTGGCTTTGTTTTGATTGGAAATTTGGCGTGTAATTATTTTAAATTTTGCAATGATACTCTTTTATGGCATTTTCATTGGGAAATTCCCAACTTCCGACTTTATAGCAGCTATTAAACGTTTGCCAAAACAGTTTTAGTCCGGACTTATCTTTGTGCACAAAATATCTTTCGGGGGGAGCCCAATTTTGTCCGGCGAAGCATGTATAAACAAAAAAGCACTCACGGTAAGAATTGTAAGTGCTTGATTTTTAGTTGTAGCGCGACCCAGGATTGAACTGGGGACCTCATGATTATATCGTCATGGGCCCAGAAAGGAGGGTTTGAGATGACCATTAGCGAATTCAAGAAGCTATTTATGATTGAAAAGAAATATGAAAAGTATAAAGATTTGTATAAGAGGGTTATCAAACCAACCTATGAGGAATTGCATGAAAATGCTGATTGTTGGTTTGAGGTGGCCGAAAAGTATGCAACACCGGGTGATGACGAACCTTACAAACTGGCATTTAAGGTTATTAAGTCAGCTATATCTAAAGCTGAACAGGACCGACTTGATAAGATTAAGATGAATATTGCTAATATGTGTTATGTGCATCTTCGTATGGAGGATAGTCATATGCAGCAACTATTGCCTAAGATGACGCTGGCAAATGCGCAGAAGGTTGTTGATAAGATTGTATTCCTTGGAATTTATATAGAGAATAAGGAGATTAAAAATGAGGCTGAATATGCATTGAAAGGGCTGCTGCAGGAGTTGCTGGCATCCCATGCCTATCTTTTTGAGAATTATTACAGGCATGCGGCAGCATATGAAGGCTCCGACGATTATTTCCGGCTATACAGCTGCATAACCGGGTATATCAACGATAAGATTAACGAATGATTATGAAAAGAGCTAAAAAGAAAAATATATTCATTTGACTTTTGGAAGTTTCCAATATTTTCATACCTTTACGGTCGGAAAAATCTGCAATTATTCCGACTTAAAATAGGTTAAAAATCGTATGCAAAAGACTGTGGAACATAAAGTTAGAGCAAAGATAACCTACGCAAGATATAGCGAGGTATTTTTTGTGTCTACATTCCATCAATTTGATGTGGAATATGTAACCAAACTTCTTGCTCAATTTGAGAAAGAAGGTTTGATTACACGAATAGCCAAAGGCGTATATGTTAAGGCTAAAAAAACACGATTTGGAGTGGTATTTCCTTCTGTTTTTGAATTAGTGACGGAGATTGCCAAAAGAGATAAAGCCAAGATTTTTCCAACAGGTGATACCGCCGCCAATAGACTTGGTTTTTCCTCACAAGTACCAATGAATGCTTCGTTCCTTACATCAGGCTCCTCAAGAAAACTGAAATTAGGAAATAGAACTGTGACTTTAACACATGGCTCTCCTAAGAAATTCGCATATAAAGGAAAACTTATGCCTGAATTGGTACAGGCCCTTCGTAGCATTGGAGAGGATAATATAACAGAGAGCATGGAAAAAAGAGTTGCTCAACTATTATCTGCAACACCTGAAACAGAAACAATTGAACACGATCTGTTATTGGCACCGGTATGGGTAAGACAGATTATTAAAAGAAACCTCAAAGCGAATACTGACAATGAGTAAATGGATAGACTTTTCGATAGATGAACGCAAGGCTATGATACAGGGCGTTGTGGAGGCAAAGAATATTGATGAAGCTGCAGCGGAGAAAGATTGGTGGGTAACAGCCATATTGTACGCCCTGTTCCACACAAAAGCTTCCGAGTATCTACTTTTCAAAGGCGGTACAAGTTTGAGTAAAGGTTGGGATATTATAGACCGTTTCAGTGAGGATATTGATTTGGCGCTCGGGCGTGGCTTCTTCTTAAATGAAATGAATTTGTCGTGTGCCAGCTGCACCAGCAACACCCAAATCCACAAGTTCAGAGAAAAAGCTCAAGATTATCTTTTCGGTGAATTTAAAGATGACTTAAAAGAGCAACTGGCGAAATTAGGTTTGGATGTGATTGTACTTGCAGAGAATGAAGTCGTTGATGAAAATGGTGAATTAAAGAAGGTAGATCACGACAAAGACCCATCTGTGATTTTTGTTCAATATCCATCACTCTACAATAGCGATGCTCCCTATGCAGAACCGACT
The DNA here is from genome assembly GCA_964509205.1 of uncultured Sutterella sp. Lineage (GTDB taxonomy): Bacteria > Pseudomonadota > Gammaproteobacteria > Burkholderiales > Burkholderiaceae_F > Duodenibacillus. Next base: position 1,971 of record CAZDVW010000038.1, on the reverse strand, counting down.
GTAAAGATTGAAATCAGTGTCCTTTCTATGGCTGAGCCATACGAAATGAAACGCATGTCTTCATTGGTTGAACAGGTCTACAAGGATGAAGAAGTTGATTCTGATATTGTCCAGGCCATCAAAACCGTGAGTCCTGCAAGGACATTCTTAGAGAAGGCTTTTTTGCTTTGTGAGGAATATCAAAAGAAAGAACCAAGGACATATCGCATGTCTCGCCATTTCTATGATTTGGAAAAGTTATCACACACCGATTATATGGATAAGGCATTGAATGACTCTAATCTTTATTATGACATTGTAGAGCATCGAAAGAAATTCTATCATGTCGGATATGTGGATTATGATAAAGAACTGCCAGCATCCATTACAATTGTTCCAAGTGAAGAACTTGTCCAGAAATATGAGTCGGATTACAACGATATGCGTTCCAGCTTTATCTATGGAGCGGCTCTGGAGTTTGTAGATTTGCTTAAGTTCCTTGAAGCGTTGCAGGATCGATTCCGGAAAGTTCCTCCAAGAGCAACAGCAGAGTAATTATATTCTTTTCAAGAGTTGAATTAAGGGTGCATTTGGCACCCTTAATCTGTATTTTGTCTAATCCATTCTGAAAGGATATTGTCAATAAGTCTATTTAGGGCTATGAATCTACCCGTTTCATTTTCTTTTTGCAGGAGGTGTTTTTTCAGGGCGAATTTGATTTTGGACTGATACGGATACATTCAGTCAAAGCCATCTCTCCTGCCAGGGCACTGTTTAATAGATTCTCTAAAAGTGGAGCCAGGACTCCGTCTTTTCCTGAAAGAGGAACTCCTGCTTTCAGTTGTTCAATTGCTTGGGCTTTGAATGCCTCGAAATCAAATGTGTTGCTCATAAAAAAATGTGTCTGTAAAGTTAATAAATTCTTTACTTGACACACTTTAGTTTACAGACTCAAAAGTTTGTTTTATTGCCAATCATCATAGCCCAAGTTTACAGTTGCGCACCTTGGGAATTAGCAATTCCATAATACCAAATCTTGGTTTTCTTTATTCACAGAACATTTGCTGAAACACTTCACACAACTTTTTTATCTCACTGAAATTCAAATCTCCAATCTTGCTTTTCAGTCGGCTTTTATCCACCGTGCGAATTTGATCAGTGGCTATCTCTCCCTCACGCCCGGCAACAGAACACAGAACCCGGTAAGGATAGTTCCTTATAGTGGAGTTTATCGGAACAATGACTACTGTTGTCAGGTACATATTCAAATCTGAAGGAGAGACAACAACACATGGCCGTGTCTTTGCCATTTCACCACCACGGGTAGGGTTTAACTCTACCCAATACACTTCATACTGTTCTACCATGTCCAATCCTCAAACTTTTCATCCTCAAACACATCTGGGATAAGCAACTCATCATCCCTATTATCATGGGCACGTTTGGCAGCTTCAGCCCATCCCTGTCGTGGTTGTGCCTTTATCACAATGTTGTTTCCGTCCAAGGAAACGCTCACAGCCGATTTCAAGGACAAATGCAATTGTTTCAATACTTCGGAAGGAAGTATTATCCCCTTGCTGTTTCCAATCTGAATAATATTCGTTACCATAATGTTATAACTTTATAATTGATTATCACGATACAAATATAGGTAAAGTTATAACATTGCCAAAAGAAAAACCAACTTTTCCAATTTTTTATATGCGTCCTAATAGAGCTTACCTACAAGCTCATCTCATAACATTACATTTAGCTTATTGTTTAACCTTTCTTGCTCTTCTTGGCTTATTACTTGTCATTTTATCATACATGTACGCGGACATCGGTATTTCAGGTAAAAGCTGGTCAATATATTCCATTCTATCAAGGACCTTGAGCAGCCGCAAGAATGTCTGTAGTGTTATATTATACAACTGTCCGTTCTCAAACTTCCGTATTGTTATAATATTTATTCCTGTCTGCTCAGATACTTCCTTTTGTGTCATATTATAC
>CAZDVW010000037.1:0-7593 GCA_964509205.1 uncultured Sutterella sp. | reverse complement strand
GATGCCGTCAAATGCCGTCAAATTCCAGAAATTGCACAGGATACCCGCATTTGGGTAGCTGACCTCGAAATGGTGCTCGATCAATTTCTGATTGACTTCATTGTGGAAAAAATCACGCAGGTTCAAGACAAGGAGGTTCCTACAAATGGACACGCGCTTGACTGAAATTTTGGTGTGCCCCGTCTGTAAGGGACCGCTTCGGTTGAATCAAGAAAAAACAGAATTCCATTGTGCAAAATGTGCACTCGGTTTCAAAATCGTCGGCGACATTCCCGTCATGATCGCCTCGGAAGCTCGGAGTCTCACTCCGGAGGAAATTGAACGCGCCCGAGTCAAGGGAGTTTCGTCATGAGTTTTATTGCAATTATTCCGTCGCGAATGACGTCGACTCGCCTTCCCGGCAAACCTCTGAAAGACATTGCCGGCAAACCCATGGTTGTCCGCGTCGCCGAGCAAGCCGCAGCATCCGGCGCCGAGCGCGTCATCGTTGCAGCCGACAGCAAAGACATCATCGAGGCCTGCGCTGCACACGGCGTTGAAGCGATTCTCACGCGTCCGGACCACCCGAGCGGAACAGACCGTTTGGCTGAAGTGGTTTGCAAATTGGGTTTAGATGATCAAACAATCATCGTCAATGTCCAGGGTGATGAACCCCTTATTCCGCCTTCTGTCATCCGCAAAGTCGCCGATCTTCTCGAAAACGACCCGGAAAGTACCATCGCAACGGCGGCGCACCCGATTGCGGACACTGAAAGCTTCTTTAACCCCAATGTCGTCAAGGTTGAATTAGACAGCACAGGTCACGCCATGACATTTACGCGGGCTCCGGTTCCTTGGCCGCGCGACGCTTTTGCGCAAGATAAAACACGCCTTCCTGATGGGTTTACCGCCTATCACCACATTGGTCTTTACGCCTACAGATCTTTGTTTTTGAAGCAGTTTTCTTCCCTTTCCCGAGCTCCCTGCGAATGTTTTGAATCCTTGGAACAACTTCGCGCCATGTGGCACGGTTATCGAATTGCCGTCACCGTTTTAGAGAGCAATCTGCCGGCCGGCGTGGACACGCAGGAAGATTTAGACAGAGTTCGCTCTGTCTTCGCACATGGGAAAAACGGCTGAATTGTTTTAAAAATCGGCTCAGACAGCCTAAAATTTCGGCATTCCGATCCGTTGACTTGTTGACGGATCGGTTGGAATCTTTTTGTCAATTTTGGAGTACGTCATGCGTTTAATCCTCATCGGACCTCCCGGAGCGGGAAAAGGTACCCAGGCCGCATTCATTAAAGAACATTTTGGAATCCCCCAGATTTCCACGGGAGATATGTTGCGCGCCGCCGTCAAAGCCGGAACTGAGCTCGGGAAGGCGGCCAAAATCGTCATGGATCAGGGCAAATTGGTCAGCGACGAAATCATCATCGGACTTGTTAAGGAACGTCTTCAGGCCGACGACTGCAAAAACGGCTTCCTTTTTGACGGATTCCCCCGCACGATTCCACAAGCCGAAGCGCTTCGCGCCGCAAATGTCCCGGTTGACTTTGTGCTTGAAATCGCTGTGCCCGACGCCGAAATCGTTGAACGCATGTCAGGTCGGCGCGTACACGTTGCCTCCGGCAGAACCTACCACGTCAAATACAACCCTCCGAAGCGCGAAGGCATTGACGACGTGACCGGAGAACCGCTTGTGCAACGCGATGACGACCGTGAAGAAGTTGTTTTAAAACGTTTATCCGTATATCATGCGCAGACCGAAGCCTTGGTGAACTTTTACAGTGAGCTCGCCAAGAGCGGAGCATCGGACGCTCCGGCGTACCGCTCCGTCTCCGGAATCGGTTCGATTGAAGAAATTCGCAACCGTATTTTCGATGCGTTGAAGTAATTGGAATATTCGCGCGGCAAAGCAGCCAGTTTAGGGGCTTTGCCTCGTTTTTCTATTGTTGTTTATTTTTTTAAATCACGTCTTTTGATCCGTCGGAATTGTTCCGCCGGAAGATAAGACAGTTTGGAGTTACGCTATGACTACAGCTATCTGGCTTGCCATCGCTGCTGGTATCGTGGCCGTTGTCTTCGGTCTCGTCACCCGCAGCTGGGTGCTCGCCAAAGATGCCGGCAACGCCCGTATGCAGGAGATTTCTCTTGCTATTCAGCAGGGTGCTCAGGCCTATTTGACAAAACAGTACACCACAATCGCTGTTGTGGGTGCGGTTCTTTTTGTCGTTATCCTTTGCGTTCCGGCCCTTGGTCTTAAGACGGCCGTCGGTTTCGCAATCGGAGCCATCCTTTCGGGCGCTTGCGGTTTTATCGGCATGAACGTCTCGGTGAAGGCCAACGTGCGCACGGCGCAGGCTGCCTCCATCGGCATGAAGGAAGCCTTGGACGTTGCCTTTAAGGGCGGCTCAATCACGGGCATGCTCGTCGTGGGTCTCGGCCTTTTGGGCGTGGCCGGTTACATGGCCGCACTGATTTCTTTTGCTCCGGAAAATGCAGGCCTATACGACACGATCAAGCCGTTGATCGGCTTGGCCTTCGGTTCCTCTCTGATTTCCATCTTCGCTCGTCTCGGCGGCGGCATCTTCACAAAGGGTGCGGACGTCGGCGCTGACTTGGTCGGCAAAGTCGAAGCCGGAATTCCGGAAGACGATCCCCGTAACCCGGCTGTGATTGCCGACAACGTCGGCGACAACGTCGGTGACTGCGCCGGTATGGCAGCGGACTTGTTCGAAACCTATGCCGTGACGCTCGTCGCCACCATGATGATCGGCGCTTTGTCCACATCCGGCGACGCCATGCGGATGGTGGAATACCCGCTCGTTTTGGGCGCTGTTTCGATCATCGCTTCCATTATCGGAACCTTCTTCGTCAAATACATCCCCGGCAAGAAGATTATGACCGCTCTCTACTACGGTCTTATCGCTGCCGGCGTGATCGCTGCCGTCGCTTTCTGGTTTGTCGGCGACTACATCTTCCCGGAAGCGAGCATGTTGCCTGACGGTGTCACAACGGGATCCCTGTTTGGCTCTGCTCTCGTCGGTCTTGTTCTCACCGGTCTCATGGTCGTCATCACCGAGTACTACACCGGCACAGAATACGCCCCGGTTCGCGCCGTGGCGAAGGCTTCTACAACCGGTCACGGCACCAACATCATTCAGGGCTTGGCCGTCTCGATGAAGGCAACGGCTTTCCCGGTTTTGGCCGTCGTCGTCGCCATCATGGTGAGCTACACGCTCGCCGGTCTTTACGGCGTTGCCATCGCTGCAACATCCATGCTCACAATGGCCGGAATCGTCGTTGCACTGGATGCCTATGGCCCGATTACGGACAATGCTGGCGGTATTGCTGAGATGAGCGAACTCGATGAAAAGGTTCGTAACGTCACCGATCCGCTTGATGCCGTCGGCAACACGACAAAGGCAGTGACCAAGGGCTACGCCATCGGCTCGGCCGGTTTGGCCGCCCTCGTCCTCTTCTCGGACTACACACACTCCCTGAAGCAGGCCTTCAACATGGACTTCACGTTTGATCTTTCCAATCCTTACGTGATTGTTGGTTTGATCATCGGCGGTTTGATCCCCTACCTCTTTGGCGCTATGGCCATGGAAGCTGTCGGCCGTGCTGCAGGCTCGGTTGTCGTTGAAGTGCGTCGTCAGTTCAAGGAGATCAAGGGCATCATGGAAGGAAAGGCTCGTCCGGACTACTCCAAGGCCGTCGGCATGCTGACCGTCGCCGCTATTAAGGAAATGATCCTTCCGTCCGTTCTGCCCGTTATCGTTCCGATCCTCGTCGGTCTCTGCCTCGGGCCGCAGGCCTTGGGCGGCCTCCTGATGGGCACGATCATCACCGGTATTTTCGTTGCAATTTCTATGACGACCGGCGGCGGTGCCTGGGATAACGCCAAGAAGTACATCGAAGACGGCAATTTCGGCGGCAAAGGCAGTGAAGCACACAAGGCTGCCGTGACCGGCGACACAGTCGGCGATCCGTACAAGGATACGGCCGGCCCTGCCGTGAACCCGCTTATCAAGATCATCAACATCGTGGCTCTTCTGATTGTCCCGATCCTCTGATTCTGATCTGATGCGATCTTGCTGAAACGGCGCCGGAAACGGCGCCGTTTCTTTTTATCCGCTGTCGCTCTCGAACTAGTGAGTTTCCACTACAATGCAGTGGTTTAAGACATCGAAGCGAGAAGACTATGACAATCCTCCGTGCAAAAGGCGCCATCGCCGTTCTTGCTTGTTGCACACTTGCCGCCTGTTCCACTTCTCAGTTTGACGGGCCGGCACCACAGCCTCGTGCTCACTACTCGGTATTTACGGACTCTACATGGGAACCTGAAGCAAGCATCCGAGCCCCCTTCGGTGCCGCGGAAATTGAACGCCCCGTCACAGAAGCACTGCAAGAAGGCATTCACGCTTTTGACGGAGACAACGAAAGCATCTTTCGGATTGAGCCGGCAGACAATTCCTCATTTCAAGTCTCAGAGATCTGTGCAAAAACAGGAGAAAAGGCACTCAGCTGGGGCACGGGAGCTTCTGTTTTGTACCGCCATGGAAGTCCCGTCGCTGAATGGGGCGATTCAAGGGCTACTCTAATGGCAGACGGAAGACTTTTGGTTCAGGTTCGAGGAAAAGCCGACGTCAACTATGCCGTTAAGATGACGGCTTTTAATGTATCTGGGAAACCCATTCGACAAATTCTTCGGGATGCCAACAATCAACCGGATACATCCGCCTGGTATGTTCGAGAGAATCAAGTCTTTCCCAGCGGTTCCGTCGCTTATGTCTTCACCTATTGGCTCGGAGACGATGAGATCATTCGTCCGTCCGATGCAGCGTTTACAGGTGCCTCCACTCTCGAAAAGCTGATTCAGAATTTTTCGAAGAAGCAACCCTACTGTCTTTCTTACATTGATCACACGCTTGCCAATCCTTACGGAGTTTCCTTTGAAAAACCGGTTCCTCCCATCAAGCGTCGTCTTCTTTTGGCGAGAAAAAAATTCCAACGATCGGCACAGCCGCAAGAAGGAAAATTTTTCCTTCATAACGCCGATCACGATGCACTCTTTTGTCAAATCTCTCCGGATGAGCCGGCCGTCTCAGGCCGCTGGACAATTCGCAGAGTCCACGGAACTCGAGTTTTGGAACTCGAACGACCGGATGGCGTGCAGAGTTCCGATTTTGGAATTCAGCCGGTCAACCAAAAGTCCATCGGAATCGGATTTGCAGAAATTCTTTCTTCCGGAACATCAAAACACGCTGTAAAGAAAGTCGTTCCCGTTCGAATCTTGAAAAACAACGAACCCATCACGGACTTTCGCATTCGATTTAATCCGACCGCCGCTGCAGCCGTGCGCGAAGCCGTTGCAGATGCGTTGACGTCTCAAAAAGCAGAAGAACAAAAAACAACAGAAGGAACTACTCTCAATGGCCGCTAAAACGATCGACGGAAAACAACTCGCCGCAGATATCCGCCATCAACTCTTAGATCGCGTTCAGATCTTGACCCAACAAGGACATCGTCCCGGGCTTGCCGTTATCCTTGTCGGCGAAGATCCGGCCAGTCAAATCTATGTTCGAAATAAAATCAACGCCTGCAAAGAGGTCGGAATCCAAAGTTTCGAACACCGTCTGAGTGCGGAAACTTCAGAGACAGAGCTTCTCAATCTGATTGAAAAACTCAACTCCGACGATTCCGTCGACGGCATCCTTGTCCAACTTCCCGTCCCCAAGCAAATCAACCCGGAAAAGGTGATTCTGGCAATCAGTCCGAGCAAAGACGTCGACGGATTTCATGTTGTAAACGCCGGCCTTCTCATGACGCGAAAACGGGCTTCAGCCAACGCCCTGATTCCCTGTACTCCGGCCGGCATCATGCGCATGATTGATTCAACAGGCATTGATCTTTCAGGAAAAAAGGCTCTCGTCATCGGACGAAGCAATATCGTCGGCAAGCCGATCGCTTTGCTTTTGCTCGAGCGGAACGCAACCGTCACCATTGCACACAGCCGAACACAAGATCTTGCCGCATTGTCCCGTCAGGCCGACATCCTCGTTGCCGCTGTCGGAAAAGCCAAGATGATCCGACGCGACATGGTTAAACCCGGAGCCCTCGTCATTGATGTCGGGATTAATCGGGCTGAAAATGGAAAACTTTGCGGGGACGTCGACACTCAGGCGGCATCGGAAGTCGCCGGATGGATTTCTCCGGTTCCAGGCGGCGTCGGCCCGATGACAATCGCCATGTTGCTCGAGAACACGGTTAAAACCGCGGAAAATCGATTTTTGAAAACGACGAACTAGTTAGACAATCGCAACCATCTGACAGCTGCAGTCTCGTCAGATGGTCTTTGCGAGCAATTTGTCACGAATCTCACAGGCTTTGCGATCGAAAAGAACAATGTAGACCGTCATGTCATTTTCCACTAAAAATGCCTCAATCGTATCGATCGCCACCTGAAGCGCCTGCTCCTTGGGATAGCCGTAGACGCCGGAAGAAATAAGCGGGAAGGCCACGGTCTCACAATGGTATGTCTTTGCCAGACTGAGACTCGTTTTGTAGCACGACGCCAGCTGTTCTCGCTCGTTGTAGCCTCCGCCGTTCCAGACCGGACCGACGGTATGGATCACGTATTTGCATGGCAACCGGTATGCCTTCGTGATCTTGGCATCCCCCGTCTCACAGCCGCCTAAGGTACGACACTCTGCCAGCAATTCCGGTCCGGCGGCTCGGTGAATGCATCCGTCCACACCGCCCCCTCCCAACAAGGAATTTTTTGCTGCATTCACAATGGCATCCACTTTCATTTTCGTGATGTCATTTTTGACGATTTGCAGTGGCATCTCTCCCTCCTTTTTGTGAATCGCTCGATCCCATTGACAAACAATCCAACAAAGCAATGCCGTCAATAGATCGATAGCGTCTTGGTTGATATCGTAGCGCTTTCGCACGAAGGCGATTGCGGTGCAGAAACTGTGGCACATTCGTCATGCTGTACCATACACGATGAGGATATGAATAAACGACCACAGGTCGCAGACTGGGTCGGTTGCGATGGGATTTTTTTGCGATCTCCGGGGATGAGCAGAAAGGGAGTAGTTTGTTTCCTGCTCGGAAATTGCGTTCGCTTCCGGCCCAGTCTGCGGCCTGCGGTCATTCTCTTTTCAACGCTTTAAACTTTTTTTCGGACTTTCTCGGATTCATTCGTTTCTGCCTGAAGCCTCGAAAGCCCGTCTTTTCTCCTTTTAACCTAGAAGCTGTACCGATACTGCATCCGGATGCTGTGTGCTTCCTTGTCCGATGCTCCCGCCGCAAACCGATACTTCAGCCCAAAGGCGTGGTTCGCCTTCGTAAGTTCCAGTCCGATTGTTCCGGCGCCGTACACGTCGCTCGCCAGATCCGATTTCGTCGACACTCCATAGAGGTCTCCGGCATGAATCTTCGATTCAATCGAATTGCCGCCCACTGTCGGGACGACCCGAATGTCTGCCATCGGCTCAATGCGCCAGCCGTCTTTCTCCAGCATTCGCCCGGCTCGGACACCAATCGGAATCTGCACCACGTGATTGGCTTGCTTCTCGGCTCGGTAGACGCCCGCTC
>CAZDVW010000036.1:0-8569 GCA_964509205.1 uncultured Sutterella sp. | reverse complement strand
TCCTGATTAGGGAGATTTCACTCGTTTTGCGGGGCACTAACTACTCGTACAACACTCGCTGCGTTGTGATGTCCCCATGCGTTATTTCAACCACCAAGTCTGACTTGGAAAAAATCGACGCAAGACAGACACCGAGCGCTTCTGCATCGGTTTGCCCCTCAACAATCACTAGAACAACTTTCTTTTCCCGTCTACTCATGAAGCAGCCCCGCCTCCCGCATTGCCAAAGCAATCCGTTCATTATTTGTCGGACTGTACAAACGTTGAGCTTCATCGGGATCTAAAACAATCTTTCTATAGTACATATCTCGCAGATTGTTCGTCTCTTTGACATTTTTCATCTGGAAATACCGATCCTTCGGATTGACCGTCGTAAACACAATGCATGTCTTGCGCATGGTTTCCAGTGCCCGCAGGTTGTGCGATGTAAAGATAAGCTGACCGAATCCCTTTTCGGAAAGAATCCGCATTAACTCGCCCAACAGATATTCGAAAACACCTGCATCAAGCTCGTCAATTGCAACGGTGATGGAGCGTTGAGTGTAGACACAAATCAAAAGATTCAGAACGGAAATGATTTTCTTAATACCATCGGACTCGTAACGAAGCGGAATCGGTCGTCCGTTCTTCAACGACGTCAACTCAACATTGGAAAAGTGTCTCCCTTGCTCTCCGATTTCTTCGCTCACCTCTGTGCAGGCTATCGTGAGTCCCGGAACCAATTCCGTCAAAACTAGATTAATCTTTTTGACGGTGCTTTGAACCACACCGAGCAATTCCGTCGGAATTTTGCACGGAGCATTCAGCGACAAAGGAATCGACCCGCACGCACCTGGATTTTCCGCTGCAGGATCCGCCTTAATTTGTAACATCATTGCACCGAGATTGACCCACCCGAACTGTTCGGCGCCCAAAACAAAAAGTTCGAAGGAACCATACCAGCGAAGACGATTGATGACTTCCGTGACTTTCTTCACCAAGCGATCAGACACGCCTTTTCCTTTGCCAAGGCGTGTATTCAAGGTCTGGCTCAGCGCAGAAGAAAAAATAAACGACAGAGAGCGTTCTCTTGTCAATTCGCGATTCACCCGCAAATCAATTCCTGTCGTCTTGTCCGAACCGATCAATTTCTGAAATTTTGCTCTGGAACCAAACGGTAAATCCGTACTATTTGTGTCAATAAGGCACGTTTTTCGCACTTTGGCGGAAGAATCCTCCATCCACACATTCAGCTTTTCACCCTGAATTTCTGCTATTTCCCTTTCAAGCAAAACCGAGTCTTCTTCTGAAAGGACTTTTTTCTTCTTTCTTACAAAACTAACTTCATAAGAGAAGCGTTCCGATTGCTCTCCTTGATCATTTCGTTTAATCCATTGAAATTCAAACACCAAGCGAGCAGATTGAGCATCCACATGAATCGACTCATTGAGGCGCTTGTCAAACGGCAATTCGGATAAAAGACACTTTAAAACGCCGATCGCCCGAATGAGTGCCGTTTTACCGGATCCGTTTTGCCCATAGATCCCCAGGACGCTGCCGGTATTTTCCCGTATTGGGAAATCGACCTTTCCATAAAGGACATTTTTAAAATTTTCAAGCGAGATCGATGTCAGACGAATAATGGAATAGCCCATAGCATAAATTCCTTAAGTGATGACACAACTAAGGCATAAAACGTCAATTCGTTTCAGGTTTTTTTGTCAATTTTAACGCATATCGGAATTATTTATGCCTTATTCAAGTATTTTTGCGTCAAATCTGGCATTGTACTTACCTTTTCGATCAAACATACTACCATCCCCTATATCAAACGAAAAAAAATTATCAGTTAACTAATGCCGATTGTCTGAATCGTTAACCGAAGACAGTTCAACCGATGCTTAATACTCGATTTTCTAATTTGACGAAACTAATCACGTCGATTCCCCTGCTCCATTGCTTGTTTTCTCTGTTTCTGTTTTTTTGCTATGAGCTGTAATAGAATTAACGGCAGTTTTTCCAATAAACAAGAAACATCGGTCCAATCGCGTCCACTGCGAGGGGAAAGATGCAGTTACCTAAAGGAAGATGAAGTGGCTAATCTTATCAATCGTCGCGCCCTGATTGCGGGCGTCCTAAGCCTTTCTGCGGCTTTAAGTTTTCCTGCTGTCAGCCTTGCTCAGACAGGAACCGGAAACAAACCCATTCGAATCATTGTCCCCTATTCTCCGGGCGGTCCCTTGGATGTTTCAGCTCGTGCCATCGCTGAATCCGTTAAGGATGATCTCGGCAACGTAATTGTCGAAAACAAACCGGGAGCCGGCGGCAATATTGGCGTCTCTTATCTTGCTCAGCAAAAACCCGACGGCATGACTCTTTGCGTCGGCGCTGTTGCCACGCACGCCATCAACCCAAATCTGTTCAAGAAACTTCCTTATGACCCGATTAAGGACTTCCGTCCCGTGACGCTGATCGCTCACGTCCCGAACGTCTTGGTGATTACGCCGGCGTTTCGAGACAAGACCGGCGTCAAGAGCGTGGCCGATCTCATTGCATACTGTAAGAAAAATCCCGGCAAGCTCAACTACGCTTCTGGCGGAAACGGATCGGGCGGACATATGTCCGGAGAACTTTTGAAGGCGCTCGCCGGAATCGACATGGTTCACATCCCGTTTAAGGGTGCGGCTGCCGCTCAACTTTCCGTACTCGCCGGACAAACCGACTTAATTTTTGACAACCTCGCCAGTGCGAATGCCAATATTTTGGCCGGCAAACTGATCCCCTTGGCCGTGACGACGCCGACGCGTGCAAAAGCACTGCCGGATGTTCCCACAATGATCGAGTGCGGAGTCAATGATTTCAACGTTTCCACATGGTACGGACTCTTCGTTCCGGCAAAGACTCCTGACGCTGTGTTAAATCGTCTGAACACGACAATCACGAAAGCTCTCAAGAGCGACGCGCTCAAACAGCGCATCGCGAAACTCGGCGGAGAGGCCTCTCCTTGCTCGCCCGAGGAATTCTCTGAGCTTATCCGCAGCGAACTTAAAAAGTACAAGCACGTCGTTGAAGTTTCCGGCGCGCACGTGGATTGATTGAACAACCGGCATTCAGTGAAAGCGTCCAAAGCTTTCCTGAATGCCTTCTCCCTTTCTGAGTTATGACAGTCAAGAATGCAAAGGATTTCTGGGCAGGGTTAATGTTTGCCTTCCTGGGAGTTTTTTTTATCGTTTTCGCTCAAGAAAATGATATGGGAACGGCCGCACACATGGGGCCGGCATTTTTCCCAACATTACTAGGAAGTCTGCTGACGATCATCGGTCTTTACATTGCCTTGCTCGGGCTCTTGTTCCAACCGATCGGCAACGACGGAAAAATCGAATCGTTTCATTGGGACATTCTCGGCTGGATTCTGGGTTCTGTTTTTATTTTCACCCTCTTGCTGAAACCGCTCGGCTTGATGGCTTCGCTCGCGGTTATGATCGTTATTTCGCTTTTAGCCGAGAAAAAGCTTTTCTTTAAAGAAACCCTCACTCTGGTTCTTGTGCTTGACTTTATTGCATGGGCCGCCTTTGTTTACGGCATCGGGATGACGGTTCCCGTATGGCCGGCCTTCGTTTACTAAAAGAGGTTAAAAATGGATCTCATTAACAACCTCGTTATCGGACTTCAGGCCGCTGTTTCCCTGCAAAACCTTTTCTACTGTCTGCTCGGCGTCACGATCGGAACGCTCATCGGCGTGTTGCCAGGAATGGGTCCGGTCGCCGCCGTTGCCATGCTGCTACCGGCCACCTATGCCTTAGATCCCTCTGCCGCACTCATCATGTTGGCCGGCATTTACTACGGAGCACAGTATGGCGGATCAACCACAGCCATTTTGGTAAATATTCCCGGCGAAGCCGCTGCCGTCGTCACATGCATCGACGGTCATAAAATGGCCAAACGCGGAAGAGCCGGCGCAGCACTCGGAATTTGTGCAATCGGCTCGTTTGTCGCCGGTTGCTTTGCCACGCTTCTCATTGCAGCATTCGCGCCGCCGCTGATCGCCATTGCCTTTCAGTTTGGACCTGCTGAGTATTTCAGTCTGATGGTGCTCGGCCTGATCGGCGCCATTGTTTTGGCAACCGGATCGATTCTAAAAGCGATTTGCATGATTATTCTCGGGCTTCTGCTTGGAATCATCGGAACCGACATTAATTCTGGAGCACTGCGTTTTACCTTCGGAATCGGCGAACTGCAGGAAGGCATCGATTTCGTCGCGCTCTCCATGGGCATCTACGGTTTTGCTGAGATTATGAAAAATCTTGAACTCGGCGAAACCCGTTCCTTGGTTCCCAACCGAGTCGGTTCTGTCCTTCCGAATCGGGAAGAAATGAAAGCCTCCGCAGCTCCGATTGCACGCGGAACTCTCATCGGTTCTTTGCTTGGCGTTCTTCCGGGAGGAGGCGCACTCTTAAGTTCATTTGCCAGCTACACGGTTGAGAAAAAGATCGCCGGCGAAAAAGCCGATCCTCCCTTCGGGAAGGGAAACATTCGCGGCGTAGCAGGTCCGGAATCTGCCAACAATGCAGGGGCACAAACATCCTTTATTCCCATGCTGACGCTTGGCATTCCTTCCAATGCCGTCATGGCACTTTTGATCGGAGCCATGATGATTCACGACATTGTTCCGGGGCCTCAGGTGATGAATTCGAATCCGTCTCTTTTCTGGGGACTGATCGTTTCCATGTGGATCGGCAATCTGTTTCTGATTATCCTCAATCTTCCGATGATTGGTATTTGGATCCAACTTTTGAAGGTTCCCTACCGCTGGCTTTACCCTTCCATTCTCGTTTTTTGTTGCATCGGCGTTTTTTCGATCAACAACAATGTTTGGGATATTTGGGTAACAATCTTTTTCGGTGCTCTCGGCTACCTCTTTATTAAACTCGAGTGTGAATCGGCTCCGCTGATTCTCGGTTTCATTTTGGGCCCCATGATGGAGGAAAATTTGCGGCGTGCACTGCTTTTAAGCCGCGGGGATCCGATGACATTCTTTACAAGCCCGATCTCTTGCGGTCTTCTGATTGCTGCGGCGGCATTGCTCTTTATCGTTGCCGCTCCATCTGTCCGAAGGAAACGAGAAATCGCCTTTCACGAAGACTGATCACTTTTTCGGCAAAACACACTGTGTTTTGCCGAAATTCCATGCATGACTGAGTCCGTCCTTCCTTGCCCTTTTAGCGAATCCCCGACAGAAAAAATGCGGGAAGCCGCACGCCAATTTCAAGCGCCGGACGGATTTGTCGGGCGAGTCGGTGCTTTGATTGTCCGTCAAGCAAACACAGAGAAAACGTTTTATGCAACAGAACCCGTCCGCCGTGAACTGCTCGGCAACTGGCGTTCTCTGACAAGTGAAACACTTTGGCCTGCCCTCGCACGGGAAGATGTTCCTCTCATGGAGCTTAAAAATTCTGCGGGCGAAACCCTTTCTCTTCCTCTTTTTCTTTCCTCGCTTTTTGCCGACTATCCGACACTTCCCCCAAAGCAGGGAGGTCTGGCCGTCGAAAAGCGAAAAGCCTTTTGGCGCTACGCCGTTTTGGATTCTCTCAGAAGTCCCGCCGTACGCCTTCTTTTGCAACACGCAAACACCGAATGCGGCTCGACTCCGATTGCGCTAAACGAGTGGTGGATCGGTCCGTCTCCGGCTCATGACGTTCGTTTTGACAAAGCCTTTTATCCGCCCAGATCAAGCGCCAAACCCCTTATCAATTGGCTTCTCAAGGGCATCGCTCATCGCGACCCGCAACCCATTTGGCCAGAATGTTCCGAACCGATCATTCCCATCCTTTTTGAAGACGACGACATCCTTGTCATCAACAAACCCGCCAAACTTGCCTCCGTTCCCGGGATCAAAGAGACCGTCAATGCAAAGTCTGTCTTAGAGCGGGAGAAAGGACCTCTTTTTGTCGTCCATCGGCTCGATGCAGACACTTCCGGACTTCTCTTATTTGCTAAGACAAAATGCGCCCTTTCTGAACTTTCCAGACTCTTTCGAAACGGCGATGTTTTAAAGTGTTATCAAGCGCGATTAATCGGGCAACTTCAAAAGGAGCGAGGAGAAATCCTTCTTCCCCTTTTTCCCAATTTGTCCGATGCCCCGAGACAATGCGTCATCACAGAACATTGCGGCGGAAAACCGTCTCAGACGTTCTTTGAATTAACCGACATACAAGAAAGCGAAAGCGGTCCTCGCTCGCTTGTGTCGCTTTACCCGCACACAGGACGAACGCACCAACTTCGCATCCATTGCGCTCACGCGGCAGGTCTCGGCCTTGCCATTGACGGCGACCCCTTCTACGCACCCGGAGGTTTATCGAATCAAGTCAAAGGAAAACGACTCTGCCTTCATGCCGCTGAACTCACTCTTCCCCATCCGACAAAATCAAAGTTGCTTCACTGGGAATGCGCTCCCGAGTTCCCGCGTTGGTAAATCCTAAAAGGTCTTTCCTTTAAGAAAGAGAAATCGGTTCATCCGCTAAAAGGAATCGATTTGCTTGATTTAAAGCAAAAGAAGAGCCGAAATCGGCAGGTTTTACATACCATCAAAGCCTTTCTTTCTCTCCCAAAGAAAATCAAAACTCTTTCGTTCTTTGCTTATATGCCGGAGGACTTCGATGAACCGATTCCAATTGTTAAAGCGCTATCACTTTCCCTTGACTCATTGCACATCGTTTGATGAATGCGTCTATGAAATGAATGTGAATGAAGCCATCTCTGAAACGTTTAAAGACTTCGTAAGATTTGTGTCAAAACTGCTTCACACAAATCGGACTATTCAATATTCTCTCGCCGGCGCCATTGCAACGAATTACTACGTCACAAGACCTCGGAATACCCATGATATGGATTTGGTTACGAATGCCGAGTCGAAATCTGAATTGCTAGAGATTTTTACTTCCCATGGTTTTGTTTCAGGCAAAGCGCTGCCGGTCGCAGCCGGAGTCTGGAGAATTGAGCTGAAACACCCGCAGTACCCGTTTGTTCTTCACGTCTTACCTTGTTCGACGGAACCCGGTATTTCAGTCGTGTCTTCTGCCGTTGCGCACGATGAAGCCACCTGTCTCGGCGGCAACTTCAGATTAGCTGACGGGGAGATGCTTCTCTGGCTGCTTTTGGGATTGACTTCTCCCGTGAACCTCTCAGTGCTGAATCGCTATCTTGTTGACATCGAGCACGTCACATTAAACAGCAAGTTAGACATCGTCTCGTTTATGCACCTGCTCGACAAGGTCGGCGCCTTAACGGAGAAGACGAAGTTTCGAAATTTGATGAAAAAATTCGTGCGTGCGATTGACTCTTTCAACTCACGCATGAATAAAAGGGCAAGAAGCACCACATCCGCAACTCGGCTCGATCAATCGGTTTATTTTCAAATTCATCGAGACCGCATCAAACAGTTTAAGAGACAACAGACGCCATGCGATTGAGCGCATGGTTCACAGGAAACTACAGGAGATATTGAATTGCAGGACGGCTTTGCCTGTTGCGGATGCGAATCCGCCGATACTGAATCAGTCAGAACGCAAAAAATCCTCTATGATTCTCATATCGTTATTTATCCGAAAGGTTTGGAATCTTTCGCCAAAACAAAAGCAATGTCTGCAGACAAACCTCCTTGTTTCCCGTTGCGGAGCAATTTCCATGCGCGCTAGTCTCGAAGCATGGATTCATCGTCAGTGGGCTAAACGCGGGCTTCTTGCCTTTGCGCTTTCCCCCTTTTCTCTGGTCTTTCTCCTGATTGCACGGCTCAGACGCCGTCGAACGACTCCGATCAAGTTGCCGGTTCCAACCATTGTCGTCGGCAATATTTATGTCGGCGGGACAGGAAAAACGCCCGTCACAATCGCGCTGGTTCGACAATTGGTAGCCTTAGGCTGGCATCCGGGCATTGTCAGCCGCGGTTACGCCAGTTCAGGAAACAGTACGCGTCTTGTCTCTGAAAATTCGACGGCCAAAGAAGTCGGAGATGAACCTCTTTTGATTTACCAGGCTACACAATGTCCCGTTGCCGTCAACAAAGACAGAGTGAGCGCGGCCAAGGTCTTACTGAAGACAAATCCTGCGATTGACGTCATTATCAGCGATGACGGACTGCAACACTTGCGTCTTGACCGCGATGTCGAAATCGCCGTTGTCGGCGCCAGAGGGCTTGGAAACGGTTGGGTGCTGCCGGCAGGCCCGTTGCGGGAGCCGGCAAGTCGGCTCGACAGCGTCGACGCCGTTGTTTTAAATGCGACCGATGAAACATTAGCCACACGCACTCCGCGTTTTGCAGCAACCTCTCAGCTCGGACAAATCGTGCAGCTTGCCACCGGTCGGATTGAGGCAATCAACCGCATTTCTGAAACGATCAAAACCAATCAATGGAAAACACAGGCACTTGCAGGAATTGCTCTTCCGGATCGGTTCTTTTCCATGCTGCGGGCTCACGACATTGACTGCACCGGAATTCGGCTGCCGGATCATTTTGACTTTTCTGAAAATCCTTTCAAATCGGTTGACGCTGATATGATTTTCATCACAGGAAAAGATGCCGTCAAATGCCGTC
>CAZDVW010000035.1:0-8927 GCA_964509205.1 uncultured Sutterella sp. | reverse complement strand
ATGGATTAGGGAAAATTTACTCGTTTGCTTAGGCCCTTCTGGACTCGTTCAACACCTCAAGCGCGACAAGCTTTGAAAACATTGCTTGAAGATGGACGTTACGACTATTTGGAAACGGGATCATTAGCCGGCATCACGAAGAAAAGTAAGGATATTTTGATTCCGTCGGAAGAATATACGCTTGATGTGTTGCCTTTCGATTTCGAGGAGTTTCTTTGGGCAACCGGCAATGAGTTCGCAATGCAACTCATCCGTGACAGTTATACAGGCTTAAAGCCGATGGGTGCCGCACATCAAAAGATAATGAAACTCTTTCGTGAATTTATGATCGTTGGCGGAATGCCTCAAGCGGTCCAGGCGTTTGCAGATACGAAGGATTTCGCAGAAGTCGACTTTGTAAAACAACAGATTCTCAATCTGTACAAATCCGATATGGAAGACCAAAACGAAGAAAATACTGTTTATGTCCGTAATTTCTTCGATAGGATCCCATCGGAACTTTCGAAACACGATAAATGTTACAGGCTTTCTCATATCGAGCCAAACGCCAGAATTCGAAGTTATCGTGGCCCTATTAATTGGCTTGAAGAGGCTATGATCATCAATCTTGCGAACAAGGTTGATGATCCCAGCGTCGCTCTTAACCTCACCGTAACAGCCCCTTCTTTCAAAAGCTATCTGATGGATACGGGTCTGCTTGTGTCGCTTGCATTTCGCAATAAGCCCTTTATTGAAAATGAATTGTATAAGGCGATTCTTTTGGATCGGCTCGGTGTCAATGAGGGAATGCTTCTTGAGAATGTTGTCGCCCAATGCCTGCGATCAAATGGGAATCAGGCGTTCTTTTACGTGGAGAAACGACCGGATGCTCGTACAAACATTATGGAAATTGACTTTCTGATCCGACAACAAAGAAAGATTGTTCCTATCGAGGTGAAATCTGGGCGTTCCAGGAGCATTCTGTCGTTGCAACGCTTCAAGGAAAAATTTGGAAAACGCATCGGAACACCTATCGTACTTCATCATGGAGAAGTGATGAAGAAAGAAGAGACGATTTATCTCCCGTATTACATGGCCTCAGTTTTGTGATGCGGTTGCCAATAGTTAGCGTCTTAGAACACGGTACCATCGACTGAGGTTACTTTTAGTCAATTGAATTGCTCCAAAGTTCCAACTTAAGCATTCAGCGACTCCATTAGATCTGTAACACTGTTAAAGGGCCCAAATATCTCTTCATCTTTTTCGGCAGTAGCTATTGCAGCATAAGTGACTTCGTTTGGCTCTCTTAACTTGACATCAAACGGGAGTCCGCGACGGAGAAGTGCCTGCCTGTAAAAAATCTCCGTTGCTGTGTTTAAATCCATTCCAATAGACTCGAAAAGAGAAGTTGCCTGTGCCTTTAGTTTTGGCTCTATTCGCAATGCCATGTTTCTTTTTGTCACGATAGCCCCTCTTTCTAATTACTGATGTTCAATATTTGTTTTGCAGATCGAATGTTTAGTTCTACCACCTGGTACACCCAAAAAAGAGAGACAGTAGTGGATGGTGGCGGACTGAAAAAGTGCGAATCTAGAGCACTTAAACTTAAAAAGATATTGAAATTCCTTTATTTTCAGTTGCTTTTGAAGGGTTTTTGTGTTATACTAGATAACCTAATGAGATAATCTATCTAGCCATGAAACCCCCTAAATTACCTTCACTCATCATCAAGAAAAGTCCTTCTGCTTTTTATGTTTATACATACAAGAACAAATGGAACAGCGACAAGGGCAGAAGCGAAAGAATCGAATTTAAAAAGGTCGGAACGGTCGTTTCCGGGCAAAAGGAAGGACGCATTCGTTGGGATGAACAGTTCTTAGCGACACGTCCCGAGTTAAGAAAGTTTGTTTGCGAAAGAAAAGGCAAGGACTATGTCTTCATCCCTGTAGAAGAGCAAACCGGTGTCACACTTAAACAGATTTTGAATGTCAGGCAGATGCATGCCGGCGCAACCTGGGCACTTGATCACATCGTAGCCGGCACGCCCATAGGCTCGGCACTGAAAAAGAGCTTTCCCCACAACCACGATTACTTAAAAATTCTGTCCGTTGCTTACTTCATTATCCTCAATCAAGACAACACTATTTCCAGATATCCAAGTTTTGCCGAAGCCACTCGTTTGCCCTGGCCGATTGCTCTGAGCCCGTCTTCGATCGGACGGATTTTTAAACGAATAAAAAGGCAGCAAATCGACAATTACTTTACCGAGCTGCAAAGCGGCCTGCTCGAACAAAAAGCCAAGGCAAAAATCAATGACAAGTTAACGCTAGCCTTGGATTCGACCTCGATTTCCAGCTACTCAGAAAAGCTGTCCAATGTGGTACGCGGCAGAAACAAAGATGAGGACAATCTGCCTCAAATCAATCTGTTGATGTTGGTAGATTCCAAGACGGGGCTGCCGGTCTTTTACCGATACTACGACGGCAATGTTCCGGATGCTCAAACGGTTCGGCAGGTTATTGCGGACAATGCCAGACTCAAGCTCACAGATGTCGTCCTTGTCTCAGACAAAGGCTACAGCAGCAACAAAAACATCAACGATTGTTTGAGAAATGACGTCGGGTTTCTCTTTAATATGAAAAGCGGCGTACTCGGAAGTCTGACTCAAGAACTCATTGAACAAGAAATCTTGAACCTCAGAGATCTGAACAACAGGGACTGGTATACAGAAGTGTTCCAGATCACGAAGAAAATTGAATGGAGCTACGAAAGGCAGCCAACTGTTGGAAAAAGATCAACGAAGAAAACCCGAGATACGGAAACGCTTTACTGGCACATCTATTTCGATCGGCAGATTGCAGACAATGCCAGTCAGGGGCTGTTTGAACGAATCGGCACAATTCAGGAAAAACTTCACAACAAGGAGAGGCTTGAAGAAAACGAACAGTCTCTGTTTGAAGAAATCTTTGAAGCACAAGAGGACGATTCTGCCGGGTATCGCATCAACAATCGGAAAGTGGAAGAGAAACTGAAGTACAAAGGCTATCGGGTCTTGGTCAGCAATGAGATTACGGATGCCCGCCAAGCTTGGTGTACTTATCAAGAACGCTGGAAAGTCGAAGACACCTTTAAGACGCTGAAGTCTCGGCTGGGCTGCTCACGCAACAGGGTCTCGGACAATGAATCCCTCAATGGAAAGATCTTTGTTCAGTTCTTAGCCACTTCCATTGCCATGTTGGTCAGAGCAAGACTCAAACAGTACTTTGAGCAATGCACCAAATCTGACAAGGCAAAGCTGGTTTACGACTCGGACGGAGTTGTTCTTGGCACTCTGAACAACATCATGCAGACAAAATTCCAAAATGGCTATTACTTCGCAGAGATAGCGGGAAAACGCAGAAAACTGTTTGAAGCACTGGGAGTTCCTGTTCCTGATGCAGAGCCGGAAAGGGAAATGGACTACGAGGATTTGTCCGAGGAAGAAGAGACTCTCTAATCGGGTACAGAAGAAGCTTCATCCTCCCATAGATACTCTTGCTGACGCAATATTTCAGGGCGGAGAAGGGTGATTTACTGAAAAAAAAGCAGACATCAACCAATGTCTGCGAACTTTAAGTTGGTGGAGATGAGGAGGATCGAACTCCTGACCTCTGCATTGCGAACGCAGCGCTCTCCCAGCTGAGCTACACCCCCACTTAAAATGAGCAAAGCAGACGTATCTGCTTTGAGGATGCGTATTGTGCAGAAAGTGAAGTGAAATTGCAAGGACACTCGTATAATCCAAATCCCATGAGTATGAGAAAAGGAAAGAAACCAGCCATCACGAGTGAGTGGCGAGAGAACAAGGTCGCGCAAGAGAGAGCTCAGCAAGAGGCGAGCCTTGTTGCGCGCCGGTTTGCGCGCGAAAAGGCTGTGACAACGGTGACTCAGGGCGCTCGCTCAGCCTTGACGTATGTTCTTGCCCTTGCCGGCTGCCTTTTGGCGGTATTTTTGTCGCTTGCGTTGTTTACGTATTCTCCCTCGGATCCCGGTTTTTCTGTTACAGGCGAAGGAACTGTACTGAATTTGTGCGGACTTTCAGGGGCGTGGATTGCCAATATGCTTTATTGGCTGTTTGGCTGGTCGGCTTGGTGGTTGGTTGCCAGTCTTGTCGCTTCTTTCGTCTTCAATGTTCTTCTTGCGTTACGTCGGGAAGCGAGCGGGTTGTGGCGCAGCGTCAAAAATTTCCTTTGGCTCGTTTTTCTGATGGCCAGTTCGGTTTGTCTTGAAGCACTTCAGTTTGGTTATTCAGGAGGATCCCTTCCGACTGGAGCCGGCGGACTTTGTGGAAGAGAGGTTGCAACGCTTGTTGTTCCGTATCTCGGCATCTGGGGTACAACGGGCATCTGTTTGTTCATTCTGGGAATTTCGACTTCATCCCTTTTCAAATTTTCTTGGATTCGCTTGTTTGAATCGTTGGGAGTTGTTTGTGAGACGCTTTATACCTTTCTGTTTAAACGGAAGGGTTCTAAGAAAAAAGATGTTGTTCCTCACTCTCCTTTGGACGGATTGTCGGCTGAAGGAAGTGCTTCCCGGCTTGAGAGAGCAAACGAAGCAAAGGAGAGCGTCCAGACAGATATTCCGATTTCGGCTCCAAGCGTGGTTGCGAAAAAGAGTCGGCCTCCGAAAATCTCCAACTCGAGTTTGGCGCAAAGGGATCTTTTCGGCAAAGACAGTAGCCGTGTTGTTCCGAGTTTTGACCTTTTGGCATCGGCTCCTGATCAACAAGAAGGAATTGACGAAGAGACGATCGGAATCACAAGCCGTCTTATTGAGAGCAAGTTAAAGACCTATCACGTTGAGGCCAAAGTGGTCGGCGCTCAGGTCGGTCCTGTCATTACGCAGTACCTGCTGGATTTGTCAGATGGTGTTAAGGGAAGCCAGGTCGAAAAGATTCGCAAGGATTTGACTCGAGCTTTGGCGGTTTCTTCAATTCGAATCGTTTCTGCCATTCCCGGCAAACCCTATATGGGACTGGAGATTCCCAACGGTCAGCATCAGCGCCTTTCGGTTTACCTCAGCGAGATTATCGGCAGCAAAGAGTACGAGACGTCTCGGTCATTGCTTTCGCTCGCACTCGGAAAAGATATTGCCGGCAATCCCGTTGTTGTTGATCTCGCTCGGATGCCGCATTTGCTGGTCGGTGGCAGCACTGGCTCAGGAAAATCTGTGGCCGTCAACACGATGATTCTTTCCCTGCTGTACAAGTGCGATCCCTCGCAACTGCGGCTCGTTCTAATTGACCCGAAAACGGTTGAATTTTCTTTGTATCAGGGAATTCCTCATTTGCTGTGCCCGGTTGTGACCGATATGAGCAAGGCTTCGAATGCGTTGGCTTGGCTCGTTCAGGAAATGGATCATCGCTACAATCTCATGAGCCGAATCGGGGTGCGCAGTTTCGATGCGTACAATGAAAAAGTCAAAGCGGCGCAAGCTTCAGGATCTCCCATCATGGATCCGTTTGACGTAACGCCGGAAAAACCGGAACCCAGTACGCCTTTAAAGCCGTTTCCGTACATTGTTTGCTTTATCGACGAATTGGCTGATTTAATCCTTGTCAATCGCAAGCAAGTCGAAGTGCACATCATGCGGCTTGCCCAAAAGGCGCGAGCGGCCGGAATGCATATTGTTCTTGCCACTCAGCGTCCGAGTGTCGACATCGTTACTCCGCTTATCAAAACAAATATTGTTGCTCGCATTTGTTTCCAGGTAGCCAGCCGGTTTGACAGTCAAACGGTCTTGGATGAGGGAGGGGCTCAGGATTTGCTTGGTCGCGGTGACATGCTCTTAAGGAAACCCGGAGAAAATTCTCTGATTCGCGTTCAAGGTTGTTTGGTTTCTGACCGCGAAGTCGAAGACGTTGCCAACCAACTCAAGAGCATGGCAGCTCCGGAATACGTTGACGAAGTGACGGAAGATGCAGATTCGTCTGAGGGAGGCGTCGGGTTTGGTCTCATGGGCGGGAATCGCGCCGAAGATCCTTATTACGACAAGGCCGTGCAGCTTGTGCTGGAAACGAAACGCGCCACGACCAGTTTTGTGCAGCGTCGGCTTCAGATTGGCTACAACCGAGCAGCGAATCTTTTAGAGGCGATGGAAGACGCCGGCATCATCAGCAAACCCAATCCTGCTGGTAAACGAGAAATTCTTGTGCGTGACGGGGAATTGTTTCAGTGAAACTCAGAGTCCTCTTTGTTGGTCTTTTGACAGTTTTGTGCGGTCAAGTTTGTGCCGCTGATGCGGTCGCTCTGCTCAAAAATTTTTCCTTCAATGCAGCGAGTGTGAGCGGACGGTTTTCCCAACTCTCGCCGGAAAATGCTTCAGAGCTTTCGAGCGGTCGGTTCTCTTTCTCAAAACCGGGAAAGTTTCTTTGGCAGACGGAAAAGCCTTTCAAGCAGACGATAGTGAGCGATGCCAAGACGCTGTGGATCTACGATTCGGATTTAAATCAGGTGACGGTCCGGGATCTGAAGCATTCCATGAATTCCGGTCCTGCCGTCCTTTTGTCCGGAGGAGTGGATCCTGAGACTGTTTTTGATTTAAACGATTTGGGAACAAAGAAGGACCTGTCTTGGGTCAGGGCGGTTCCCAAGGGGCGAGAAAATTCTTTTTCTGCGCTTGAAATCGGATTCGATTCTGCCGGTCTTCCGCGGCAGATGCGTCTTGAGGATCAATTCGGCGAATCCACTCTGTATGTTCTGGATCCGGTGAACGTTCCTTCCAAAGCCGGTGAGAGTGTTTACGAATTCAAAATTCCTGCTGAAGCGGATGTGTTGAAGGATACTTCGTCGGAGTAATTCTCACGCGATGAGAGATAATCCATCGGTCGACTCTGTATAATCAAAAACGTCACTGACCTTTTGATTTTGCAACAGAGTTATGCGTTCTAACTTGGATTTTAAGATGCGGTTGTTCCGTATCGATCAGATCATTCACGACGATGGCTCTGTTTCCTTCGAGAAGCTACAGCAAGCGTTGCGTTGTTCAGCGCCGACGCTCAAACGAGATCTAAGATATTTGCGTGAAGTTTTGCATGCGCCCATCGTGTACTCGCATGAGAAACGTGGTTATTTTTATGCTTCAGCGGTTTCACCTGAACTTCCTAAAGCCTGGTATACACCAACGGAACTCTTTTCTCTTCTGACATCGCTTGATTTGTTTGAGCGGGTTGAAAATGAAGCGAACGGGCTTTTGTGTGGCGAGATGTCAGCCATGAAGTCAAGACTGATGTCTCTTGTTCAAGACGACAAGTTGCCGGCCAAAGAACTCAGAAAGCGGTTTCGCGTTTTCCTCCCGGTTTCGCGAACGCCGTCAAGCCCATTCTTTGAAGTTATCGGCAGAGCCGTGGCTCAGCGAAAACGGCTTCAGATTGTGTATTTCAGCAAGTCGCGCTCCAGCGAGAACTTGCGTGAAGTCAGTCCGATGCGGCTTGTCAATTACAAGAATCGTTGGTATCTGGATGCGTGGTGTCATACGTCGGATGCGTTAAAGACGTTTAACCTTAGTAATGTTCGTAGCGCTGAAATGCTGGCAAAGCGTTGCAAGACGATCGCAATGAAGGAAGTCGAGCAAAGACTCGACAGCACTTACGGTTTGTTTTCGCGCGGCATCGCTCAGAAGGCCGTCATTAAGATTGATCAAGAGATGGGTGCGTATGTCAAAGACGAGGTTTGGCACGCAGATCAGAAACTTGAGCAACACGCAGACGGTTCGCTGACGTTGGAAATTCCTTATGCTCAGGAAACGGAATTGATTGGTCAGATTATTCGATTAGGTGCGCATGCAGAGGCTGTTTCCCCACCCGGGTTACGCCGAAGCGTGCAAAGCACCCTGCGTCAAGCGCTTGCGCTTTACGCAGAAGACCGATCATGAGGATTTCTGAGGCATGTACTTTCATTCTGGAAATTCATCGAGAAAGCGTCGTGCGCATCGTCGAATGCGGCAGATGCCGAAGGTTGCTCCGAAAATCTTTTTTTGCGGAGATCCGCATGGAAAGTTTGAGCACATTAATTTTGCGGCCAAACAATATCACCCCGATGCAATCGTGATCCTGGGGGATCTGCAGCCTCCTGCTCCGATGGACGAATTGCTCAAAGAGGCACTGTCGATCACGCAGGTGTGGTGGATTCCGGGCAATCACGATACGGACACGGAAGAGTTCTACGACAGACTTTGGAAAGGCTCGCTTTCTTCTCATAATTTGCATGGGAAAGTCGCCGTTGTTGCGGGACTGCGCATTGCCGGACTCGGCGGAGTGTTTCGCGGACAAATCTGGATGCCCGAAGGGAATTTGAATTTTTACTCGGCCGCTTCATTTGTGAAAAAGGTTGCCAAGAACAATTTGTGGCACGGCGGTTTGCCGCGCAGACACCGGACATCGATTTTTCCAAATGTTTATGAGAGTCTGATGCGGCAGCGGGCAGATATTCTGGTGACCCACGAAGCGACGGCCAGCCATAAAAAGGGGTTTGGCGCTATCGACAGACTCGCTAAGAGTTTGCACGTGAGGTGGCATTTCCACGGACATCAGCATGAAGACCATGATTACGGGATGCGAGATGGCATCTACGGACGTGCAGTCGGCTATCGCGGTATTGTGGATTTAAACGGTAACGTGATTGTCCCAAGCGAGATTGATCCGCGAGATCAGATTGTTCTTCAGCAGGCAGGCGAAGAGCCTGCGCCGGAAGTTCTCGATAGCCTCGAATTTACGTGCGACAGCGAATTCTTTTCATCGCGTCGGCGTCGCTTGTTTCGCAAAGTTTCTCGGTTTTCAAAGAGAGACAAGCAGCAGAAACAGGGCTAATCGACAAGACTTGTTGCGATCGAGCAACAAAGTGTCTCGTTTGCAAAATTGCACTTGACAAACGAAAAAAAGGGAAAGATAATTCGCACCCTTTCCGGCACAG
>CAZDVW010000034.1:0-10189 GCA_964509205.1 uncultured Sutterella sp. | reverse complement strand
CGTTGGCGTCCGCAATGGCATCCAGCAGGTCGGCTTCCAGCATGGAGCGGAACGTTGGCTGCCCTCTGGATTGCCGCAGCCATTCGATGTAGCTGACAGCCTTTGTAGGCTTTCCTTGCATAATGACAGACAGCCCATATTCCCTGCAAAGACGATCTGAGATTCCACGAATCTGCTGGTAATAGCTTTTGGCATTGCTGTGATATTTCCGCCCTGTTACTTGATTCACAGAGTTAAAAATCATGTGCGCATGGATGTGTTCTTTATCCACATGAACGCCAATCACCACCTCATAGTCCGCAAGGTGTTCCTCTGCAAACGTCTGCGCGATCTCCAAGGCAAGCTCCGGTGTGATTTCGCCGGGTTTGAAGGACTGAATGATGTGGTAATACTGCACACCATCGCGGCTGCACTTCGCAGCCTTGGTCGCCAGCATCTGTTGGCAGGCATGGCCTTTGTCGCAATTCAGGTAAGCCGTCAGGATTTCCTCGTCTGTCTTATCCGGATTTACCGCATAATTGATTGCCAGATCCAGTCTCGCGTGCCGCGCGAGGATTTTGGTTATTGCCATGACTGTTGACTCAGCTCATACATGAGTTCATAAACCCGATCCAGCATCCGCAGCGCGCGTGTAACCTCATCGCGGCTGGCAAATCCAGCGTTTGCCTTCCGCGCAAGCTGGTTGATATTGTTGCCGATCTGATGAATTTCGGTGCGCAGCCTGCGGAGTTCTTCCGAAGGTACAGCTTGGATGCTTTCTCCTAGAATCAGCTTGCGCAGGTAAACTGACAGCGGCAGTCCGCTGGCGCGCAAGCCTTTGTCCAGCGCTGCTCGTTCGTCCGCATTCAGTCGGATGTGCAGGTTATATTGATTCTTCCGCACGGCGCTCCTTTCTCCGCCCACAGGCAGCATATTGGGGTCAGGGTTCGCCCTGCAAGCTGCGTTTTGGTACCAAAACGCTATGCTTGCGCTTTTGCCGCAGCGCGGCAAAAGCCAGATACCCCGCCAGAGGCGGGGCAAAAGAGGAGAAATCATTTTGATGTTTCTTTCCATATAGAAGCCTTCGCGCTGCTTTGTCTGTTCAATCTGATTCTTTCGTACCGTAGTTGCTACAATAGTCGCTATGGAATTTCAATCAGGTGATTTTGGCATTCTATAGTCGCTACATAAGTCGCTATGCCACAGCCAGTTCCGATTTCAAGCGTTTTCTTGCAAGGTCGGCGTACACGTCTGTAACTTCAATGCCGGTTGCCGCGTAGCCCTCCTTCACGGCAGCCAAAACCGTTGTGCCGGAGCCTGCAAAGGGGTCAAGGATATGCCCGCCCGGTTCGGTAATCCGGACAAGCTCTTGCATGAGCTGTATAGGCTTCTCGGTCAGGTGGATGCGGTTTTGCGGATTGCTGTATTTGAATACGCCGGGCAGGCACGGCACAGGGCGGCTGAGGGGCATATCTCCGTTGGAGCCCCACACGATATATTCTGCCTGCTGCCGGAAGCGGCCCTTCTGCGGGCGGGAGTTCCCCTTATCCCACACGGCAATCCCGCGCCAAATCCAGCCTGCCCATTGCAGGGCATCGCTGGCACATGGGAGCTGCCGCCAGTCAATGAACATACACAGCGGCGCACCGGACTTTGCAGCGCGGCGGGCAAGGTAGAGCCATTCTGCCGCCCAGCGTGTCCATGATCGTTGATCTTTGGAGTCTCCGTCAAAGTTTGGCGGCGCACTGCCGCCCATGCTGGAATACTTTTTTGCGGTGGCCTGCGTTTTTTCTGCCTGTGTGCGGCCACCGGACGCATACGGCGGATCTGTGATGACCGCGTCAAACGTGCCAGGCGGAAATTGCTCCAGCACCTTCAGGCTGTCACCGTGGATGATCTCCCACTTGGGGTTATCTCTCATGGGCATCTGCTCCTTTCTGTTTTTGTTTTGGCTACTGCCTTGGTTTCGGCAGGGCTGGGTACTGATATTCCTCGATATGAGAAGTTCCGTCTTTCTCCGTTAGAATGGCGGGGCGATGCACACGCTGTCCCATGCTTAACAGCGTTTCCTCAATGCAATCCGCAACTTCTCCGATATAGTGCATATCCCAGGGGAATTCATCTTCAGTCTTATCAAGAAAAGCGAGAATTGTCTGGTAGACAGCGTTGTCGATCTCATCAAGCCGCTCAAGCTGTTTGTTGTTCAATTCGGGATAGGCTTCATCTAACATTTTCAATCCTCCTGCGTTCTGTGGTTTTCTGGCTTGGCTTTGTCCTTGCGGCGGCAAAAGAAACAGGAGCGCCAGATTTCTATGACGCTCCTGTAATTATGATTTGGATATTGATTGTCCCTTTTGCCCACAGCGCAGACAGCATTTATTGTTCTTTCCCATCTGCAAGATTTATATGTATCAGGACGCCTGCGAATCCTGCTTCCAGAACATTGCATCAATGTCCGCAAACGTCTGGCTGCGGTTGAATTTCTCTGTGACCTTTTCGGGAACAGCTTGCAGGCGCATCATTTTCTGCCACAGCTCCGGATGATGGTCATACAAATGCCGCAATTCAGGCAGCTTGGCATTTGGGCAGAACCAGCAGCCGCCGCGGTCGGTAAACTCATACACAGGAGAAAGCAGTCCTGCCTTTTGACAGAGCTGCTTCGCATCGTTTTCTGTATATCCATATTTGTCTAACAGAGAGATCTGGTTTGCAGTCAGTCGAGCTAGCCGCTTTGGTTCATCCTTTGCAATGCCGATGTACTGCACGGTATCTGACGGCAGCGTTTTCTGATACCGCCGGATTGGGTAAATCTTGCAATCCCGCTGAACATAGCACTTGCCGCACATGGGGAAGGAGCGGATCATCCCTTTTTTCGGGCCGCGTGTAATCCTGCCCATAAACACAGAGGTATATGTTTTCTCACTCTTTACTACACGAACAGGTACACCCAGCTTTTCAAACGCTGGAATCGCCGTTTGAACAATAAAATCCCGATGCTCCGGCACTTCACCGGAAATATAATCATCGAACATGACTTCGCAGTATATGACTTCATCCAGAGGTTCGCCATGCTCCAACGCCAAAAGGATCGTTGCAATGCTGTCTTTTCCAAAGGAACAGGATGCTATGTGCTTTGGGCTCATGCGTGTTCGGCCTCCAGCTCTGCGCACACCATACGCAGTTTTTCGGTTTTGTCCGTCTGCTCCCACGCAGCCTGCGGGTACATGAAGTGGCAATTGTTACAGCATTCCGCGAAGAATGGTTTGTCCAGATCCAGCGTCCGGATCATACTTGCCGGGGTAAAATCAAACACACGCTGAACAGCTTTGCTGAGCAAGTCATCGTCATAATATCCGCTCCCCTGCGTGTCAATATATCCGCTCTCCTGCGTGTCAATTTCCACGGCAACCGGTTCTGCCTTTCCAATGGCATACGCAAGACTGACCGTACACTTGTCGGCAAGACCGGCTGCCACAATGTTCTTTGCAACGTAGCGCGCCATGAATGCGCCGCTGCGGTCGACCTTCGTACCGTCTTTTCCGGAGAGAGCGCCGCCGCCATGCGGAGCAAGCCCGCCGTAGGTATCCACCATCAGCTTGCGCCCGGTGAGGCCGGTATCGGCTTCAAAACCGCCCAGCACAAATCTGCCAGACGGATTGATGAGGATTTTTGTCTGTTCGTCTACGTGGACATCATGACAGGCGCGGGCAATGACCAGCCTGCGCAGTTCCTCGCGCAGTTCATCCGGATCTTTGTTCTCATCATGCTGGCAGGAGATCACGATGGCATCCACGCGCTCCGGAAGCCCGAACGCGTATTGAACGGAAACCTGTGCTTTTCCGTCCGGCCCGATGCCAGAGATTAAGTTTTCTTTCCGACAGGTGGTGAGCAGGCTTGTTATCCGGTTTGCCAACACTACCGGCACGGGCAGCAGTTCGACCGTTTCCCAGCAGGCGTAGCCATACACAATTCCCTGATCGCCTGCGCCGAGTGTTTCGCCGTTTACTGCATCTGCAATATCGGGACTTTGCGTGTGCAGCCGCACCTCTACATCGTAATCACAATCATACCCCGCATCGCGGACAACTTGCCGCACGATAGGTTCTACTTCTGGGGCAGCGCTTGTGCGCAGTTCTCCGGCAACCAAAATTTTACCCGCTGTCGCCAGCACTTCACAGGCAACGCGGGCATTTGGATCCTCTTTCAGGCAGGCATCGAGAATGCTGTCTGCTATCGTGTCGCAGAGCTTGTCCGGGTGACCGGCTGTCACGGACTCTGCGGTCAGAATGTACTTATCTCTCATGTGCTTGCGCTCCTTTCTTCGGACAATTCATCACCTTGCCATGCTGCATGACAAGCAGCTTCCTGACATACGATTCTCTGGTGCGGTCTACCACATGAACGCATAGGGATTTATCGTTCATAGTCGTGTTTCACCTTCGCCGGCCTGTTTCTGCAATGATCGTGAACATCCGTAATTTCTACATACTCTCCAATCAGGCACAGCGCTTCGCCGTAGCTGCGGCACTCGCCGCCGAGGATACGCTGTGTGAGTTCCTTTGCCTGATCCCGCAGTCCGGCCTCCCGCAACGTGCTGGCTGCAATGCCGACAAGGTTAAAAATATTGCCGTCCTGCCCGATCAGCGGACAGGACGGCTTCTCCGGATTATCGCTCATAACTTTTCTCCTTTTTCTGTGGCTGTTTGGTCTGCGGTTTCTTGGAATATGGTTCTACGCCGCACTCTTTGAGGCAGTTCTTGAATGCGTATTTCAGGCATCCAACCGGCAATCCGTTCTGCTCATACCCATTCTTAATGCCGAGATAATATTCTCTTGGCGGAAGCGAGGGCTTCAGGTGCAGCTCCGGGTTCATGACGTATGCCATGACCGGAATCTGCCGTCCGTCAAATGTCCGGACGTCCAGTGTCTGCTTGATATACAGGTGGGGGTAACCTTCATAACGGTCGAGAGATGCTTCACATTTTTCAGTCAGTTCCCACAAAAGGCCGTAGACGCAGGCACCTTTCCTGGGTTCTACCGTTGCCACACCGCTTCCGCGAAAGCGCAGTTCGTAGCCATCCAACACAGCCTGCCCACGTACAGAGGCATCCGGACAGCGATAGCGCATCTGGTCAAGGTTGATGTTGCTGCCATAGGCAAAATACAGTGGTCTTTCCATTGTCATTCCTCCAGCAGTTCCAACGCGCCGATCTCACCCAGCACACGAATGAGTGCGGCTGCACGTTCTTCCGTACTGCCCTCCGGCAG
Source organism: uncultured Sutterella sp. (assembly GCA_964509205.1). Lineage (GTDB taxonomy): Bacteria > Pseudomonadota > Gammaproteobacteria > Burkholderiales > Burkholderiaceae_F > Duodenibacillus. The sequence continues at coordinate 4,942 of CAZDVW010000034.1, read as the reverse complement.
CTCGCAGGGCTGCTCCGTCATGCGGCGGATCGTGTTCTGCATATAGCGGATGTAGCCTTCTGTTCCGTCGAATGTGTCCGCATCAAAATGCATGGCGCGGAGCTGGGTTAAAATTTCAATGGGCGCACCTTCGTATGTAGATTCTTCAATATAAATTCTCATTCTGTCACCTCTCATGTTCCTGCTGAGATGTTCGGTTTTTGTGGCTGCTTGCATAGCAGTCCTTGTCATATCGCCAAGCGCGGTCGCCCTCCAGATTGGCAAGCAGGTGATCGCGCGTATTCTTAAATTTATCGCCGTTGAGGCCCATTCGTACCAGCCAGACACGGAACGTAAACAGCTCGTTGTCGCTGACCGTCTTGCGCATGACGGTGCTGCGCTGCGAAATTGCCTGCGCAGACATGGCAAGGCACAGGTTGACATACGCTTTTGCCCGCCCCGCGTGGAGTGTAGAGTTGAAACACCGCCATTCAATCGTGCCGCGATAAAAAACAGAGTGCAGATTCAGCGCATAATAGCGCGTCCAGTTGTAATGCTCATGCGAGGAGACCGAACCGTCATACCAGATTTGTTCCAACTGTGTCAGATCTCTGGTCGGTTCATTGGACAGCCGCCTTGCCCGCTGCAGCATGGGTTCGCGCACTCGCTGACACCATCGGCTGATGCGCGCTGGATCTGTCTGGAGCGCCTTGAACAGCATATCTTCTTTGGAGTACATGATACTGAGCAGATTTTTGAGACTCTGGCGGTTGTGGTTGGCTGCATCCACATGGACGTGCAGACCGCAGGAATTGTTGACCTTCCCACCTGCCAAGCGGATGCGGCGCACACACTCCTGAAACTTCTCCATTTCATCATACGTGAGCTTTGGCGTCACCATTTCCACACAGTATCGTGGATCAGTGGTTCTGCGATACCGCGCACCATCTTTCTGTTCAGTCTGGATGCTGCCGTCACTCATGATGCGCCACTGCTTGCCTTCACGATCCGTTACAAACCAACTGTCATAGCGATCGCCGGAATGCTGCGGCGTTGTTTCAAAATACGCCGCAAGTGCCTTTGCCGCTTCTTCCCGTGTGATGCCGGTCAATTCGATCTCTACACCAAAGCACTGATCTTTGATTCCGATCATTCGGCATCGCTCCCGCTTCTGTGCAGCATAGCATCCGCAGCGCGGATGCGTCGGCCAATGGCTTCTATGACCGTCACGGTCACGCCATTGCCTGCCTGCTTATACGCCTGCGCATCGGAGTTGATAGCGAGGATTTTGTCGATCTGTTCTTCGCTGAATCCTTGCAGTCGGAAACACTCCCGCGGCATCAGCCTGCGGATTCTTCCGCCGCCCATGACAATGCCGTGTGTATTGGCGGTATCCACAGTATGCGCGACATTTTCAAACACACGCCCCCTGCGCGTATTACTGCCTGCAAACCCAAGGTCAACGGAATCGCCTTCATGTGCTTCCTTGAAACCCTTCTTTGTGGCTTCTTTGATATAAAGCACACCGGAGTTCTGACCTTTGAAATTGGTAAGCGAACCGTCCTGCCGGGTGTTCAGGCAGCGGGCAGTTGTTGTGATTTTCGGATCGCCCTTTGTCAGATCGATAAAATAAAGACCGGTCTTGCTGCCAGTCCCGCCTGCACTTGAGGTCTGCATACAAGCTACGCCTTTCGCGTCGCAGACACAGGAGCTTTGCAATTCTCCGGTGGCTTGTACACGAGCTTCTGCACCTGCTCCGAAGACAGGAAGTATTTTTCCGGCGCATCGGGGATCAAGATATCCGATAAGGAACAGCCGCTTTCTTGACTGCGGCACTCGGAAATGTTTGCTGTTAAGCACAGTCCATTCGACATGATACCCCATGTCATAAAGCGTGGAGAGGATGGCAGCAAATGTCCGGCCGCCGTCATGCGACAGCAGCCCTGGGACGTTTTCAAGGAAAAGATACGCCGGTCGCTTGGCTTCAGCCACGCGGGCCAGCTCAAAGAAGAGAGTACCTCTTGCATCTTCAAATCCTTTTCGCCTGCCAGCCGTAGAAAATGCCTGACAGGGGAATCCGCCGCACAGGAGATCAAAGTCGGGGAGCTGCTCTGGGGGGATGCTTCTGGCGTCTGCATGATAGACTTCCTCCTTTCGGATGTTGTGGATCGCCCGGTAACTGGCGTCCGCATATTTGTCGATCTCGCAGTGACCGACACACTGAAATCCGCCTGCCCGATCTAAGCCTGCCCGAAAGCCGCCAACGCCCGCGAACATATCAAAATATCGGATCATTCGTTTCTCTTTCTTCACCTTCTTCCTGCAAAGCGCGCAAAAAACCGAGAACGTCATCGTTTACGCGCTCGGTTTTCTGCGGCTGCGATGTATTTATGGAATAAGAACTGCTTCCCAGCGCCTTGCGGATGCCAGCTTCCATATCCCGCAGGAACTGTTCTCGCTGCGCCTGCTGGCAGAGGGCAAGACACAGCCAGTTTGTCCTCTGTCCGGCCGGAACTGCGGACAGGATTTCCCATGCCTGCCGGTGCAGCGGATTGTTAAGATACAGCGTTGCACCAAAGCGCCGTGCGGGATGATTCATCTCACAGCATCATCGCGGTTATGGCCGACAATGATGCGGAAGGAATCCTTACTGGGGATGACTGCTAATGATCTGCCATTATCCCAGTGACAGTGGAGACTACCAATGTCATCTACAAACTGAACAATTCCGTTCGTCCCGGGCGGAACAGCCTGCGGATCATCCATGGATTCCAGTACGATTCTTGCCCCAACCGGATACCTTTTTTTGATACGTTTAACGTACTGCTCGTTTGGAAACATTCTTCTTTCTCCTTCGGTTTATGATTCTGTGCGGCCTTCCATCTGCCCGGCCAGCCGTTCGTATGCCTGCGCGTTTAATTTGTCATCATCCAGAATGATGGGCCGCAAAACGCTGTTCGTTGGCAGATACCGTTTCATAAGCCCCGCACCGCCGCCAAGAAATACAACCGGCATGGCGCGGCAGTCCAGTCCTGTTTCGGCAATGGCCGAGAGAATTTTCCTCGCATAAAGTCCTGCTTCCCGCTGGACGATGGCCTTGACACGCTCGTCCATGCTGTCCGGCGTTCCGCGCAGGGCCGCTTCGATCTGCACGCTGGTCAGAGACAAGCTCAGATTCCGGCGCACCTGCTCTGCGATCTCATCCAGACAGCGGATCATACCAAGCTCCAGACTGCGGCAGGATGCCGCGTTCGGAATGCGGTTATCCAGCCGCATGACGTCCACCGTCCACCCGCCAATGTCTGCGAGAATGACGGACGGTTCGTTCAGAAGATCGCTGTGCTGCAAAATAGCGGCATATCCCTGTGGGAACAGCTTCACGTCCTGCACACAGATCTCATACGAAATCCCTTCGTAGGAAAAACAGACCGGTTTGCCATCTCGCAGCAGATAGGTTCGGAATGCGTTTTTCTCCCGCCCGAAGCTCGTCAGCGGCAAACCTGCCGCAAGGATCACGGACGCTTTGGCAGACGCGTCCCGGTACGCAATTTCTCTGGCGATGGCGGCAAGCGTCAGAAGATAGTAATTATCATCCACTGTCTTGTCCTTTTGAAGCGGCTGACGTCCGCTGCCGATCACATAGTAACGCCCGCCGCAGCGGAGGACGTTTTTCTTGGTATATGGCTCATGCGCATATTCTGCTAACCCGGACGGAAACGAAAAATGCGCGGTTTTCATAGCTGCATAGCCATGATCTACGCCAATGGTAATGGCCTGTGTCATTTTACTTCTCCTTTCTGCTTGACGGATCTTTGCTGTCAGGATTTCTCCGATAGCGTGAGAAGCGCTGCAAGACCTGCAGGCGGTTATCAATCTTGCTGGACGCCTGATCTACCGCTTCCATGTCCTTATCCAACTTCCTGTGAATATGCTCCAGCGCTTTCTGATCGTTACAGCCGTCCACCAGAACATAGGTACTGCCCGTGGAGAACACCTCGCGCCTGCCGTATGGATCGCGGAGGCTGGCGATCAGGCGCTGTCCGACCTTTTTGCGGTACGCGCTCTGGAGCGCTTCCGGTTCGCCACGCACACCGTAGCGCTTCAAAATCCGTGCAACCTCATCTGAGGAAATCTGCTGCTGCGTCATTAAAATTTCCAAAATTTCCGCGGCGGCATCTTCCGGTACGCCGGAGTAGCCGCAATCCCTGTCCAGATATGCCGTCATGCAAAGCACTCCTTTCCTGCCATAAACGGCCATCCCGCCATGGGATGGCCGCTCCGTGTATTACGCCGCTGCGGAAAGCACCGCGGCATCATCCAGCTCTTTGCGGGCAGACAGAAACTCCACCTCGGTTGCCTTGAGCAGAAAGCTGGGCTGCCGCTCCGGTTCTTCCGCAAAGGTGATCGTTTCAAAATCGCCGCTGGCTGCGATCTTGCAGCCCTTTCTCGCAAACTCCACACAGCGTTCCACAAGCTGGCCGCGCACCTTGATGGAGATAAAGTCGGTCAGCTTTTCTCCCACGGGAGATTTGTAGCGGCGATCTGAGGCAATCCGCATGATGGTATACGGCTTGCCGGTTTCTTCGTTGGTTTTGAGGACGGGATCTCCCGTCAGGTTGCCGATGGCAATCATTTTAAGCATAGTAAGTCCTTCTTTCTTTGTATCATGCCCATTCAATTACGAACAGGACGGAGAGAATATTGGCGTTTGTGACCGGCTGAGACAGTGCGCTGACCACGGCATCATAGTCAAGCGTCAGGCTTCCTTTTTCGGAAATTATCCATGGCGCAGCGGGAACGAACGTTGCGCTGCTGCCGGTTTTGTCGGTTTCATGGTTCAGAATACGGAAGCCAAGCTGCTTGCTGTCTACCTTGGCGTGAGACATATCCGAATCATACGGCACCAGCGTCCAACCATTCTTGGCCGTGATGGAAACGCTGGACACCTGCACCGCGCCGGTGG
>CAZDVW010000033.1:0-12491 GCA_964509205.1 uncultured Sutterella sp. | reverse complement strand
GTTTTTTTGCGATTCTTCTTTCCTACTTGTTATCTTCGCCGTGCGTCAGCCCTGGTCTTCAGAAAAACCGGGCTTACGTCTTATTTTTTTGGAAAGGCAAAATGGCACAGCCTGTTTTTAGCCACAAAACAAGACAAAGACCCGCAGAAACTGCCGCTAAGACCCCTCCGGCAACCGGCAGCGACCGAAACCCGAAAGACTCGGAAAGGAGACTTCCGACAAAAGCGCCGCCTCCGATTCCGACATTGAAAATTCCGGAATAAATGGATGTTGCAATATCCGCCGCATCAGGAGCTAGCCGAAGCAGGACAGTCTGAAAAGCCAGCATCACGGCCGTCATTGCCGCTCCCCAAACAATCAAAAGCGCAATGGTCGAAACCAACGTTGCACAAGCCGGATATAGAAGAAACAAACTGGAAGCGATGATGCACAGAGGGACAGTGAGAGCGGCTGAGACATGATGATCCACGACTCTCGTTGCCACGACCGTTCCGATCATGCCTGAGACGCCGAAGATAAACAGAAACAGCACGACAGACGACGGACTGTAGCCTGCCTCGGTCTGAAGAATCGGCACAACAAAACTGTAGACCGTGAAGTGTCCCAACACCGTCACGACCGTTAAAAAATACAATTGCCGAAGCGCCGGACGTTTCAGAATAATGGGAAGGCTCTTGAGTGATCCGGCCGATCTCGCCGGACACGGCGGCAGGAAATAGCTGATGTAGCCCATTAAAACCAATGCGGCCATGCCGATCACAAAAAAGGCCTCCTGCCATCCCAACAAATGCCCGAGTTTTGTGCCGATCGGGATTCCCATCACAGTTGCCACGACCGATCCGCCCATGACAGCTGCCAAACCGATGGTGTATTTCCCTTTCGGCGCCATCCGAGCGGCCAGCGGCGTCATGATGGACCAAAAAACAGAATGCGTCAGAGCGACGACGATGCGGGAAGCTAAAAGAGTTCCGAAACTATTAACCCACAGCACAACGAGATGAGCCAGTGCGAAGAAGAAAATCAGGAAAAGAAGCAGTTTTCGACGTTCAAAAGTCGCCGTCGCAATTGTGAGCGGCAACGACATCGCAGCGACAACCCATGCGTAACCTGTGATCATGAGTCCGGTAAAGGAAACCGTTTCATTGAGACTTTCGGCAATGTCCGGCAAAAGACCGACGGGAAGAAATTCCGACGTATTAAAGACAAAAGCCGCAAAGGCCAAGCCGATAATCGGAAGCCAGGAAGTGACTTCGTTTTGAGAAGAATTTGATTCCATTTCGTTTATGAAACAATGCGCGAGCACAACCCAAGCGTTCCTCGCGAGGGCGCCATTTTAAGGACATCCCCCTTTTTCGCCGTAAGGAAAATACCGCACCCGAGCCTTTGTTAAAACAAAAAAGATGCCCTTTGTGCTCGCATCTGTTTAACGCCGTGAATCAATCCCCTTTCTCTCGACAGTTCGCTTGCCTGCCGTCTTCTTAAAGAAAAAACCAGCAAAGCCGAATTTTTCACAATTCGGCTTTGGGCAAAACAGTTTCGACAGGTGCTACCGTTAGTTTCCCGCCAACTTTGACACTAAGAAATCCCGAACAGCTTCGGTCTTTGCCGGGACAACAGTCACCCGCTGTGGACGTTTTTCAATGTCAACATAGCTTGCCGGTCTTTCCGGCTCTCTGCCGACAGCCTCAAAAATGGTCGAGGCAAACTTCGCAGGCTGAGCCGTTTCCATCACGAGCATCTTAATGTCGCTGCGACGGTGAGCGAAGGCGACTTTCATCGCATCGGCCGTATGCGGGTCAATTAAGAATCCTTCATTTTCGAAAACAGCTCGAATCGTAGCGAGACGATCGGCGTGAGAACTCCTTCCGGAAACAAAACCGGAAGCGCAAACGGCTTCAAAATCCGACCCTGTCAGCGAGAAACGTCCCGTCCTTGAGAGTTCTTCCCAAAGCGCACACAACCGCAGTGAATTTTGACCGAGGACATCGTAGACAAACCGTTCAAAATTGCTCGCCTTAGAAATGTCCATTGACGGCGAGCTCGTCAGGTATGTGTGAGCACCATCTCGGATGCGGTAAACCCCTGTCTTGAAAAACTCATCCAGCACATCGTTTTCATTGGTAGCAACCACAAGACGCGCAAACGGCACCCCCATTTGTTTGGCAATCCAAGCGGCAAGAACATTGCCGAAATTGCCGGTCGGAACCGTCACGTCAACTTCCTCATCCTCAGACTCAGAAACAGCAAGCCAGCTGTGAACGTAATAAACGACCTGCGCCGCCACACGCGCCCAGTTGATGGAATTTACCGTTCCGATCGAATATTTTTCTTTGAAATCCTGATCCTGACCAATTTCTTTTACGATATCCTGACAGTCATCAAAAACACCCTGAACGGCCAAGTTAAAGATATTTTCGTCCGTCAGCGAGTACATCTGAGCGCGCTGAAAGGCACTCATGCGGCCGTTCGGGCTGAGCATGAAAACCCGGATTCCCTTTCTCGAACGCATCGCATACTCAGCAGCAGACCCCGTATCACCGGACGTGGCGCCGAGAATATTGAGTTTCTTGCCGTTTCGCTTGAGAAGATATTCAAACAAGGCTCCCAAAAACTGCATTGCCATGTCCTTAAAGGCCAACGTCGGCCCTCCGGAAAGCTCGGCAAGAAACACGTTGTTTTTCAATTTTCGAATCGGAACGATTGCCGCCGCCGAAGAGCCGCTTCGAACATTGCAGTAAACCTCCGGCGTGTATGTCGCGCGAAGCAATTCGCGAAGGTCTTCCTGCGGAATGTCGTCTGCGAAACGCTTCAAAACCTCAAAGGCAAGTTCCGCATAGGGAAGATTGCGCATCGCCTGAAGTTCTTTGCGAGAGAATTTCGGATAGCTTTGGGGAATATAAAGCCCGCCGTCATTCGCTAATCCTTCAAGAACAATGTCTGAAAAATGCGCTGGTGCACTTTTCCCGCGAGTTGAGACGTACAACATATGCCCTCCTTCTTACGAGTCAAATACATGGAGTCGGATCGGACTGCCGTGTATTGAGGAATTTTTAGAAACGATCTGCAATGCAGCGTCCAATATTCCGATTTCGACCTTTTTAACAAAAGCAATCGTCTGATCCCCAAACTGTCGGCTCTGCTCGACAACAATCGAAGAATCGTCGAAAGCCTCTCTTACAATCGGCTCATCGTCCTTCGAGAATCGAACATAAAAGCGGCTCTGTATTTTCGACGCTGCGACATAAGGGATGGCCTGGCGACTTTCCAATTGAAAACCGGCCACGGCAACGCGCGCACTCGGTTCTGCATTCATCGTCCGAGCGACATCCATGATATCGGCGACAACCGCTGAGGCCGTCGGTCGCTCACCGGCGCCTCGTCCTGCATAAAAAGTCGGCCCCAGACCATCGGCAACGACTTCCACCGCATTCATGACGCCGTCGATGCGTGAAAATAGACTCTTCTGACTGACAAGTCTTGGATGAACTCCGAGTTCGATTCCCGCCTGCGTTCGCTTGGCCTGTCCGATTAACTTGATGCAATAACCGAGTTTTTCAGCAAAAGCGATATCCTGGGCATCAATTGAAGTGATTCCTTCGATGGAGGCGGCATTGAAATTGAAAGGAGTCCCAAAGGCAAGCGACGCCAGAATCGTTGTTTTATGCGCTGCATCAATCCCTTCAACGTCAAACGTCGGATCGGCTTCGGCATATCCCAGTTTCTGAGCCTCACAAAGAGCCTCAGAAAAACTCGAACCCTTTTCACGCATCATCGAAAGGATGTAATTGCTTGTCCCGTTCACAATGCCGGAAACGGACTCTATTCGGTTTCCGGCAAGAGATTCCCGCAAAGCCTTGATGATCGGAATTCCCCCGGCAACAGCCGCCTCGTAGGCTACCGTCACCCCCTGCTGACGCGCCGCACGGAAAATCTCCTCGCCGTGCACGGCAATCAAATGTTTATTGGCGGTGACCACATGCTTGCCGCGCTTAATCGCCTCCAAAACGAACGTCTTCGCCGGCTCGATTCCGCCCATGACCTCCACAACGATATCAATTGACGGATCCTCCAACAATGCGAGAAAACTTGTTTCAATCGGCAATTTTCCGCCCGTTTTTTGGCGAGCCTTTTCCGCATCCCGAACCACAGCACAGCGAACTTCGATTTTCGTCCCGGTGCGTGCGGTGATCTCCTGGGCGTTTTCTGTCAATACCGCATAAGTTCCGAATCCGACAGTTCCGAGTCCGGCTAATCCAACCCGCACAATCCTCATTGATTTTCTCCATAATTCTGCATGTCTCTTACTTTAATCATTTTAAGAGACAATTGCACCCTTCTTGCACGGATCGAACGGAAGTTATGGCTTGCACCTTGGCGAATATTCCCGGTTTTGAATTGGCACACTCCGAAGAACTGCTGATTGAAAACCAAGACAAGTTCATTGAAATACTGCGTCGTCTTTTAGGCGAAGACGATGCACGGCTTTTTTTAGCGAATCCGCAGGTAAAACTTTATGGAACGCGAGAAGCCTTTCCGCAACAAGCCCGGATTACAAGCTACGCCACATTGTTGCCTGTTTACTGTGTTTTTGATCCCGTTGAGGAAATTTTGTGCATTGCCGTCAACGGCGTTCGTCATCCCAGATTTCTGGCGCAATTCATCGCCGAAGCCGGAATTGTTCCTTTCCTGAATACAAAAAAAACGGTGAAAGCCGTTGAAAATTTCGACAAAAGTTGCATTAGAAACGTTCTGAAGAAGCCTCTTTTGCAGCAGGCATTCCTTCGATATGGAATCGATTCAAGCGACCTTCTTTGCAAAGGATACGACCTAAGGTATTACGCATTTATTCAGGTTCTTATCGAACGCGGCGAAAAGGTTTTTACGCGATCGAAAGACTCGGACGACGCCTCTGAGAAACTCATCCGCCTTGCGATTGACAACATTCGGAGTTGGGCTCACAAAAAGAAACGTTCCTCTTTGCCTGTTGCCGAGACCTTTGAAGAAACGACTCCCTGCAGTCTTTCTGCTGCCGTGCGCATTGCTCCGTACGCGATGCCGACCCCTGAAGAGTTGTTTGGATTTCGCCCCAGAAAAGCCTTTTCAAAACCATTTGAACACGGCTTTAAACGACAGATTTTTCCGAGCAGCATTGGTCTGGAGCCAATTTGGGCGGCAACGCCAGACGATTTTATGCCAATCAATGCCCCCGGGAAATTCCGCCCGATGCCGGATCTTTCTCTTCGCCCCCTTGCTCGTCTGCATGCTCGACTTTGGATGTCTGACAGAGAAGGCCAACTCAACATTGTTCGCAATTACCCTGCCGATATCGTCTTTGAAGAAGCCAACGTCGGCTGTCTGATTCCCTACATTAACACCGGAATCAACCGCAAGCTGCGCATTACGCAGGCGGACGTTTCTGCGGATCTGAATTGGGCTGTTCTGACGCTCCAGTCTCAAGATTCTGCGAAAAAGATTCGAGCTTTGAGTGCCATTTGGGCCATGACAGCAAGCCGAATAAAAACCCATACAGACTACGATGCTTCGTTATTCTTTTGGGCAGATTCTGTCTGCAAGGTTGCCGATGCACCGAAAAAAACGTCGCAACCCTCCGACGATGCTTTCCCAACCCGATCAATCAATGCCCGTTTTCTTTCTCGCGACATCGCTCAGACGATTGTCAACAAAAACTTCGTCGTTTTTCAATGCAGGACAGTCGATGGGTTGATGAGTGCCGTTGTCCCCGAAAAATCTTTCTGCCAAGCGGACATCCAACCGGGGGATCGGATTCAACTGCACGGGTTTTACATCCTCGGCAATTTAGAGGAAGACTCTTCTGACTTTCTGTATTTAAAAGAATTTCGAAACCGATGGAATCGACTTTTGGCAAAACGCTTTGCTTTCCTTCATCCGTTTCACTACGCAGGCACCTCGCAGTTCTTTTATGCCATTACGATGCGTCCGCGTTCTCCTTATTTCAGAGAAAAACGGCTACGACTAATGCGTCAAGCGGCTCAGATGAAATTTGCCCCAGCCATGATGTTGATCGGAAGAGCATTAACCCGAAATATGAAAGGTTTGTCCTTTTCACGCTTAAAAGGTTTCCACCTGCTTGGTATGGCTGCGAGCCGAGGTCTTTTGCGAAGTTTCCGATTCTTGTCACAAACATCTTTTGCCCTGAAAAACGTGCCGGCTGACATTCGGTCGGATTTCACGCTCCTTCTTGCCTCGGAATACAACGACGGCGATGCACAATTCTCGCTTTATCAGAGTCTGCAAAACAAACCGACACAATCGACGTCTGTACTTAAAAACCTCACCAGCATTTCTTGGCTCGTTCACAGCGTTGCCAATGGAAATACCGAAGCGGCCTACACACTGGCCAAGGCACATGCTCTCGGCATCGGCGCTGTTAAAAATGCGGAACTTGCGCGCTTTGTTCTTGCCTCGGCAATCCGAAAAGGATTTGAACCGGCTCGCTATTGGCTTGCCGGCTTTGAGCGGCTGCAGGAAAATTTTTTCCTCCTCGACGAAAAGCAAAAGGAAAAAGAATTTCAGCAATTTGCCGATGCCGGTCTTCCGGCCGTTCAAATTCTGCTAGGCCTTTTTTATCAATACGGGAACAGCTCCAACCCAAAGGCAATGCTTTTGGCGCATGCCCTGTACTCCTGGGTTGAAACAACACTGCACGACGATGATGCCAAACACTTAAGAGAGAGAGTCGAAGCACAACTCACTCCGGAGCAAAAGAAACAACTTCCCTTTTTCAATCTTTGGGAAGAACTTCAGTTGCAGGAACCTCCCAGAAGCATTCCGCTGCAACTGATCACGACATCTCTTGAGCCGGGGCCTGTCATCATGCATCCGACATTCCTTCTTGAACTCGATCCCGCCGTGCAGGAAAAACCCAGCACTAAACTGATGCAGCAAATCGCCTTCATTGCGGAAAATTCCCGTCCCGTCCGAATCGGGCTTGCCGTTGAAGACGATTACGAGCCCGATGAGAAACTGCGAATCAGCGGATACGGCGAACCCGGCGGCATTTGCTCGATTCATCGATCCATGTTGCTTGTTGCAGCGACAAAAATGCAGGCCGGCGACCCTTGGGATGTTTCCTCCGTCTATCCGATCTTCGAGGACGGAACGCCCATCTCTGCTTATCTGCACGGCTCTTGCGCCAATACCGGTCATGCCTGCGGACTGATCGATGTGACGCCGTTTTCCGATACGAAAGGACCAACCCAGACATTTCCTGCCTTCGATCCGCTTTGGCCTTCCTTGCATCAGCGTTATCGAACCAACGAGCGCTACAGAGCTATTCTCTACGGGACAACGAGCGCTTTGCGCACAGGCATTAACCCCTGCGACGAACTGCCCGCAGACGTTCTCGAAGAGATAAACCGGTTGCGCTCGCCGACCGGAACCGTGCAAAACATCGTGGGAATCACAGCCGTTGACGTCTCGAATGCGCTTTATCAGATCAACTCAACGATTCGCTCCGTTGACGAAGACTATACGGTTGTCTTTTCTGTGCCTTTCGTAAAAATTGAAGTCGATTCCTTCTTGCCGAAGGACTACGGACCGGGAAATTTCGTTTTATACATACCGAAGGCTCGGTTAAACGGAAAAATTCCCAAACCGGGAGACCGAATCGACGCCGTTTTCGAACTCTCTGTTTGTATCCTCTCCTCTGAGAATGCAAAAAAGGTGACATTCAATTGATGCGAAAAGGTCGTCTGCTGATTCCGCTGCTTTTATCGGCGTTGCTGATTAAATCCTCTTTTGCGCTTGAGAGTCAGCTTACCCATGCGGCCTTCTTGCCGCCCTTGGATGACGAAGAAGTTAAAACGCTTGCCGGAATTGAGGCTTCGACCATTGGGTCCACTCTTTTGCAACGACTCAGAAGCGAGAGTTTTCAAGAAGAAAAAGCGCAAAGAGAAAAAGCCATTTTGTCCTTGTCTCAGAAAGACTCCCCTCTTCAAGATTTTCGGCACATGCTTATCACCGAGGGGTTTGACGCATTCGACATTATCTCCGATCAGCCCACACCGCGTTTTTCCCTTCGCCTGAAGCACTCCGTATGCGTTGCTCTACAATCCAAAAGGAAAGCGTCGGGAAAAGCTGTCCTCTTAAGTTTTCCGCTGTCTGATGCCAACACAACGGCCTCTGCGTTCGGCCTGGCCAAACTGATGCAGGCGTTTAAACTCGAAACCTCTTCGCCGCTCTGGGTATGCGCCCAATCGCCCAACAGTGCCTCTGCTGCCAAGGAACTGTTTGAAAAAAAACAATCCCCGTCTTTTTCGACAACTGTCGTTCTTTCGAAAACCGACGGGAAAGCGTACATCAATCTGCTCGGCCGCGAAACAACACAACTTGTTTTAAAAGAAAAAGCTTGGAGTTGGTTAAAACACAAAGAAAATACGGCCCTTGAAACCAGTCAGGCGATCGAAAAAAGCATTCGCCTTCTTCGCAGCAGTTGGGAAATCGATAAGAAAACCCCTTGGTCGAACACGGTAATCAGCCCGATCCGCTGTGAAAAATCTTACATTTCCTCGATCCGAAACAGCTGTCGATTTGACGTCGCTGTGATTTCGAGAAGCCAGGTTGCTCTTTCTGAAAAAACCGAATCCATCGTGAGTTGCGCCGTCAAAGAGACACGACAAGTCAACAAAAATCTCGGCTCGCCCAAGAACAAGCCGGCCGTCACGCTTTTTCTCCCCAAAAATCGATCCAGAAAACCGATTGCCGGGAATCCGCAAGAGCTCCCCGTACTGCGTGCATGGCGCACGGCACTCGGAACGACGCCTCCGAAAGACGTTTTCATCAGCAGTCGCTTCATCGAATCCGAAATTGCCTCAGAAAGCGCCCAGCGCGTTCCGACCGCCGTCCTTTCCTGTACCGGAAAATCTCCCGAAGAAGACAACGATCGCCTCTTTACTTTGGCAAAGACTCTTTTACTCTTTCTCGGAACCCACGTTCAGTAGAGCGTCGATTTAAACGACATTTCCGCGTAAAAGCCCTAAAACGTGATTGCAAAAACGTTGCGCTTGCGGATCGTTTTGATTGCGCATTTTGTCCTGCGCCTTGATAACGCGCACAACGCCGTCGCTGCCGATCACAAACTGCACGGCACTGCGACCTGCTGTTAATCCGAGAAAATCACGGATTTGCTTCGGGATCGTCACTTGTCCCTTTATCGTTAACTGGTTGCTCATTGCAACTTCTCCTCTTTAGCCGGATTCATCTGCGCCAAGCAGAATGGTCGGCAATTGGGTTAAATCCACCATCGGCGGAAATTCCGCCGAAAAAAAAGCCCGATCACATTTCGATCAGGCTTCTCTTATCCCCTTTTTTACGATTTATTTTCCTTTCGGAAAATCCCATCCGTTCACAGAGAACTTATCCACCTTGCCCGGGGAGGGTAGGTTGGCTTGGGTTGCCCCAACTCGAAATGTTGCTTGAATTTTAACAAATTTCGTGTTGGGACGCTATGCAAAAATGTTCTAATTGGAAGACTTTTCAGGGGCGAGTTTCTCCAGTCCTCCCATGTAGGGACGCAAAGCTTCCGGCACCGTCACAGAGCCGTCCGCATTCTGATAGTTTTCCAAAACCGCGACCAACGTGCGGCCGACGGCAAGTCCGGATCCATTGAGCGTGTGCACATAGTGAGGCTTTCCGTCTGCTCCCTTGTAACGCGTTCCCATCCGGCGAGCCTGGAATGCCTCGCAATTCGAGCACGAACTGATCTCGCGATACGTATTCTGCGCAGGCAGCCAAACTTCCAAGTCATAGGTCTTTGCAGAACTAAAGCCCATATCTCCCGTGCAGAGCAACACAACGCGATACGGAAGACCGAGCTTTTGCAAAATCATTTCTGCGTTATGCGTCAGTTCTTCCAGATGCTCGTAACTGTCGTCTTCGCGCGTGATACGAACCATTTCGACCTTGTCAAACTGATGCTGACGGATCATGCCGCGCGTATCGCGGCCGTAGGCACCGGCCTCCGAGCGGAAGCACGGCGTATGCGCCGTCACCTTCAAGGGTAAATCCGAGGCCTTCATCATCAGACCGGAAACCTGATTCGTCAGCGTCACTTCCGCCGTCGGAATCAGATACAAGGGATCGCCCTTTCCTTCCTGTCCGCCTTTCTTGGCGGCAAAAAGATCTTCTTCAAACTTCGGCAACTGTCCCGTTCCGCGCATTGTGTCTGCCGTCACGACATACGGTGTATAGCATTCCGTATAGCCGTGTTCGGTCGTGTGCGTATCCAACATGAACTGAGCAATCGCACGGTGCAAATGTGCAACCTGACCTTTCATGAAGCAGAATCGCGCACCGGACAGTTTCGCGGCCGTATCAAAATCCATTCCGAGAGGTGCTCCGACATCGACATGATCCTTGACCGGAAAATCAAATTTCCTCGGCTCTCCCCAACGCCGCTGCTCGACGTTTTCGCTGTCATCGCGACCGACCGGAACCGACGGATGCGGCAGATTCGGAATGCGCATCAAAAGTTCCGTCAGACGAGAACGAACATCGGCAAGCTGCGTCTCGAGTTTGGCCAATTCGACGGGAATTTCAGCTGCTTTCTTCATGAATTCAGAAGCATCTTCCCCTGCCTTCTTCGCCTGACCGATTTTCTTAGACAAGGCATTTCTCTCTGCCTGCAAAACTTCCGTCTTTGTCTGGACAGCCTTGCGTTCCTCTTCAAGTGCGCTGAACTCCTTTTCCGGGAAAGCGAAGGAACGCGTCGCAAGTCTGGCAATGACCTCTGGAAGGTTCTTGCGAAGGAGATTGATATCAAGCATTCGTTTTTCTCCAAAATACGGCAACGGCTTTTTTCTTTTTCCAGAAAAAAGCCTGTCAATGAAATAAAGTTTCGTTATTTTCGTCTCTTTGACGAGCAACTGCAAATCTAGAGAGCACTCTTAACGGCGCTCCCTTCTCTGAGAGCGTGCCGCTTCATCCAAAGAACGAAGTTTTTCCAATTTTTCTTGGATTTTAATTTCCAAACCGCGGTCTGTCGGCTGATACCACCGTTTGGATTCTATCCCTTGAGGAAGGTATGTTTCTCCGGCCGCATAAGCTCCCTGCTCATCATGGGCATACCGATAACCATCGCTGTAGCCCAAATCCTTCATTAACTTTGTCGGCGCATTTCTCAAATGCATCGGTACCGGACGCGTACCGTCTTCTTTGACAAAAGAGCGAACCGCGTTGAAAGCCGAATACACGGCATTGCTTTTCGCCGCAACGGCTAAATAAACAACCGCCTGAGCCAAAGCAAGTTCTCCTTCGGGACTGCCGAGCCGCTCATACACATCCGCTGCGTTTAATGCCAATTGCGTCGCTCTCGGATCTGCCAAGGAGATATCCTCAATCGCCATGCGGATAATTCGTCGGGCAACATAGCGAGGATCACACCCTCCGTCGAGCATGCGAACAAGCCAGTAAAGTGCAGCATCGGGATTAGAGCCGCGAACGCTTTTGTGCAGCGCGCTGATTTGATCGTAAAAATTCTCTCCGCCCTTATCAAAGCGACGCAGAGTTGCAGGCAGCGTTTTGCGCAAGAAATCCACCGTCAACACTTTGATCGAACGATCTCTTGCCATTCCGCTCGAGACATCTAGAGCATTCAGAAGGCGTCTGGCATCCCCGTCTGCAAGATCAATGAGTATGTCGCGTGCCTTATCCTCAACGGTGACAAAAGAAACCTCCGTCTTAAGCGCTCGATCCAGCAATTCGGCCAAATCCTCTCGGGTCAGACTTTCAAGGACATAAACGGCCGATCGGCTCAAAAGAGCGGAATTCACTTCAAACGAGGGGTTTTCTGTGGTAGCCCCAACAAAAATAAAAAGTCCGCTTTCGACATGCGGCAAAAAAGCATCCTGCTGACTTTTATTGAAACGATGAACCTCATCGACAAAGACAAGAGTCGGCTTGCCGGTGTTGGCCATGTGCAAACGTGCCAATTCAACAGCCTCACGGATCTCTTTAACCCCGCTTAAGACAGCCGAAATAGCAACAAAAGGAAGGCCGAAAGCATCCGCCATCAGACGAGCCAAAGTTGTTTTACCGACACCGGGCGGCCCCCAAAGAATCATGGAATGCGGCCGCTTTGTATCAAACGCTACTCGAAGAGGCTGCCCAGGGGCCAATAATTTCTTTTGACCTACGACATCGTCGATCGTCTTCGGACGCATCCGATCCGGAAGCGGCCTCATTGATTCATCACGCAAGGCCTTCGCCGAAGAAGGTGACTTGCCTTTCTCATCCTGTGTAATATCAAACAGATCGAGGTGGTTCATAGCAAAAAAGGAAAAGGAGAGAGGGGGAGGGATTTTAACAGGGAGAAAGGAGGAATAAAAAAAATCCCCTGCCGAGGAGGCAGAGGACTTTTAAAGGGAGAGCCTGGCAGTGACCTACTTTCACTGGAAATACAACCAACTATCATCGGCCCAAAGGCTTTTCACTGTCCTGTTCGGAATGGGAAG
>CAZDVW010000032.1:0-14403 GCA_964509205.1 uncultured Sutterella sp. | reverse complement strand
TCCAGTTACGGGAGCAGAGAAAACCGGATTGACTACCATGGCGCTCAGTGCAACAGTGACGGCTGTGGAAATGAATCGGCGGGGAAAGTGTGGAGTAAGAGAGGAGGCTTTTCGGCCAGCCAAGGAGGCTAGGCCGTTAAAATCCCGTGGGGGGGGGTAACAGTATTGTACAAGCGCTTCATGATCTTTCTTTTATTTCATTAATCGGCTTCATCGGTCAAATGCTTCGCTTTTGCGACATCATCAACGACCAAATCGTTCGCTTTATGCAACAAAAGCCAACTGTATTTTACCCCCCCCCCGCCAAAATCGTGCAATAGTTTGTCGGTTGTTTCATTCAGAGTTGTTTTCTCACACAAGAACAACACTCTCAGCGTTTAGAACACAATTTATTCTGCCTGTTTTTATGGCTAGGAGTAAAAAAACTTTTCTCGTCTCTTCCTATAAATGCCCTTTTTTACCGCTCTTTCCAATCCGCAATAAAATCCATCCAAGAACCTTTGCCGAAAGAGATTTGAGAACACTCTCGTTTACAATCCCGATATCTTCCATTCTTACTTTTAAATGAACTATGTCTGAACTCTCTACCCTCTGTGCCGTCAGTCCCTTAGACGGACGCTATGCTTCCAAGTGTGACGATCTGCGCGAGATCTTTTCGGAATACGCCTTCATGCGCGCTCGCGTCAAAGTTGAAGTCGAGTGGCTGATTGCGCTTTCCAAATCCGGTCTTGACGGCATTCTCCCCATCGGCGGAGAACATGCAACGTTCCTGCGTTCGCTTTATACGAATTTCACAGTAAAAGACTGCGAACAAATTAAGGAAATTGAGGCAACGACCAATCACGACGTCAAGGCCGTTGAATACTGGATTAAAGCGCAGGTCGCACACGATGCCGACTTGGCTGCAGAGAGTGAATTCGTACACTTTGCTTGTACGAGTGAGGACATCAACAACACCAGCTACGCCTTGATGCTTTCTGACGGACGAAAAGCTCTTATCGAAAAATTGCGCCGCATCCACGCCATCCTGTGTGAGAACGCGCATCGCTGGGCTAACGTTCCGATGCTTTCGCGCACGCACGGTCAAACAGCCTCTCCGACGACCGTCGGCAAGGAATTTTCCGTGTTTGCCATCCGTCTTGAACGTGCCATTCGCGCTATCGAAAACGTCACCATTCTTGCCAAAATGAACGGCGCCGTCGGCAATTTCAACGCCCATTTGGCGGCCTATCCTGAGTTTGACTGGGAAAACTTTGCCAAACAGGTCGTGGAAACTCAGCTCGGCGCAACATTTAACACGCACACAACGCAGATTGAATCGCACGACTATATGGCAGAGCTTTTCGATGCAATCGCTCGTTCCAATACCGTACTTCTCGATTTTTCACGCGACGTTTGGGCCTATATCTCACTGGGCTACTTCAAACAAAAACTGCGTCAAGGCGAAGTGGGCAGTTCCACCATGCCGCACAAAGTCAACCCCATCGATTTTGAGAACGCCGAAGGCAACATCGGCATCGCCAATGCCCTCTTTCATCACTTTTCAGAGAAACTGCCGGTTTCCCGTTGGCAACGCGACTTAAGCGACTCGACCGTCCAAAGAAATCTCGGCGTGGCCTTCGGATATACATTCACGGCCTACGCCGCCTTAGAGAAGGGACTTGGGAAATTGGAACTGAATGAAGCACGAGTTGCCAGCGATCTGGAGGCCTCTTGGGAGGTCTTGGCCGAAGCCATCCAAACGGTGATGCGCCGTTACGCTGTTGAGAAGCCCTATGAAAAACTCAAGGCACTCACGCGCGGCAAGGGGCACATGTCGGCCGAGATCATGCGCGAATTTATCGAAACGCTCGACATTCCGGAAGATGCGAAACAGCGGCTTCTGAAAATGACGCCGGCAAGCTACATCGGAAAAGCCGAAGAACTGGCGAAACGTGCCTGAACGCCCGAAACACTTCAAGGACTTTTCCAAAAATTTTGACTTAAACGGTGCATCCTTGGTTTTTCGTATGATCAATAAACCTTTACTTGGAATGTTTTGCCTCACAGGGGTGTTGCTTGCTGCCTGCACAAGCCCCTCTGTACGTCACTACGGAATGGACTACGACGTCTCACATTCACGTGCCTGGAATACGTTAAAGTTTTTCGGTTACGCCCCGATTCCTTCGGATACAGCAGCTCCTGCCGGCATGACCGATGTCATGACGGCTCCGGTGGATTTCTCCCTCTTAAAAAAACCAATCGAAACCCCTGCAGCTACGTCGGTTAAACCGCAGGTAATTCCCGGCGAGTACAGCCCCGAAGGCCTCATTCGTGCCATGAGTCAGACGTTGACGACATCCGCGCGAGACAATCAGTTCTTCGGTTTTGTCGACAACACGGATGTGCAAAGCAATGTGAATGCGCAGAAACGCTTCGTTTCCGTTTTCGCTCGCTCGTTTTTCACAAGCATGCGTCGCTCCATGCCGGAACGCAAATGGTATTTAGACCTTGTTCGGACCACGCGTGACGGAGACGTTCTCACGCACTCCATGGCTGTTTTTTTAGAAGATGAGTCTCTCGGGTGCCGTTATGCGTCCGATGCTGCCATCGGAACCTGCGGCGCACTGTTTATCTCAAGATCGCAAGAAACCACCAAACCGACGCTCATTCCGTTTGCCATCGGCGGAGCCAAGCAAAAAGCGGAAAAGATACGCCCGGAAGAGATTCTCACAAGTTTTCTTGAGCGAGAAGAACGACTGGGGTTCCGATACGGAAGTCATTCGAATTCAGAGGCTAAGGTTTCAAGCGGCATGCCGTTTTTCCGTTGGAACGGGACAGCTTGGACCAAGACAAACGAATTTGATGCTCTCTTTGAAAATTCCTTCCCGGAATTTGTCAAGAGCCTCCCGCCGTTGCATTTTGTCTTTCACAAACAAACGGCACAGAACCCTGCCTACATAATCGAAGGCAATCAATTCGACTTCTTTTTGATGCCGACAAAGAAACTAACGCCTCCAACCCATGAGGATCGATAGGTTACGAAGAACCCGCATCGTTTCCCGATGCGGGTTCTTTTAAGAATCTACGCTTTGTCCTCAAGGAAGGTCAGCTCTCCTTCCTTTAACTCCACGCGTACCGTATCGCCCGGTGCATACTTGCCTTCGAGCAAGCGTCTGGCTAAAGGATTCTCGAGTTTATCCTGAACAGCCCGCTTCAAAGGTCTTGCGCCGTAAACGGGGTCGAAGCCCGCGGCAGCAACGTAATCGAGCGCTGCGTCGCTTAACTTCAATCCGATCCCCTGCGAGGCAAGCCGTTTTGCCAAGGCCTGTACCTGCAGCGATGCAATTGCACGAATGGATGTCTTATCCAAATTATTGAACACGACAATCTCATCGATCCGGTTGATGAACTCCGGCCGGAAATGGGCTTTTACTTCCCGCATTGCCGCCTCTTTGACCTGCTCGTGCGGAGCCTCGGCAAGACGCTGGATCTCATCACTACCGAGATTGCTCGTCATGATGATGACCGTGTTCTTAAAGTCCACCGTCCGACCCTGACCATCTGTCATGCGGCCGTCATCGAGTACCTGCAAGAGGACGTTAAACACATCGGGATGCGCTTTTTCAACCTCATCGAGCAGGATGACGCTGTACGGCTTGCGGCGAACGGCTTCGGTCAGATAACCGCCCTCTTCGTAACCGACATATCCCGGAGGGGCACCGATTAAACGAGCAACCGAGTGTTTCTCCATGAATTCACTCATGTCAATTCGAATGAGAGCCGATTCCGTATCAAACAAAAATTCGCACAAGGCCTTTGTCAGTTCCGTCTTGCCGACGCCCGTCGGTCCTAAAAAGAGGAACGAACCGTAAGGTCTGTTCGGATCGGAAAGCCCCGCCCGGCTGCGAAGCACCGTCTGCGCAACAGCCTGAACAGCCGCATCCTGTCCGACAACCCGACGCTTTAACGCCTCGGCCATTCCAAGCAATTTTGCCTTTTCTCCCCGCATCATTTTTGAAACAGGAATTCCGGTCGCCCGACTGACAACCTCAGCGATTTCCTCGGCTCCGACGCTCGTACGCAACAGTTTCGGTCTCTTTTGCGCGTGTTTTTCGCCGTCTTCGGCCTTTTTCAGTTTTTCTTCCAACTTCGGCAACACGCCGTACTGCAACTCAGCGAGTCGCTCGAATCGTCCGTCGCGACGGCAAGCCTCCATTTCGATCTTCGTGCGGTCAATTTCGTCACGGACAGCCTTTGAACCGATAGCCTCGGCTTTCTCGGCCTTCCAAATCTCTTCCAGATCCGAATATTCCCGAGAAAGTTTCTCGATTTCCTCTTCAAGAGCACTCAGACGCTTGCGGCTGGCTTCATCCGTTTCTTTCTTCATCGCTTCACGCTCAATCTTAAGTTGAATCAAGCGACGATCCAGTTTGTCGAGTTCTTCCGGCTTCGAATCAATTTCCATCTTGACGCGGCTTGCGGCCTCATCGATCAAATCGATGGCTTTATCCGGAAGGAAACGATCCGTGATGTAACGCTGAGAAAGCTCTGCGGCCGCCACAATAGCGGGGTCTGTAATTTCAACGCCGTGGTGCGCCTCATACTTTTCCTGCAACCCGCGCAAAATCGCAATCGTGTCTTCCAGACTCGGCTCATCAACAAGAACTTTCTGAAAACGACGTTCCAGAGCCGCATCTTTTTCGATGTATTTTCTGTACTCATCCAGCGTTGTTGCCCCGATGACGTGCAACTCACCGCGAGCCAGAGCCGGTTTCAACATATTGCCGGCATCCATAGATCCCTCAGTCTTTCCGGCGCCGACCACTGTGTGCAGCTCATCAATAAAGAGAATGATCTTTCCTTCAGCCGCACTCACTTCCTTTAAGAGTTTCTTGAGTCTTTCTTCAAACTCTCCGCGGTACTTGGCTCCGGCAATGAGTCCTGCCATATCAAGAGAGAGCACGACCTTGTGCTTCAAACTGTCGGGAACCTCTCCGTTGACGATTCGCTGCGCCAAGCCCTCGACGACAGCCGTCTTACCGACGCCGGGCTCGCCGATCAGCACAGGATTGTTCTTCGTGCGGCGTTGCAAAATCTGCATCGTACGGCGAATTTCATCGTCACGACCAATGACGGGGTCAATCTTTCCGAGCCGAGCCCGTTCGGTCAAGTCCACCGTGTAGCGTTTAATCGCATCGCGCCCGGACTCACCTTCGGCATCCTCGACCTTCTCGCCTCCGCGCAATGCGTCAATCGCCGCAGACAAAGCCGACTGCGTCACGCCAAAGCGCGAAAGAAACCGCGATATGTCAAGCGCCGGATCCGTCAGCGCCAACAGGAAGAGCTCCGACGAAATATACGAATCCGACCGTTTGGTTGCTTCACGTTCTGCCAAATTAAAGGCACGAACCGTGTCGCGGCCGATCTGAATATCTCCGCCTGTTCCCGTCACTTTCGGCAAACGGGCGATCTCATCGGAAACGGCCTTGCGGATTTGCTCTGAATTTGCTCCGATCCGATCAAAAAGCCCCTTGGCGACCGCTTCTTCATCATCCATGATCGCCGCAAGAATATGCACAGGTTCAATAAACTGGTTGTCGTTGGACAACGCAAGCGATTGCGCCTCGGCAATGGCCTGCTGAAACTTTGTCGTTAATTTATCTTGCCTCATAAAGTATCTCCTTGAGAGCTGCAAAAGATCGGAAAATTCCCGCCTGACGCTGCACCTCTCTGTGACTTTCTATATGGGGATTTTTTTCGGTTTTTCAAGAGACAAAACGACAGCGCCCATCCGGATTGGATGGGCGCAACAATTGAAAACAAACGAAATTTACTTAATCTTTCAAGAAATACTCGACCGTCGTCACAACGCGGATGTTCTTGACATGCGGCGTGAAATTGTCGCGATTGGAAATCGAAAATTGTCCCTGATTGGCACGTCGTATTTTCCCCAGTTTGCTGCCGGAATCCTCCGCAAATTTCAAGGCAGAAGCACGGGCATTCTTTGTCGCCTCTTCGATCATTGTCGGCTTCACGGCATTCAATCCTGTAAATTCAAACGATGTTTGCCAGCTGTAGTCGCTTGCGAGAGCCACTCCGGCCTTTAAGAGCTCACTTTGCCGCTTCATGAGTTCAAGAACCAAATCCACCTTATCGGTCGACACGGTCACGGTCTGAACCATGTTGTAGCGAAAGGCTTTGTTTTGGTTGCTGTAATTGTCTGCCTGCGCATCCGTCAGCGTCGGCGCGGCAATCGAAATTTCCGAATCCGACAAACCGGCATCCTTTAAAAAGGCAACCACCTGATTCTGCCGCGACTGGATTCGGGCATAAACACCCGGCAAATCGTTTCCGAGTTCGCGAAATCCGACAGGCCAAATGACGCGATCGGCCTTAACAACCTTTTCGGCCAACCCCTTGACCGTCACGACGCGGTCACGATTGACAAATCCGTCCATGCCAACACAGAGTTGGTTGCCGAGCATTGCAGCGCCCCCGGCAATGCCCGCCGCCAAAATAAGGCTCGAGATAATTGTCTTGCTTTCCATGGCTTTCTCCTGCATCGGTAACAACAGGGATTTTAACGGCGCTTCTCTGAAAAGATTGGTTCTGAAACGTATCAGAATCTTTCTGAATCCCCCCGTTTTTCGCGTCTGACCAATCCCATTGGCCAGTCTCCCTCCCTCAAAAAGAGAACAGAAACTGCAATTTGATACAATCAAAAAAGGAGGTTCTCGCATGGATCGTGAAGCACTGCTCTCTGAGTTACGTCAACTTATCCTCACCGTAATGCCGGAAGAAGGCTATTGCGGCGGAAAAACGCCAAAAGTCGCCTTTTCGCATTTTGATACGCCCCAACCAACACGACGGTGTTTTTATCAACCGTTGATTGCGCTCGTCGTTCAGGGACGAAAACGCTCCATTGTGGGCAATACTGTTGCCGATTACGGCAACGGCCAATCCTCCGCCGTTGCACTGGACTTGCCTGGCATCTACCACATCACGGATGCCGCCAAAGAGACTCCGTTTCTCTCTGTATCCCTGCGTCTTGACAGACAAGTAATTGCCGAACTTCTTGCTGCATCTCCGACGCTTTCTTGTCCTGCGCCCGAGACTTCTGCCGAACCGCCTTCCGTCGTAGTAGCCGATGCCTCGGAAGAACTGCTTGAAGCCTTCATACGGTTAGTGAAACTGGAGGAAACCCCGGAGCGAATCTCAATCTTTGCTCCGATGATCACAAAAGAAATCCACTACCTGTTGCTCTCGGGCCCGCAGGGAGCTTGTCTGCGCCACTTTTGCGCCAACCAGCCGCAAACGCCCCGCATCGTACGAGCCCTTGATTGGATGCGAACACACTTTTCCGAACCGCTCAATATCCCTGAACTCGCTGAGCGTGCCGGCATGGCGCCGTCAACCTTTCACAAACACTTTAAAGACTTGACTTCGCTTTCTCCGATTCAATTTCAAAAACGCCTGCGTCTGCACGAGGCCGAACGGCTGATGTTTTCCGAAGGAAAAACCGTTGATTCCGCTGCCTTTGCCGTCGGCTATGAAAGTCCGTCGCAGTTTTCCCGCGAGTACAAACGGCTATTCGGTTCCGCACCGCGCCAAGACATTAAAAAGAAGAAAACTATCGGCAGCAATTAGCACCTCACGAAAGAGTTTTCAGCAGGTTTGCCCAGAACTATTCTCCCTTTTCTCTGCTCCAATAGAGAATTGTGCACAATTAGACAATTTTCCGACATAGGCAGGAGGTGCCTTCACGCCTAACATGATCTCCGTTCTTTCAACCCAATGACTGGGTCTGACTTTCGGAGATTTTTATGTTTCGTTCAAAACTCTGTTTATCCGCCGGACTAATGGCTCTTTTGCTGGCGGTGCAGCCGGCTTCAGCCGAGCTTACGCAACGCCAAAAAGCCTTGATTCCAATCTCTGCCTTTACCGCCAACGGAGATACCGAATCGCTTCGGACGGCTCTCAAAAACGGCCTTGACAACGGTCTTACCGTCAGCGAAGCCCGCGATGCCCTTGTTCAGCTTTACGCCTACACGGGTTTTCCGCGCAGTTTGACGGCCCTGACGGAACTCGTTGACTTACTCAATCAGCGCAAAGCATCCGGAATCCGCGATCCCGAAGGACCCAAAGCCAATCCGCGTCCCGATCCTTCCAAAGTTCGTGCCATTGGAACGGCCACACAGACGCAATTGATCGGGCGCCCTGCCTCCGGCCCCGTTTACGACTTCGCTCCGGAAATTGACACCTATCTCAAAGAGCATCTTTTTGGCGACATTTTTTCTTCCGGGATTCTCGATCATAAAACTCGAGAAATCGTCACCGTCTCTGCTCTGGCCTCTTTACCCGCTCCGCGTCAGCTCAGATCGCATCTGAATGCTTGCCTCAATGTCGGACTGACTCCCTCGGATCTGCAATCTTTTGTTGCTGTCCTAAAAAACACAACAAACAAAACAGCAGGTCAGCTTGCTGAAACAACCCTTCAAACCGTTCTTTCCGAACGCACGAAATAGTCTTTTTTACGGGAGATTTAACCATGAAAACCATTGCCATTACTACCGCAGCCTGCGCCATCGGCACGCTCGCGATGACCGCTTCAGCCGCTCCTGTTAACCCCTTCGGTCTTGTCTATCAGGGCGCCATTACGGCAAATCAAGCCAATGCCGTCAACATCCGTTCAGTCTCTTACGATCTAAACGGCATTCGAATCGCAGCCAACGTTTATACGCCGGCCGGATTCCAAGAATCAAAACGCTATCCGGCAATTGTCGTCGCCCATCCGAACGGCGGCGTTAAAGAACAAGTCGCCGGTCTTTTTGCTCAGAAGTTAGCCGAAGCCGGTTACGTCACAATTGCGGCTGACGCGGCCTTCCAAGGAGCAAGCGGCGGCGAACCCCGACACACAGACAAACCGCAATTTCGCACTGAAGACATCCACGGCATGATTGACTTTATTTCCGCATTCAAAGGCGTTGATCCTGCCCGCATCGGGGCTCTCGGCATTTGCGGAGGCGGCGGCTACACATTAAATGCCGCCAAATCCGACAAGCGCATTCAATCCGTTGCAACGCTTTCGATGTTTAACAGCGGCGAAGTCCGTCGCGACGGCTATATGCGATCGGGACTCGACTCGATCCAACAACGTCTGGCGCAGGCCTCTGAAGCCCGCAATGAACGCATGCGCACAGGAAAGATCCCGATGTCCGGCAACGTTGATTTTGATGCGATTACAGAGGAAGCTATTCAGAAAATCCCAACGGATCTTTATCGAGAAGGCATGCAGTACTACGGGAAAACCCATCGCCATCCCAATTCAACTTTTTCCTATACAACCGAGAGTCTTCTGGATCTGATGACCTGGGATGCCCGTGATCAGATTGAACTCATTAATGTTCCCCTCCTGATGATTGCCGGGGAGAAAGCAGACTCCCTTTATCTTTCCGAGGAAGCCTTTGATCGGGCCGTCGGAACAAACGACAAAGAGTTATTCAAGATTCCCGGAGCCACGCACATTCAGACTTATTTTGTGCCGAAATACGTGAATCAGGAAGTCCAAAAACTCACGGCATTTTTTGGCCGCACGCTGAAGAACAAAGCAGCGGCAAAGTAACGGCGTTTAATTCCGTTTTCGCCTTAACAGCCGACAGTTGCCCGAAAAGTCTTCGGGCAACTGTCGGTTAAGACAAACAGAAAAACGGAATCGAGTCACTGAGAAAAAACGATGCAAACCATTGAACTGGCCAACAAAATTCAAATGCCGATCCTCGGCTTCGGCGTCTATCAAATCAACACCCCGACCGACTGCAAAAGGGCTGTATTAAACGCACTTGAAGCCGGGTATCGCTCGATTGACACAGCAGCCTCCTACGGCAACGAAAAGGCTGTGGGAGAGGCAATTGCCGAATCCGGCATTGCGCGAGACGAGCTCTTTATCACAAGCAAATTGTGGGTAGAAGATGCCGATGAGAAGCGAGCCGAACACGCGATTGCGCGTTCTCTTGAACTGCTCGGACTGGATTATCTCGATGTCTTTCTCATACACCAGCCCGTAGGCGACGTGTACGGCGCCTGGCGCACGATGGAAAGATTCTATGAGGCAGGCATTCTGCGCTCAATCGGCGTCAGCAATTTCTCGTCTGACCGTCTGACGGACTTTGCGCTCCATCAGCGGATTCGCCCGATGATCAATCAGATTGAAATCAACCCCTTTTGTCAGCAAAAGGCTGCCCTTCCGATCAATCGCGACCTCGGGGTTGCTGTTGAAGCTTGGGCGCCCTTTGCCGAAGGAAAAAACGGTCTGTTTACCAACCCGATTCTTTCTTCCATTGCGAAAAAGCACGATGCGAGCGTCGGGCAAGTCGTCTTACGCTGGGTTACGCAACTCGGCTGTCCGGTTATTTCGAAAACCACGCATCCTGAGCGAATGCACGAAAACCTCAAAGCGCTTGCCTTTACGCTCGATAACGACGATATGGCTTCCATTGCCAGCCTTGACACCGGGAAAAGTCAATTTTTCTCTCATCAAGATCCGGCCATGATTCGTTGGTTCATCGGACGCCATATTGAGCATTGATTAAAGGAGCCCTTCGTGATGCTGAAACAAGCTCTTTTTCCGCTTTATACGGTCGTGCTTTTGAGTTTTGCACAAACCGCGCTTGCCGAACCGATCACTCTTGCAGAACAGGGAAGCTTTGCGGCCGGCGGAACGGTGATTGCCGCCAAAACAACTTATGATCCGTACCACCCCAATTCAGACGGACAAACACTGCATGCAGATCATGCCTTCGTGAATTACCAAATTCCCGTTCATGCCCGAAAGTATCCGTTAGTTTTCCTGCACGGCGCCGGACAGTTCTCCAAAACATGGGATACGACGCCGGACGGACGAGAGGGATTTCGCACGCTGTTTTTGCGACACAATTTCTCGGTTTATACCGTCGATCAGCCGCGTCGAGGCAGTGCCGGCAGGGCTGCGGTTGACGGAAGCATTAAGGCGGCTCCAGACGAAGAGTTCTGGTTCGGACAATTTCGCATGGGGCTGTGGCCGAATTTCAACGCCAACAGTCAATTTCCGCAGGATGCGGACTCGCTTAATCAATTCTTCCGTCAGATGACGCCAAACACGGCTCCTTACGATGCCGACGTTAATGCCAAAGCTCTGACTGCCGTCCTGTCAAAAACGGGACCCAGTGTTCTTATCACGCACTCTCAGGGCTGCGGCATCGGTTGGCTCGTCGGCATGCAAAGCAGCAATGTCCGGGCGATCGTTGCCTACGAACCGGGAAGCGGCTTTCCCTTTCCAGAAGGAGAGGTACCGAGTCCGATCACGAACAACAGTTTTTTCGGTCCTTTGACCGCCAATGCCGTTCCGATTGCCGAGTTCAAGAAATTGACTCAATTTCCAATCATTCTGTATTACGGGGACTTCATTCCGACAACAAAATCGGACAATCCGCATGCCGATTACTGGCGTGCCGCCGTTGAAATGGCCAATCGGTGGACGAAGACCATCAATCGGCACGGAGGTCATGCCAAAGTCGTCAAACTGCCTGACGTCGGGATTAAAGGCAATTCTCACTTTCCGTTTGCCGAGAAAAACAATCTTGACGTCGCACATGTTTTAGCCAATTGGCTTCATTCAGAAAAACTGGACATCCGAGATGACGAATCCAAAAACAACAAGTAAGTCTCCTCTTTTTTTCTTACGTCTTCGGCCTGACGCACGACAAGGATTTACTTTGTCGCATTCGATGAAGATTCCGAAGAAAAGATGGAATCCTGAGATTTAGGAGTTCGGCGTTAAATGTCTGGGATTGGACAGAAGCTGATTGCCCTTATTCAGCACTGTCCAGCCCTGCATGAAATCCCGTGCGACTCAAACTCCCGACTTCTCTCGTCCATCGCTCTTGAAATGAAAATCGAAAAGGAGGAAGAGAAACTGTCTCAAAGAAAGCTAAACACCGCACGGCAGAACAGAATCCATTTTCAACCACACTGGCAAAACTCACAACAGGAAAACAGCATGAAGAAAACGCTTCTGACAACTCTGGCGATTGTCTCATCACTCAGCATTTCCGGCGTTGCCTTTCTGGCACCGGCTCATGCGCAGACTCAGGACCAGACCGTGCTTGCGGTCGGTTCCCGCGCCTCGGCGACAGCGCCGCAGCAAAACTTCACGGGGAGCGTTCGCGTTGATCCGGCTTTCACAACCCAGGCTCCGCAACGGGTTTACGGTGCCTACGTCACCTTTGAAGCGGGAGCACGTACGAAGTGGCATACCCATCCGTTAGGGCAGACACTTATCGTCACATCCGGCCTCGGACTAACACAGCAATGGGGAAAGCCAATACAGGTCATCCGCCCGGGAGATGTGGTGCTGTGTCCGCCCAACGTCAAGCATTGGCACGGTGCGGCTCCCAATGTCGCCATGACGCATCTTGCCATCGGCGAGCAACTCGAGGGTAGCAGCGTCACGTGGATGGAAAGCGTCACCGACGAACAATACAACGCGAGGTAACGGACATGAAACAACGTCGGTTGGGAAACGGCCTTTGCGTTTCTGAGATCGGGCTTGGCTGCATGGGCATGGATCACGCCTACGGTAAACCCGCACCGCGGCCCGAGATGATCCGGCTGCTCCATCGCGCCGTCGATTTGGGATGCTCCTTCTTTGATACCGCCGTCGTTTACGGCACTGCGAATGAAGAACTGCTGGGAGACGCATTCTGCAACATGCGTGAAAAAGTCGTGCTAGCAACAAAAT
This sequence comes from uncultured Sutterella sp., assembly GCA_964509205.1. Classification (GTDB taxonomy): domain Bacteria; phylum Pseudomonadota; class Gammaproteobacteria; order Burkholderiales; family Burkholderiaceae_F; genus Duodenibacillus. Next base: position 1,646 of record CAZDVW010000032.1, on the reverse strand, counting down.
TCGGCATCGTTGGTCAGCGAATTGAAGACGGAAAACCGCACAATCTTCTCGACAGTCGACCTGAGTCCATTCGGCGGCAAGTTGAAGATTCCCTTCGACGGCTCAAAACGGATCATATTGATCTCTATTACCAGCATCGTGTAGATCCCGACGTGGAACCTGAAGTCGTAGCACAAACCATGGGCACACTGATGAAAGAAGGAAAAATTGGGGGCTGGGGACTTTCCAACGCACCGACCGACTATCTGATGCGTGCTCACGCCGTCTGCCCGTTAGCTGCTGTGGAAAACCAGTATTCCATGATGTGGCGCGAACCTGAACAAGGATTGTTCGATCAATGTGCAACGATGAATATCGCCTTTGTTGCCTACAGTCCTCTGGGCAACGGTTTTTTAAGCGGTCGTTTCACGCGGGACAGTGTCTACGAAAAGGGCGATTTTCGCAGTTTCATGCGACGATTTAGTCCCGCCGTCATGGAGCACAATCAAGCGCTTCTAGACCTTGTCCGGCGCATTGCTGAAGACAAACAGGCGACCCCAGCACAAATTGTTCTGGCTTGGGAGTTGGCGCAACGCCCTTTTATCATTCCCATTCCCGGCACGACCAATCTGCTGCGTCTCGAGGAAAACCTGATGGCTACCCACATAGAACTCTCCACCGAGGAATTGACAGATATTAACAACGCATTGGCTCAACTCAGCGTGGATGAAACATATTTCTAAATGCAAACAATTGATAAAACGCTTTCCTCTAGGAAGTTCTTATGCAAAAGTAACCTTATTGCCTCCTTCCTGTGGATGAAATAGGATTTCTTCATATCCGCCGCTGTCTTCAACAAGCGATTTTTAAAGGAGAAGTACTCCTGAGTCCGGTCGATGTCATTCTGATCCACACAGAACACGATTCCGACATCGGAACCGATGCGAAGGTTGGACGGGGCTCACCGTTCGCTTCTAGAAAAAAACATAAAAAATTTCGTGAGACACTTAACCGAAGACGAGAATCCCGTAAAAAAAGGAAAATTACGCATAACACGCCTACTCTTCCTTCCAGGCCAAACATAGATTGGAATGACGCTTGAGGGACTCTGTCTCCCGCTCAATCAAACGCCAACTGTCCTGATAAGTGCCCACAACAGAAAAATCTGATTTTTCCATCAGCATTCTGAAGCCCTCTGCATCATTCTTATAGCGGTTCGCGAACTGAAACGCCAATTGTTCCTTCTCATCCTGCGAACAATTCATTTGATTGTGAAGAACGTGCTCCAAATTGCAGGACATAAAAAAGATTTGATAGGGAATGTTCATAATAGCCTTCGTCTTCACCAGCTCACGCAAACAGCTCTTCTTTTGCAGATTCCTATCTTCGATGCTTTTCTTGTGAGGCGTAAAAATTGCTTCCGTGCTATAGCGAGTCTTTGCTTCTAACAAATCTTCTTGCACCGCCTTGTTAGGAATAAATGCGCCATCCGTATCCGTCAGATGGATAATGCGCAAAATGTCGTTTTTTCTAATAAATCGGTTTCCTCCAAGATATCGCTTAACGATCTCTCCAACTTTTTTGCGTATGCAGTATCCCTGACTATCTCGCTGTGTTGAACGAGTCCAGAAGGGCCTAAGCAAACGAGTAAATTTTCCCTAATCCAT
>CAZDVW010000031.1:0-14491 GCA_964509205.1 uncultured Sutterella sp. | reverse complement strand
TTTTTTGCGCTCCGCTTTGCTCTGCTGTCCAAAAATTTATTTTGGACAGTAGTGATTTTAGACGGTTGGCATCGACAACCGGTGCAGACTTATGTAGTTTGCAGAAAAGAGTTGTGGAATTCGAAAATTCACAGGATATTTATGCTGTGGATCCAAAAGGAACTTCAGGAGTTCTTTAAGGAAAAGGTTCGCGAAATTCAACCATACTGGACAGTTCCTGAAATGCTCGAAATCGAGGATTGACCATGAATGTTTTTCCCCAAAGCCCGGAAAGAATTTTGGCATTAACAAAAAAACTGTGTTCGATCCAAAGCGTCTCTGGCCGTGGAAATGAAGAAAACAGAGCGGCAGACCTTTTGATGAACGAACTGCGCCAGATCGCTCCTTCTTACGGGAATACGCTTTGTGTAAAGAGCATCCTTTGTCGCGGAGATCGACTTGGAAGAAAAGCCGTGTGGGCACTTTTGCGTTCAGCAAAACGAACAGATAGAACCGTTTTACTGACGGGGCACTTCGATGTTGTTGATACGCAGGGTCAGTTCGCTGATCTTGCTTTTTCGCCAGACGAATATACGCAGACATTGTCGGGGGGCAGCTTGCCGGAATCCGTTGCACAGGATTTGGCGAGCGGCAATTGGCTTTTTGGGCGGGGCACGATGGATATGAAGGCGGGGCTCGCCCTTTTCGTTGAGACGATACGTGTTTTGGCGACCGCTCCCGATTTGGGTATCAATGTTGCTTTTTTAGCTGTTCCGGACGAAGAAAGCGATAGCGCCGGGATGAGAGGTTCAATTGAGGAAATGTGTTCGATCATGAACTCTGAGAGCCTTGATGTTGTTGCCGCGCTGACAGGAGAACCGTGTTTTTGGACTTCCGGAAAGAACCCGACCAGACCTTATTACACGGGGACAACTGGGAAAATCATGCCCTTTTTCCTTTGTCTAGGAAGGGCAAGCCATGTGAACGATTACACCGAAGGCGCCAATGCGGCGCTCTTGGCAGCGCATGTTGTTCAGCTTTTCGAAGGAGATTCAGAACTCATTGATGGCACTGGGGATGACACGCTTCCGCCGCCGGCATGCCTTCGAAGCGAAACGCGCGAAAAGATCTACAGCGTGAGCCTTCCCGAAAGAGCGGTTTGTTTTTTTAATGTTTTGACCGACAGCAAGACTCCGGAAGAAGTTTTGCGATGTGCCCTACATGTGGCAGAAAAAGCCATTGTTAATGCGTGCGGTCAGATGCGTCATACGGCAGAGGTTCTTTCGCAGAAGGGAGCGGTTGTTGCTGCCGAACAGGAAACAGGAAAAGTTCTCTCTTTCAGAGATCTCGTGCATCTGGCGATTGAGAAAGTTGGAGGAGAAAAAGAGTTTCTTCAAAAACAGGAAGTTTTTTTGAAAACGATCCCGGATGGAATCGACGCGCGAGAAAGAACCATTCGGGTGAGCGAGTGGGTAGCGGATATCAGTGGAATTCGCGGTCCGGCTGTCGTTGTGGGTTTCCTTCCACCGTATTACCCTCATCGAATCAATAAGCGCCGAGATGAGAAAGAAAAGTTGTTGCGACGGATTGTTGAGGAGACGGCAGTTTGGGCTGGCGAACTAGCCGGGGACGGGGCAACGAGTGTAAAGGAGGTTTTCGGAGGAATTACTGACCTTTCGTTTTTGGGGTTTGAAGGAAGCAGAGAGGATCTCGTTGCTTTGGCAGAAAACATGCCTGCTTGGGGAAACGTTTATAGCCTTCCGATGGAGCAACTTTTGAAGTTGAATATCCCCGTTGCGAATATGGGGCCTGCGGGGAAGGATGCTCATAAATCAACTGAAAGATTGGAGCTGAAGTTTTCCCTTGAAATCGCCCCCAAGCTTTTACTGAAAACGATTGAAAGACTGAGTGTCGGCAAATGAAACGCCTAAGGGCAATGCGCAATCTCTTATGATACAAGTCAAGAAAATGTCTGTAACAGACTGATTTTGAACATTTTGTTTGCAACGATTGCTTGCGAGTGTGCTACTTTGCCTCCGTGAGACTTTCTCCAAAGGAGGTTAACAATGACCACTCAGCTTGATGTCGCAGGGTTGACGGCAAAGCCTAAAGCAGGATTTGGGGCTTTTCTTTCGTTGCTTTTTGCGATTATTCTTTTTTCAGGGGTTTTCTACAAAATGGGCCCAGGCTATGAATGGCTTGGCGCTTTTGATTTTTCAACGATTGCCGGTAAATTCGGCTCTATTTCCGGAACCAACTTCGTTGGCAAGGGCGGAGTTGGGGCTCGACAGGGATTCCTTTTCGCGCTGACGCTTTTTGCGCCGGTAACACTTGCCGTCGGCTTGCTCGCTGTTTTTGAGCATTATGGGGCTCTTTCGGCTGCACAGGTGTTGTTGACGCCTTTCTTGAGACCCGTTTTGGATATTCCTGGATACACGGGACTTGCGCTTGTGACGGATTTGCAAAGCACGGATGCGGGAGCGGCCATTTCTAAAAGCATGTATGACCATCGATTAATGAATGACAAAGAATTGGTCATTATGGCGTCGTGGCAGTACTGCGGAGCCGGGGCAGTTGGAAATTATTTTTCAACGGTTTCTGCAATCTTTGCATTTCTTCTTGTTCCCGTTTGGAAACCGCTTGTCGTCATTCTCATCATGAAATTCGCAGCGGGTTTCTTTGTTCGGATTTGTTTGTCGACTTTCTTTAAGAAGGACTTCAACAATGGCTACTGCAGATAACAAAACGAGTAATAACCCATTTGATATTTTTATTGGCGGTTGCCGCAAAGGGTTGCTCGTCTGTGCAAATTACTTGTTGCCGAATGTTTTGATGGCGTTTGTGCTGACGTACGTTCTCAATTTGCTCGGCGTGATGGATTTTCTCGGAAGAGTGTGTGGTCCTGTGATGGGAATCTTTGGGCTGAAAGGAGAATGCGTTCTCGTCCTTTGCGCCACATGGCTTTCCTGCGGTGCTGGCGTTGGCGTGGCAGCCAGCCTCTTTACTGCCGGTACCATCAGCAGCACCGATATAACAATTTTGTCACCGGCTTTAATTTTGATGGCTTCGCAAATTCAATACATGGGACGTTTGCTCGGAGTGGCGGATGTGCCTAAGAGATATTGGCTTCTTTTGATGTTTACGAGCGTCTTTATGGCGGGAATCGGCATGCTGTTAATGCGGATCATTATGTGAAATCGCAGGAGGCAGAGAAATGACGACAGATGTTGTGCAGATGTGGCGAGAGTTGCACGCAATCCCTGAGTTAGGGTTTTGTGAATTTAAAACGAGTGCTTATGCTGCCGAAAAACTTCGCAGCTTCGGTTATGAAGTTCATGAGAAGTTCGGAGGAACAACGGCTGTCGTCGCCTACAGGCGGACAGGGATTCCCGGTCCAACAGTGATGGTTCGATGCGATATGGATGCATTGCCGTTCAAGAACGAGGACGGAACAGTTTCTGCTGTTCACGCTTGCGGACATGACGCCCATGTTGCCATGCAGATTGCGACGGCATCTCAGGTGGCCGGGAAGTTAAAGCGGGGGACTCTTAAGTTTCTGTTTCAACCGGCAGAGGAGACTTTGGAAGGGGCATTGTCGGTTGTTCGCGCCCATGTTCTTGATGACGTTGATATCGTTTTTGGGATGCATATTCGTCCGAAACAAGACTTGCCGGCGGGCAACCTGTGTGCTGCCGTGAATTACACGGCAAGTACGTTTATTCGGATTGATGTAACGGGGAAGTCCTGTCATGCCTCGCGGCCACACTTGGGTGCCAATGTCGCGGAAGCTTGTGCGGCTATCACAAATGCGGTTTGCGCAGTGAAACTTAATCCCTTGATGGGATGGAGTTGCAAGGTTACGCAAATTCATGCGGCAGCAGCAGCTGTTAACGTAATTCCAGACAAGGCTACTCTGTGGATTGATGCGAGAGCACAAACGAACGAGTTGATGGATGAGCTGATTTCCAAAGTTCGGCAAGCGGCTTCTTTTGCGGCTCAGACGGTCGGGGCACAAGCAGAGGTCGTACTCCCTCATTTGCCGATTCCGGCTCCGTTGTATACAGAACATCTTATCCGAGAGGCCGAAGAGGAAATTGTTCGTCTTTTCGGAAAAGACAGATTGTCAATGCCTTGCGGCGGAGGCGGGGAAGACTTCAATTATTTTGCGCAAGCAAAGCCAGGTCTCCAAAACGCTTATTTCGGAATCGGTGTCGGTGCAACTCCTGGATTGCATAATCGGGAGATGCATTTTGATCCCCAATACCTTTCTGCGGGGGTGGAGTTGATGAGTGCCATGATTTGCCGAAAACTCGGGGAACAGCCAGTTTGTCATTGATCCGTCAAAATGGCGTTCTCCAGGGGACGATGCGGATTTGAAGAGGACTCAATTCTTTTTCTGCATCCAATTCAATGGGATTCGCGGCGTGGCTTTCCTTTTCGGGAGAAAGAGGGGTTTGTGAGGCCATTTGGCGTTGAAAGCGAACAAAATCGAAAAGCGTCTTGTCTGCAAGTTGGGACGGAGCGACTCGAGTTGTGCTCATAAACAGGTTGTAAATTCTTCCGTCAAAGTGCTTGTCCCAATCGTTGAGCAAGGCTTTAATCTCTTGCCGTTTTTTATTTTCCGCAGAGCCGCAAAGATGCTTGGGCGACACGGGGAACTCTCGAATCCTTGCCCATTTTTCTGTCTCGAACTCCCGTATGTAGACAAGCGGTCGGATGACGATATTTTTTTTGTCGTCGCTCTTAAGAATCGGCGGCATTGCCTTGATCCGTCCGCCGTAAAACATATTCAAAAGAAGCGTTGAAACGACATCGTCCATCTGATGGCCCAAAGCGATCTTCGAACAGTTGTGTTCTCGAGCGACACGATAGAGAATACCGCGCCGCAATCGGGCACAAAGAGAGCAAATATTTGTGCTCGAGGGAATGAGACGTTTGATGATCGAGTGAGTGTCCTGAGTCTCAATGTGATAGGGGACATTCGTTTTTTTGAGAAAATTCTCAATAGAGGCTGTGTCCGAGCCGGGAATACATTGATCAACGTGGACGGCAAGCAATGAGAATCGGATTGGAGCCCGACTCTGAAGTTTCATGAGCGTCTCTAACAGAACGTAACTATCTTTTCCGCCGCTGATGGCGACGAGAACTTTGTCACCGTCCTCGATCATGTTGTAGTCGGCAATGGCTTTTGCCGAAAGACGAACAATGCGTTTTTCGAGTTTGCGTACAGAGACAGAAGCGTGAGAATGCACCCCGGGTGACACCTCGATCGATTTTTTGTTGTCTCGCTCGTTGCGCGGGGTTTTTTCGAAAGAATTCCGGAATAATTCTTGGTTCATGGTAATTTATCTCTGAAAATTTCAATACCAATGCTTTTGGCTTTTTTCTCTGCCTCTGTTTTGCGCATATAGATTCGGACGGCGAGAACTCGAGCATCAATCAGAAGCTCGGCAGCAATTTGTTCAGCCAGTGTTTCCTGTAATTCTATGTGACCAAAGGAGACAATCTTTTCAATCGCAGTCGGGATGAGACGGTAATCGTAGACAGAAGAAATGTTGTCTTTGACGGGGTGGTTGTCCTTAACCCAAGCATCGATCGAGAAGATTACTTCCTGTGTTCGGTTCTTTTCTTGGTCAAGGACGCCGATGTGTGCTTGCACGGCGTAGTCTTCAAGCCGGATTTTTCGGCATTTTGTGAGTAAGAATTCGGATATATTTGTCATAGCAAAGTGTTACGGACAGCGCTAAGCCGTGCCTGTTGGATTCGAACAGCAAGAGGAACGTCTTTTTGCGAAGTTGTCAAAAGGTCTGCGACGTTAATGCTTCGATAGGCTTTTATCGCACGATCCATTGGTTTTGGATTGAAATCGGGTGCAAAGTAGCAAAGAGTTTGTAAAAAGCAAGCGATGCGCTTCGGACGGCGGATTGCATCGGACAGCTCGAGCAAAGAGAAATAGTCCTCTGCGGTTCTGGCTGAGAGCATTTTTTTATGGGCTTTGGCAAAGAAAGCAATGGCATCCGCAATGTCAGAAGGAAACTTGTGTTGACGACAGAACATCTTTGCCTTTTCTTCTGACAGCCCCGAAAACAGAAGGCAGGAACGTGTTGCAAGATCGGAAACGAAGCCACTCGCTCTGTCAAGCGATGCAAGCACGATTGGACTAACGGATGCCTCTGGAAATATGCGTTGCCAAAAACCGCATCTGCACAGAACTTCTGCCATTCTCTTCGGGGCGGCTTCTTGCAGTCCGCGTGAAAGTTCGGCCCAAACGCGTTCACTCGTAAGATGGTCGGCTTCGCCTGTATTGACCATTTCTTTTAAAAGTTCCTTGGTTTCTGGTGCAATTGTGAAATCAGGGAAACGTGCTGCAAAACGGGCGACTCTCAAAAGGCGAACAGGATCTTCGGAAAAAGCGGGGCTAACGTGTCGCAGAATTTTGTTGCGCAGGTCATCTCGACCGCCGAATGGATCAATGATGTGTCCGTCTGGACTCATTGCCATTGCGTTGATTGTTAGGTCTCGCCGCATCAGATCCTTTTCAAGCGACACATCCGGATCAGAGAAAAACGAGAAGCCGTGGTAGCCGTGGCTTGTTTTCCTTTCGGTGCGAGCGAGAGCGTACTCTTCATGCGTCTTTGGGTGCAGAAAGACGGGGAAAGAGTGACCGACGGGTTTGAAGCCGAGTCGAATCATCTCTTCCGGAGAAGAGCCGACGACAACCCAATCCTTGTCAGAAGGGGAAACGGTATGGCCGAGTTGTTGTAAGAGCAAATCTCGAACAGCTCCTCCTACCAAAAAGATTTGCATCGCTATTTTTTCCTCTTGTTCAACCTGGGTTTAGCGTTGTGCGTTTCAAAAAACTCCTTGAGAGCGTTGCCTGTCGCTGTAGGCGTTTTGGACACAGCAAGCGGCTCACCTTGAGAAACAATTCTGCCTCCGTCGGCTCCGCCTTCAGGCCCTAGGTCAATGATGTAATCGGCCTCGGCGATTAGATCCAAATTATGCTCAACAACGAGCACGGTATTCCCTGCGTCCACGAGGGTATGAAGGACAGAGATGAGTTTTTTCACATCATACATGTGAAGGCCGACAGTCGGCTCATCGAGGACATAAAAGGTTCGTGTACGACGCCCGAGTCGATTAGATGTTGTTGCCTTAACAAGCTCTGTGACGAGTTTGATGCGCTGAGCCTCTCCGCCCGAGAGCGTTGTTGAGGGTTGCCCGAGCTTCAAATACCCGAGTCCAACGGCTTGCATCATACGTAAGCCGGAGGAAATTTTTGAATTTGTTTCAAAGATAGGCAACACATCATCAACGGTCATGTCCAAGATGTCGCCGATGGATTTTTCATGCCAACGGATGCTCAAAGTCTCTTTGTCGAAGCGTTTCCCTTCGCAAACTTCGCAGATTGTCCGAACATCGGGCAAAAAGTTCATTGCAATGGTTATTTGCCCTTGCCCCTCGCAAACGGGGCAACGACCGTCTGGCGTATTGAAGGAAAAATGGGAGGGAGTCCATCCGTGTATTTTTGCATCGTTCGTGTTGGCAAAAACAGTACGAATTTGATCAAAGAAACCAATGTATGTGGCAGGGCAAGATCTCGGATTTTTCCCGATGGGAGACTGATCAACTTCAAGGACTCGATCAATGTGTTCGATGCCTTCAATACGATCACAGCCGAACCAGTTCTGTTTTGTTGAGCGATTTGGAGAAAGTTGATCATGAATATTTCGCAAAAGAACACTGCGAGCAAGTGTTGATTTACCGGAACCTGAAACGCCGGTAAGAACGATGAGCTTTCCGAGCGGGAAATGCGCTTCAATATTTTTCAGATTATGTAAGGTGGCCCCGTAAATTGAAAGGCAGGGATCGTCGTTCAGGAACGGATGCCGAGCTTTCCCTGTGTGAAGAAGCGGAAATTTAAGGCATTGACCGGTAATGCTTTCGGAATTTTCGATAATTTCGTTAAGAGTTCCTTCGGCAACAAGACGACCGCCTTTATTGCCCGCTTCGGGGCCGATGTCTACGACATGTTCGGCCTGTCGAATCATTTCCTCGTCATGCTCAACGACAATGACTGTGTTGCCTTTGTTCTTGAGTGCAATCAGGCTTGATATAAGTCGGGTGTTGTCGCGAGTGTGCAGTCCGATTGTCGGTTCGTCGAGTACGTAGCAGACGCCTTGTAAGTTGTTCCCCAATTGGGAGGCAAGTCGAATTCGTTGCGCTTCGCCGCCTGAGAGACTCGGCGCGGAGCGATCCAGCGAGAGATATCCGAGACCGACTTCTTGCAAAAACTGCAGTCGGGAAAGGATTTCTTTCATGGGGATGTCTCCGATTGCTTTGTCTCGGCCGGTCAGGCGAATGGCAGTGAGCGTTTTCAGACAGTCATCAACAGTCAAAGCCGTGAGTTCACAAATAGAGTGAGTTCCAAAGAAGACGGAGCGAGCGATTTCGTTTAACCGCGTGCCTTTGCAGTCAGGACAGATAGTTTCCTGTGAAAGATCATCTGCTGTGTAATCATCGTCCGAAAGGGACTCCGCGTCCGGCAAACGGTAGCCTGTTCCTCGGCACGTGGGACACCAGCCAACTTTGCTGTTGTACGAAAAAAGGCGAGGATCCAGTTCCGGGAAACTTCTGAAACAGATCGGACAAGTGTGCTTGGTTGAATAAAAAGATTGCCCTCCGTCTCGCTCTTTTTCCGCGTCTTGTGCCAAGTTGCCCCAAAAAAGGATGACATTGCCATGGCCATGAAAGAGTGCTCGTTCGAGTGTTTGACGTAAAAGAGTTTCTTTTGAGGAATTCACAACGAGTGTGGCAACAGGCAGTTCTATGGTGTGATCGGAATATCTGGAAAGCGGCGGAAAGTGTTCTGTTCCGACCCATTTTCCGTCGACGCGCAACTGCAAAATTCCCCGGGAAAGTGCCCACGCTGCTGTTTCTGTGAAAAGACCTTTTCGAGCAGACACAAGAGGGGCTGCAATTGTGACTTTCTTCCCATGAAAAGAGGTCAAAATCTTCGAGAGAATCGCTTGAAATGTTTGCGGAAGGACGATTGTTCCGCAGGTTGGGCAGTGTTGTTTCCCAAGCTTAACAAATAAAAGCCGAAGGAATTGATGAATCTCTGTCAGAGTCGCAACGGTTGATTTCAGTCCGCCTCGGCTTGTTCTTTGTTCAATGGCAACGGTGGGCGCTATGCCGACAATTTGTTCGACATCCGGTTGGACGCCAGGTTGAACGATCGATCGGGCGTAGGCATTAAGGCTTTCGAGGTAACGTCTTTGTCCTTCAGAGAAAATAATGCCGAAAGCAAGTGTTGATTTGCCGGATCCTGAAACGCCGGTAATGACCGAAAGTTTCTTTCTCGGAATGACGACATTGATATCCTTAAGATTGTGCTCACGTGCACCGAAAATGCCTAAGTCTCCTTTTTTTGCTTTGCGCCAAACAGACTGCAGTGAACGGCCGATTTCTCGCTGGTTCTCAAGACGCTTTCCAAAAAGCCCCGTCATCGTTTCTTTTGGATTGGAAAGAGCTTTCCGGTGGGCGGCAAGTGCAATACCCGTAAAAGTTTTCTTTTTTGCGATGCCATCAGGAGTTCCGACAGCGACGACGCGACCGCCTTGGTCTCCGCCGTCAGGGCCAAGATCAATGACCCAGTCGCTTGCATTGATGACATCGAGGTTGTGCTCGATAAGGATAACGGATGCTCCGGCAGCAACAAGGCGGCGCAGTACGGAAAGTAATTTTGCGATGTCGTCAAAGTGCAGGCCGGTTGTCGGTTCATCCAAAATATAAAGATGCCCTGAGACGGAGGAATAAGAGTTTGCCTTTGCCAGAGTTCCGGCAAGTTTGATGCGTTGAGCCTCTCCGCCGGAAAGTGTGGAAAGAGGCTGCCCCAAATGGAGATATTCGAGACCAACATCCTTTAGCGGTTTTAAGGCTCGACAGATATTTCGGTACGAGCAGAAATACTCGAGAGCCTCAGAAACCGTCATTTCCAAAACATCCGCAATAGAAACTTCTCGTTTCCCGTCTAAATTGAGCGTCACTTCTAAGATTTCTGGTCGGTATCGTTTTCCGTTGCAGTCGGAACAACGCAGAAAAACATCGCTTAAAAACTGCATTTCAACGTGTTCAAAACCAGATCCTTGACAGGTTGGACATTGTCCAATGGCGGAATTGAAACTAAAAGCACCAGCACTGTATCCGCGGGAGCATGCTTTCGGCGTAGAGGCAAAAAGGTCACGGATAGCCGTAAAGGCACCGACGTAAAGTGCAGCGGTAGAGCGAGTTGTTTTTGTAAGTTTGCTCTGATCAATAAGATGAACGTCAACGAGTTTTTCGGCGCCGACTAGTGAAGAGCAAGAGGCGGAGGCGGCCGATTGTCCAAAATAACGTTCGAGAGAAGGAACGAGAGTATCGACGACAAGAGAGGATTTGCCGGATCCAGAAACTCCCGTAACGACGGTCATGTGCCCTAAGGGGAATTTGACACTGACGTCTTTTAGGTTGTGTTCTTTGGCGCCGGTAATTTCAAGCCACTGCGTGCGTGTTGTTGGTGTCTTTCGAGACAGAGCGGCATCAACGCTAAGTTTTCCGCTCAGATAAAGGCCGGTAAGACTTTCTGCGCAACGAATGTTTTCTGGCGTTCCGTCGTAGACAATTTGCCCGCCTTTCTCGCCCGCGCCAGGCCCCATGTCGACGATGCGATCTGCGGCAAGCATGACTTGCGGGTCATGCTCGACGACAACAAGCGTATTGCCAGCATCTTTGAGCCGCCGAAGAATCCCGTTGATGCGATCCATGTCTCTCGGATGCAAGCCGACAGACGGTTCATCAAGAACAAAAAGCGTATCAACAAGATTGGTTCCGAGCGCCGTTGTGAGGTTAACGCGCTGGAGTTCGCCGCCGGAAAGAGTTCGACTTTGTCGATCGAGTGTTAAATAACCGACTCCGACATCCAGAAGATAGCGCAATCGAGCCCTGATCTGCTCCAGTACCAGTCTGCCGGGTTCATCGCGAATTTCATTATCAAGAATAGTGAAGAATTGAGCGAGATTTGAAATGGGAAGCAACATCAAATCGTGCAATGAAAGGCCGGGAATCTCTTCGATCTTTGCTTGGATGCCGGGAGCGTTGTTTGGAATAAATCGCGGGATGGAACCGAGTGCGGCATCTGCCGCAGCTCGGCTTCCGATGCGCCAAAGGAGCGCATTGGTTTGCAATCGCGCCCCTTTGCAGGCCGGACAAGTTGTGTAACTCCTGTAACGCGAGAGCAATACGCGTACGTGCAACTTATAGGACTTGGTTTCTAAATATTCAAAAAAATGACGGATTCCGTACCACTGACTGTTCCATTTGCCGCTCCAGCCGGGCTCCCCTTCAATAAGCCATGTTTTTTCCTCTGGAGAGAGTAATCGAAAAGGGACGTTTGTTCGAATGCCGTCGCGTTTAGCGTATCGCAACATCTCCTTATAGCACTCATGGTGCACGCTCGATCCGCTCCAGGGCTTTACGCAGTTGTCTTCAAGACTCTTTTCCTCATCCGGAATGATGAGCCCTATGTCGATGCCGATGGATCGCCCGAAGCCACGACAAACCGGGCAGGCCCCCAAAGCGGAGTTAAAACTAAAGGAAGAAGGGTTTGCGTCCGGGTAGGTGATATTGCAAGAGGCGCATTTGAGTCCTGTTGCATAGGGCCAAACAGCTTTTTGACCGTCCTCGAAAAGAGCATGTACGCAAAACTTTCCTTCTAAATCGCCTTTGCCGCTTTTTAAGGCAGTTGTCACCGCCTCAATTCCGCGAGATAAATCGGCTTTAGATGCTCTGAATCTGTCAACGACGACCGAAAGAATCACTCCAGTCTGTACGGGTCTTTCCGAGTAGATTTTGGAGAATCCTTGAGCGATCAGTGCGTTGATGGCCAGGTCCTTGTCAAATGAGTTTGGTACGAAAACGTCAAATGTAAGAATCAGTTTCGGATCGTTTGCTGAGGCGGCTTTGGCACAGATGTCAGACCACATATCGAAGGCAGACATTCGGCGAACGGCTTGCCCGCAGTTTTGACAGAAAAGTTGCGCTTCTCTGGAAAAAAGCAATTTGAGATGATCGTTTAGCTCGGTCATCGTTCCGACGGTCGAGCGAGATGTTCGCACACTGCTGTTCTGATCGATCGCAATAGCAGGGGGCACTCCTTGAATACTGTCGACGGCGGGTTGGTCACAACGTTCGAGGAATTGTCTTGCATAGGGACTAAAGGTTTCAACGTAACGGCGTTGACCTTCGGCGTAGAGCGTATCGAAAGCTAAGGAACTTTTTCCAGAACCAGACGGGCCCGTGATGACGGTCCATGTATGAGGTTCAATGTCAAGATTGACATTTTTAAGATTATTCTGTCTTGCACCGCGGATGCGGATTAGTTCATTTTGTTCTTTCATACATCAGCATCCCGGTTGAGACCAGCAGGGACAAGGTTCTTGAAAAAGTCGTTTATCGGATATCCGTAAAGCAGAGAGTGCCCCGCCCCAAAGGCAGCCTGTGTCGACGGCAAGCGTATTTGGCCGGAGAACGAGGCCGAGCATGGACCAATGACCGAAGCAGATGGGTTTTTCGACCAGTCGGGGCGCTTCAAACCAAGGGATGTAGCCGGGAGGCATTTTTGCAATCCCTTCTTTAATGCTGAAATCAGGAGTTCCGTCTGGCATTAAAAAACGCATGCGAGTGAGAGCATTCAAAATGCCGCGAAGTCTGGCGTCGCCGGTCAGTGCGTCGGAGAAAACATCGGCTCCGTACATATGGAGCAAGGCACTTTTCCAGTCGTCTCCAGAAAGAATAGCGTGAACTTCTTCGGCTAATGCCCGCGCCTTTTGAAGCGTCCATTGCGGCGGGATCCCTGCATGGACGAAAACAGTTGAATCTGTTTCAATGAGAAGAGGCCTTTTGCGGAGCCAATCAAGAAGTTCTTCTCGGTCGTCTGCCTTAAGAATGTCGTCAAGAGTGTCTTTTTTGGGAGAAGGCTTTCCTGCTGCCGCAAGTGCAAGAAGATGCAGGTCGTGATTGCCGAGCACGGTCCGCGCTTGCTTTTCTTCGCACAGAGACTTAACCAGTCGCAGTGTCTGAAGTGACTGAGGGCCGCGGTTGACGAGATCTCCGAGGAAGATGAGGGATGCTTTTTCCGGCAGTTGATCTAAAAGTCCGAGGAGGCTTTCATAACAGCCTTGGATGTCGCCGATTGCAAACAAATTGTCGGTAGATAAGGACATGGATAAATTTTTTTCAAACAAGGTTCGAAGAATTCGAGTCCGCCCGAAGAAGGGAAAGCCGTTTCTCTTTGCCTCCAGACTTCAAGAAAAGCAATCGTCTACGCTTTCCGAGGAAAGCCAGTAACTGCGGGTGTTCTTTGGTTAACTGTTGCAATGGGGTTTCATCAAAAACAGATCGAAAAATTAACCGTCCATTGTATCCGAGTGGCTTGGACTTTAGGGAAGTTTTCTCAAGGGTTTTGAAAAGCAGTTCGGGTTGGGAAAAAGCTCAGCTGCTCAAACATCCCCATAAGGCGTGATGAGAGGGCAGTTCTTAATTTACCGGCACGAAGTCTTTTGGTGATCATGTCGAGCTCGTGCCGAGAAATCAGGCTCGGATTTTTTTTAGCAGGGCACTTGTTGAACGCTGATGTTCAAAAGCAACAGTAATTGTTTTTGCTCCCCATGACGCAACGAGTTTTGCTTCCGGCAATTCTTCGACGTCGTAATCGCCGCCTTTGACATAAATGTCCGGATGAGCGGCTTCGATGGTTTTTAGAGGGACTTTTTCGTCGAAAACAACAACCAAATCGACGCTTTCCAAGGCAGCTAAAACGGCGGCGCGGTCAGCCTGAGTATTGATAGGCCGATCGTCTCCTTTGCCAAGGAGCCGTACGGATGAATCAGAATTAACAGCAACGATAAGACTCTTCCCGAGCGATTTTGCCTGAGCCAAATACGTGACATGGCCTCGGTGGAGGATGTCAAAAACGCCGTTCGTCATGACAACGGGGCGGGCAAGAGCATGTGAAAATTTTTTCAGATCTGAGACAGAAACAATTTTGTGTTCGAACGCAGGAGCAGGGAGATGTTTTGCCATAGAAATTTCCTTTTGAAAGAAATTTTACTTTGCTAAGGTCCTGTGTGATACGCATTTCTGTTTTTCTGTGCCCGAGGGCTTGATTTTTTCATTTCAGCGCTATATAGTTCCGTCTCCTTTGGGGGTTTAGCTCAGCTGGGAGAGCGCTTGCATGGCATGCAAGAGGTCAGCGGTTCGATCCCGCTAACCTCCACCAAGATTTAAGGTCCCTATCGTCTAGAGGCCTAGGACACAACCCTTTCACGGTTGGTACAGCGGTTCGAATCCGCTTAGGGACGCCAACTTCGAAGAAACCGAAGCCCGTAAAACGTCTTCGGTTTTTTTTCGACAGAACGCTGAAGTGGTATGGATTTCTTGGACACAACGGAGTCCAAAGAGATGCGAATACCAC
>CAZDVW010000030.1:0-14993 GCA_964509205.1 uncultured Sutterella sp. | reverse complement strand
ACGCACACCTTGTCTTTGGCTACGAGGTTGCCACTGCCGGCTCCTCCCGGGACTTTCACCCGTTAGATCATGCTCATGCCGAGCACACCGACAAAGAACCCGCTTCGACTTATCGAAACGGGTTCCTTTCTTTGAAGCGGTCAATGAAGAACTACTTATCTAAACCAAAGGCTTCGTGCAAAGCGCGCACGGCCAATTCCATGTATTTATCTTCAA
Organism: uncultured Sutterella sp.; assembly: GCA_964509205.1. Classification (GTDB taxonomy): domain Bacteria; phylum Pseudomonadota; class Gammaproteobacteria; order Burkholderiales; family Burkholderiaceae_F; genus Duodenibacillus. Next base: position 14,777 of record CAZDVW010000030.1, on the reverse strand, counting down.
GAACGATACTTAATTTAATTTCCGACGTACCGATCATGAGGATGTTGATTCCTTCCTTGGCGAGAGCCTCAAATGCCGCACTGGCCACATTGGCATGCGTACGCATGCCGACGCCGACAACGCTTACCTTGGCAACTGAAGTTGACGTGTGTACGTCCAATTCCCCGGTCTCAGGATAAATTTCCTCTTTGATGATCTCAAGCGCCTGCGTTAAATCCGAACGCGGCAGCAGAAATGAAAAGTCCGTTGTGCCGTCCAATCCGACGTTCTGAACGATCATATCGACGTCGATATTGTGCCGTTCGATCGGTCCCAAAATCTTGTAGGCAACGCCCGGGATATTGGGAACTTTAATTAACGTAACTTTGGCTTCGTCTTTCGTGAAGGCAATGCCGGAAATAAGCGGTTTTTCCATGATGTTATTCTCACTGACGCTGATAAGCGTGCCTGAATTTTCTTCAATTTCTAAGGGCATGTCCGGATCCGTCAAACTCGAAAGAACCCGAACGGGCATTTTGTACTTCTCGGCAAATTCGACGCTGCGCGTCTGAAGCACCTTCGAGCCCAAACTCGCGAGTTCAAGCATCTCTTCGGAGCTCAAGACGGCAAGGCGTTTGGCTTTCGGCTCGATTCTCGGATCGGTTGTGTAAACGCCGTCGACATCCGTGTAGATCAGACACTCATCGGCCTTGAGCGCCACGGCCAGTGCCACAGCTGACGTGTCAGACCCGCCGCGGCCGAGCGTCGTAACGTTGCCATCAGGGTCTTGTCCCTGAAAGCCTGCGACAATCACAACCTTTCCGGCCTCGAGCGACTCTCGGATCGGAGCCGCATCGATGCTCTCGATTCTGGCCTTAGTGTAGGCCGAGTCCGTGTGAACGCCCACCTGCATGCCGTTGTAGCTGACGGCCTCAACGCCGATTGCCTTTAGCGCCATCGCCAGAAGTCCGATGCTCACCTGCTCGCCCGTACTCGCGATCACATCGAGTTCGCGCGGATCCGGATCCGGCATGATTTCTTTGGCTAAGGCAATCAGGCGATTTGTTTCGCCGCTCATGGCAGAAACAACAACCACCATCTTGTGCCCGGCTCGATGCCATTTGGCAACGCGGCGAGCCACATTTTTAATTCGATCGGTCGACCCCATTGAGGTTCCGCCGTATTTTTGAACAATCGTCGACATATCCGAGAGTCCGTCTGTTTGTATGAAGACTCAATACTACCTCAAAGAAAATAAAGATTGCCTATACTGTTGCCCGCAATAAAACCAAGCGCAAGTCAACTAAGGATTTCTGACCATGACACCCTACGCATCCCCCATCCTTCTGGCTCCGTCCATTCTTTCGGCGGATTTTTCCAAACTCGGCCAGGAAGTGGCCGACGTCCTTGAAGCCGGAGCGGATTGGATTCATTTCGATGCGATGGACAATCACTTTGTTCCGAATCTGACGATCGGGCCGTGCGTGTTAAAGAGTCTGAGAAAGACAACGACGGCGACGATCGATGCGCATCTCATGGTCGAGCCCGTCGATGCGATGGCAGAGGCCTTCGTCAAGGCCGGTGCCGATTACGTGACGGTGCATGCCGAAGCCTGTCCTCACTTGGATCGGACGCTTTCATTCATTCGCTCGCTTGGGGCCAAAACGGGACTCGCGTTTAATCCGGCCACGCCTATGGACGCCCTTTCCTACGTCATCGACAAAGTCGATCTTCTTTTGGTGATGAGCGTCAATCCGGGATTCGGCGGTCAATCCTTTATCGAAAGTTCGCTCTCAAAAATCACGCACGTGCGAGAAATCGCCGAAGCGCACTACGCCGCCACGGGTCACAGAATCCTGATTCAGGTCGACGGCGGCATCAAAGCCGACAACGTCGGACGCGTTGTAAAGGCCGGTGCCAATGTGATCGTTTCGGGTTCGGGCGTTTTCGGAAAACGCGACGCCGCGGGCTACGTCTCTGTCGTTCGCGCCATCAAGAGAGCGGCCGACCAAGCCGCCGCCGAACACGCAGCAAGCCGCCCATAAGAGAGGTTGCGGGGTTCGGGATCGGAGTTACACCCAGATGTTTGAAGCTATCTTTGTCAGTGCTCTCGCCGTCGTTTTGGCGGAAATGGGAGACAAGACGCAATTGCTCGCTTTCTTGTTGGCCGCACGCTTTTGCAAACCGACTCCGATCATTCTCGGAATTCTGGCCGCTACGCTCTTCAATCACGGACTGGCCGGTTCGTTCGGCGTGTGGATTACAACCGTCTTAAAGCCGGAAACCCTCAAGATGATTCTCGCCGGCGGCTTTTGGGCCATGGCCGTCTGGATTCTGATTCCCGATAAGGAAGACGGCGGGCTGCTTGAGCACCCGTTTCTCAAAAAATTCGGCGTCTTCGGAACAACGGCCGTTACGTTTTTCTTGGCGGAAATGGGCGACAAAACGCAGATTGCCACCGTGGGACTTTCGGCGCACTACGCCGATGCCTATGCCGTCGTCATCGGTTCGACCCTCGGCATGCTGCTCGCTGACGTCCCGGCTGTGTTTGTCGGCAATACGCTCGCGAAAAAACTGCCGATCAAACTCATTCGGAGTTGCTGCGCCGTGCTCTTTTTTGCGCTCGGAGCAGTCGCCTTTGTCGTTTAGTGCTCTCCCGCTTTCGTGCGGAAAGCCTCACGGACGCTGCGCGTCACGTTAAGGGCAACGGCCTTTTCGATGTCTGTTTTCAGATGCGCCCGCGTCTTTTTGAGCGTCAGTTCGACAACGAGATCAATCTCTTCGGAAAGCGTCTTTGCCACCTGCTGGCTGATGAGCTTAACGAGACGCTCAACCTCAGCCTCATCCATCCCGGTCTTGGCCGGCGTTTCAGTCGGAACGGCCGGAGCAAACACGGGCGCCGCCCTCGGGCGTTCTTCCCAGCGCGGCGTCTGTTCGGAAATGCTTTTTAATTCATCCCAATCGTAGGGAACGCGTTGCGTCAGCAACACCGTCGCACTCTCTGTCATTACGATTTGCTCCTGTCATAAGCTTTTAATTCAACGCCCGAGGCCTTGTACAAACGATAGCGTGTGCGCGAATGTTGCAACTCTTCGTCGTTGCGGCTCACAATGTCGACAACTCGATCAAAGGAAGAAAAAGCCGTCTTCCAGTTTTCCGGCACCGCTTCATCAAGCAAGATAAGCACGTCGCGCCGCCCGAGAGCGGCAAGATCTGTTGAAAAGACAACGCCCGTCTCGCGCTCTAAATCAGAACCTGCCCAGGCATGCGGGATAAACGTCATGTCTTCAAACCGCCACAAATCATCAAAGACGTTTTTTAAAAACACCTCATTGCGTGACCAGAGCCCGACAGTCAGTCCTAATCCCGTGACCTTCTTGACAAGCCGGCACGCATAGATCGAGCGGTTGAGCACATTAAAATGGAAATCAATTTGATTCACGGCTTCTCTCCGCGCAGCAGTCGTTTGGCCGTGACGAAATCGCGCCAACTCTTTTCCTTATCCACCGGGTTTCGCAGCAAATACGACGGATGATACGTCACAACCGTCGGAACGTCCCTTCCGTTCAAACAAACCGAATGCACGCTCGTTCGCAAGCGCCCGATCGACTGATCCGAATGTAGCAGGCGATTGATGGCAATGCGCCCGGTCAGAATCAAAACCTCCGGTTTTAGGAGTTCTAGCTGACGATCCAGAAACGCGGCGCAGGCCTCGGCCTCATTCGGGAGCGGATCTCGGTTATTGGGAGGACGGCACTTTAAGACGTTGACGATGGCCACGTCCGTGCCGCGCTTTAATCCGACGCTATCCAGAATAAGCGTCAGAAGCTGACCGCTTTTTCCGACAAAGGGAATGCCCTGAATGTCTTCGTCCCTGCCCGGCGCCTCCCCGACAATGACAACGGGGCAACCCGGGCAACCGTCGGCAAAAACACAATGCTTACGCGTCAAGGCCATCGGACAGGCTTTGCAGCGAGAAACGAGTTCAGACAATTCCGTCCAAGAGGCGCCTGCTGCGGCTTTTTGCAACTCCGTATTCGGCACAAGCTCAGAAACTGTTTTCTCTGTCTTCGGCTGTGTGAAAGGAGTCGGCGTTGGTTTTCGCTCCAACCGAACGGCTGCGGGCATCGGCGCCTTAATGGGGCTCGGTTCGGCGTCCTTGGCCGATTCTTTCTCCAAAGCAGGCTCTTCAGGGACAAGCGGGTCGGCGCCCGAGCGCAGAATCCACTGAGGACCCACGTTCATCGCCTGCCAAATTTCACTTTGCGTCTTGGTAAGAGCCATCCGGATTTATGTCCCTTCAAAATTAAGCGTCATTAAAACCGCATCTTCACGCCCGGAATCCGACCGGTAATACGCCTTGCGAACCGCATCGATTTGAAAGCCGCTGCTCGCATACAAAGCGCGTGCCCGCTCATTGCCGACTCGAACCTCAAGCCGCATGCACCGCGCAGCTCGAAGTTTAGCGGTTTTAATCGCCTCATTGAGAAGGCGGCGTCCGAAGCCTTTGCCTTGAAAAGCGGGATCGACCGCAATGTCCATGAGTTCGCTCTCATCGAGCGTGATTCGCAGAACAAAAAAACCGACAAGACTGTCGTCCGTGCGGGCTAAACTCACAACGTCACCAGCCTTGAGGGCATCCAAAAAATTCGGCACCGTCCACGAAAACCGATCCGCCCGACGAGCCAAAGCCGCAACCGATTCCACATCGGCGCTTTGCATGGCGCAAAACGAAACAGCGCTCGGTTCAGTCAAAGTTTCTCTCCCCGTGCGCGTTCTTCGATGGTGAGCGCCACGCGGTTTCGGACGTAGATCGGTGCGGCCTGCAAGGCAGAGACCGTCTTTCCGGCCCGAGCTTGAATCAATCCTAAGCGTGCAATATCGAGCGCATCGGCGTGGTCAACTCGAAGGCGTCTGATGCCGGCATCGAGTTCCATAAAAGACGCATAGACATCAAACGCCTCTCCCAAAACAAGGTCAACCTTCCACGTTGCGGCAAGAGAGGCCAGATCCTCGGGATTTAAGAGCTCTGCCGGACTCAAGATACGTTGAATGGCGCCCTGGTGAACGTCATACACGGCCGCATAACACTGCCGCATGCGGGCATCCAAAGCCACAAGCACCCGAGCCGACTCGCCGCATTTGAGAGCCGCGGCTTCCAAGTTGGAGACGGCCGCGAGGGGCTTATCGGCTGCCCATCCAAGGCCTTGCGCAACGCCGCAGGCCACCCGCAGCCCCGTAAAAGCGCCCGGTCCTGCTCCGAAAGCCACGGCATCAACGTCCTTTAGCGTGAGGCCGGCTTCAGAAAACAACGCATCGATCAGAGGCAACACCTGTTCGGAATGTTTGTTGTACTCGTGATCGATGCGAAAATAGGACCTTTCTGCATCCAGAAGCGCCACAGAGACGTCTTCGGTTGCCGTATCGATGGCAAGGATTCTCTCAAAACTCATGGGATCTGATCCTTCTTATTAAAAATCTCCCGCAACGGCGTATTGAGCGCCTCATTGTCTTCAAATCGGCGGCTCCAAAGGGCAACCGCATCGTTCGGGTTTTGCAGAAGACGATTCTTGGTATCCAAGACAAACAAGTGAAACACGCGGCGAACGGTGGCGTTTTCCGTGTTGGCAATGAGCGCCCAAAGTTCCGTGTCCTCTTGTGCGGAAATCGCTTTAACGTAGTGGATTCTGGAAAGCTGCTCTAAGACAAAACGTGCATCCTGAGGCGCCGTGTTGGTATGAAGACACAGTTCCGAAAGACTCAGTATCGGAGCTTTGCCGCGTCTTTCGCAGGCGATGAAAGCGTCTAGAAAGGCCAGTGCCGTGTAAAAACTGTTTCCCGCTTTAAAGTGGTCGTTGTAGCGGCTGCAAAGCAGTTGCGGGATGACCGCCGTCATGGCAGCGCCTGCAAAAAACAAATACCAGGCCACATAAATCCAAATGATCAAAACCGGGAGAGCCGCAAAGGCGCCGTAGATGTTCGAAAACGTTCCGACCGAAACGTAATAGGCAAAAACGCGCTTGACGAAAAAGCCGATAAGGGAAACCGCGAGTCCCCCGAAAAACGCATGCGAAAACCGCACGCTGCAGTACGGAACAAATTTATAGATGACGGCAAACGCAAAGGCCTGCAGAAAAAGGGAGCCGAGCGAATAAAAAAGGCGTGCAAATCCGGGGTCCGCCTCTTGAAGCGTAAACGCAGCAAGCCGCCCCGTAAACGAAAGACTCAGAGCGATAAAAAGAGGCCCGAGCGTCACAAGCGCCCAGTAAAGCAGGAGTCGCTCAGCAAAGGGTCGCGCACGGCGAATGCGAAAAATTCGATTCATCGTGGCAAAGAGTTTATTTAAAAGCAACACGCACGTAAAAACGAGACCCACGGCGCCGAAGGTTGTAAGCCCTGCGGCATGAGAGCTGAATTCACGCAAGTGCGAGACGATGATCTCAGAGTACTGCTCCGGAATAAAACTCGAAAGAATCAGCGCTTCAAGCGCTTCTCGCTGATGTTCAAACGACGGAAAAGCCGCAAACACAGCCAAAGAAATCGCCAGAACCGGAACGATGCCGAGTAAACTGGCCAAGGCCATGGTCGAGGCCGTTTCTCCGAGACGGATTTCAAAAAGACGCTCTTTGAGGAAAAAAAACAACTCCCGGCAGGAAGACACGATGCCGGCTGAGCGAATCTTGTCGCGATACCGTTTGCCCTCTGCGCGAGCGGCGTCATCACCAAAACTCAAAAATCGACCCATGTTGTCCCTTACGGCGGACTCTTTGTTTAGAATCCCTCATCTTACCTTTTTATGTTACCGAATGCTTGTCAAGGACACACTATGCGCGCCAGCCATTTTTTTATTTCCACATTAAAGGAAGCGCCTGCAGACGCTGAAATTCCCAGCCAGACCTATTCGATCCGAGCGGGACTGATCAAAAAACTCGCTGCCGGCGTCTACACGTTAATGCCGATGGGATATCGCGTTATCGGAAAAATCGAGCGCATCATCCGCGAAGAAATGCAGGCCGCAGGCGCCGTCGAACTGGCCATGCCGATCGTGCAGCCGGCCGAACTCTGGCAAGAGTCCGGGCGCTGGAAAAAATACGGCCCCGAATTGCTGCGCTTTAAAGACCGGCACATGCGCGACTTTGTGATTCAGCCGACCAGCGAAGAAGTCATTACGGACGTTGTTCGCTCGGAAATCACAAGCTGGCGGCAACTGCCCGTGAATCTATTTCAAATCCGCACCAAGTTTCGCGATGAACGTCGGCCTCGGTTCGGCGTGATGCGCGCCCGCGAATTCATCATGAAGGACGCTTACAGCTTTGATCGAAACGCCGAAGGAGCCTCAAAAAGCTACGACGTGATGTTTGAGGCCTATCGCCGGATTTTCACGCGGCTCGGTCTGCAGTTTCGCGCCGTGCGGGCAGATACGGGTGCGATCGGCGGATCGCGCTCGCATGAATTTCAGGTGATCGCCGACGTCGGAGAGGATCTCATCGCCTACTGCCCGACAAGCGACTATGCGGCTAACATCGAGTTAGCGGAGGCGCAGTCGGTTCTTGATGGCCGCAAAGCTCCGACCGAGGCCATGCAAAAACGCGCGACGCCCGGAAAAGAAAAATGCGAAGACGTCGCCCCCTTTCTCGGCATCGATTTCCTGCATTGCGTCAAGTCCATCGTTTTAGCGCAAGACGCCACCGATGAAGACGGCAATCCCCTTGCCGCCAAAATCGTCCTGATTCTCTTGCGCGCCGATCACGAGCTCAACGAGGTGAAGGCCGGAAAACTGCCTGAACTCAAAGACGGTTTTCGTTTTGCCACGGAAGAAGAAATTGCTGCACACTTTAACGGCGCCGCTCCGGGCTCCTTGGGACCTGTCGGCATCAGCCCGGATGTTGTCGTGTATGCCGATAAAACCGTGGCCGACATGTCGGACTTTTGCTGCGGAGCCAACGAAACGGGCTTTCACTACACGGGACTGAACTTCGGCCGCGATTTGCCCGAACCCCGCGTGGCGGATCTGCGCAATGTAGTAGCCGGCGACAAGAGTCCGGACGGCAAGGGCGTTCTCGCCTTGCAGCGCGGCATCGAGGTCGGTCACGTCTTCTACCTCGGCCGCAAGTATTCCGAGGCCATGCAGGCAACGTTTTTGGATGAAAACGGCAAGCCCCAATTCATGGAGATGGGCTGCTACGGCATCGGCGTGACGCGCCTTTTGGGAGCCGCCATCGAGCAGCGCCATGATGAGAAAGGCATTATGTGGCCGACCCAAATTGCGCCCTTTGAAGTCGTCATTTGCCCGATGGGCATGGATCGCAGCGAAGCAGTGCGCGAAGCCGCCGAGAAGCTGCATGATGCGCTTGCGGCCAAAGGCATTGACGTCATTCTCGATGACCGCAACCTGCGCGCCGGCGTCATGTTTGCCGACTGGGAATTGATCGGCGTTCCGCACCGCATCGTCATCGGTGAGCGTGGGCTTAAGACCGGCGAATTCGAGTACGTCGCCCGCGACGATATGTCAACAAAAACAATGGTGAAAACCGAGGAAATGGTCGAGTTTCTTGAGAAAAGAATTTCCTGATAAGTTATATTGCCTATGGAATCCCGCTCGGCAATGTGAAAAAATCCGCTTTGCTAAGCTTTTTCGGAGACAGAACAATGCAAGAACTTAAGCCTTTGGTGCGCGTCATTGACGACGACGATGCAATGCGTCGTTCTTGGGCTTTTCTCATTGAGGGAGAAGGCTGGAACGTCGTCACCTACTCGGATGCACTCGACTTTCTCTCGAGCAATGACTTTCATCGGCCCGGATGCATTGTTCTCGATGTCCGCATGCCCCGCATGAGCGGTCTTGAACTGCAGGATCGCTTAATGAAGCTCAAAGTCGATTTGCCGATCATCTTTATTTCCGGACACGGCGATATTGACATGGCAGTGCACACGCTCAAGATCGGAGCCGTCGACTTTTTGCAAAAACCCGTCGATGACCAGCGGCTTTTGAATGCGATCGGGAAAGCGGTTTCCACCAACCTCATCCATCGCCGCAATGAGGAAGAACTGTCGAACTTTAAGAGTCGCCTGGAAAATCTGACGGCGCGCGAACGCGAAGTAATCCGCATGGTGGCACAAGGCATGAGCAACAAAGCGCTTGCCGATACGCTTAACATCAGCGAAAAGACCGTTCAGGTGCACCGCGGAGCCGCCTATCGAAAATTAGGCATTCACAATGCGGCCGAAATCGCCCGCATGTTGATTCTGTCCGGCGATCCCCTGTAATCCTTTTTCTGCGGAGACCGCCCGATGCTCGGGCGGTTTTTTTATGAGTCTCGCGCTTCGAAATTCTCTGCTTCTTATTCTGACCGCCTTTATCTGGGGAACAGCTTTTGTGGCCCAAAGCGTCGGGATGGACTACATCGGTCCCCTGACGTTTACGGCCGCACGATCCATTCTCGGAGCAGTTTCGCTTTTTTTCTTAGCCGGACTCTTTGATGCTTTGGGTGAGAAAAAAAAGCCCTCAGGGCGCGGCCGTTTTTGGTCGCGATGGTCGGATCGCAAGATTTGGGTCGGAGGCATCTGCTGCGGCGTTTTTCTTCTCACGGGCACCCTCTTTCAGCAATTCGGTTTACTTTCCACCACCGTCGGCAAAGCCGGATTTGTGACAAGCCTTTACATCGTCATTGTTCCGATTGCGGGATTTCTCATCGGCCGCGCTCCGACGCGGCTGGCTTTTTTTGCGGTTCCCGTTGCTCTCGTCGGTCTTTTCTTTCTTTGCTTTCATGAAGAAACGTTAAGCGTTCAGACCGGCGACGTTCTGATGCTTTTCGGAGCCTTTGCTTTTTCTGCGCACATTCTTGTCATCGATCGATTAACAGGCGGCGTTGACGCCGTTCGAATGAGCTGCGTGCAATTTCTCTTTTGTTCGGTTTTTTCAAGTCTCGGCGCCGTCTTGTTTGAAACCTTCACGCTCGGCGAACTCCTCGGAGCAGCCGAGAGCATTCTTTATGCCGGCGTATTAAGCAGCGCCGTTGCCTACACGCTGCAGATTGTCGGGCAACGCGGCGTTAATCCGACCGTGGCTAGCCTCCTTTTAAGCCTTGAATCCGTCATCAGCGTCCTTGCCGGTTGGGTTATCCTCCATCAGGCTCTTTCAGCTCGCGAGCTCTTGGGGTGTGCTTTGATGGCAGCGGCCATTGTTCTGGCCCAACTGCCGGATCGTCTTTTTTGTCGATCCAAAACGTCCAACTGACAGCTGCGGCTTGACTGTTCTTTGCAACGGCTCTGCTCATCACAGATAGAGAATCGAACTTCAAGAAACTCAATTCGCCTGCACTCGAAAGGCAGTTCGCTTTATCGTTTACGCGAAAAAAAGGGGCAAATCGTTCGATGTTCTACCCCTTTTTTCTCTTCGAGAAACTGGTTTTTACCAACCCGTGTAATAAAAGAGGAATGTCATGCCGATTGTCACGGCAAGCGCTCCCAACATCGGAATGGTCGTTCTTTTGACCAAATCGAAGGAGGAAATTCCTGCCATGCCCGAAGAAACCACGATGACTGCGGTAATGGGCGAGCAACACCGCATAATGGAAGCGGCAAAGTGCATCGGCAAAAGCATGAGTACAGGGTGCAGTCCTGTTTGAAGAGCCACGGCAGGCGTCAAGGCCGCAAAGGCAAAAAACGGCGCATTGCCGCTACCCATCACAACAGAGGACACCGCAATGATGGCGACCATCACGAGCATCATCGCCATCGGTCCGAAGCCCAGACTTTGGCTGCCCTCAATGAGCTGGTTGATCGCTCCCATTGAGATCAGACCTTGGGCAAAAACCTGACCGGCTACGACAAGCGTAATGACATTGGCCATCTGCAGTCCGAGTCCGTCGAAAAATATCTGGATGCTTCCCATGACGCGCTTGCCGTCTCGCCAACGGAAATATTCACAAATCATGCCGATGGTCAAACCGATGAACATCGCCACGACGAGATTCATTTTGATGGTCGTGATGCAAAGCGAGCTGAAGGTCAAGATGAGCGCCAAAGGAATCACCGGCAAAATCGCATACCAGGCAGGAGCCGCATCGGGGTCATCTTTGATCTGCTCGATCTGGACGGGCTTGACGACGTGACCGTCGCGTTTATCCATGTATTTTTGCGTGACGTAATGCAAAACGCTGACGACCACAAAGGCGACGGCAACGATTGGCACCTGATAGTGACTCCAGTAAAAGACGGGATCCAAGCCTGCGGTTTCTGCCGAAAGAATCGTGCCGACGTCGCTCGGACTCCAGTCAAAGCAAAGCGTTGTTGCAACAGCCGCCGTCGCCGAAAGACGGCTGACGCCAAGCCCCATCAGAATCGGGAAAACGGTTACCATCAGAAGCATGGCCAAACCCGAAGCACTGTTGATGCATAAGCCAATGAGCATGCCGGCAATCCACGTGCCGCTCATGACCAGATACGGCGACTTAAGAGCCAATAACGGTTTAATCGTCAAGCGGACAAGAGCCTTCGAGGCACCGATGCCGTCCATGTATTTGGAGAAAGCGCCCACGGCCATGATGGCAAGTCCGAGTTTGCCGACGTTGGAACTGAACGTCATGCGGATAAATTCGAAGGCATCGAAGATCACCGAACCCGTTGTCTCTTTGGCACCGAGAATCTGACCGTATCCAAAAAAACAAGCGACATACATCAGAGCAATGCCGCCGATGAAAAGAACCGTTTGAGGTTTGAATTTTTTATAAATTAAGAGCCCAACCCAGAATGTAACAAGTGCAGAGATGACGAGACTCATGGTGTCTTTGTCCTAAATTTTGAGAATTTAGGGTTATAGCAACTTATCCGATTAAGAGAGAAATTTATTCAAGAAAATCAACCGATCAAGTCGCCCGGCAAAGGAAAATCGAATACACAATGCGATTCTCGAAAGGCGCCAATGGCAAAAGCAGCGTGAATCCATCACGCTGCTTGATGTCGTTTTGAAATATCTCCGAGACCATGGAGAACCGTTTAAACGGCTCTCCGGAGATTTCAACGAATTAGTTTTCTTCGAAAAGATACTCTTTGTTGAGCACCTTCGCATCGTGCTTGGAGCGCATGGCCGCGTAGTAAGCCGACTCATCGGCTCGTCCCAGCATTAACGAAAGCTCAGAGCGGCCCGAAGCAATCCGCTCCGCATCGAGCGCCTTCACGTCGCTCTTTACGACATGGGCAATCATGTAGCCGTCTTCGCCTTTCACGCCGACATAAGCCGGCAGTTTTTCGGCAGGAACGCGCATCACGGCCGTGATGAGGTCATACGGATACATGCCCGGTTTCGAACGAGAAAGCACGGCATCTTCATCAAATTTAATGCTTACCTTCTTTCCGTCTTTTAACTGCGAAAGAATCTTTTCTCCGTCTTTGCTTGCCGCATCACGAGCGCGTTCGGTCGTAAGATCCACCTTGATGCGTTCCTTACAGTTGTCAAACGGCTCGATATGGTTCGGGCGATAATTTTTCACGCGGGCGGCCACAAGTGTGTTCGAGGCCACTTCAATAGCCTGGGTATTGCGCTTTTCTTTAAGACACTCATCCGAAAAGAGCGCTTCAAGAACGGACGCATTGAGGAAATGCCGGTGACCAGGCGCCGTGACGCCGGAAGCCAACACCTTATCGAAATTCACCGGATTTAACTGGTACTTGTCGATAACGCCCTGCAGCGAGTCGCTCTGCTCGTAGACCATGTTCGTGAAGGTCTCGGCCTCTTCAGCAAACTTCTTCTGGGCTTCCTGTTCCTTATAGAGTTCAACAATTTCAGGGCGGCTCTCTTCATAGGTCCGAACGTGTTCGGGCTTGACGTCCGTCACATAAATGATGTGATAACCGAAATTCGTTTCAACCGGCCCGACGATGTCGCCCTTTTTGGCCTCAAAAACCGCCTTATCAAAGGCAGGAACCATGGCGCCCTTTCTAAAGAAGTTCAGATCACCGCCGGCTGTTGCACTGCCCGGATCCTGAGAGTTCTTTTTGGCAACCTGAGCAAAGGATTTCGGATTCTTCTTGACTTGAGCGAGAAGCTGCTCGGCCTTTTTCAGAGCAGCCTCTTTTCCCTTTTCAAAATTGATGAGAATGTGACTGGCGCGGCGCGTCTCAGCAACCTTAAAGCGATTCTGGTTCTGATCGTAAAAGGCCCTGCTCTCCTCTTCATTGGGTTCGACGTTCTTAAAGAGTTCGGGCGTGAATACGACATACTCCACATCAATCTCATCGGGAAGTTCAAAGGCCTTCTGGTTATTCTGCCAATAGGTCTTCGCTTCCTCGTCGGTAATCTGAATCTTCTCGATGTAATTCTCAAGACCGATGGTGTGCAGTTTGATTTCGCGCTCTTCAACAAGCATCGTGCTGATGCGTTTGGCGAGCGTTTCCGGAGCAACGGCACTGCGGGCTACGCCGCCGGCAAGAAGCTGGCGAGACAAGTCCTTACGAATCGTGTAAACGAAATACTCGTCGCTCTGTCCGGTTCCGCGAAGATAATTTTCATAGCGTTCTTTGGAAAACTTCCCGTTTTCCTGAAAAGCCGGGAAGGACTTGATCATATCGATCACGGTCGCTTCGCTGATTTCCACGAATTCTTTAGCCGATTCGCCCTGAAGGCTGCGTTCGGTCATGAGATTGCGCAACACCATAGCGCGGGCATCTTGACTGTCCAAAATGTTGGCGCGGAACTGGTCGCCGAGGCGAGCACGAAGATTGTCGAGCTGCTTGCGCTTTTCCTGATCAAACTGCTGCGGAAGAATCGATTCATCATCGACTTTGGCCAAAGCACCGTCATCACTGACCATGCGGTTGTACGAATAAATACCGGTAACGACAAAACTGGGGATGATCAGCACCATGGCAATGAACATCAGCCAACGTTTATGGGTTCGAAACGACTCAAGCAACATAACAAGTCTTCCTAGGAAAACAAATCCACAAAAAAGGGCGAAACGCTGCAAAACTTTACGCTTCGCCTCTTCTCAATCTCAGCCAAGCAACCGATTCACAAACAATTTATCAACGGACTTGACTCAACACGTTAAAAATTGACGGAAGGATCCCGGCCTGTCAAACAAACACAAGCGGAATCCGAACAATTTACGGCATCAGATTGTACCCTGTAAAGGGAAGGAAACTCTATCGGCAAAATCAATAGAAACAAATTTTTTCGGGGAAATGCTACCGTGGTGGTTATTTTTCCCAGACAGGCCTCATCGACAGTAAACGCTTGCGCGACTCAAGAACTTCGACATTTGTTTCAGGAGTAAAAACTCGTTGCAGAAATCCGTCAAAATCTTCGGGACTCAGTTGAGTGATGCCTCTTTCTTCTCGCAGGTCTGAATTCAAATGACGAATCGCTCTCAAAACAAGAGCGGTTTTTGTTTGACCGGTGGATTTTGCCAACGAATCAAGCATTTTCTTATCAAAGTCACTTAAACGAATGCTTAATGTTGGCATGGGCCGCCCCCTTCAAATGAACTTCATTTTTACACGATGCGAAATTCGCCAAAGCAATACGTTGTCTTGCCTCAGAAAGTGCGATGTACTCCATCCAAAATTGTCATTGACGATCAGTATCTCCCAGTCTCTCAGACTTCCCTTTGAGACACCGAGTTCTTGTGCCAACTACTTTTTGTGGGACATCTGTAAAAGCCCTTCGCAGGCTCCTTGCTTTACGACTTGTGGTATTCGCATCTCTTCGGACTCCTCTGTGTCCAAGAAATCCATACCACTTCAATGGATCGATCGAACAAATCCTGAACCAATGACAGATATCCCCAATGCCACTG
>CAZDVW010000029.1:0-15917 GCA_964509205.1 uncultured Sutterella sp. | reverse complement strand
TCGCGAAGGCGGTCACACGGTCGGTGCCGGCGTCGTTGCTAAAATCACAGAGTAAATTTGATTTGGTGTCTCTGAGTAATTGGAGACACCCTGCAGGGGTATAGCTCAATTGGCAGAGCAGCGGTTTCCAAAACCGCAGGTTGAGGGTTCGATTCCTTCTGCCCCTGCCAAAAAACAGTGAGAGAAAGCCGCGAACGCTGTCCGCGGCTTCGCCTTTTGCGAAGAAAAGAAGTTCCTAGCGCTAGAGTAAGAAAAAAATGAGTACACAAACCGTTCAAAAAACGCCGAATGCGACGCTTGACAAGATTCTTGTTTTCAGTGCAATTTTGGCGGCTATTGCCGGACTCCTCGCATTCACGTTTCTGACGGATGAAACCTTAACGGTTCGTGTCATTGCAATGTTGGCTGGCCTTGTCGGTGGAGCCCTGATTGCTGCTTTCTCGCCGTCGGGAAAACGATTCTTCGCATACGGGCGGAGTTCCTATGAAGAGTTGCGCCGTGTTGTTTGGCCGACACGCCGCGAGACAATCAACACGACCGGAATGGTTTCTGCGTTTGCTGTTGCTGTTGCGATTTACCTGTTTTTCATTGATAAGCTCGTGCAGTGGGCTTTGTACGATGGTCTTCTGAAGCTCACGTTCTAATCTTGAGAAAGAAGCGAGTTATGGCTGAAAACGAATTAAAGAGCAATGTTGATGAAACCCAAGTAGGTGTGGGTTCCCAGTCGGAAACGGACGCGGATGTTTCCGCTGCGACGGAGAATGAATCTGTGTCGGACGAGAAGACGCAGGTGACGAAGGCTCCTGGTATGCGTTGGTACACGTTGCATGTGTATTCTTCTATGGAGAAGAGTGTGCAGCGGGCGATTATTGATCGGATTGAGCGTTCGGATCTTCGAGATCAGTTCGGCGAGGTTCTCCTTCCGATTGAGAAGGTAGAAGAGTCTCGTGGCAACGGACAGCGCAAAACGACGGAACGACGGATGTATCCGGGTTATGTTTTTGTCGAGATGGTAATGAACGACAAGACATGGCATTTGATGAATTCCACACCGCGAGTTATCGAGTTTTTAGGAAATAATCATCCGGTTCCTTTGCGCGATCAGGAGATTGCCGAGATTAAAGGCCGGATGAACGAAGGTGAAGAGCGGCCGCGTCCCAAGGTCTCGTTTGAGGCAGGGGAAGTGGTTCGTATCATTCAAGGGCCTTTTGCGGATTTCAACGGACGCGTTGTAGAAGTCATGTACGACAAGAGCCGTTTGCGTTGCTTTGTGTCCATTTTTGGGCGGGACACAAGTGTCGAACTTGCTTTCCACGAGGTCGAGAAGATCTAGGTCTTCTGACGCAAAGTTCGGAGGAGTTTGAATTTAATAACTTCTTCGGGCATAATTTCGCCCCTTCAACTTCAAATGGGGAGCCGCGGCGATTGTGCCAAGGCGAATGAACCCAAGGAGATAATAATGGCAAAAAAGATTGTCGGCTTTATCAAGTTGCAGATCCCTGCCGGTAAAGCCAATCCGTCGCCTCCAGTTGGACCGGCCCTTGGTCAGCGCGGTCTGAACATTATGGAGTTCTGCAAGGCATTTAATGCCAAAACTCAGAGCATGGAACCGGGTTTGCCGATTCCTGTTGTGATCACGGCGTATGCAGACAAGAGCTTCACGTTTATCATGAAGACTCCTCCGGCCACAGTCTTGATCAAGAAGGCAGCGAAGATTCAGAAAGGATCTGGACGTCCTCAGGCCGACAAGGTTGGCAAGATCACGCGTGCTCAGGCTGAAGAAATCGTCAAGATGAAGCAACCTGACCTGACGGCAGCAGATATGGATGCGGCTGTTCGCATGATCGCTGGATCTGCTCGTTCGATGGGCGTTACGGTGGAGGGACTGTAAGATGGCAAAGCTTTCTAAACGTACCAAGGCTTACGCCACCAAGTACGATTTGAGTCGTCCTTTCGCTCTCGTTGCGGCCATTGACGCTGTTAAAGATTGCGCTACAGCGAAGTTTGACGAGTCGGTGGATGTCGCTATTCAGTTGGGTATTGACGTTCGCAAGTCGGATCAAGCGGTTCGCGGTGCGGTCGTTTTGCCGGAAGGAACGGGTAAAAATATTCGCGTCGCTGTGTTCACACAGGGAGCGAAGGCCGAAGAAGCGAAGGCGGCTGGAGCAGATATCGTCGGTTTTGATGATCTTGCTGCAGAAGTCAAGGCTGGAAAGATGGACTTTGATGTCGTGATTGCTTCTCCGGATGCGATGCGTGTAGTCGGTCAGTTGGGTCAGATTCTCGGCCCGCGCGGATTGATGCCGAACCCGAAGGTCGGTACTGTTACGCCGAATGTGGCACAGGCAGTTAAGAACGCCAAGGCCGGACAGGTTCGTTTCCGCGCTGACAAGGCGGGTATTGTTCATGCCTCAATTGGTCGTGCCTCTTTTGAGACAGATCGACTTGTTAAGAATTTCAAGGCGTTGCTTGAACAAATTAACAAAATGAAGCCGGCGGCACTCAAAGGCGTGTATGTCAGAAAGATTTCTGTCAGCTCGACGATGGGTATCGGTGCAAAAGTTGATTTGTCCACGCTGTAGTTTTACCGAAGGACGGTGAATGCCGTCCTTCAAGTAAGAGGTCGCGAGGCCTCAAGGGCTTTGGGTGATCGAGTTATCGATCGCTGTCAAAGACCGTTGGAGGAGGCCGGAATTTTGAAAAGGCGATATTTGAGCTGATTCAGATTCTTGCCGCTTTAATTGTCTTTCGATTCGGGAAAGTCGCAGATTTTTGCGATGCCGGTTTTGTAAAGACGTCCAACGCAGACGGTTTAACCTCAAAGAGAGAAATGCGAATGTTGTGTAACGACATGCAAAACTCTCAGATGGGAGAAAACCGGTTATTGAAGAACCGGTGCAAGACTGAGGAAACTCAGTTCAAGCACCTCTGAGTGGAGCCAGACCATGGGTCTTAATCGTCAAGATAAGGCGGCTGTAATTGAGGAAATGCGCAGCATCATTGCGGATTCTGCATCAATTGTAATCGCTGAATACCGTGGGCTGACCGTTGAAGCAGTCACCAAGTTGCGTGCGGATGCACGTGAGCAGGGTGTGCAGTTGCGTGTGGTCAAGAATACGCTTGTAAGGCGAGCCGTTGAGGGCACGCCGTATGCGGGATTGGCTGACAAGTTTGTCGGTCCTCTCGTTTACGGATTTGCTTCCGATCCGGTTGCCCCTGCGCGTGTTCTAGCTAAGTTTGCTAAGGATAACGACAAGCTTGTCATTAAAGGCGGAGCAATGCCTGATCTTGTCATGGATGTTGCTGAGGTTGAGCAACTCGCCAAGATGCCAAGCCGCGAGGAACTCCTTGCCAAACTGATGGCTACAATGAACGAACCGATTGCGAAGTTCGTTCGCACGATCAACGAAGTGCCGGCGCGCTTTGTGCGCACAGTGGCTGCTTACCGCGATGCCCAGGAAAAGGCTGCTGCCTGATTTTTTATTAATTAACTAGTACACAACGTTAAGGAGTCACAAATGGCCCTGACCAATGAAGAAATCCTTGAAGCGATTGCTTCGAAAACTGTTCTCGAGATCAGCGAACTGATCAAGATGATGGAAGATAAATTCGGCGTTTCTGCTGCCGCTGCTGCTGTTGCAGTTGCTGGCCCGGCTGCTGCTGCAGCCCCCGCTGCCGAAGAGAAGACCGAGTTTAACGTCGTCTTGACGGAAGTTGGCTCTAACAAGATCGCCGTTATTAAGGCCGTGCGCGAAATCACGGGTCTTGGTTTGAAAGAAGCCAAGGATCTTGTTGAGGGAGCCCCGAAGGCCGTTAAGGAAGGCGTTGCGAAGGCTGATGCCGAAGAGCTTAAGAAG
Source organism: uncultured Sutterella sp. (assembly GCA_964509205.1). Taxonomy (GTDB): domain Bacteria; phylum Pseudomonadota; class Gammaproteobacteria; order Burkholderiales; family Burkholderiaceae_F; genus Duodenibacillus. The sequence goes on along the minus strand of CAZDVW010000029.1, from coordinate 12,060 downwards.
AAGCTCGAGGCTGCCGGAGCCAAGGTCGAACTCAAGTAATTTTGAGCTTGTCGCTACGGTGCTGAAGCAAATTCGGCACCGTAGTTTTTCCTGTGGATTTTGAAGTGGGTTGTTTCCTGTGATAAACTGAAAAACCCAGTTCAAAGTCAGACACTGGATGATCAAAGAGAGAAAACATTAAATTTTGACGTGTTGCCGCACGGTCGAAACGGGGTGCCGTTCGCCGCGCGGTTTTTGGCGTCAGTTTTTTCCTTTTGACAGCTGGTTTTGACCCATACTTTTTTCCTCCACAGCGTCGAACGGAGTGTCCATGTCGTACTCGTTCACTGAAAAGAAGCGCATTCGGAAGAGCTTTGCTACTCGCCCGAGCGTCCTTGAAGTGCCCTCTTTGTTAGAGATGCAGTTGCGTAGCTACGAAGAGTTCTTGCAAGCAAATATCAAACCCGAAGATCGAAAAGATACTGGATTGCAGGCAGCGTTCAATTCCATATTTCCTATCTCAAGCCACAATGGCTATGCTCGACTGAAATTTTTGAGCTATGAACTTCTGCCCAGCGAATTCGATGTCGCAGAGTGCCAGCTTCGCGGTCTGACCTACAGTTCAGCTCTAAGAGCAAAGGTGCAGCTCGAGATTTATGACCGGGATGCATCAACACCCGGAACAATTAAAGAAATTCGGGAAAATGACGTCTATATGGGAGAAATCCCTCTGATGACGGACAAAGCTTCCTTTGTGATTAATGGAAGCGAGCGCGTTGTTGTTAGTCAGTTGCACCGTTCTCCCGGAATTTTCTTTGAGCATGACAAGGGCAAAACGCACGCCTCTGGCAAGCTCCTCTTTTCGGCTCGCGTGATTCCTTATCGCGGCTCTTGGCTGGATTTCGAAATCGATCCCAAGGATGTTGTGTATTTCCGAGTGGATCGTCGGCGCAAGATGCCGGCCACAATTTTGCTCAAAGCCATCGGAATGACTTCTGAGCAGATTCTTGCTCGTTTCTTTGATTTTGATACCTTCCTTCTTGGAAAAGAAGGAGAGCCTTCTGTATGGAAGTTGAGCCCGGAACGGCTTCAGGGAGAAACGGCACTTGTCGATATTAAAGCTCCTAACGGACGCTTGATTGTTGCAAAGGACAAGCGCATTACAGCACGGCATGTTCGGCTTATGCGTGAAGCGGGCGTCGATCATATTGATGTGCAGGATGATCTTTTGTATGGTCGCGTTTTGGCGACGTCGTTTTACGACGAATCCACAGGCGAGAAAATCGTTGATGCCAACGAGGAAATCACTGAGGACGTTTTGTTGGCGCTCCGTCAAGCCGGTATAAAAGAATTCAAAACACTTTTCACGAATGAACTGGACAGAGGAAGCTACATCTCCAGCACGCTTCGGCTCGATGACACACCAGATGCTTTGTCGGCGAGGATTGCAATTTACCGCATGATGCGCCCGGGAGAACCTCCGACAGAAGATGCTGTGCTGGGGCTTTTCAATCGTCTGTTCTTCGACTCCGAGACGTATGAATTGTCACGTGTTGGTCGCATGAAGATTAACCGTCGTTTTGGTCGTGCGACTGATGTGGGTGAGAGCACTCTGACAAACGAAGACATTGTTGACACAATGCAGGTGCTCGTTGCCTTAAGAAATAGCCGTGATACGGTTGTTCTCACGGATGCACAAGGCGAAACGCGTACGGTTGAGATTCACGGAGTGGACGACATTGACCATCTGGGCAATCGTCGTGTTCGTTGTGTCGGTGAACTTGCAGAGGGACAGTTCAGAGCTGGCCTTGTGCGAGTGGAACGTGCCGTTCGTGAGCGGCTAGGCAACGCAGAAAGCGACAACCTGACCCCTCAGGATCTCATTAATTCCAAGCCGATTTCGGCGGCGATTCGCGAGTTCTTTGGCTCTTCGCAGCTGAGCCAATTTATGGATCAAACAAATCCGCTGTCGGAGATTACCCATAAGCGGCGCATTTCCGCTTTGGGTCCGGGTGGTTTGACGCGCGAGCGAGCCGGTTTTGAAGTACGCGACGTACATGCGACGCATTATGGTCGAGTTTGTCCGATTGAAACGCCGGAAGGACCGAACATTGGTCTGATTAATTCGTTGGCGCTTTATGCCCGATTAAATGACTACGGGTTCTTAGAGACACCGTATCGCAAGGTCGTTGATGGCGTTGCCCTTAAGGGTGAAGAAAACATTGTGTATTTGTCGGCTATCGAAGAAGGTCGTTATGTGATAGCTCAGGCTAATGCGGAAATGGATGAGTCTGGACGCCTCTTGGGGGATTTGGTGAGCGCTCGAGAAAACGGCGAATTCATCATGGCATCTCCTGATCGAATTGACTTCATGGATGTAGCACCTGCCCAGATTGTTTCTGTGGCGGCTAGTTTGATTCCATTCTTGGAACACGATGACGCAAACCGTGCATTGATGGGATCGAATATGCAACGTCAGGGTGTTCCTTGCCTGCGTCCGGAAAAGCCGGTTGTCGGGACGGGAATTGAACGTACCGTTGCCGTTGACTCGAAGGCGTCTGTCCGAGCAACACGCGGAGGCATGATTGAGTACGTTGATGCTAACCGTGTTGTCGTTCGCGTGAATGACGAGGAAAACGCAGCCGGTGAAATCGGCGTTGATGTCTACAACTTGCAGAAATTTACGCGTTCCAACGGATCAACGACGCTGAATCAGCGCCCGATTGTTTCAAAGGGAGATGTGATTGCGAAGGGAGACGTTCTCGCTGATGGTGCCTCTACTGATACCGGAGAGCTCGCTCTCGGGCAGAACATGCTCATCGCATTTATGCCGTGGAACGGGTACAACTACGAAGACTCTGTTTTGATCAGTGAGCGCGTCGTTGCAGATGACCGCTATACATCTATCCACATTGAGGAGTTGGATGTTGTTGCTCGGGATACGAAGCTTGGTCCGGAAGAAATCACGCGTGATATTTCCAATCTCTCAGAAGTTCAGTTGAATCGGTTGGATGAATCCGGGGTTGTTTTTATCGGTGCAGAGGTTAAAGCCGGTGATGTCCTTGTCGGCAAAGTGACGCCAAAGGGCGAGACGCAACTGACCCCTGAAGAAAAACTTCTTCGTGTCATTTTTGGGGAGAAGGCGAGCGATGTGAAGGATACGAGCCTTCGCGTCCCGTCTGGAATGGCCGGCATTGTGATGGATGTTCAGATTTTCACTCGCGATGCTCAGGACAAACAGAAAGACAAGCGCGCCAAATCAATTATTGACGCACAGTTAGAGAGCTACGAAAACGATCTCAAGGATGCCTTGCAGATTGTCGAAACGGACGTCTTCTCTCGTCTTCGCCGCCAGTTGGTTGGTCACGAGACATTGGGCGGAGCGAAAAAGCTCGGAGCTTGCAAGCTTACAGAGGAAATCCTGAATGGCATTTTCGGCTACGACTTGCTTGAACTTCGCATGAAGACGGATGAAGATCAGAAGCTTGTCGAAATGGCTCGCACCATGGTTGAGGGCAAACGCGAGGAGAACAAGGAACTCTTCCGCAAGAAGAAGGAAAAACTTGAGCGGGGAGATGAATTGCCGCCGGGCGTTCTCAAGATGGTCAAGGTCTTTATCGCTGAGAAGAGACGTCTGCAACCGGGCGACAAGATGTCTGGCCGACATGGTAACAAGGGCGTTGTTTCCAAGATTTGCCCGGTAGAAGACATGCCGTACATGGCAGACGGCCGCCCTGTTGACATTTGCTTGAATCCGTTGGGCGTTCCGAGCCGAATGAACATCGGTCAGATCTTAGAGGTTCATCTTGGATGGGCGGCTAAGGGGCTCGGCTGGAAGATCGATCAGATGCTTAAAGACGAAAAGACTCGTCAGGTTAAGCAGATCCGTGCCTTCCTTGACAAGATTTACAACAGTACCGGCAAAAAAGAAGATCTGGACAGCCTCACGGATGATGAGATCATGCATCTCGCAGACAATCTGCGTAACGGAGTTCCTTTCGCAACGCCTGTTTTTGACGGTGCGACGGAAAATCAGATCCGCATGATGCTTGATCTCGCATTTACCGATGAGGAAGCTAAGCGTCTGCAGTTGACGCCGAGCAAGACACAGGCGACTCTTTATGACGGACGCACGGGGGATGCTTTTGATCGTCCCGTAACGGTTGGGTTCATGCACTTCTTGAAGTTACACCACCTGGTTGACGACAAGATGCACGCACGCTCTACCGGACCGTACAGCCTTGTCACGCAACAGCCTCTTGGCGGTAAAGCTCAGTTCGGCGGACAGCGTTTCGGTGAAATGGAAGTGTGGGCGCTCGAGGCTTATGGTGCCAGCTATGTCCTGCAGGAAATGCTTACAGTCAAGTCCGATGATGTGAACGGCCGTACGAAGGTCTATGAAAACATTGTCGGAGGAGAGCATCAGATCGGCGCAGGCATGCCTGAGTCGTTCAATGTGCTCGTCAAGGAAATTCGGTCGTTGGGGATTGATATTGACCTCGTCAGGAATGACGCTAACACGAAGGAATAAAACAGATGAATATGCTTCGTGAAATGTTTCGTCAGGCAACAGCCGACGATAACTTTGATGCAATTAAGATTGGCATTGCTTCTCCCGAAAAGATTCGGTCGTGGTCTTATGGCGAAGTAAAAAAGCCTGAAACGATTAACTATCGTACGTATAAACCAGAACGCGACGGTCTGTTTTGCGCCAAGATTTTCGGACCGGTTAAGGATTACGAATGTTTGTGCGGCAAGTACAAGCGTCTGAAGCACCGCGGAGTGATCTGCGAAAAGTGCGGTGTTGAGGTTACTCTCTCCAAAGTCCGTCGCGAGCGCATGGGGCATATTGAGCTTGCAAGTCCTGTTGCGCACATTTGGTTCTTAAAGAGTCTGCCTTCGCGCATGGGTATGGTTCTTGACATACCGCTTCGGGATATTGAACGAGTCTTGTATTTCGAAACGTATTGCGTGGTAGATCCCGGCATGACGCCTTTTAAGCGCGGCACGCTGTTGACCGAGGACGACTTTATCAAAGCAACAGAGCAGTACGGTAACGATTTCACGGCAAAGATGGGTGCTGAGGCAATCCGTGAGTTGTTGGCAAAGATCGATATCGATGCAGAAGTTGAAAAGTTAAGAGATGAACTGAAGGCGACAAATTCTGAAGCGAAAATTAAGAAGTTTGCCAAACGTCTGAAGGTTCTTGAGGCTTTCCAGCGCTCCGGAATCAAACCCGAGTGGATGATTTTGGATGTGTTGCCTGTGTTGCCACCGGATCTTCGTCCCCTTGTTCCGTTGGACGGCGGACGTTTCGCTACATCGGATTTGAATGATTTGTACCGGCGCGTGATCAACCGTAACAATCGTTTGAAGCGCTTGCTGGAGCTAAAGGCTCCGGAAATCATTGTTCGCAACGAAAAGCGCATGTTGCAGGAAGCTGTTGACAGTCTGCTTGACAACGGTCGCCGTGGCAAAGCAATGACGGGTCCGTCAAAGCGTCCGCTTAAGTCTTTGGCCGATATGATCAAGGGCAAATCGGGGCGCTTCCGTCAGAACCTTTTGGGCAAGCGTGTTGACTATTCGGGTCGTTCTGTGATTACGGTCGGGCCCGAGTTGAAGCTGCAACAGTGCGGCTTGCCGAAATTGATGGCCTTGGAGCTCTTTAAGCCCTTTATTCTCAGCAAACTGGAAAAACGCGGTTTGGCCAGCACTATTAAGAGTGCAAAGAAGATGGTTGACAATCAGGAACCCGTTGTGTGGGATATCCTGGAAGAAGTCATCTATGAACATCCGGTGATGCTCAACCGAGCTCCGACGTTGCACCGTCTCGGTATCCAGGCATTTGAGCCTAAGTTGATTGAAGGAAAGGCTATTCAGTTGCACCCGTTGGTTTGCGCAGCGTTTAACGCTGACTTCGACGGTGACCAAATGGCTGTGCATGTGCCGCTTTCTCTGGAAGCCCAATTGGAAGCTCGTTGCTTGATGCTGGCGAGCAACAATGTGTTGTTCCCGGCAAACGGAGATCCGTCTATTGTGCCGAGTCAGGACATGGTGCTTGGCCTTTACTATGCGACGCGCGAGCGAATCAATGCTCCGGGCGAGGGAATGTTCTTCTGCGACCTCGATGAGGTTCAGCGTGCTCTCGACAGCAAGACGATTGTCCTTCAAACACGTTGTACGGTTCGTATTCGTGAGTTCGTGGTCAATCAGGAGACCGGAGAGGAGAAGGAAGTATTCAAGCGCTATGAAACGACGGCTGGCCGAGCGCTCTTAAGTGAAATCCTGCCGCACGGCATGTCTTTCGCAGAACTCAACAGAACGTTGAAAAAGAAAGAAATTGCCAAACTGATCAATAAATGTTTCCGCCAGTGCGGGTTGCGTGCGACGGTTATCTTTGCTGATCAGTTGAAGAATAACGGCTATCGTCTTGCGACGCTTGCAGGTATCTCGATTTGTATCGGCGATATGTCGATTCCGAAGCAAAAAGCGGAGTTGATTGAATCGGCCGAAACAGAGGTCAAGCAAATTGAAGACCAATACACGTCAGGTCTTGTGACGGCTGGCGAGAGATACAACAAGGTTATTGATATTTGGGGTCGGACAGCCGATGAAGTTGGAAAGGTCATGATGAAGGATCTTTCGAGCGAACCTGTTACGGATCGTCATGGTAAAAAGGTTTCGCAAGAATCCTTTAATTCAATCTACATGATGGCCGACTCTGGCGCTCGCGGTTCGGCAGCCCAGATTCGTCAGGTCGCGGGTATGCGCGGTTTGATGGCCAAGCCCGATGGTTCAATTATTGAAACTCCGATTACATCCAACTTCCGTGAAGGGCTGAACGTTTTGCAGTACTTCGTGTCAACACACGGTGCTCGTAAAGGTTTGGCGGATACGGCTTTGAAGACGGCAAACTCTGGTTATCTGACACGTCGACTTGTTGATGTGACGCAGGACTTAGTGGTTGTCGAGGACGATTGCGGAACGACGAATGGCTTTGAAATGCGTCCCCTTGTTGAGGGCGGCGAAGTGATTCAAACGTTGCGTGACAGAATTCTCGGACGCGTCACGGCTGAGCCGATTTACGACAACCAGCATGAAGTCCTTGTTGAAGCGGGTGTTTTGCTTGATGAGAAGATTTGTGATCTGATCGACAAAGAAGGAATTGACAAGGTTAAGGTTCGTACGCCGCTTACTTGTGAGACGCGGTACGGATTGTGCGCAAAATGCTACGGTCGCGATTTGGGCCGCGGAACATTGGTCAATGCGGGTGAGGCAGTTGGCGTTATAGCGGCGCAGTCCATTGGTGAGCCCGGAACGCAGTTAACGATGCGTACATTCCACATCGGCGGTGCGGCAAGTCGTGCAGCCGTAGCCTCTTCTGTTGAGGCTAAGAGTTCCGGCGTCGTCAGTTTCTCTGCGGCCATGCGCTATGTTCAAAACGGCAAGAAAGAACTTATCGTTATTTCTCGTTCGGGTGAACTCATTATCTCGGACAAGGAAAACGGTCGCGAACGTGAGCGCCATAAGGTTCCGTATGGCGCAACGCTCCTGATTAAGCCGGATCAAGAGGTTAAGCTTGGAGAGCAATTGGCGACATTCGATCCGATGACGTTGCCGATTATTTCTGAGTACGCCGGCACAGTGAAATTCGAGAATGTTGTCGAAAATCTCACGGTTATGAACCAGATTGACGAAGTGACGGGATTGAGCACAATGGTTGTGATTGATCCGAAGACGTCAACGGCGGCCAAGGCAGCGGGCAGAAATTCGAAGAACTCTCCGGCAAACGTCGTTCGCCCTGTCGTTCATTTGATGGATGCTGAAGGCAATGAAGTCAAGATTCCTGGAACTAACCATGCTGTGACAATCCAGTTGCCGGTTGGAGCTCTCGTCGGTGTTCAGGACGGACAAGAGATTCATCAAGGTGAGGTTCTTGCGCGTATTCCGCGTGAAACGCAGAAGACCCGAGACATTACGGGCGGTCTGCCGCGCGTTGCTGAGCTCTTCGAGGCTCGCAGTCCGAAGGACGCCGGAATGCTGGCAGAAGAAACCGGCACCGTGACCTTCGGCAAGGAAACAAAGGGCAAGCAACGCCTGATTATTACGGATCATGACGGCGTTGAGCATGAATTCCTGATCGGCAAGGACAAGCAAATCCTCGTTCACGACGGACAAGTTGTTCAGCGCGGTGAGGAAATTGTGGAGGGAGCAACGGATCCCCGAGATATCTTGCGCTTGCTCGGAATTGAGGAACTGGCTCGTTATATCGTTGATGAGGTTCAGGACGTCTACCGTTTGCAGGGCGTGAAGATCAATGACAAGCACATTGAGGTTATTGTTCGTCAGATGTTGCGTCGAGTTCAAATCGTTGACCCTGGTGACACAAAGTTCATTCAGGGTGAGCAAGTCGAACGCAGTGACATGTTGAATGAGAATGACCGCGTCATTGCTGAAGGGAAAACGCCGGCCAAGTTCGAAAACGTCTTGCTCGGCATCACGAAGGCATCTCTGTCAACGGATTCGTTCATTTCGGCTGCATCGTTCCAAGAGACGACTCGTGTCTTGACGGAAGCTGCCATTATGGGCAAGCGTGACAACCTGCGCGGATTAAAGGAGAACGTTATCGTTGGCCGTTTGATCCCAGCAGGAACAGGGCTGGCTTACCGCAGAGCTTACAAAGCGAAAGAGTCTTTGGAAAGCCGGATGCTGTCAGAGGCCTCAGAAGCGCGGCGTGTGGCGGAGGAAGCCTTTGGAGGAAATGAACCGAAGGGCGAGGATGCAGAAAAGATTGCACGCGATATCGCCGAGGATATTTCCGGCGCAGCAACAGGAAGGTCAACAGGACTTTCTGCGGCTCGTCGTGCAGCCGAGGAACTGTTTGCAACACGTGAGCAGGGGGAGGAACCGAATTCCTCAACCCCGGACACGGAAAACGTAAGCGGTTCTAAGTAGCGCACTGTCCTAACGACAAAAAAGCGACCGAAAGGTCGCTTTTTTTTAGGAGAAATGCAGAGAGATCGGTAAGATGGAACGATCTAAATTCATTCCTTCAGGGATTTCAAGGAGATAAACATGTCGCTTAAGACAAAATTTTTCGCCGCAGCAACAGCTTTGCTGATGGCGTTTACAAGCTCGGCAGCTTCGTCAAATGACTCGGATTACGTCAAACAAAAGGGAGTGCTTACTGTGGGTGTCACGGAATTTGCTCCGATGGATTACAAGGACTCAAATGGTCAATGGATCGGCTTTGATGCGGATCTTGCCCAAGTCTTTGCTAAATCCCTTGGCGTGAAGTGTGAAATTCAGATTATTGATTGGGACAATAAGGTTCTCGAGCTGAATAGCAAAAATATCGATATGGTCTGGAATGGTATGACTCTTACCGATGAAGTTAAGAGTGCGATGAGTACTTCCAACGCCTACCTGAACAATGCTCAGGTTGTTGTTTTGCCGGCATCGCTTGCAAAAAAATACAAAACGGTCAAACAACTCAAGGAGCTTTCTTTTGCAGTTGAAAGCGGATCTGCCGGAGCCAAGGTTGCAAAGGAAAACGGTTTTAAGGTAACGGAAGTGGCCGATCAGGCTACAGCCTTGTTGGAAGTCAGTTCCGGGGCTCAGGATGCGGCAATTATGGATTCTTTGATGGCTGCGGCGATGGTCGGTCCCGGCACAAACTATCAGAAGCTTGTGCCGACGATTAAACTGAATAAAGAAGAATACGGAGTCGGTTGCCGCAAGGGATCCGATTTGGTTCCTGCGTTGAATGCAATGTTCCAGAAAATGTATCAGGATGGTTCTCTGCTGAAACTCGCAAAAAAATACGGTGTGCAGGAAGCTTTGATCCAGCAGAAGTAAAATGCGGTTTTTCCCGGCTCTCTCAAGAGGGATTGCGAGAGCCGGATTTCCTGTAATTTTTTCTGCGGTTTTTAACCACAGTGTGAGAACGTTGTGTTTTGGACAGTTATAGGAGCGCTAAACGAAGGTTTCTTTCAGACGCTCAAGTTATTTTTTGTCACGCTCATAGGGGCTTTGCCGCTTGGGCTTGTTATCGCCTTCGGCAGCATGAATTCCTCTGCGCCGATTCGTTACCTTTCTCGCACGTTGGTGTGGGTGATCCGTGGCACGCCGCTTATGCTTCAGATCATCATCATCTTCTATATTCCCGGCTATTTCTTCGACGGCATGAGCGTTTGGCCGCGCGGTGATTCCGGCCGTTTTGTTGCGGCTTCCGTGGCATTTATCATCAACTACGCTTGCTATTTCTCGGAAATTTATCGAGGCGGCATTCAGAGCGTTCCTGTGGGACAACGGGAGGCAGGGCTAGTTTTAGGGCTTACAAAGCGACAGATCTTTTTTAAGATCACGCTTTTACAAATGATTAAGCGCATCATTCCGCCGATGAGCAATGAAATCATTACCCTTGTCAAAGACACTTCTTTAGCTCGCATCATTTCGATGCAAGAGTTGATTTGGGCCGGCTTTGCTTTCTTAAAGGGCTCTCACGGTTATTCAGGATTGATTTGGCCGCTTTTCTTCACCGGCGTTTACTATCTGGCTTTTGTTGGGATTCTCACAATCGGCTTTGCAGCTCTGGAGAAAAAACTCAACTATTTCCGTTGACGGGGCAAAGACATGTCGATACTTGAAGTTTCTCACTTAAGCAAGAGTTTTGGCGATACTTCGGTGTTGCGCGATATTTCTTTTTCTCTTGAGGCAGGGCAGACGCTTTCTTTGATTGGGCCATCCGGGAGCGGAAAAACAACGCTCCTTCGTTGCCTTGTGAGCCTTGAGGTTGCCACGGGCGGTGTTGTAATGGTCAATGGAGAACGCGTCTTTGATGCGGCAGTGGCTGAAACGTTTACAGAAGAAGGATTGCGCCGCAGCCGCCGGCATTTCGGCTTGGTATTTCAGAACTTTAATCTGTTTCCGCAATACACGGCGCTTGAGAATGTGACGTTAGCCCGTCTTTTAAATGCCTCTAAGACGCACGAAAAAGAAGAGGACATCAAGGAACACGGGATGGAATTGTTGCGAATGATTGGGCTAGAAACTCGAGCGAATTTTTATCCGCATGAGCTTTCCGGCGGGCAACAGCAACGAGTGGCGATTGCCAGAGCACTTGCGATGGAGCCGAGCATTTTGTGTTTTGATGAGCCGACGTCTGCCTTAGATCCTGAGCTTGTCGGCGAGGTGTTGCGAGTCATTCGGTCTCTTGCGGAAAAGCATACGACGATGATTATCGTTACGCACGAAATGAGTTTCGCAAGAGACGTTTCGGACCATGTTGTGTTTATGGACGGCGGGGTCATTGTGGAGCAGGGGTCGCCTCGGGAAATCTTTACTTGTCCGAAGGAAACAAGGACCCAGACATTTTTGTCACGCTACAGCAGGGGTTAGTATTGCAGAAGGCTTTTCTTTCTTAAAAAAAGAAAACGTTTTTACAATACGCCTTCGAATAACTATCTTGATCCAAGGAATCTCCTTATGCCTTCCGAAAAGAAACGGCCACGCGTTATGGTGGATATGTCGGCTACCCTTATTCATCATGGCCACGTCAGGTTGCTTCACAAGGCAGCGCAGATCGGAGATGTCGTTGTTGCGCTGACCAGCGACGAAGAAGTGAAGAAGACGAAGGGATATACCCCGGAGTTGTCGTTTGACGAGCGACGTGAAATTTTGCTTGCAATGCGGGATGTCAAGGAAGTTGTTTCCTGCCCGTGGTTGATTACGAATGGGTTCCTTGAAGCCAACGACTGTGACTATCTTGTGCACGGTGCAGATAATTCAAATCACATTCCGGCAGAAAAACTTAAAATTTTTCCGCGAACAGAAGGAATCAGCAGTTCCATGCTGAGAGAGCGTGTGCTTGATTGTTTAATTGAGATGAATCTCGATGAAAACAGCAAGAAAGTATCAGATAAGTTGGCCTTGTATCTGATTGAAGTCGTGAAAAAGGAATTTCGTCTTGAATGAAAAAGTTCGAGCGTTTTTTCCTTGTTTTCGGCACCCTTGTCTGTCTTTTTACTCCCCTTGAAGCGCAAGCGTATCTGGATCCGGGGACAGGGAGCATGTTGCTGT
>CAZDVW010000028.1:0-17029 GCA_964509205.1 uncultured Sutterella sp. | reverse complement strand
TTTTTTTGCGATTCTTCTTTCCTACTTGTTATCTTCGCCGTGCGTCAGCCCTGATTTATTAACGAATGCCGTATGATGATTCCCGGCTTGACTGAAAACAGTGAGAAATGGAAAAAAATAATTCATTTTGCGTTCCCGAAAAATGGTTCAGAAGCGACGGATCTGTTATCGCCTGTGCCGAGAAAGTTAAAGTGCTTGAGGAGAATTGGAAAGAAATTCACACAGCATTGCAAGACATGCTTGATGATGCCGTGCTTATGGGGTGTTCAGAAAGTTGCGTTAAACAAGAGTTTTCTCGTCTTGTGAATCAACTGTCGAGTCAGTACAAGGATCAGGCAGACGGAAAGAAAAATGGCTCTTGATCGGTTCAAATCAGGAGCCATGTGAGAGCAGGGATCAAATCTGCTTCCTAGTTTTTCGCAGAAACTTTCTTCTTTGTTGTCGCACGCGGCGACGTTTTTGTTTTCTTGGCGGCCTGTTTCGCTGCGGACTGTGTCTCAGAAGCAGGTTTTACTACGCTTTTACTTGTTTTCTTCGCAACGGTCTTTGGAGCAACGGCAACCTTTGTTTTACTTGTCTGAGCGGACTTCTTTTTCTTCGTTTCTTCTGCTTTACGCTCGGCCAAAGCCTTACGCTCCTGTTGACGCCGAGCCGTTTCTTCTTTTTTGGCCAAACGAGCAGCTTTGCGTGCTTCTTGGGCGGCTTTTTTGGCAGCTAAGGTTGCGGCCTTCTCTGCTGCGCGCCGTTCTGCGGCTTCGGCTTTGGCTTGTGCTCGTGCAGCTGCCTTGGCTGCGGCAATCTTTTTAACAAGCGTTTTTTCCGGTTTTGTCGGCTTAAGGATCTTCTTCATTGCCGCGGCGTGGCGTTCGGCCTCTTCACGTGCCGCTTCTTCGGCGGCCTCTTCTTCTGCCGTGCGCATTGAAATCCGTACGACGGGCGGAGCAACCGCAGCTTCTTCCTCCTTGACACCCCAGAGGTTGAGTAATTCTTTCTGATCTGGAACAGAGCCTCTTTCGCGTCGGGCAACAACGCTGGCGCGAACCAGCTTCTCAATGTCGGGCAGAGGTAAACGGTTCAAGTCGGAAAAATTAATCAGGCACCGCTTCGTATCAAAACCAGGAATGACGTCAAAAAACGGCTCAGCGGCGCGTCTTTCTGCGACAAAAAGCGTGAGGAGTTTGTCTCTGGACTCAAGTGCGAAAAGAGGACTGCCGTTAAGCTCATAGAATACAAGACCGAACCGTTTGCTTTCTCGAACTCCGCGGGCAGCACGTCGGATAAGACTCGCAACACGCGCCATTGCGACTCGTCGATCCGGCGGTAAGCCTTGCAAAAAAACACCCAAGACCGAAGCACCAACCATGATAGAGAACCTCCTGACGATAGATAAAGTCAGTTAACCCCTGAAAAACGACTTCAATCTGTTAATTTTACAGGAAAAGATGTTTTCTTGTAAGTTTAGGATGGCTCTATTTGTAGAACTCGTAAGTTGCACGGAACGGAACTTTCAGGAAGATGCCGAGGTTTTCTTTGCGGCAAGAAGCGAAGGGAATTCCTCCGGTTGCATTGGTTCGTTTGACCCAACGGAATTCGGAGAGCTTCCCTGTCGGATTGCCTTGAGAGGACACTTCAAAGAGGACATCCTTCATTCTTGAATTTGAGCCGGATGTTTCCGAGGCTGTAATCTTTGCTCTGAGAGCACTTCCGTCAGTGGCGGTAAAAGCAAAGTCCGGTCCTTGTTTGGCATAGAGATGCCCGTTGATGTCTTTGATTTGAACGTCCGGAGCAATAAACCGCCAATAAAAACCGTTTTGATCAACGGCACATTGAAACTGTTGAAAGCCGGAGCCCTCGAAAGAAGCACTGAGGCTCGCCTGTTTTGGCGCTGAGACGGGGTTGAAAAGCAGTGAAGAACATCCGGCAAGGGCAACGCTGCCGAGGCAAACGGAGAATAGGACTCGAATGGACATAAGGCATTATTCCTGATTAGATGATTCTGGCGCAATAGCCGCCGGAGGTTCTTTCTTGGATAGCGGTTCAAGGGGGCTTACCGGAGAAGAATGCTCAGTGGCCGGGAAGCGCTCTCGGACGGTTTCCCAGGAAGTCTCATTTAAAAGCCTCAGATAGGAAACAGGGCTCTCCTGACCAGGAAATTTCAGAAGCCAGACAGCCGTTGTTTTTGGAGATCGCGGCTTGCTTCCGACTCGGTAGATGCTGAAGTCTGGGCCGTCTTGTGTGTCAAGCGCCATCGACAAAAACTGTTCCAACTGATAGGGCTTGCTTTCTTCAGACAGAAGGGACCTGATGCGCACGAGACGAGCGGAAGAACTTGCCGGAAGTTCTCGGTTATCTGCTGTTGTTTCGGGTAAGACGTAGTGATTTGTGTGGGAAAGAACGCCGGAAGTTGCCCTGCGGATTTTAAATTGTCCGTTTGGAAGACATTCAACAAAAGCAATTTCTGTTTTGTCCGCTAAGACATAGATCATTGGATAGCCAGAGAGAACTTGCCGTTGTTTGAGAGCCTCGTCAACGGAAGAACAATGACGGGTAAGCCATTCTCCTCCGAACCAGCCTTCCGGGGATTTAAAACGTTTGGGAAACAGAGAAAGCCGCTCATTTCGAGAGACGGAGGCAACAGAAATTTGGCCGACAAAAAGACCTCTTTCATTAAGACCTGCTTCAAATCGATGTGTTTTTCCGACGAAAATCCCTTTAAAGGGGAGGGTTCCTTCTTCGTTAATGGCAGCGAATGTTTGTTCGCCTGGCAGATCATCGCGTACGTAGGCCACTAAAGTTTCTCCGCCGTTGCTTATCCCCTCGCCGCAGGCAGCCCAAAAGGTGCTTGCCAGAGAGAAAGAAGCCAAAGGCGACAACAGAAGGAAAAAGAGGCACTGCTGCAGAATTTTCATCGCGCTTGTCCTGAGAGAGACACATCGGCGTTAGCCTAGCACGGCTGGGAGGAATATGCCTTTTTATCGAGAGTGTCGATTTGTCGAGAGCCCCTTTTCAGGAAGAAGAAGAGAGCACAAAAAACAAGGAATGCACAGGTGAAATAGGGAGCACCGGCGAGAATGCCAGCGTCATTTCGAATAACAAAAGTCAAGAGGGGCGTACCAAGAGCCGGAGCAATTGCGCCCATGAGGGCACCTAGTGAGTTCAATGCTCCAATATTTTTTCCTTGGTCACAATTTTGAGAGGCGCAACTGATTGCGCTTGTCAGAATCGGCCCGACGGTGCCGCCGACCGAGTAGGCGCAACAAAAGATAACGGCAATGACTCCGCAAGGAGTTAAGGCCATGCCTAATAGACAAAGAATGCTGGCGCATAAGGAAACAATAATGATTTGAGAAGCACTTCGATGTTGAAGAAGCGGTTTTAAAGCAAAACCTTGAATAAAAGAGATGGATGCGCCTAAGGCAAAGATGGAAAGCCCGATTGCCAACGGAGAAAAGCTGTAACGAAACTCAGCATAGAGTGCCCAGGTGCACTGCAAAAGACTATTGGCGAGCGCAGTCAGGCCAAAAACAATAAAAAATGGCCGGCTCTGTTCGCTTCTTAGAAGATGCGGCAGTGTGAAGAAGGCATTGAGTGTGGTAAAGGAACGGGGAGATTTTTTCTCTGTAGAGAGGGATTCCGGGAGTAATAACGCACCGTAGAGAAAATTGACTAAGGCTAAAACGCTTGCAATCAGAAATGGGACTGAGGGATTGGCTTGTCCGGTGATGCCGCCGACGGCTGGCCCGAGAATAAGGCCGATGCCGAAAACGGCACCGAGGCGGCCGAACATCATTGTCCGTTCTTTGCCTTGAGTGATGTCGGAGATATAGGCCTGCGCGACGGCTGTATTAGCCGAGAGCGCGCCTCCGAGAATACGACTCGCAAGAATAAGGGGGAGAGAAGCACAGAAGGCGGGAACAGCAAATGTAAGACCAAGACCAAGAATTCCCATCAACAAGACAGGTCTCCTGCCTAGTTTATCGGAAAGCGCTCCGAGCAGAGGTGAACTTACGAACTGCATCAGTCCGTAACTCAGCATAATGGCGCCGTACCACCACGTTTGCAGGTCTCTGGATGCGCAAAGCGTGCCGATGAGCCTCGGCAATACCGGAATGATCAGGCCGATTCCGAGCGCATCTAGAAAAACACAAATGAGGACAAAACCTGTCTTGGGCCGAAGAAGCATGAAAGAACCGTTGTTGTATCTTTAATGCTAATCATAGAGAGTTTTCTTTGTTTGGAAGCCAAGATTCTCGTTTAAAGCGCAAGAGAAAGATTGTCCCGCGAAAGAACAATTCCAAACACATGGCAATCCAAACACCAACAAGTCCCATTGACTGAGCAAGCCAAAAAGCAAGGGGGAGGCGAACAATCCACATGCTGGCCAAATTCATCACGCTTGGAATCAACGTGTCCGCGGCACCGAGAAAGCAGCCGTAGGCAACAATCGATGCGGCAAACATGGGTTCGGCGAAAGCCTCAATCCGCAAAATGAGTGCACCCAGTTGAATAATGTCTTGGTCGGGCGTCATGGTTTCGATGATGTGTTCTGCCGTCAGGAAAAGGAGTACCCCCATGACGGTCATGACGATCATCCCGACGGCAATGGCGATGCTTCCCAGTTGTTTTGCTTTCCGTGGCTGACCGGACCCAATCGATTGCGCCGTCAGTGTTGTGGCGGCTTCGCGGATGCCGTATCCGGGCATGTAGCAGACACTTTCAGCGGTAATGGCAAAAGAGTGCGCAACCAAAGAAACGGTGCCGAGTGGAGCAACGATCATCGTTGAGACGATTTGAGCACCGCTCATCATGATGCGCTGAGCACTGACGGGAATTCCGATTCGTAATGAGCGGGAAAAATCCGAACGTTTCGGAACAAAAGAGCCGCTGCTCCCAAGGAAGCTCAAATAAGGAGATCTGGCACAGGTAAACCAAAGGGAGGCAATGAGCACGAACGTAGTCGAAAGAACGGTAGCTAATGCGGCTCCCGGAACGCCCATGCCGAGCCCCGGCAGAGATAAAACATGGCCCGAAATCTCGACGGTGCGCGTCGGAAAGATGAAGAGGGCATTGAGGAAAATATCGAGAATGCACATCGCAATGCCGAGGAAAGTCGGTGTTTTCATGTTGCCGCTTACGCGCAGCATCCCGATTTCAAGAAAATTAACGAGAACGAGAGGCCAAGAAGCTATGACGATTTGGAAATAGTCAGAAGATAAGCTGGCAACTTTTCCGTGCGCTCCGAGCCAAAAAGGAAGACAATCGGCGATGGCTATGCCGATGAGCGCCAAAGCGCTTCCCCAGAGGAAAGTGACAACAAGGGATTGTCGCATCAGGGAACGGACGGCTTCGGGATCTCTTGCCCCGATCTTTTGACCTACCAAAACGTGGTACCCGGTGATGCCGGCACTGCCTATTCCCCAAAACATCCAAATGGTCGTTGACACGAGACCGACGGCGGCGGCTTCTTCAGAGCCAAGATGCCCCAGCATTGCCATGTCGATGTAGTTCATCAGAACGGAGGCAAGTTGGGCAATGATGGCAGGAAAACTCAGAAGAGAAACCAAAAGAATGGCTTCTTTTCGGCTGAAGGTTTGCGCCGTGCGCAACCGTTGCATCAGGTTTTCTGTTGTTGGTGTTTTCCCCGAGAGATGATTCCAGCGCATAAACAGGAGGTGCTTTTAATCGGAAAAGATACGAGGCAACAATGCAAGGTTTGCATTGAGCTTGTAACGTTTTGGTCAATGTTGGGATTCTTCTTGTTTCTTTGAGAGTAGCTCCCAGCGTTCGTAAGCGGCATCAATGAGGCGAGGAAGTTGATTCATCCTTTCCTTGTCGGCCTTGATTTCGTCAACTCCTCGCTTGTGATAGTCCGCCGAAGAGAGTTTTTGCATTAATTCGGACTGTTCTGTTTCCAACTGCTCAATTTGTTCCGGAAGCGCGTGCAGCTCCTTTTCTTCCTTGTAGCTCAGTTTTAAACGTCTGGTTGCTGTCGTTCTGGGCCTTTTGGAAGCTGGGGGATTGGAGGGTTTAACCTTGGCTGCGGATGCGGCATCGCTGGTGTGCGTGCGTAACCAGTCTTCATAGCCGCCGACGCATTCTTCCCATTTGCCGTCCGGCATTTCGTAATTCTTGGGCACCAAGAGTCGAGTGACGACGTTATCCAGAAAACGTCTGTCGTGACTGACAAGAATGACGGATCCTGAATAGCGGGAAATCGTATCTTCAAGCAGCTCAATGGTGTCTATGTCTAAATCATTTGTCGGTTCATCTAAAACGAGTAAATTAGCCGGCAGAGCAAAGAGTCTGGCAAGCAACAAGCGATTTCGCTCTCCGCCGGAAAGCGTTGATACGTAGGCGTTTGCTTTGTTCGGCGGGAAAAGGAAGTCCGCCAAATAACTCATGACGTGCTTTCGGGTATCTGCGATCTCAATCCAATCACTTCCTGGAGAAATTGTCTGGATGACGGTTTTGTTGGGATCGAGCTGTTCTCGCAGTTGGTCGTAGTACGCAACAGAGAGGTTTGTTCCAAATTTGACGGTGCCGGAGTCCGGTGCGAGTTCTCCAAGGAGCAATTTCAGTAAGGTCGATTTTCCAATTCCGCTCTTACCAAGAATTCCAAGTTTTTCTTTGCGCATCAGCTTGAAGGACAGAGAATTCACGATGGTTTTTGAGCCAAAGGACTTTGTGAGGTTTTCTGTTTCAAGCACGACTTTGCCGCTTCTTTCGCCTGCGTCTAACCGAAGACAGACGCTACCCGGCCGATCCCGGCGTTCTTTGTATTCGTTTCTCAATTGTTCTAAACGACGCACTCGTCCTTCGTTGCGCGTCCTTCTTGCTTCGATTCCCTTACGAATCCAAACTTCTTCTTGCGCTAAAAACTTGTCAAAACGGCGTCGTTGGAGTGTTTCTGCATGCAGTTCTTGCACCTTCGTTTCTTCGTAAGTTTGGAAGTTCCCGTCGTAAGAACGCAGAAGCCCCCGATCAAGTTCCACAATTCGGGTTGTAACGGAGTCAAGAAACGCACGGTCGTGCGTAATAACGATCAGACATCGCGATCCTCGGTACTCTTCTCGAAGAATTGTCTCAAGCGTGCGGATGGAGTCAATGTCAAGATGATTTGTGGGCTCGTCCAATAAAAGAAGGTCGGGCTGCAGAGCAAGCGCCAGCGCCAGGGCTGCTCTTTTCCGTTCTCCTCCGGAGGCTTTTTCAGGAGAAACGTTTTCCGCAACTTGAAGTCGTTCCATGTAGGAACGCAATCGAGCCCGCATCGAAAAACGGTCTACTTCATCCAAAGACGGGCTGTTGGCTTGAACTTCAAGACTTTCTAGGAGTGTTTGGGCCGGGGAGAGCTGGGGCTCCTGGCCGACATGCACAACATGCAAATGGGAAGCAATGCGAAGTTCTCCCTCATCGAGAGGAATCTCTTTGGTTAAAACTTTGAAAAACGTGGTCTTTCCCGCACCGTTTCTTCCGATAAGGCCGATTCTTTCTCCAGTATTCAAAGAAAAATTGGCATGATCCAAAATGGACAGGTTCTCCCAGCAAAGGAGAGCGCCAGAGAGTGTGAGAACAGACATATTCAGTTAGAAACGGTTTCGCTCTTTTCTTGTTTTTCATTCGGTGCAGACTGCTCGGCCGCGGCTTTTTCCGGAACATAACGAACTCCGGGGTTGACGACATGAAAGTCGATCAACTCTTGTGCGGAAAGGACGCGAACAGAACCGTTTCCAATCATGGCGCATACGCCATGACGCGTAACAACGGGCGAAGTTTCGAGATCAAACGTAAGTTTGCCCGTCAAACCGTCGACTTCTTCGGACACATTGCCTCGTGCGATGGAATTGGCAATGCTTAAAGCGTCTGCCCCTAATGCAAAGAGTTGTTTTCCAACGAGGCTTGCAGGAGGAGCCACTTTATAAATCTTTTCAAACTCAGCGTCGTCAAAATTCAAAACAAACGGTGCGTCAACAAATCCGACTTGTTTTAGATCATAAGTGAGCGCCTTAGCCGAAGAGTCTGTTTCTGGATTCCCGGGATATAAAAGAGAAGTTCCCCATATTCTTGTCCGAATCGGAAGGCGGGGTCGGATTTGAGAAGCTGTCGATGCATCAAGGGCCATGAAGACGGCATAGTACGGCGGCTCTGCAAAAGCAGCTTGAGCGCGCCTTTCAGCGGATTCTCGCGTCTGGCGCAGTTGTTGTTGCCTCCATCCCAGAGGATCGGCTTCTTGGTCAATAGGCTCTTCCGGTTCAATTTCAGGGTCATCGTCTTCGACAATGAGTTCAAAAAACTGTGTGATGCGGCCAAGATTTTTTAGGTCGATTGTCAAACGATCCGGTGCAAATCCCAAATCTGTGAGTGTTTTACAGAAAACGGAAGAAATCCGTTTTTGCAGAGGTTTATCTTGATCTAAAACAAGAACTTTTGGCCGATTCCCGGACTCGGTGAGCCGAGGAAGCGCCTGAACGCCAAGCTCGGCGATGTACTCTGCATCCGTTTCCAGGGAAAGACTGGTCATAAGAAGACCGCGGGGGAAGAGGCGAGGTTCATAACGGACGTATTCGGGCGGAACGTCTTTGGCCAAGACGAGTCCCGGAATTTTCATGTCTGTCGCAATTGATCCGCCTTGAGACGTTTCGGTCATAGCCTCTTCGTCAACTGCGGATGAGGAGGCAGCGTCGAAGGTCTTTTCTTCCTGCTGTTGCGTTTGTGTGATGGTATTGAGTTCGCGTGCAGCGGAATCGGCCATGCGGCGCGCTTCTTCCTGCATGCGTTGTTGTTCAATTTCTTCCTCAGAGAGGGGAACGACTGTATTCAGATCAATCTGATTCAATGTGACGACAGGGAGCGGTAAAAAGTCCATTTTGGCAATTTGCTCAACAGCGTCCCTGTCAAGCGGGCCGATCGCGACAAAAGCGCCTGCCTGGGCGGCTGTTTTTAATTGCTCAACAACGTTGTCATCGGAGCCCGGACGAATGAGAAGTACTTCTGCCGGAGTCTTGGAGGCATAATTTGCGGCAAGAACACCGTCAAGGGCGTATTGGGTGACGGCATCAAAACGCGATTTTTTTCGCGGGAGAATAAAGGCCAGTTTTACGGGGTCAGCTGTCTTTTGCAATTCACTGGCGGAGGGTGTTGTGCTAATGTTCGCCGAGTTTGTCGCCGGCATTTCTTGAGCAAAGACACACGAACAGACGGTTGCCGTCAGAGAAAAAAGAAGGTTGGCAAACAAGGGGTATTTCACGATGCTATCCGAAAAAGTTAACAATCTCCGAGACAATCCGCTTATCCGGGCGGCGCTCCTGCAGGAACAGTCGTTGCCGAGCGCCACGCTTTATATTGTAGGACTTCCCATCGGCAATGCGGCAGATATTACGCTGCGTGCAATTTGGGTTCTTTCCGCTTGTGACACGATTGCTTGTGAGGATACCCGAGAAACGCGCAAATTGCTTGACAGGTATGCGATTTTCACACAGTGTGTCTCGGTTCATGAACACAACGAGTGTGAGGGAGCCGAAAAACTCATCGAACGACTCCGACAGGGAGAGAGGGTCGCACTTGTTACGGATGCGGGAACGCCTGCTGTCAGTGATCCGGGCTCCCGGGTTGTTCAGGCGGTTCGTTCGGCCGGCTTTCGCATTGTTCCTGTTCCGGGAGCTTCGGCTGTCGTCAGTGCAGTAAGTGCGGCAGGGCTTGATGCTTACCGCTTCACATTTGCCGGATTTGCTGAATCCTCAGGGAAAGCTCGAGAGGAGTCAGTGGTAAGGCTTTGTGAAAAGGGAGAGGCGTTTGTTCTCTATGAGGCCCCGCATAGGGTGCGAGATCTTCTTAAGATTTTTGGAAAAACGCTTGAAGCAAATCGCCGAGTTGTCGTTGCTCGGGAACTGACAAAGCGATTTGAAACTTTTTGTGTTCTTCAGGCGGGTGAACTTTTGGCATGGTCTGCTTCACATGAGCCGAGGGGAGAGTATGTTGTCCTTGTGGACGAAAGGGGTTCACACGACAAGGAAAGGCTGGATGAATCGGTACTTCGTTGGGCAAGAGCCATTGCAACGGAATTGCCGATTAGCCGAACCGCAGCCATTGCCGCAAAAGTGTCAGGCGTCAAGCGCGAGACCATTTACAGAACACTTTTGGAAGAACAAGACTGCCGCAGAAACGAATAACCTTTTTAAAAGGAACGGAAGCGGTTCAATCGGGATGAAGCTCTTTGTCTCTTGGTTTTTGCTTGCGATTCGAGACACATGCATCAAAAAACCGATCGGGAAGAAGTCGCATTATTTTGGCTAAAACTCCCATTTGCCAAGGGATCGTTCGGTAGGTCACTTGGGCATCAATGGCCTTGAGTGCTTGGCGCACAAACTCGTCCGGTTCAAGCAAGAAGGGCATCTTGTAGGGGTTTTTTGCCGTCAGAGGGGTTTTGACAAATCCTGGAGACAGCGTCGTAACCTTGATTCCGTAAGGTTTAACATCATTGCGAAGGCTTTCCAAATAAGTAATGACGGCGGATTTGCTCGAGCAGTAGGCCTCGCTGCCGGGAAGCCCTCGAATTCCGGCTACGGATCCGATGCCAACGAAATGGCCTCTTTGGCGTTGCTTCATTGGCTCAATAAAGGCGTGGAAGGTCGATGCCATAGCAAAAACGTTTGTTCGATAAACGCGTTCTAGAACATCAAGGTCTTCTAAATATTCTGTTTTGACGCCGACGGAAATTCCTGCGCAGGCAATGACTAAATCGGTCGGTCCCTTTTGCTCAAAATCGCGTGCGGCATTAAGCAAGGCCTCTCGATCGGTGACATCCGTCGGGTACAGAATATGGTTGTCTGATCCGGGTAGCGTTTGGGCAAAACGCTGAAGTTTTTCCGGATTTCTGGCAACAAGTCCAAGAACGTCGCCGCGAGCGGCAAGAGCACGGCAAAAGGCAGCGCCGATTCCGCTGGAAGCTCCTGTTATGAAGACTCTCATACAAGCTCCCTAAGAAAGGCCGACTTTGACTTTGTCGACAAGCATACGAATCGCTTCGATTGTTGCCGGGCGAGATCCGGTCATATGAGGCGCCGTAATGAATCGTCCGGCAATGCCGACGACGGGAGTGGAGTCAATGTTGTAGCTTCGCCAAATTTCGCCGGCTTGGCGAACCTTGTTTCGTACGATAAAACTTTCTAACGTGTCATTCCACTTCGACGCTGAGATTCCTTGACCTTTGATCCATTTTTCAATATCGACGCGTGCCTCTTCAACATTGTTCCACGGATGGTCTTCACGAAGCATCCACTCCCAGAACGGCATGTGTAATGTCGATAGTCGGTCGAGAGCTTCAAAGGCAAAATAGATTTTTGGAAAAAGTTCAAAGCTTTCATCCCAGGCAACAGGAACCGGGACGAGGCGAACGTCAGGATCTGCTTCGATGGATTTCGCATAATCCGCCATTAGGGGAGCTAAGCGAAGACAATGCGGACAGGTATAAGCGAAGAAGTCATGAATGAGAATAGGTCGGGAGGCAAACTCCACGACAGGTTCGACGGCGATGTAATCTTTCCCGAGGATGAATTCTTTCTTTTTTTCTTGCGTTGTAAGAGCAGATGCTCCCGTTGCGCTTACCGCGGCTGCGCAGGCAAATATGGCACGGCGTGAAGTCATTTTTTAGTCTCTCAATCGAAGAATAGTTCCCTTAATGGAATTGTCCGCAAGCGATTGGTTAATCTCCGTTGCTTGTGCCTCTGTGTCGAAAGGCCCGATGCGGACGCGGTACAGTCTTTGCCCCTTCTCGTTGCGATAGATGACTTGTGCATCTAAACCAATGAATGCTATGCGAGCTCGCATGCTCTCAGCATCTGCGTTCTGACTGAAAGCTCCGGCCTGAACCCAAAATTTAACCGGGACGAGACTATCTTCATCTGCCGCAGTCTCCCCGGTGTTTACCGTGGCAACCTTAGCCGTGTTCTGCTCAACGCCCTGACCTTCAGCGTACAGATTTTTGTTTGGGTCTTGGTTGCCGTCGAGCGTGATGTCGACGAGCCTCGAAGATTGTTGTACCTTAGAAACAAACGGAACAGGTGCATTTGTAATCCAAAGAGCGATTCCGGCTGAAACAGCAAAAGCAAAAACAGCTCCGAGTGAGAAAGACCAAAAAAGGGCTTTGAGGCTAAAGTGTTCATTCAAGCGGGGCATCGGTTGGTCCTCTCTGTGTATTACATATGTTCCGGCGCACTGATTCCAAGAACGGCTAAGCCGTTTGCAAGAACTTGTCGGCAAGCAAGTAATAAGGCCAAACGCGCCTCTCTCAATTGTTTGTTGTCCACAAGCACGCGATCTGCATTGTAGAAAGCATGGAAGTCAGAGGCGAGATTTTTCAGATAAACGCAAACGAGGTGAGGAGCCAGGTCGCGCGCAGCGACAAAAAGTGTTTTTTCGTAATCAGCGAGTCGGCGCACAAGACTATCTTCAGCGTCGCTTCCAAGGACAGAAAAATCACACTGGGCGGCCTCTTCATAGCTGGGAATCGCAAATCCCTTTTCTTGAGCCTGAGAAAGAACCGAGCATATGCGAGCATGTGCATATTGGAGGTAATAAACCGGATTTTCATCGCTCTTGCTGAGAGCAAGATTGACGTCAAAAGCAAATTCGGCATCGGATTTGCGAGCGACAAGGAAGAATCTTGCGGCATCTCGACCAACCCACTCAACAATGTCATGCAATGTAACGTACGTACCTGAGCGCTTGCTCATTTTCACTTCCTGGCCGTCCTTCATAACAAGAAGCATCTTGTGAAGAACATACTCGGGAAACGTTTTCGGAATGCTCATTCCGAAAGCCGGGCCTGCAACCTGCAAGCCAATTTTTACGCGAGAGACGGTGCCGTGGTGATCCGAGCCCTGAATATTGATGGCTCGATCAAATCCGCGTTCAAATTTGGCGAGATGATAGGCAACGTCTGGAACGAAGTAAGTGTAATGCCCATCCTTTTTTCTCATGACGCGGTCTTTATCATCATGAAAATCTGCAAAGGCCGGGTCTGTTGTCTTGAGCCAAAGGGCGCCGTCGGCTTCGTATGTGTACCCGGAATCAATCATGGCCTGTACCGTGCGATCGACGCGGCCGTCTGTGTACAGAGAGCTTTCAAGATAGAAATTGTCGAAATTCACGCCGAGATCTTGAAGGTCCGAGTCTTGCTCATTTCTTAAGAAAGCAACGGCATAGCGTCGAATTGTTTGCTTGTCTTCGACGTCTGCATTGCTCTCAACAATTGTTCCGTCCGGAGAATGCACGGGGACGCGACCAAGATAATCTTTAGCAATGTCAACGATATAGTCGCCGTGATACCCGTTTTCTGGAAAATCTTCCGGGCTCGCAAGTCCCATGAGCTCTTTTGCTCTGGCCTGTACGGAAAGCGTTAAATTGTCAATTTGAACGCCGGCGTCGTTGTAGTAAAACTCTCTGGAAACGCTGTAGCCCTGTGTCGACAAAATTTTAGAAAGAACATCTCCGAGGGCGCCTTGGCGGGCGTGTCCCAAATGCAACGGTCCGGTCGGGTTGGCTGAGACGTATTCCAGAAGAACGCTCTTTCCCTTGCAGGAGTCATTGGTTCCGAAACGCTCTTTCTTTGTGAGAATATCGGAAATCACAGAAAATTTTGAGCCGGAATTCAGTCGGAAATTAATAAATCCCGGACCGGCGATCTGCACGTCGCTCAGCAATTGACTATATTCGGGATCTTCCTTCATCAAATCAACAATGGTCTGGGCAATGTCACGAGGATTCCGTTTGAGCATCCGACTGCATTGAAGTGCAACAGTGCAGGCTAAGTCGCCATGAGAAGGATCTTTTGGTTTCTCAATACGAGGAACGATATTGTCGATTCCGATCTTGTGCAGAGATCTTGAAATCAGTTGTGCAATTGGGTTGTTTTCAATCATGGCGTAATAGCTAAAGTCCGTCGAAGTTCTTGTAATCCGTAACTCTACCAAAAACAGGATTCTGCGGACAGCGGGCAGAGGGCAAGTTTAATCGGGAAAACAAGAACAAATATCCGCAAGAAGCGGCTTTTCAAATAGTGAAAATCAACGTTTTCTTACGAATTGCGTTTGTCGCGCTTGAGCATGGCGTAGGCTGAGTGATTATGAATGGATTCATAATTCTCAACCTCGACTCGGTAAGAAACGACGCGGTCATCTGCGTTCAATTTTCCTGCGACATCGCGAACCGTATCCTCGACAAATTTCGGATGCTCGTAAGCGTATTCGGTAACAAACTTTTCATCGCTGCGCTTTAGACGGCTCCAAAGCTCGCAGGAGGCGCTTGTTTCAGCAATTCGGATTTGTTCTTCAAGAGACATATCGCCGACGATTTCCGCCGCAATGGTGATCTGAGAACGTTGATTATGTGCGCCGTACTGACTGATCTCTTTGCTGCAGGGACACAGGCTCGTGACGGGGGCTTTAATTTCCTGAATGATATGAGTTTGACCGTCTCGCCTTTCGGCCGTAAACCGGACTTCATAATTCATCAGAGCGGTCAGGCCAGATACGGGACTTTTCTTGTTGATGAAGAAGGGACAGCAGATGTCGATGTATCCGGAGTCCGAACCCAAAATGGACAGCATTTTCTCAAGAAGCTGTTTCATCATCGATGCGCACAACGGCTCTTTGTTTTCAGACAAGAGCGAAACGTAGCGCGACATGTGTGTTCCACGGTGTTCAGATCCTAAGGCGACAAACATGCTCACTGTGGCAACAGTGGGCTGAATGCCGTCCCGGCTGGAGATGGTCATGGGAAAGGCAAGTCCCTTCACGCCGACTTGGTCAATGTTGATGTGTCGTTTGTCTTCAAGACTTTGGACATCCGGAAGGGCGCTAAGCATATTGTTTCTCGAAATTGCAGACATGGGGCGCAATTTTCCCATAAAACTTTAAAGATTGCTTACACCTCATTCAGATGAACGTGGCTACAATCCGAAACAGAAGAGTTCCGGATGCTGTCTTGGGGAAGGGATGGAAGTTATATGATTTTTATCAACGGTCGCAGAATCAGTCCTTTAACGACGATTCTTACTATTGTTGCCTTTGTTTTTCTTGGCGTATTGCTGCTTCCTGTTATCGGCGGCTTTTTTCTTTTCTTTTTGTTTTGTATTTTTGCTCTTTCTCTTTACGGCATGTACCGGAGATGGCGGTATGGGGATCCGCTAAAACGGATGCAGAAAGAATTTGAATCGGGCATGAACAAGGAACAACGCCGATCGGATTTTGAAGGCCAAGCAGGAGAAAAAGGCAACGAAAACAGAGCGCGTGTCGGAGTTAAGCGCATTACGGAAGTTGAAGACGCCGTGATTGTTGATGAAATTTCCCGTCGCCACTAGAACGCAAAAAAGTTCTTTAAATTTTTCCAAAGGCGAAGTTTTTTGATAAGGCCTTCGTCTTGTTGCTTTTCCGGTTGCTCAATGGCGTTTTCTTTTTCTTGAATCTTCCAAATCGGGTTCGCGATGTTGCCGGAAAGTTCGGCTCTGACGTGAGTGGGCGCCGCACTGTTGCCTTGAAGGTGGAGAATGTCTGCACGTCCGATAATGTTTTCCGTTCTAAGGTCAACTTGAACAGAGGCATCCATGCGGTTTGAAGCGTTGCGCAAAACCAGATCGTTCGTTGAGAGAGTTCCGTCTGTTAGTGAGAAGTTTCCTGCAAGCTCATCGAAAGAGGTTTTCTGCTTTTCCAGATCGGCAACCTGTTCGGATGTTTTTAGCGTTGCAACGTTAATTCCTCGAACTTCGCCGCGGAGAATGCGCAATTTTCCTTGACCGCTTAAGCTGGCAAGGTCTTTTCCGTTGCCAGAAATTTTCAAAAGACAATTGGCAGTTCCTGTTAAAGGGGATACCTGCACGGTTTCAAAAAGTTTTTCAATGGCAACTGAGTCAAAGCGACTTTCCAAAACCCACTGTCCGTCTTCTGAAATTTGAAGGTTGTTTTCGGCTCTCCCGTCAGCGACGTTTACCAGAGCATCCTCTGCACGAAGTATGCCGCCGGTCAGGCTCAGTTTCGTGTGAAGCTGTGAAAATGGAAGGTTCCCGATTCTCACCTTGCCGATGAATAGGTCTCCGATGAAATCAAAGGAATGGAGCCACGTAAGATCGCTGGGGATAGAGGCTGTGTCCAGTTCTAAGCTGGCGATACGAAGAGAGCCTGCCAATTGCAGAGAATCTTGCCATCCGAGATTCCCGTTATAGGTAAAGGTCGACTGACCAAGCATTCCGTTTAACTGAATATCAAGGTTTTTCTGATTGATATCTGCAGAAGCACCGCCTTTCAGGGTGGAGGAAAAATCGGCGGGAAAGCCTTCAAGCCCTTTTATGTTTAATGTACCTGAGATATTGGGAAGCTGAACTTGGTTGGCTTCTCGATTCATGTCAATGCCGACGGATACATCCAAATTGGCACGAGTGTCCTGCTCAGACTTTTGGTAGAAAAGTTTGATTTCTGGTGTCGACAAACGAGTCTCATTAACTAGAAAACTAGCGAGCGAAAGCGTTAATTCTCCCTTTGTTCGATCGGGGGCGCAGACGGACAGTTGAGCGTTGACGCCGGTGGCTTCGTCTGGTTTAAAGCGAAGGCGGTTTGCTGTCGCAAGCAGAATGTGATCTCCCGTTGTGTTTGAAAGCGTGCCGCTCGCATTCAAATCTCTGAATGTGAGGGTTCGACGAAAGAAGGAAAAGTCAGCGAGAGTTTTGAGACTTACAGAGCCGGAGAAGGCCGCGGCCGAATCGCTCAAATCTGCATTTTTAAAGCGGAAACTTGCATCGAGAGCCGTCTCAGTTTCTGGTGAAAAGTTTTCGAGGGAAAGGTGGATATCCTCGAGAACGAAAATGTTGGGTTTTTCTTGGGAATTAACCGAGAGCTGAAGAGTTGAGTTGTCAACGGTTATTTCTCGCAAACGAAGGTTCGCCGGAAAGGAAAGATTTTCGAAAGTCTTTTCAAAGGCTTCCTTCCCGAAAAAGTCGTTCAAAGGCAGGGAAGATCTCAGCCCGTTGATTTGCGCATGATTG
>CAZDVW010000027.1:0-18433 GCA_964509205.1 uncultured Sutterella sp. | reverse complement strand
CGATGGCGCTGCTCTGTGGATCCAAAAAATGACTCTCGCCGTGCGTCAGCCCTGGTTAATAAATAAAACTTTGTCGAAATTCAGATCTTTCTGCTCTAAACTTGCAATCACCTTTTTATTCATCGATTTTTTAACATATGGAATTTTCACATCGTCTGAAACGCGCTTTTATCCCGAATTCCGTAGCCGTCGTCGGGGCAAGCGACCGCAAAGGAAGTCGAGGAACGCTTATCTGGAACGGTGTCATGAATTCCCACCGAATTCTTCAGGCGTATCCCGTCAATCCAAAGTACAAATATATCGGATTGACTCCCTGTTGGGCTGAGCTTTCTGAACTCCCAGAAAAAGTCGATTTGGTTGTTATAGCAACCCCTACAGCCAAAGTACAGTCAATTCTTCGACAATGTGCCGAATTGGGCATTCCCAATGTCCTCATAACACCGGGAGATGACTCTCTGACCGCCGACCGACTTTGGCGTCGGAAGATTGTGGCATTCTGTGCTGAGCATTCCATTCGACTCATTGGTCCTGACTCATCTGGAATTATCCGCCCTCAAATCGGGCTAAACGTCAGTTATTGGCCAGTCTTGCCAAAGATAGGACACGTCGGTCTCATCTGCCAATCATCATCGGTCACTTCTGCCGTCCTTGACAGAGAATCCCGTAGCGCCTTCGGCTTTTCTTCTGTCCTAACAGCCGGGATCGAGAGTGATGTAACACTGGCCGAAATGCTGAATTTTCTCAGTTCGGATCCGGCTACGCACGTAATTGCCATCCATGTTGAAACACTGATTCACCCGAGAAAGTTTTTCTCTGCACTGCGGGCTGCCTCCCGCATCAAACCGGTCATCGTTCTCAAGACGGGGCGCGGCGACAACTCAGCAAGACTGATTGCATCTCGATTTGCGTGCCCCGTTTGCGAAGACGCTGCTTTTGACGCGCTGTTAAAGAGAGGCGGAGCCATTCGATGCGACAAAATCGAGGATTTCTGCGCAACGATCGAACTCTTCACGGCCGATAAAGATGTCATGGCAGGGAGACTAGCCTCCGTTTCCAACGGATTGGGGTTCTCCTCGCTCTGTGCCGCCTCCGCGCAAAATTTCCGCATACGCCTTGCAAACCCATCCGAAGATTCTGCCAATGCACTCTCTCGTCTGACCGGATTGGAAACACGCCCGATTAACCCTGTTGATCTTGGTTTTGAGGCCGATTCAACAACCTTAGCAAGGGCAACTGAAACCCTTCTGGCAGATAAACACGTTGATTCCGTTTTGCTGGCACTCTCTCCGACGGCCGCTCTGGATTTGGCCGCGCTTGCCTCGGCATTGGAGCCGGTTCTCTGCAATGCCTTTAAGCCCGTTTTCCTTTCGTGGGCCGGGGCAGAACTCCCCGCGAATGTAAGGAGCTCTTTTGCTCGATTGAGGATCCCCGTCTTACCCTCGATAGACAGTGCCATGATGGCCTTTTCGCATCTGATTGAATTCAAGCAACTGCACGCCCTCTCACTGAAGCCGCCTACCCCCGGCTCTGAAGGAGCAAAATACAACTTCGATGCCATGCGCGACATCATCGAAGATGCTCGTCAACAAAAACGAAATCGCTTGACTCCAGAACAGTGTGAGCATCTCTTAAACGCAATCGGCATCACTTGTGCAAAAGGCATGCTTGTCACAACCCCTGCCGATGCCGTTGCTGTGGCGAAAAGCCTGAACAGTCCTGTTGCCCTGAAAATATGCGCAGAAGGTCTCGAACAACGAACAAGGATCGGCGGAATTATTCTTGACTCAAAAGACATTGCCGGTGATTTCGATCGTCTCAAGCGAATCTGTGCACAATACGCCCCTCTTGCCTCTTTTACCGGCATCCTCGTTCAAAAGATGTCCGGGCGTCCCAATGCTCGTGAACTGAAACTCTCTTTGAGGCGAGATCCCGTACTAGGACCTGTCATTTCCGTTTCCGCTGGCGGGAAGATAGGAGAACTTTTTCCTCAAAAGCAAGTTGCCTTGCCTCCCCTGACCGAGCCGCAGGCGCAAGCTTTGGTTGAGCACTGCGTTGTTTACTCTGCCTTGGACCACTTTCGAGGTCAACCGAAAGTTGACCTAAACGCCTTGGTCCAAGCTATTCTCAAACTTTCAAAACTCGTTTGCGAAATTCCCGCTATAACGGAATTGGATATTAATCCGCTCATTGTCGATGAGCTCGGCGTACTCGCCTTGGATGCCACGGCAGGCTTCAGCCAAGGTTCTCTGTTTCCAGATCCAACTTTCTCACACATGCTGATTGCCCCGGCCCCGAATTTCTCCTGTTCCATCAAAGATTCTTCACTGAAAATACGCTCGATTCGGGCGGATGATTTTGAACCTTTAAAGGAATTAGCCGGAAGAACCTCTGAAAAAAGTCTTTTCCTTCGCCTGCAAAAACATCTTAACGACATCTCCGATGAAGAGTTTGTGCAATTTACGCAACTCGACTATGACAGAGAACACGCCTATGCTGTCGTCGATTCTGATCATGTCGGAGCAAAAATCCACGGAGTCGTTCGTTTTGTCCTGAATCCCTTTACGAAAACAGCCGAATTCGGACTTTTGATTGAGGATGCTTTTCAACGCAAAGGAATTGGGACAACGCTCATGGAGATTGCTTGTACCGAAGCCAAAAAACTGGGAGTCTCGGTTCTCTTCGGATTTGTTCTCGTAGAAAACGAACCGATGAAAGGATTGATGAAAAAGCTTGGCTTTATCCAAGAGCTTGTTAAGGATAACAACGACATTCGACTTTTCAAGAAAAATCTATAGTCTTGCGAAATAGGAAGTCGGAGCCATTGAAATAAGCTTATAAAGGGAAACGTTCATGCGTGTTTTTCTTACCGGCGGGATGGGTTTTATCGGTTCACACACAGCCG
Source organism: uncultured Sutterella sp. (assembly GCA_964509205.1). Classification (GTDB taxonomy): domain Bacteria; phylum Pseudomonadota; class Gammaproteobacteria; order Burkholderiales; family Burkholderiaceae_F; genus Duodenibacillus. The sequence continues at coordinate 15,531 of CAZDVW010000027.1, read as the reverse complement.
TCGAGTTGCTCGAGCTCGGCCACGAGGTTGTTATTTACGACAACCTTTCCAATTCATCCGAGAACGTTTTGAATTGCATCGCAACCATTACCGGAAAAACACCAACTTTTATCCTCGGAGACATTCGAGATGCGAATCGGCTACGTTATGCACTTCAGACGGAAAACATTGATGCAGTCATCCACTTTGCCGGATTAAAAGCCGTTGGGGAATCTTGCGAAAAACCTCTTGAGTACTATGACAACAATGTGAACGGGACGCTTGTTCTTCTCGACTCCATGATAAAGACAGGCATTTCCAAATTGCTCTTTTCCTCTTCTTCGACCGTATACGGAGTACCCCAAAAGCTGCCTCTCACAGAAGATCATCCGGTGGGCGGCGTTACAAATCCGTATGGTCGAACAAAAATCTTTATTGAGGATATCCTAAAAGATTTGTGCAAGGCCTATCCTTTCTTTACGGCACTTTGTCTGAGGTACTTCAATCCCATCGGAGCACACCCGAGCGGTCTCATCGGAGAAGATCCGAACGGAATCCCCAATAACCTGCTTCCTTACGTTGCCAGAGTTGCTTCTGGAAAACTTAAATTCCTTCGAATCTTCGGAAACGACTATCCGACGAAAGACGGAACCGGAATCCGTGACTATATCCACGTCGTCGACTTAGCCAAAGGGCATGTTGCGGCGCTCTCCTACGCCATGCAATCCAATGGTTGGGAAGCTGTTAACCTAGGAACCGGCGTCGGCTACAGTGTTTTGGAGATTGTCCGCGCTTACGAAAAAGCATGTGGTCGCAAGATCCCTTACGAGATCGTAGACCGACGTGCCGGAGATATTGCTGCCAACTGGGCCGACCCCAGTCTTGCATTGAAGAAATTTGGCTGGAAAGCGGCTTTTGGAATTGAGGAAATGTGCCGAGATTCTTGGAACTTTGAGCAACATTTGTCCGGCACAGGTTCCTGACACTTCTCCTGGAAACGAAAAACGCCGCATACGCGGCGTTTTTCAAGCAGGGAAATCCCCAAAAATTAAGCCTTCGGTGCTTCTTCGGTCTTAGCGACTTCTGCCTTGACTTCTTCGGCTTTAACCTCTTCAACCTTAACGGCTTTTTCCGTGAGTTCCACGTAAGCCATCGGTGCATTATCGCCGGCGCGGAATCCCATCTTCAGGATTCGCGTGTAACCACCGTTTCGCTTGGCAAAACGCACTCCCAAATCATCGAACAACTTCACGACAACTTCACGATCGCGCAAACGATTGAATGCCAAACGACGATTGGCAACCGTTGGCTTTTTGGCAAGCGTAATCATCGGCTCAACAACGCGACGAAGTTCTTTTGCCTTCGGCAACGTTGTCTTAATGGCCTCATGACGCAGCAAAGAGCACATCATATTGCGAAGCATCGCAAGGCGATGCGCAGAAGTACGATTTAATTTACGAAGTCCAGAACGGTGACGCATAATAAGTTTCCTTATAAAATCTTCGACCTGTTTCTCATTGAGCGAAACGGTCCCCGACTCTTCTATCCTTCCTCATAAAGGCGGCGGACGGGTTGCTTTTATCAAAACACCTGGCAAAGCACAGTGTGCCTCGCCAGGCACTCAAACTTCTTCTAGCTCTCGAGATTGGCAGGAGGCCAATTTTCGAGTTTCATTCCGAGAGTTAATCCATGGGCAGCCAAAACATCCTTGATCTCATTCAAGGACTTACGACCAAGATTCGGAGTCTTCAAAAGTTCATTCTCCGTTCTCTGGATCAGATCCCCGATATAGTAAATGTTTTCTGCCTTCAAACAGTTGGCGGACCGGACGGTGAGTTCCAAATCGTCCACCAAGCGCAAGAGAATCGGATCAAGCGGCGGCGGAGTCTCTTCCTGAGCAGCCTGTTCTGCTTCAGTTTCCGTCTTGATGGATCCGAAGATTGAAAGCTGATCCTGCAGAATGCGGACGGCGCTCTTGAGAGCATCTTCAGGAGAAATCACCCCATTTGTCTCGATAGTCATCTCGAGCTTATCAAGGTCGGTACGCTGTCCGACGCGAGCTGCCTCAACCTTATAGGAAACACGGCGTACCGGCGAAAAACTGGCGTCCAAAATGATACGACCGATTGTCTGCGCAGAATGATCATTTGCAAATGCACGCATGTCACCTGGCTGGTAACCGCGACCCGTCTCAACTTTCACTTCCATGTCGAGCGTTCCGCCGGAAAGCGTTGCAATTTCATGCTCCGGATTAAGGATCGTCACATCGTGGGGAAGGTCAAAATCCCCGGCCTTGACAACACCTTCACCGCTCTTTTGCAAGTGCAATGTAACTTCTTCACGTCCGCCTTCCAGTTTGAAGACAACGCCCTTAAGGTTAAGGACGATATCAACAACGTCTTCTTTAACACCGTTGATGATGGAGAACTCGTGAACAACCCCGGCAATCGTCACTTCCGTAGGCGCATAGCCGACCATCGAGGCTAACAAAATACGGCGGAGCGCATTACCAAGCGTATGACCATAGCCCCGCTCAAACGGTTCGAGCGTGATCATCGCAACGTTGGGATTCTTTTCGTCGACGATTGCTTCAATGTTCGTCGGCTTCAAAAGCGTAGTATTTGCCATGAATAACAGATTTCCTTTTCAATACCCTCGGCTCGTTACACCGATAAGGCTGAGAGTGGAAAATATCGGGGAAAAGAGTAAAACAGCATCGAAGCCCCCGAAGAACCTCGATGCACAAATCCAAACACTGCGCACGCCGCACAACGGCAGTGCGCAGTTTCAGGAAGATTAACGCGAGTACAACTCAACGACCAGAGACTCGTTGATATCCGGAGCGATCTCATCGCGCGCAGGAACGTTCTTAAAGGTACCTTCCATCTTCTTGGTGTCCACACTCACCCAAGCCGGGAAACCGTTCTGGGAAGCCAACTCGAGCGCTTCAATAATACGCACTTGCTTTTGAGCAGACTCACGAACAGAAATAACGTCTCCGGCCTTCACTAAGCAGGAAGGAATATTGCACTTCTTTCCATTCAAAAGGATGGCGCAATGCGAAACGAGTTGGCGCGCTTCCGCACGTGTAGACCCAAAACCCATGCGGAAAACAACATTGTCAAGCCGGCTTTCGAGAAGGCTGAACAGAATCTCGCCCGTATTGCCGGGGCGGCTGGAAGCGATTGCATAGTAGCGACGGAACTGGCGCTCTAAAAGACCATACGTACGCTTCATCTTCTGCTTTTCGCGCAACTGAGTGCCATAGTCGGAAAGCCGTTGACCGGAAACCTTGCCGTGCTGGCCAGGCTTCACTTCAACATTTTTGACTTTGCTGTCAAAGGAGCGACGAGCGCTCTTGAGACTAAGATCAGAACCCTCGCGACGGGAGAGTTTCAATTTAGGACCGAGATATCGAGCCATTTTAAGTTACCTCTTCTATCCTGCGGGCGAACCGCATTAAGTCTGCACATTCGATACGTGCACAAACACAGGATACAAATAAATTTACATGCGGCGACGCTTGCTTGGGCGAACACCATTGTGGGGAACCGGCGTCACATCTTGAATGCTTGTGACACGAATGCCAAGCGCATTCAAGGCACGAACGCTTGATTCACGACCAGGTCCAGGTCCGAGAATACGAACTTCCACGTTCTTCAAACCGTACTCAAGAGCCTGCTTACCTGCATTCTCAGCAGCAACCTGAGCAGCAAAGGGAGTGGACTTACGAGATCCCTTAAATCCCTGAGCACCGGATGAGGACGCGGCAACCGTGTTGCCTTGCCGATCTGTAATCGTAATGATTGTGTTATTGAAGGAAGCGTGCACGTGGGCGATGCCTTCCGTGACAACCTTCTTCACCTTCTTGCGACCGCGAACTGCGGCCTGCTGTTGCTTTGTGGGAGCCATTAGTCTTCCTTCTCAGAAATTACTTCTTCAACGTGACGCCGGCCTTACGCGGCCCCTTGCGAGTACGTGCATTCGTACGGGTACGCTGGCCGCGGACGGGCAATCCCTTGCGATGCCGCATTCCGCGATATGTCCCGAGGTCAATCAGTCTCTTGATTGAAAGCTGAACCTCACGGCGAAGATCGCCCTCAACGCTGAAGTTCCCAATCGCATCACGGATCTTCTCGAGTTCCGAATCCGTCAGGTCCTTCACTTTCTTGGAATATTCAACGCCACAGGAGTCCAGAATCTCCATTGCGCGGGAACGACCAATACCATAAATGGCGGTCAAACCGATAACAGCATGCTGGTTGGGCGGAATATTAATACCGGCAATACGAGCCATATCTATTTACCTCTTTAGCCTTGACGTTGCTTGTGCCGTGGGTCTTCGCAGATAACGCGCACAACGCCTTTGCGCTTAACAATTCTGCATTTACGACACATTTTCTTAACTGAAGCGTTAACCTTCATAAAATTCTCCTAGGAGAAACCAAGGATGGACTCAAAGACAGTGTCCTTTCGTCTTCATCCAAATTTTAAATTCTGACCAGACCTCACCTACAGCCCTGGTCCAAAGCCCTTGAAGTTTGTCTTCTTAAGCAAATTTTCATACTGGTGCGACATCATGTAGGCCTGCACCTGACTCACAAAATCCATCGTGACGACGACAACAATCAACAACGACGTACCGCCGAAGTAGAAAGGCACGTTGAAACGAAGATTCAAAAACTCAGGAACAAGACACACAAATGTCAAGTACGCAGCCCCTCCTAATGTGAGACGCGTCAGTACCTTGTCAATGTAACGAGCCGTCTGTTCACCCGGACGAATACCAGGAACAAACGCTCCTCCTTTCTTCAAATTCTCTGCCGTCTCCTTCGGGTTGAAAACCAACGCCGTATAAAAGAATGCAAAGAAAATGATCAGGACGGCATACAAAAGCGTATACAACGGTTGTCCGGGACTCAGCGCTGCGGCCAAATCACGAATCCAGCGAGTGGAATCACCGCTCGTGAACCAACCTGCCAGCGTAGCCGGGAACAAGATCAAAGAAGATGCAAAAATCGGAGGAATGACATTCGCCATATTAATCTTGAGCGGCAGATAAGAAGCCTGCCCTCCGTACATCTTGTTTCCAATCTGTCTCCGAGCATAGTTCACGGTAATGCGTCGTTGTCCACGCTCGATAAACACCACGAATCCTGTCACCAAGATCACAATCGCAACAATGAAGATGGCAGACAAAGGACTAATGGCACCGGTACTCACCAGTTGGAATAATCCGCTTGCCGCAGCCGGGAATCCAGCCACAATACCAGCGAAGATGACCAGCGAAATGCCGTTACCTAAGCCTCGCTCTGTGATTTGTTCTCCAAGCCACATCAAGAACATTGTCCCTGTCACCAGACTCACCGTGCATGTAAACCGGAACATCATGCCCGGGTCGATAACAAGTCCATGTTGCGTCTCTAACGCAACGGCAATACCAACAGATTGGAACCCGGCCAAAAGCAACGTTCCATAACGTGTGTATTGCGTGATCTTGCGACGTCCTGATTCGCCCTCTTTACGCAAAGCCTCCAAACTCGGCAGCACATACGAAAGCATCTGCATAATAATTGACGCAGAAATATACGGCATGATACCGAGTGCGAAGACTGAGAATCGAGAGAGCGCTCCGCCAGAGAACATGTTAAACAGACCGAGAATACCACCTTGCTGCTCGTTAAAGAGCTGCTGCAAAGTATCTGGGTCGATGCCCGGCACCGGCACATGAGCACCGATGCGGTATACGACCAATGCGAGCAGGAGGAAGATCAGACGACCTTTAAGATCGCCGTATTTTGCCAAACCTGTCGGCTTACTTTTAGGACTGTTTGCCACGTTTCGTTTCCTAAAGCGTTAGTGTTAGACCTCAGCAACGGAACCGCCGACCGCCTCAATGGCAGCCTTAGCTCCCTTGGTGACGCCGAGACCGCGCACGCTCACTTTACGAGAAAGCTTTCCGGAAAGGATCACACGTGCCTGCTCCGCATTGCGAGAAATGATATTGGCATTCTTCAGAACGTCCAAATCAATCAGGTCAACGGGCAGCGCTTCAATCTCAGACAAGCGAACTTCCTCAACAAACTGATGAGAACGAGAGAAGAATCCGCGCTTGGGGAGACGACGATGCAAAGGCATCTGTCCGCCTTCAAATCCAACTTTGTGGAAACCACCCGCACGCGACTTCTGTCCCTTGTGTCCGCGACCAGCCGTCTTGCCCCATCCTGAGCCAACACCACGGCCAACGCGGTGGGCTTGACTGGTTGAGCCCTCTGCGGGCTTAATCGTATTCAAACGCATGTCTAATACCTCTTAATCGACGCGAACGAGGAATGCAACCTTGGTGATCATGCCACGCACGGCCGGCGTATCCTCAAGCTCACGCGAATGATGCAATTTCTTAAGACCGAGTCCCTTAAGACAAGCCAAGTGCTCCTTGCCACATCCGATCGGACTCTTCACGAGCGTAACCTTCAAGGTCTTTTTATCTGTCATTTTAAAAACTCCCAAAAAGACCTACGCAAGGATCTGTTCAACGGTCATGCCGCGCTTAGCAGCAATATCCGCCGGAGAACTCAGGTGAGCCAAAGCGTCAATTGTCGCACGAACCATGTTGTAGGGATTCGTCGATCCATAGGCCTTTGCCAGCACATTACGCACACCCATTGCTTCAAGGACAGCACGCATCGGGCCACCGGCAATCACGCCAGTACCTTCGCTTGCCGGCATCAGAATGACGCGGCTTGCTCCATGTTGTCCGCGAACAGCGTGATGCAACGTTCCGTTGTTGAGCGGGTATTTCTTCATATCCTTGCGAGCACGCTCCATCGCCTTGCTCACTGCGGCCGGGACTTCACGGCTCTTGCCGGTTCCCATACCGATGCCACCGTCGCCATCACCGGCAACCGTCAACGCAGCGAAAGCCAAAATGCGGCCGCCCTTGACAACCTTAGTGACGCGGTTAACCGCAATCATTTTTTCGCGAATGCCGTCGTCGATTTCTTCGACCGGATTCTTCTTATCAACCTTAGCCATAAGCCTCGATTCCCTTTAGAACTTGAGACCGGCTTCTCGCGCCGCTTGTGCAAGCGCGGCAACACGGCCGTGGTAACGATAACCGGAACGATCGAAGGCACACGACTCAATTCCTGCCGCTTTAGCCTTCTGGGCAATACGTTCGCCGACAATTTTCGCTGCAGCGATGTTTCCGCCCGTTTTTCCTTCCGCTGCAAGCTTCGCACGGACTTCCGCCTCAAGCGTAGAAGCAGAAGCAAGCACGCGATCTCCTTCGGCGGAGATAATGCTCGCATAGATGTGCAGGTTTGTACGATGCACAGACAACCGAATAGCCTTCTGCAACTTAATACGGGTGCGGGTAGCACCGGCGCGACGCAGACGGCTTTGCTTCTTATTAATCATGGTCTAACGTCCCCCGCTTATTTCTTCTTAGTTTCTTTGATCACGACATGCTCATTGGCATAGCGAATTCCCTTTCCCTTGTAGGGTTCAGGAGGACGGTATCCACGGATAACAGCTGCCGTCTGACCAACAACCTGCTTATCCGCTCCGCTAATAACAATTTCAGTCGGAGTCGGTGTTGCGCAATGAATGCCCTTGGGCATCTTGTGCACAACAGGATGGGAAAAACCGAGTTGCAGATTCAGGGAGTCTCCCTGCGCCTGAGCACGGTAGCCAACGCCGACGAGAGAAAGCTTCTTCTCGAAACCGACGGAAACGCCCTTGACCATGTCATTGACGAGCGCGCGCATCGTGCCAGTATTGGCATTTGCTTCTCGCGTATCTTCCCTCTGAACAAACTTGATTTCTTCGCCTTCGCGCTCAATGTTAACGCCGGCGAGACGGTGCATCCGCACCTCTCCCTTCGGACCTTTAACAAGCACTTCGTTCTCAGAAATCGTTGCTTCAACGCCTTTAACAAGGGCAACAGGAATCTTACCAATACGACTCATGTTCTCTCTCCTTGTTTATGCGACGTAGCAAAGGACTTCGCCACCCACTCCGGCAGCACGCGCTTTGCGGTCAGTCATCACGCCCTGGGGCGTAGAAACGATTGCAATACCAAGGCCATTCATAACCTTCGGAATCGAATCATGGTTCTTGTAGATACGCAGGCCGGGACGGGAAACGCGTTCAATGCGTTCGATCACGGGACGACCCGCATAGTATTTCAAACCGATATGCAACTCTGCCTTGCCCTCATTGGCAAGAACGTCATAGCCTTCGATGTAACCCTCATCCTTCAAAACCTTAGCAATCGCCACCTTGAGCTTGGAACTCGGCATAACGATTTCAGTTTTGTCAACGCTCTGGGCATTGCGGATACGAGTCAGCATATCGGCGATCGGATCACTCATACTCATTTCGTAATCTCCTCGCTTACCAGCTAGCCTTAACCAGGCCGGGAATGTCACCACGCATGGCCGCATCGCGGATCATTCCACGAGACAGACCAAACTTACGGAAAGTACCGCGCGGACGTCCTGTCAATCCGCAACGATTGCGCAACCGAACCGGACTTGCGTCGCGGGGTAACGATTGAAGTTTCTGCCGAGCTTCGAGCCGTTCTTCGACCGGGCGGGAAGCGTCGTTGATAATCGCCTTGAGTTCGGCACGTTTGGCCGCAAACTTAGCTACAACAGCCTCGCGTTTGTGCTCACGGTTAATCAATGATAACTTTGCCATCTTGATGCACCTTTTCTCAATTGCGGAACGGGAAGCGGAATGCCGCGAGAAGCGCCTTGGCTTCTTCGTCAGTCTTCGCCGTTGTCGTGATGGAAATGTTCATACCACGCAGAGCATCAATCTTGTCGTACTCGATTTCCGGGAAAATGATCTGTTCTTTCAGACCAATGTTGTAATTTCCGCGTCCGTCAAATGCACGGCTGGAAACGCCACGGAAATCTCGAACACGCGGGAACGCGATCGTGACAAGGCGATCCAAAAAGTCATACATGCGCTCACCGCGCAGTGTCACCATGCACCCAATCGGCATGTTTTCACGGATCTTAAAGTTTGCGATCGCTTTACGTGTTCTTGTAACGGCCGGCTTCTGTCCAGCAATCTTCGTCATGTCGGCAACAGCGTTGTCGACATATTTTTTATCATTAACCGCCTCACCGACGCCCATGTTCAGCGTAATCTTCGTGATACGCGGAACTTGCATGACCGTCTTATATCCGAACTTTTTAATAAGTTCAGGAACGATGGTATCGCGGTACAGAGTGTGGAAACGTGTCATTCCTTACTCCTTACGCCTTGGCGCCAACAACTGCGCCATTGCTTTTGAAAACGCGGACCTTCTTGCCATCTACTTCTTTAAAAGCGATGCGGTCACCTTTACCTGTGGCCGGGTTGACGATCATCACGTTAGACTGATCAATCGGCATCGTTTTATCAATGATGCCGCCTTCCGTATTCGTCATCGGATTCGGACGAACACACTTTTTAACGACGTTGACGCCCTCGACGGTTACGTGTGTGTCGTCAACGCGTGCGATAACGACACCCTTTTTACCCTTGTCTTTTCCGGCAATCACGAGAACCTCGTCGCCTTTGTGGATGCGCTGCATTTGTAGGCCTCCTTAAAGAACTTCGGGAGCGAGGGACACGATTTTCATGAACCGCTCTGTACGCAATTCGCGCGTAACCGGTCCAAAAATACGAGTGCCAACGGGCTCAAGTTTAGAATTGAGAAGAACAACAGCGTTGCCGTCAAAACGAATCCGAGATCCGTCGGCACGACGCACGCCTTGGGCGGTACGAACCACTACGGCACTATAGACTTCACCCTTCTTAACGCGACCGCGAGGAGCTGCCTCCTTCACCGTCACTTTGATGACGTCGCCGATGTTCGCATAGCGGCGCTTAGAGCCGCCCAGCACCTTAAAACACATCACTGAACGAGCGCCTGTATTGTCGGCAACGTCCAGCTTGCTTTGCATCTGAATCATGGTTGTAAATTTCCAACTTATTCTGCACACGGCAGACAGTATTGGTCCCGTACGGGAGAACGATCAGCGCATTTGAATTTACCCAAGATCGACCGCTGAACCTGCAAACGGCTGAATAAAAACAAAACCTGATCAAGAAAACTGACACAGACGCCGACCGTTTCCGGTCGGACACCTGTGCGAGCCCGCAAGTTTAACCCAAACTTCGTTAATCTTGCAAATTACTACTATGTCTAGACGACAACAGCCTTCTCGAGGATCTTTGTCACATGCCAAGACACCGTCTTGGCAACGGGACGTCCTTCCGCGATTTCAACTCTATCGCCAACACCAGCGCTGTTGGATTCATCATGTGCGTGGTACTTCTTGCTACGCACAACGATTTTTCCATACAGCGGGTGCTTCACGCGACGTTCCACGAGGACCGTCACGGTTTTTTCCATCTTATCGCTCGTCACCACTCCGACAAGAGTACGTGTGAGCTTCTTTGTTTCAACTGTATCCGTCATTTCGTGGCCGCCTTCTGAGCGAGAACCGTGCGAACGCGCGCGATATCGCGACGAGACGTGCGCAACTGGTTCGTATTCTGGAGCTGTTGAGTCGCCTTTTGGACGCGCAACTTGAAGTATGCGGTCTGAAGTTCATTCAACTCCTTGTTAAGCGCAGCCTCATCCATGGCGCGCAATTCTTTTGCTTTCATGTCCGTCTCCTTATTTTCCGACCTGGCGGACAACGAACTTCGTCTTCAGAGGCAACTTCGCCGCTGCGAGAGCAAACGCTTCGCGAGCGAGATTCTCATCAACGCCGTCCATTTCATAGAGCACTCGGCCTGGTTGCACGAGAGCGACCCAGTATTCGGGATTGCCCTTTCCGTTACCCATACGCACTTCGGCAGGTTTGCTCGAAATAGGCTTGTCCGGAAAGACACGAATCCAGACGTGTCCGCCACGCTTGATGTGGCGAGTTAAAGCACGGCGAGCCGCTTCAATCTGACGGGCAGTCAAACGACCACGTTCGATCACCTTAAGACCGAAGTCTCCGAAGGAGACATCGGCGCCTCGCTGAGCCATACCGTAGTTGCGACCTTTTTGGTCCTTACGGTACTTTGTTCGATTCGGTTGCAGCATCGCTTATTCTCCGTCTTTTGTTTCAGTGGCGACAGAAGCAGCGGCCGGAGCCTTCCGAGGACGACGAGCTGGCTTCTTCTCGCCATTGTCATCACCCTCTTCCGTCTTACGGACGCGGCGAGCCGGACGACGGCGGCGATCTTCGCGCTCGGCAGGAGCCGGAGCGGCTTCAACCGCTTCGCCACGTTCAAGGCTGTCACCTTTGTAAACCCAAACTTTCACACCCACAACACCGTAGGTCGTGTGTGCTTCAGAAAAACCGTAGTCGATATCAGCACGCAACGTGTGAAGAGGAACGCGTCCTTCGCGATACCATTCCGTACGTGCGATTTCAGCTCCGTTCAAACGACCTGCGCTCATGATCTTGATACCCTTGGCACCGAGACGCATTGCATTTTGCATTGCTCGCTTCATGACGCGGCGGAACATGGCACGCTTCTCAAGTTGCTGCGTGATGCCATCCGCGATTAACTGAGCATCCAACTCAGGGCGACGAACCTCTTCGATGGAAATGTGCGCAGGCACACCGATCATTTTCTGAACATCCGCCTTCAATTCCTCGATAAAAGCACCCTGCTTGCCGATCACGAGACCCGGACGAGCCGAATAAATCGTGATGCGAGCATTGTTGGCCGGGCGTTCAATCAAAATGCGGGAAACGCTCGCCGCTTTCAACTTTTCGAGCAAAAAGGCGCGGACTTTCAGATCTTCACACAACGTGCGAGAGAAGTTACGGCCAACCGCGTACCAACGTGACGTCCAATTGCGCGTCACGGGAAGGCGGAAGCCGGTAGGATTAATTTTCTGACCCATGGTTCACCCTTACTTATCGCCAACGCTCACATAGATGTGAGACGTCTGCTTACCGATACGCGTACCGCGGCCCTTCGCACGCGCACCGAAACGGCGCAACGTCGTAGCCTTTTCCACGTAGATTTTTGTGACGCGAAGTTCATCAATGTCGGCGCCATCATTGTGTTCGGCATTAGCAACAGCACTTTCCAGCGCTTTCAAAATAATGCCCGCAGCCCGACGTTGCGTAAACTTCAGAATATTAAGGGCCTTGTCCACGGGCTTACCGCGAACCAAATCGGCAACCAGTCGTCCCTTTTGAGCCGACAAGCGCACACCGCGTACGATTGCAGTAGTTTCCATTTAATTACCCCTTAACCTTCTTATCAGCAGTCAACGCATGTCCTTTGAACGTGCGTGTCATTGCAAACTCGCCGAGCTTATGGCCAACCATGTTCTCGTTAATGTAAACGGGAACATGCTGCCGGCCATTGTGAACAGCAATCGTCAAGCCGACAAACTCTGGAAGAATCGTGGAACGACGCGACCATGTCTTAATCGGACGCTTGTCACGACTTGACTGTGCCGTCTCCACTTTCTTCATGAGGGATCCGTCAACAAACGGCCCCTTCTTCAACGAACGAGACATTCTTCAGACCCTCCCTTATTTATCGTAACGGCGCTGGACAATCATCTTATCCGTGCGCTTGGAATTGCGAGTGCGGTAGCCCTTAGTGAGCTGACCCCATGGAGACATCGGAGCACGTCCCGTACCCGTACGGCCTTCACCGCCACCATGCGGGTGGTCAACCGGGTTCATAACCTTGCCTCGAACTGTCGGGCGAATGCCGCGCCAACGAGTCGCACCGGCCTTGCCGAGCTCGCGAAGACTATTCTCTTCATTTCCAACCGTGCCAATCGTCGCACGGCACTCAATCAAAATACGACGCACTTCACCTGAGCGCATGCGAACCTGAGCGTAGCTACCCTCTCGAGCAATCAACTGGGCGAAAGCTCCGGCGGCACGAACCAACTGCGCACCCTTACCAGGGAGCATCTCGATGCAGTGAATTGTCGAACCGACAGGAATGTTGCGCAGCGGCAATGCATTGCCGACCTTGATGGGCGCCTCAGATCCGCTCATGATGGAATCGCCGACATTCAAACCCTTCGGAGCGATGATATAGCGACGTTCTCCGTCAGCGTACAGAACCAAGGCGATGTGAGAAGAACGGTTCGGATCGTACTCAATCCGCTCAACACGTCCGGCAACACCATCCTTGTTACGCAGGAAGTCGATCACACGATAGTGACGCTTTGATCCACCGCCCTTATGACGGCACGTGATATGTCCGTCATTGTTACGGCCCGAGCCGCGATTCTTTTTCTCTGTAAGAGCTGCATACGGTCTGCCCTTATGCAGACCCGGTGTCACAACCTTAACGGCATGACGGCAACCTGCAGAGGTAGGCTTCAGTTTAACGAGAGCCATTACTTACCCTCCTGCGCAAAGTTGATTTCCTGACCTTCCTTGAGGCACACATACGCCTTGCGGATGGCCTTGCGAACGCCGGGCGTACGACCCGTGCGCTTGACCTTGCCCTTGATGTTGACCATTTGAACGCTTTCAACCTGCACCTTAAAGCAGAGTTCGACAGCCGCCTTAACTTCAGGCTTTGTCGCATCCGCAACAACATCAAACGTGTACTGACGGGCCTTGTCGGCAATCATCGTGCTCTTTTCAGAGACAACCGGGCCGACGAGAACTTTCAACAAACGGTCTTGATTCATCCCAGCATCTCCTCGATCTTAGCGATCGCACTCTTTGCCACAACAACCTTGTCGTAGTAAATCAGAGAAAGCGGATCGATATAGCGCGGCTCAACAACCACAATATTCTTGATATTGCGTGATGCCAAGAAAAGGTTGTCATCAACCGTTTCGGTAATCAGCATCGCATTTGTGAGTCCCATCGCCTTTAATTTGGCCGCAAAAGCCTTCGTCTTCGATGTCTCTGCTGCAATCGACTCGACAACAAAAAGACGACCATCCGCAACGAGCTTCGAGAAAATCGTCGCCATTGCAGCTCGGTAGGCCTTCTTATTCATTTTCTTCGTAAAGTTCTCGTTAGGAGAACTCGGGAAAGTGCGACCACCGCCACGCCACAACGGTGACGAGGACATACCCGCACGAGCACGGCCTGTTCCCTTCTGCTTGAAAGGCTTCTTGGTCGTATGATGAACAAATTCGCGATTAAGTTGCGCACGCGTACCCTGTCGAGCATTTGCCTGATAGGCCACAACCAACTGGTGCACCAATGCTTCGTTGTATTCACGGGCGAACACGGCATCGGAAGCTGGCACTTTTGCCGTCTCGACGCCCTGATCATTCACTAAATTAAGTTCCATGGTTCGCTCCTACGATTAAGCCTTAACAGCAGCGCGCACAAGCACTTCGCCGCCCTTGCTACCAGGGACTGCTCCACGGATAAGGAGAAGACCGCGTTCTGCATCAATACGCGCAACAACGAGATTCTGTGTTGTGCGCTGGCAATCACCCAAATGACCCGCCATACGCTTTCCTGGGAAAACACGTCCCGGATCCTGACGATTACCAATGGAACCTGGCGCATTCGTCGTCACAGAGTTACCATGACTGGCGCGATTGGAACTGAAATGATGACGCTTGATAACGCCAGCATATCCTTTACCGATCGTCGTTCCCGTTACGTCGACCTTCTGACCGACGGCAAACATGTCGACACCCAAAGTCACACCGGGTTTGTAATCGGCAATTTTTTCCGCATCAACATGGAATTCTTTCAAAACCTTGGCAGCTTGCACGCCGGCCTTTGCAAAATGACCAGCGAGTGCCTTGTTAACGCGCGAGGGCTTTTTGGTGCCAAACGCAACTTGAATGGCATTGTATCCGTCAGTTTCCTGTGTCTTAACACAGACAACGCGATTACCGGAGACGTCAATCACTGTCACAGGAACGGAAACTCCGTCGTCTGTGAAAATGCGCGTCATGCCAATCTTGCGACCGACTAAGCCGAGCTTATCACTCATTATTATCTCCACCCCGGCTACGATTGGCCGGGACTGTACTTTAAAAAATCACTCCACGACGGGAGGTTGCAAAAAAATGCGAACACCGATCGACTGCTTTGGTATGCCAGGAGCGACACGTGTGTAGTTATAAAAACAACTACAGAAAATCAAATCAATTACTGCACCTTGATTTTGACATCAACACCAGCCGGAAGATCAAGCTTCATCAGAGCATCAACCGTCTTGTCTGTCGGATCAATAATGTCCATCAAACGTTGGTGCGTACGAATTTCAAGCTGGTCTCGGCTCGTCTTATTAACGTGCGGCGAGCGCAAGATGTCAAATCGCTGGATGCGGGTCGGCAACGGAACCGGTCCGCGAACAATAGCGCCGGTACGCTTGGCCGTATCAACGATTTCAAGAGCTGATTGATCAATCAGTTTGTAATCAAACGCCTTAAGGCGAATGCGAATGCGTTGAGATTGCATTTTTTATCCTAAAAAGAACGAGAAAAGAACTAAGGGGCGCAGTATAACTACGCCCCTACAGGCTGTCAATTACTCTGTGATTTTAGCAACGACGCCGGCACCGACCGTGTGACCGCCTTCGCGA
>CAZDVW010000026.1:0-21002 GCA_964509205.1 uncultured Sutterella sp. | reverse complement strand
AGTTTTTTTGCGATTCTTCTTTCCTACTTGTTATCTTCGCCGTGCGTCAGCCCTGCCAGACTTCCCGACAGTCATCAACTGCGTTTGTTTCCTTTTAAAACAAACTTTGTACGACGCAACTGCGGTGAGACAAACTTAAAAACGCTTTTTAGAGGATCGCTGCCGTCCGCCGATTCGGTATCCGCCTGCAGAGGCATCGTCTGCCAGTCGTCTTGCGAAAAGCTTAGAGGATTCCCCCAAACTGCCGTTGGCAAGATAATGCACCGTGCTCGTCATCGGATCGATCGCCCGTCCTTTCTGTCCGTGCCCGTGCGAGTGTGCGCTTCTTTTCGACTTCGCTCCCTTGAAATGCGAAGCAGGTTTTTTCTCAACAGAGGCAGTATCGATCTTGAGATCGGCCATCCAAGCAGAAACCCAATCAGGCTTCAACTCAAACGTCTTACCCCGAGCAAGAGAATGCGGCAAATGAACGGCACCGTAGCGCACGCGGATCAGACGACTCACCGTTAATCCGACTGCTGCAAACAATCGGCGTACTTCACGGTTTCTGCCCTCATTGATCGTAACCAGATACCATCGATTAACACCCTCTCCGCCCTTGTCCTCAATCGAGGAGAAGTTAGCCGGTCCGTCTTCCAACTCAACCCCTGTCGTGAGTGCTGTCCGCGCTTCGTCGGTCATTGTGCCGGCTGCTCGAACGGCATACTGCCGCTCCACGCTGTAACGCGGATGCATCAGGCGGTTAGCCAGCTCCCCGCTTGTCGTAAAAAGGAGAAGTCCCTCTGTATTAAAGTCAAGGCGACCAACGGAAATCCAACGTCCGTGACTGACTTTCGGAAGATGCTCGAAAACACTCGGACGCCCCTCAGGATCATCTTGGCTGACGATTTCTCCGGCCGGCTTGTTGTACACAATCACGCGCGGCGGCTTCTTCTTGCCTTCAGCACTCACTTCCCGCTTAATGATGCGGCCGTTCATACGCACGACATCCGTCGCCAAAACCCGCTGTCCGAGATGTGCAGGTTCTCCGTTCACCGAAATACGGCCTTCAAGGATTAACTGTTCCATATCCCGACGCGATCCCATGCCGGCGTCTGCCAAAACTTTATGAAGCTTTTCGCTCTGCGCCACAAGTGCTTTTTTCACAGCACGCTTTCCGCGCTTTTGAACGATTGGATCAAAGATCTTTTCAGAAGAAAAACTTCTTGCCGTTTCCTCATCGGAATCCTCTGGTGAGCCAACGCCGGGTTCCTCGACTGCACCGACAAAAGAAGTCTGCACTCCCTCAGCAACCGTTTCTTCAGCCTGCGGAGCGGCTTCTGTCGAAAGAGGCATTTCCTCTTGAGTTTCTGTTCTTTTTTTCACCCGAAGGCGACTGCGAACCGGGGACTTGCGGGCTTTCTTCGTCTCCGGCTCTTTCTCAGACAGAGCAAGCGACATTTCAACTTCTTTCTGTTCTTCACTCATAGTTCATCATCCGTTTTTCTGGATTGATCTTCCGGTTGCTTTTCATCGCATTCAGACGTCTTGTCTTTGAGTTCATTGGCGAAAAGTTCAAATTCTTCTCCCTTCGGTTCATCCCCAGAAAGGGCTGGAAGATCAGCAAGGCTTTTCAGTCCTAAATCATCCAAAAACAAACTTGTTGTGGCGAATAAAGCCGGGCGTCCCGGAGTTTCCCTGTGTCCGATCGTTTCAATCCAGCCCCGCTCCTCCAGTTGTCGTATGACATTTGGATTGACAGACACGCCTCGGATTTCTTCAATATCGCCACGCGTTGCAGGCTGCCGGTAAGCAATAATTGCTAATGTCTCCAGTACCGCTCGTGAATAACGTGCAGGCTTTTCTTCCACAAGCTTGGCCAGATGCGAAGAAATCTCCGGAGTGCTCTGAAAGCGCCATCCGCTTTCCGTTTCCGTCAGACGCAAACCGCGTCCGAGCCAAAATGAAGCCAGACGCCCCAGTTCATTGATAATCGCCTCGCGATCAAGCCGCCCATCAAACAGGCGAGAAAGATCTTCAATTTTCAATGCAACCGGACTTGTCAGCAGCGCTGTTTCTATCAGAATTGAAGGATCAACGGATTCAGTCACGCAGTTTTACCTATTTTAAAGCGACCGTTTAAACCCGCATCCATCTAAGGAGATGATGCGGAAAAAGAGAACCTATCGCCTCTTAGAAAATTCAGGAAGAATTCGGAAACCGAAATCGTCTTCCCAAAACAATTTATCTGCTCTGCAATGCCTCATCTGTCATCAAACAGTTCTGCTTTTCCTCTTCATGCTTAACCGCTTCACGCATAAAACCACCCTCGATGAAATCCTAGAAGGCGCATCCTGCAAAACGATTGTCCGAAAAATTCCAAGAAGCAGCTACAGCTGTCCGCAAAAAATAGGATTCTTCCCTGAAAGAGAAGCAGATAGGCACGTGAAAACCAGCCAACTGGCGGAAGGGGTGGGATTTGAACCCACGATACGGTATAACCGTATACCGGATTTCGAGTCCGGCGCATTCGACCTCTCTGCCACCCTTCCAAAACACGGCATATGTCGTTGCGAGCGAGCCGCAGTTTAGCAAAAAAAGAAAACACCGAAAAAAAGTCTCTTTCCTCTGGCATTTTTCTCTGACATTTTTTATTCCTTTCTTCTTTTCAAAAATGCTCTGAAATTAGGGTAATTACGATAAATTGTGCTCTGTTTTATTTGCCTATTTTTTTTTAGAGGTGATAACCTTGCGACTGTCAGATTTTCTCCTCGGAGACCACATATGCCCATTGCCAAAAAAAACGATGAGTCACGTATCAAGGATGCAAGCGACAGACTTTTTAAGGCTGCGGTTGCTTTCCGCACGGAACTGACCTCAGAAACGCGACGCATCACAGAGCCTGTGGCCAAAGAAATGTACGAAGCTTCCACTTCGCTACTGTCGGAAATCCTGGATTTAGTTTCTCGTCAAACCAACGTAGCCGTTGCTACACAACCAAAGGAAACAGTAATGACGAATGCTCCTGAGACAGCGGCCGTTGCGGCCGTGAAACCCGCTGAGAAACCAGCGAAAAAAACGACTTCTGCAAAGAAAGCCGTGGCCAAAAAACCTGTCGCTAAGAAAGTGACTGAGAAAAAAGCCCCGGCCAAAAAAGTTGTTGCGAAGAAAGTCGTCGCTAAAAAGCCTGCTGCCAAGAAAGTAGCAGAGAAGAAAGCCCCGGCAAAGAAAGTCGTTGCCAAGAAGCCTGCTGCTAAGAAAGTGGCAGAAAAGAAGGCGCCGGCAAAGAAAGTCGTTGCCAAGAAGCCCGCTGCTAAGAAAGTTGCAGAGAAGAAGGCTCCGGCAAAGAAAGTCGTTGCCAAGAAACCTGTGGCTAAGAAAGTAGCGGAGAAGAAGGCACCGGCAAAGAAAGTCGTTGCCAAGAAGCCTGCTGCTAAGAAAGTGGCAGAAAAGAAGGCTCCGGCAAAGAAAGTCGTTGCCAAGAAGCCTGTTGCTAAGAAGCCTGTCGCTAAGAAGGCAGCAACAAAGAAAGCACCGGCGAAGAAGTAATTTTCTCCGAATTTAAGAAGTAAAAACTCCAGATGCTCAAAGCTATCTGGAGTTTTTTTTCGACCAAAAGTCGAAAACTCTCGGTGACTCTGAGAAACTGCTTTTAATGTGGGAATCCTCCGAGCAAAGCAGAGACGCGCACAGTTTTCTTCTTTGGACGAATCTCTTCGGCTGGCTCAATTTTTTCTTTCTTCGGCAATTCCTTCGAAGCCACATACGGCGCGTCAAAGATCGGATCGTAGGGCATTTCCGGCAGAGGATTTGCCATGGGAATCTTTCTCCCCTCGTGATCTTCCTCGCGGTTCGGCCTGTTCTTGCGAGAAAATTTAAAACGTCTCGGGACAGAAAATTCTGTTATCGGAAATTTTTGTTTTGTCAGATGTTCAATGGCACTGACATTGCGCGAATCTGACGATGTCGCCAACATTAATGCCAGTCCCTTTGCCCCTGCTCGTCCCGTTCGCCCGATTCTGTGAACATAGTCTTCGGCCGAAAAAGGAACGTCATAGTTAATCACACAGGGAAGCTGCGCAATATCAAGGCCTCGCGCAGCCACATCAGTCGCAACCAAGACCTTGCACTGCCCCTCTTTGAAACGCTCGAGGGTCTCCATGCGTTCTTCTTGCGTTTTATCTCCGTGAATCGCTTCTGCCGTCAATCCTTGACGCTCCAGAGTGCGCGCCAGCCTGCGACAAACCAGTTTAGAGTTAACGAAAACAAGAACCGACTCCGCGGGAGTCCGGTCCTCGTAACCATTTTGCAAAATCTCGATTAACGCGTTTGTCTTTTCGTCTTCGTCAACTTTAAGAAGAACCTGCTCAACGGTATCCGCTACTGAATTTTGCCGTGCAACCTCAACATAGACGGGATCAATAAGGAAATTTTTCGCTAGCTTTTTGATTTCAGGCGAGAAAGTAGCCGAGAACATCAAACTTTGTCTTTTCGCCGGCAACAATTTCAGAATGCGAGAAATGTCCGGAAGGAATCCCATATCAAGCATTCGGTCTGCTTCATCCAAAATCACAATCTCTGCTTGTGACAGATTGACCGTGCGGCCTTCAATATGATCCAGCAAACGCCCAGGAGTTGCCGTCAGAATCTCAACCCCTCGCATCAATTCGGCTTGTTGTGGCTTAATGTCAACGCCGCCGAAGACAACTCCGACGCGCAAAGGCGTGTTCTTGGCATAGGCCTTCAAATTCTCGTTTACCTGATCAGCCAGTTCTCGCGTTGGAGTGAGAACGAGCACCCGAACCGGATGTCTAGCCGGCGAAGCCGATGTATTGGCTTTGGGCAGAACTCGGTTAAGAGCCGGTAAACCATAACCTGCCGTCTTTCCGGTTCCCGTTTGCGCTGCCCCCATGACATCTTTTCCCTGCATCACCGGCGGGATGGCCTTCGCCTGAATCGGAGTCGGCGTAACGTACCCCATCTCGGAAATTGCTGAAGCAATGCGCGGATCAAACTGAAACGAATTAAAAGTGACGGTATCTTCTGGCATGAGAACAAGAGAAATGGTAGGCCCAGCTGGACTCGAACCAGCGACCAAGGGATTATGAGTCCCCTGCTCTAACCAACTGAGCTATAGGCCCCTTCTGAAAGGTACGCCATTTTACCTGAACGCAGATACGCTGTGCCATTCTTCTTACTCTCGAAAGAGGCATCCACACAATCCAAAGAGAACACCACTGACTAAACAATGAAGACAAAATTCCTTTTTACGAGGGAAAAACATGCCAACCACAGAATCAACCCAAAACGTTTCTTTTGCATTTCTAGAAAATTGTTTGTAGAATGCTCGCCTCTTCGGAGACAAGCGTGCGCCAGTAGCTCAGTTGGATAGAGTACCTGGCTACGAACCAGGGGGTCGCGGGTTCGAATCCTACCTGGCGCACCAAAGTTTCAATCCCGAATCGCGTTGATGCGGTTCGGGATTTTTTAATATCGATTTCAGTCAATCCCTACGCTCGATGCCCGCCGACTTGAGAATTTCTTTCGCGGGCAGTAGCTCCCTGCTCAAAATTTTTAGCCTTTAAAAGAGAGTTTTTTCCAAACTTTTCCTTGATCAAAAGCATCGTCTTTTGGATGCAACGTTCCCGTTTTTGCCGCTGTTTCTCTTTTTTTTCTTCTTCTTGCTTTGTCTTCCAATCGGAAAAAAGATCGTCTTGTACTGAATCCTTTTTGTCTGCGACGTCTTTTTCGAAAAGAACGTCTCGCGCCTCAATCGACAATTTACGAATAAGGAGTTTTTTATTTGCCACTTGATCAAAAATCTCCAGGCTTACCCGACAAAAATCCTTTCCCGAAGAGGAAGGAAAAGGAAACTCCCTCTTTCCGTGTGACGGCTTCGGAATCTTCCGTCCATAAACATCCAATACAACACGGCCCTTAAACTGACCAGGCGAAGACGAATTTGTAAGATTACCGACGTCATAGCCGACAACCAACTCAATTCCCTTCGCAACAAGACCTTTCTCAACAAGCTCAAGGGCAAGAGAATCTGCCATTTCCCAGACAACAAGGCGAGCCTTCTGTACTGAGTAAGGCTCGGCCAAGATCTGACTTGTCATTCGACTGTGGGTTCTTGAGGAATACGCCTTGATGTCTGCAATGCCGACACTTTCCCATCCCCATGCGTGATCAATCAGGAGTTCGGCATTAACACCAAAAGCTTCAAAAAGCTTCTGAGGCTCCGTCAAAGAGAGCCGAGCAACATCCCCCATCGTAAAAGCATTGAGTTTTGCCAACCTTGCTACGTATCCCCTGCCTATGCGCCAAAAGTCCGTAATTGGTCGATGTCCCCAAAGTCGTTCTCGGTATGTTTTTTCATTGAGTTCTGCAATACGCACGCCGTCAGAATCGGCTTCCTGACTTTTTGCCTCAACATCCATCGCGACCTTTGCCAGATATAGGTTCGTTCCTATTCCGGCTGTGGCCGTAATTCCGGTCTCCTCAAAAACGGCTTTGACCATCTTAAGAGCCAAATCTCGTGCCGAGAAAGAGCCGGCCGAAAGATAATGCGTCGCATCAATAAAGACTTCATCAATTGAGTACGCGTAAATATCCTCCTTAGAAACGAAACGCAGGTAAATCGCATAGATCTTGGCGCTGTAGCGCATGTAGTACGCCATGCGAGGAGGAGCAATGATGTAATCCAACTCAAGAGACGGATCGGAGCGTAACCGACACGCATCCGTGCTTTTTTCCCTAAATCGATGATCCGGAGCTTGTCTTCGTCTTTTTAAATTTTCTGACTTAACTCGTTCGACAACCTCAAAAAGCCTAGACCGTCCCGAAAGCCCGTAGGCCTTAAGAGGCGGCGTAACCGCCAGACATATCGTCTTTTCCGTCCTTGAGGCATCCGCCACAACAAGATTTGTGGTGAGAGGATCAAGACCGCGCTCTCGGCACTCAACGGAGGCATAAAAGGACTTGAGATCAATTGCAATAAAGCTTTTCACAAGAAATCCTCATGCAATCTTTCTCGGAAAACAGACCCTTCGAGTTGAACAATGTCATCTAATGAAAGAGCCACATGGTTCTCAAGAAGAATCAATCGCTCTGCCAAATTAACTTGACGAACTAAATGTTTCTCCGTCCTATAACTTCCGCCGGATTTCTTCTTGTCCGCAACAAACCAAGTAACAACAATCTCGGGCCGAGAACGACTGTTTTCACAGAGAATGCGCAACTTCTCATTTAACACCGAGTTTTCCTCTTCCGAAAGTTGGCGTCTTTCCGATGTTATGCGTGCGCTTTCGGCAATCTCGTCATCGTAACCTCTCAGGGCAGCAAACGGAGAGAACTGCGCCGCTCGTTCCCGCACAGACATTGCCTTCCTTTGCGGAAACGTCGGACGATCGCAATCAAGGATATCGGCATATTCAAAATATGTCTCTTTTTCGCTTTTCCCTGCCATGATCGGGGTCACTCGAAATTTCGATTTTCGCCTCTTATTTTGTCAACCCGATGTCTTCTGCTCTGCAAACGCATACGGTTCTGCGCTCTTACGCAAAACGGAACAGTCGACAAAACAGGTTGAAAAGAAAAACTCAACTCTTTTCTGCTACAACCCGTTGATGGTTCTCGACCCCTTCGCGAACAAGTTCCTTCGCATATTCAGGCCCCTTCCAGCCGCCGACTCGCACCCATTTTCCGGGTTCCAAATCCTTGTAATGCTCAAAGAAATGCCGCGTCGAGTTCAAAAGTGACTCGGGCACGTCTTCAAAGCTCTTCCACTTGGCATAACGAAGACAAACCTTCGTGATGGGAACCGCGAGGATTTTCACATCACCGCCGTGTTCATCTTCCATCACGAGAACGCCGAGCGGACGACAAGCGATCGCCACGCCGGGAGAAAGCGGATACGGCGTGACAAGACAAACATCCACCGGATCGCCGTCAGCTGCAATCGTCTCAGGAATGTATCCGTAATTGCATGGATAGTTCATTGAGGTTGCAAGAAATCGATCCACAAAAAGTGCACCTGTTTTTTTATCCACTTCGTACTTGATGGGACCGGCTCCTGCAGAAATTTCCACAACAACGTTGAACTCCTCCGGAACATGATTTCCTGATTTAACTTTTGCAATTCCCATGACAATTCCTCAATGTGTAGATTGATACGATGCGGATTCATTGTATCGAGCAAACTCGCCAGCGTCATTCTTAAACTTTGTGCAACCATTGCAACCGTTTCTGCCGACGACCCTCGCAACAGGGGCAATATTAGCCCAAGCATCACGCCGCCCCGACCTTTCAAGGCGTAGCGAAAAAAACAAGCAAAAGCTTCATTGTTACAACTCAATGGGCATTTTCTTTCCTGAAAACAAAACTTTTTGCCTTTTTCGTTTGTTTTGTTCTCGCAAAATTACGTACAAACAAGAATCCTTGTCGTAAAATGTTCCGTTTTCATGCGTTTTTCTTGACAAAGACTATGACTCAGACCAAAGAAGAGCTCGCGAAGAGTTTTGAACCATCCGCCATTGAATCCAAGTGGTATCCCATCTGGGAAAAGCGGGGTTATTTCGCCGCAGGCAAGGATCCCAAAAAATCCAGTTTCTCCATTCAACTTCCCCCGCCGAATATCACGGGCATCTTGCACATGGGGCATGCCTTTAACCACTCTGTCATGGACTCCTTGACGCGCTATTACCGCATGAAGGGCTACAACACGATGTGGTTGCCCGGAACCGATCACGCCGGGATTGCCACCCAAATCATCGTTGAACGCCAACTGCAGGAACAGAAAATTGATAAGCGCGACCTCGGACGTCAAGCCTTCCTAGAGAAGGTTTGGGAATGGCAGAAATTTTCCGGCGGCACAATCCTCAACCAGATGCGACGCTTAGGCGATTCGCTCGATTGGGATCGCCTGTATTTCACGATGGATGCCAAATTAAGCCAGGTCGTCACGGAAACTTTTGTCCGACTTTATGAGCAGGGACTGATTTACCGCGGAAAACGACTCGTCAATTGGGACTCTAAACTCCAAAGTGCCGTCAGCGACCTTGAGGTTGAAAATGAAGAAGCTGTCGGTCACATGTGGAAAATCCGCTATGAATCCGAAGACGGGAAGGACGAAGTTTTCATTGAAACCACGCGTCCAGAAACCATGTTCGGCGATACAGCGCTCGCCGTGAACCCGGAAGATGAGCGGTTTAAACACTTAATCGGAAAACGGTTTAAAGCTCCTTTGATGGATCGCCTCCTTCCGGTTGTGGGAGATACCTACATTGACAAAGAATTCGGCACTGGTGTTATGAAGGTCACGCCGGGGCACGACTTCAACGACTTTGCAATCGGACAACGCCACAATCTTGAGATGATCAATATTCTCACGAAAGACGCCCGAATGAATGAAAACGTCCCGGAAAAATACCGTGGAATGACTTGTCCGGAATGTCGCGAAGCTTGGGTGGCCGATCTGAAGAATGCGGGTTATCTCGTCAGCGTACGTGAGATTAAGCACATGGTTCCGCGCGTCACTCGTACCGGAGAAATCGTCGAACCGATGCTCTCTGAGCAGTGGTACATGGCTATGAGCAAGCCCGCTCCGGAAGGGACCTTTCATCCGGGACGCTCCATTGCCGAGGTCGGCTTGGAAGCCGTCACGTCGGGGGAAGTCACCATCTTCCCGAAAGAGTGGCAAGGCGTTTATCGCCAATGGCTTGAAAACATCCAAGACTGGTGCATCTCGCGTCAGCTTTGGTGGGGGCATCAAATTCCGGCCTGGTACGACGAATCCGGCAATGTTTACGTTGCACACAATGAAGAAGAGGCTCATCAAAAAGCGGGGAAAGACGTCAAACTTACCCGCGACGAAGACGTGCTCGACACATGGTTCAGTTCCGCCCTCGTCCCCTTCTCCACCATCGGCTGGCCAAATCCTGAAGGCGAAGAAAAGGTGATTTATGACCTTTACCTTCCGAGCACCGTTCTTGTGACGGGCTACGACATCATTTTCTTCTGGGTCGCCAGAATGATTATGATGACAAAGCACTTTACGGATCGCGTTCCCTTCAAGAACGTTTATATCCATGGTCTCGTGCGCGATGCAGAAGGCAAGAAGATGAGCAAGAGCGAAGGAAACACGCTCGATCCGCTTGACATCATAGCCGGCATCGATCTCGAGGGGCTCATCAAGAAAAACACCCGCGGTCTGCGTCAGCCTGAAAAGGCACCTCTTGTTGAAAAGAAACTTCGGAAAAACTATCCGAACGGCATCGCCTGCCACGGAGCGGATGCGCTTCGCTTTACGATGGCTGCGTATGCCACACTCGGACGCAATGTGAACTTTGATCTGCGCCGCTGTGAGGGATACCGCAACTTCTGCAACAAGTTGTGGAACGCAACTCGCTTTGTTCTCATGAACATTGAAGGAAAAGACTGTGGATTCGGAGCCGATGCAGGCAAACCCATGACTTTTTCTGCGGCCGATCGCTGGATCATGGGCGAATTTAACCGCACACTCAAGAGCGTGAATGCCGGTTTTGCCGAATATCGTCTGGACAACGTTGCCAATTCCATTTACAGCTTTGTTTGGAACGAGTTCTGTGATTGGTATTTGGAACTCTCGAAAGTGCAGTTAAACAGTGCCGATGAGTCTGTCGCCAGAGCTACCCGCCATACTTTGGCCTCTGTCCTTGAAGCTGCTTTGAGACTTGCGCATCCGTTGATTCCTTTCATTACGGAAGAACTTTGGCAAAAGGTGTCTCTCGTCGCAGGCAAACGTCGAGACGACGAAGAGACAAGCATCATGATCCAGAACTATCCGAACTTGGAAGATTTCTCCCAAGACGCAAAGGCAGATGCTGAAATTGTTCTGATCAAGAAAATGATTGAAGCCGTACGCGGCCTGCGCACGGAAATGAATCTTGCTCCCTCGCTTCGTCTGCCTCTTGCCGTAGAAGGCGAGAAGACGACCATTCAGAGTGCAACGGGTTATCTCAAGGCTCTGGCACGCACAAGCGAAGTCAACGCCGTTGACGACATCAATGTGCTGAACAAAGGCGCCATCGCCCCGGTTGCCATCGTTGACAACTTCAAACTCATGCTGAAAGTCGAGATTGACATTGCCGCAGAACGTGAGCGTCTTAGCAAAGAGCTTACCCGTTTGACAGGCGAGATCGGCCGCTGTGCAAAGAAACTCGAGAACAAATCGTTCGTCGAAAAAGCACCTGCTGCGGTTGTTGAGCAGGAACGGAAACGACTGGAAGATTTTGAAAACTTACTCAAAAAGATCCAAGAACAATTAGAAAAACTTCCAGCCGCATAGGATAAAAATCCTGTGAACGAAGTCCGCCGGGAGTCGCTCCGCGGCGGACTTTTCTTGCTCTAAAATTGTCTGTACAAAACAGGCAACTTGAATGATTCTCCCAGACATCCTCACTACCCAAGAAAATGCAACAAACGGGGTTCTGATCGTACTGCTTCCCTCTTTTGCGGAAAGCGGCAAGACTCGTGTCCGCAGTTTTCTTTCCGACAGAACTCTTGATCTCGGCAAAACGCTCAATCACTTTTGCGAGTGGTTTCCGTTGTGGGGAATCCCTTTTGCACGAACATCCGGGCAGGAGAGCGCCTTTGAACGTTCCTTTTTCGCCTTCACTTGGCCGGATACAATGCCGACGAATGCGCATGGCCCGCAGCTCATTCCAAAAATTGCAGAGCATGCCTCTGAATTAAACGCCGTTCTCGAGCAAAGAAAGCCGCAACTTGTGATTTTTCTTTCCTGCTATCTTTGGCAGGCCATGAATGCACAGGCGGAAGTCTTTCTGTCGACCGCCGGAAAACCGATTGACGCTGGCCGAAGAATTTCAAATACGCGTCTTGCAGCGTACTTTCAACGCTGGGAAAACCTTTGCGCCGTTGCGCTTCCGATTCCGGGAAAAAACACGACAGAAAATTTCGTGATAAGCCTCGCTCCAATGCTACAAACTGTCTTTCAGAACATTGGCAAACTTCCGACCAACGTTCAAGATCCCCTTCTTCAGCAAGCAGCAGAGGTACTGATTCTGGATCGTGATGCGAGCATTCAATCCATTCGCTCAAAGCTTCACGTCAATAAAGAGCGCGCCGAAGAACTCTTCGACGCGCTGAAAAACCGAGCCTACGACACCGATAAAACCGGTCGAGCGCTCTGCAAAAAGATTCAACTTACTTAGTCCGCACGCAATGCACTGATGCGTTCCTCAATTGAGGGATGGGAAGCAAACAATGATCCGATTCCGCCGGAAACACCCATTCCCTTCATGGAGGCCGGCAACTCAGCCGGTTTCATCGTTCCAAGACGCTGCAAAGCAGCAATCATCGGCTCGGCACTTCCCATGATGTGTTTAGCCCCCGCATCTGCACGGAATTCACGATGGCGGCTGAAGGCGGCAACAAGCATTCCCGCAAGAAGCCCTAATGCAATATCCATCACCATCGAGGTGAGATAGTAGCCCATGCCCGGACGATCATCTTCATTGCGAAGAATATTGCGGTCCACAATCCATCCGATCACGCGGCTGATGAAAACAACAAACGTGTTGACAACGCCCTGGATAAGAGTCATCGTCACCATATCCCCATTGCCCACATGCGACATCTCATGAGCAAGAACAGCCTCAACTTCTTTCTTGTTCATCAAGCGCAAAAGCCCTGTAGAAACTGCTACCAAAGCACTGTTCTTGAAAGCTCCCGTTGCAAACGCATTAGGCTCTCCCTCATAAATCCCGACTTCCGGCATTGCCACGCCAGCTTTTTTCGCATGAGAACGAACAACATCAACAAGCCAACTTTCCAAACCCGGTTCCGGATTTTCGGTGTTGATCAGCTGTACCCCCATGGATGTCTTGGCAATCTGCTTGCTCATCAGGAGCGAAATAAAAGCGCCCGTAAACCCAATCACAAGCGAGAATACAAACAAAGCCGTCAAATCCAGGTCCGAACCGGCCATTTGTCCGAAGTTAAGTCCGGTGAAAAGGCTGACGACGTTAAGAACAATGCCGAGCATGAAAATAATGGCAATGTTCGTGAGAATAAATAAGGCAATGCGTTTCATAAACTAATTTTCTTTCCTCGAGTCAATAAACGGGTAATTTACGGGAGAAAAGCCCTAAATTCCTCTGCGCAGTTTATATCTTTTGCAGGATATCAACCATTTCGATTTAAAACATTATTTTTCAAAATGTATACAGCTTTTTTCTCCCAAATAGACCGATGACGGAACTGCGAAGGTTTTCGGCTATCATGCGAGGCATGAAAAAAATGTTTTATGACACCCGTGAAGTTGAATCCGAGGACAGCGAAGAGTTCGCCGGCCCATCAAAATCTCAAAAGAAAAGAGAGGCCGAAGAACTTCAGGCTCTCGGAAAAGAATTAAGCGAACTCTCGCAGGAGCAACGTTCAAAAATTGCACTTCCGCAAGCTCTTTCTGAGGCCATTGAGGATCTCGGAAAGATGAAAAGTTTCGGTGCAAGACGTCGTCAACTGCAGTTGATCGGAAAATTCATGCGCGCTCTGGATGCGAAAAGCGTCCGTGAGGCAATCGATCGAGCAACCGGAGAGAGCAAAGCCGCCGCGATCGCTCACCGTCAGACCGAGAAGATTCGCGATGCCATGATTCAAAGCGACGCGGCCGTAACCGACTACATCGCCAAGAATCCTCAGGTTCCTATACAAAAACTAAGACAACTTGTGCGGACGGCTCGGAAAGAAATCATGCAAAACAAACCGCCGAAAAGCGCACGGGAACTCTACAAACTTATCCATGCCGGGCAACTTTCAACACTGAACTTGCTTGCCGAAGATAATTTATCATCGGGGGAACTTTGATGTCATTTGAACGCCGTTATCCGAACGAGATTTTGATCGGAATCGTGGGTGTTGCGGAAACCCCGGAACAATCTGCCCGCGTTATGGGAGCCGTTGAGACCTGCTGCAGAGCTTCGTTTGCCAGTCCCGTTCGCATTATTGCTCGCCCCGTTATCAATGAACTCTACAGCGTAGAAGATACCTTGCGTGAACTCTCCGACCGAGTCCTCTGCGACGTCATATTCACGGCCGGCGCAACGGGACTTACGAAAGCCGATGTGGTTCCGCAAGCGACGCGTCTTGTCAGCACCTATGAGTTGCCCGGAATCGGCGAGCAGATGCGCCGAATTCAGTCGTTTAAAAATTCAGCTGCCATGCTCTCGCGACAAACAGCCGCACTCAGAGAGACGCCCGATCACGACACTCTCATCGTCAACCTTCCGAGCGTGTCGTCTGACATCCCTGACGTCCTTCGCGGTGTTTTTTTCCCGAACGGAGAAAAACGTGAAGCCGGTGTTTTCGACTGCATTTCTGACTATCTTGATCAGGTCGGCGGTCCGGCGATTGAATTGCGCGAGTCCGAAAACTCGACAAGCGAAGAACTCGAAGACAAACCCAAGGAGACTTCGCCGACGGCTGTACAGCATTTGCCGTTAAGAGAAGATCCTGCTCCGTCCTATACGCAAGCCGCTGTCACAACAAAAGAATCGACTGCGCGTCCGGGGTACTCTGTTTCGGCCTCTGGAACGGCATCACCCCATTTCAGAACAACTCCGTCATACCGCAGTGACCGACCGAAAATGAGCGATGAGGCCATTGCCCGACGCTCCGTGCAACGCGGAGTGAGACTTGTCTCTGACTCGAATAAACGAGGAATTGAGCCGCTTGATGTCATCATCAAGGAACCTGAAGACGGATCAAGACCCGACTGCACACTGGTATGGTTGCACGGAATGGGAACGACGCCGGAAAACTTTTCGCCCTTTTCCAAGGAAATCCTTGATTTCGGCGGCCCCAAAACACGCCTGATCCTTCCTCGTGCGCCAAGGAAGCCCCTCACCGTTCAGAACGGACAAATTACAACTGCATGGTACGATATCCTTGCCGGTATCGGTGAGCAACCGGAGGATATCCCCGGATTGAAATCCATGCACTTGAGAATTTCTCAGATCATTAACCGAATCGTCAGTCAAGGAATCCCGGCTGAAACTATTTTCCTGGGAGGCTTCTCTCAGGGTGCGGCGATGGCGCTCTACAGCGGACTGCGGCAGGCTCGAACGCTTGCCGGCGTCATTGCCTTATCAGGCTACCTTCCTGCTGCAGACATTCTCGACAACGACATCACTCCCGCAGGAAAGATGACGCCGTTTTTTGTTGCCCACGGGGCCTATGACGATGTCATCAACCCGATTATTGCTCGCAAGTCCGCCAGTTTCATTGAAACCAAAGTTGACACTCTCGTTTGGCGGGAATACGAGATGGAACACGAAATCTCGCCGGATGAAATGAACCACATCGTTCAATTTATGAGTACGGCTCTCCAAAACTGAGACCCTGCGACAAATCGGACGCACGGCGCAAAAACAAAAGCCGTTCTGGCTCTCAAACAGTCGAGACAGAACGGCTTTCGATTCTTTCCAATTTGTCTTTAACTCTTTCGCTCTGCGAGGATTCGCAACATACGCCGCAACGGTTCCGCAGCACCCCAGAGCAATTGATCGCCAACAGTAAAGGCACTGATGAATTCCGGCCCCATCGCCAATTTGCGGATGCGACCGACAGGAATCCGAAGCGTTCCTGAGACTTTTGCCGGAGACAACTCTGCAATCGATTCCTCCTTGCGGTTTGGAACAACGAATGCCCATTCATTGGATGAATCCAGCAATCTTTCAATCTCCTCGCAGGAGATGTCTTTTTTCAGTTTGATCGTCAAAGCCTGGCTGTGGCACCGCATACTCCCGACGCGTACGCAAAGTCCCTCAACTGTCAAGGATCCCGGAGTACCATTCTCTGGAAGCCCCAAAATTTTGTTGGCTTCTGCTCCTCCTTTCCACTCCTCGCGCGACTGTCCGTTGCCGAGGTCGGAATCAATCCACGGGATTAAAGAACCGGCTAAAGGCGCCCCGAAGGCTGTCTTCGGGAAATCGGAGTTCGAAAAAGCGGCCGTCACACGTCGATCGATATCCAAAATCGCCGAACGGGGATCCGCAAGCGCCTCTTGAACTGTTGCATGAAGATATCCCATCTGACTCAAGAGTTCACGCATGTTTTTCGCACCGGCGCCGCTGGCAGCCTGATACGTCATGGACGTCACCCACTCAATCAATCCTTCCTTCACAAGTCCGTCAAGAGCCATCAGCATCAGAGAAACCGTGCAGTTTCCGCCGACATAATCCTTAATGCCGGCTTTCAAGCTCTGGTCAATCACATGGCGATTCACCGGATCGAGAATGATGACCGCATCTTCTTTCATCCGAAGAGCACTCGCCGCATCAATCCAGTAGCCTTTCCACCCGCTTTCACGCAATTTAGGGTGAATTGATTTTGTATAGTCACCGCCCTGACAGCTCATGATGACGTCACACCGAGAAAGAGCTGCGATGTCTGACGCATCTTCTAAGATCGGAGCCGCATTAGGAATCCCTGTCGGAGCAGGTTTTCCAGCCGCTGATGTCGAGAAAAACGTTGTTGTTTCAACGAACGAAAAATCATTCTCTTGCCGCATTCTTTCCATCAGAACACTTCCGACCATGCCGCGCCAACCAACCATTCCAAGTTTCATGGAATCTCCTTTCATAAAAAACAATCTCAACATCGGCCTTTTTAGCGATAGGCAAAGTATGCCATATTGTTTTTAGCTCAAGCAGTCAAAAACAATAAAGCCAACAATTCGTTGAAATGACGCAAAGAGCCTACACAATTCCTTTCAGCACCCGAACAATTGAAAAACGGCTCCGAAAAACAGCTAGGACATCGAACGCTCATGCGCCTTGTTTCTTTGCGAAAACTAAACGACGCTCTCCCTGTCCGTTCAATAAAAGCAATACAATCTCTTTTAAATATTTTTTGTTCAGTTTTTCTCATGAAAGTTCTCGGAATTGAAAGCTCGTGCGACGAAACGGGCGTTGCCCTTATTGACAGCGAAAAGGGACTCTTAGCGCACGCTATCCACACTCAGATCGACATGCATCGTGCCTACGGCGGCGTCGTTCCGGAACTGGCAAGCCGTGATCACATCCGTCGTACGATTGCTCTTACCGATCAAGTTTTGGAAGAAGCCGGCGTTAAGAAGGACTCGCTCGATGCCATTGCCGTCACCGAAGGTCCCGGTCTTGCCGGAGCTCTTCTCGTCGGCATTTCTGTGGCGCATGCCATCGGTTACGCCCTCAGAATTCCCGTCATCGGCGTACATCACTTAGAAGGTCACCTGCTTTCTGCGCGCTTGGCCGATCCTAAACCGGAATTTCCCTTCATTGCGCTCCTTGTCTCTGGCGGACACACACAGTTCATGCGCGTGAATGCCTTCGGAGACTATCAACTTCTCGGAGAGACGCTTGATGACGCCGCCGGCGAGGCCTTTGATAAAACGGCGCAGCTTCTCGGGGAATGCTATCCGGGAGGCCCTGCCGTTTCCCGCCTTGCGGATGAAGGCACGCCCGATGCTGTTGAACTTCCCCGCCCAATGCTTCACAGCCCGTCACTTGACATGAGTTTTTCCGGTTTAAAAACGGCCGTTTTGACAGCTGTCATGAACGCCTCAGATCCAAAAGATCCGACATTTCGACGAAATCTCGCGCGTGGATTCACCGATGCCGTTACAGACGTTTTGGTCACAAAGGCCATGAAGGCCGTCAAAATGACGGGCATTAAGCGCCTCGTCGTCGCAGGCGGAGTTTCTGCCAACAAGCAATTAAGGGCAGGTCTTCTTGAAGCCAGCCGAAAGCGCGGCGTCAAAGTCTTCTTCCCGCCCATTTCGCTTTGCACAGACAATGGAGCCATGATCGCCGTGGCAGGTCTTTCTCGTCTTGAATCAATGAACGAGACACAACGTCAATCAGCCGCCCTGCGTTACAGCTTCTCTGCCAAACCCCGTTGGCCGCTTTCCCAAGCCGCTGACCCTGATGTTAAAACTCAAAAATAGTCTTCTGCGAAGTCTTCCTATGCAAACAGGGCACAACAAACTTTGTTGTGCCCTGTTTCTTGGTGGATTGCTCAACTTAACATTTAGGAGTCTGGGACAGATACCCAATAACGGGTATCGGAACCTCCGCAACCGCAATTAAAGCGACAGGCATGATGCCGAACCTCCAGGCGCACTTGCCCTTTCTGAGCGAGTCGCTCGCCCATCATGGCAACAACCTCTTCCTTAACGGAAAGTGCATGCGCGAGATCCGCCTCTCTGACTGCTTTGCGCTCCTTAACAATTCGAGCCATATCCAAGATTGAACCCATTTGAGAATCCTCCTTCGCTAGATCTGGTGAATCTCAAAAATCTTCGGTGTCTTAGCACGCATATTTCGAACAGTGCGGCGCATGGCGAGAAGAACCGCTGCCAAGGCAACAAGGCACAAAAGAATTGCTAAGCTGGCACCAGTCGGATCGGCACTGAAGGTACCGAGCTTATAAAAGATCGTAGCGGCCGAATAACCGAGAAGAGTCGTCCAAACGGCGACGAAAATCGTCCAGGCGGTTCCAACCTCATTCCAAATTGCCGCCATGGCTGCCGCACAGGGCATGTACAGAAGAATAAGAAGCAAGTAAGCAAACGCCGCCACATCACTTCCGAAAAGCTTCTTCATCACATCCGCGCCCGTTGCCTGCTCAGGGGCTTCAAGTGAAGCCACTGCTTCCTCTTCTGCCGAACTGATTCCCAGAGGATCCAACACGGAATCGGCCAGTGAACTCAAATTGTCGGCCACGGTTCCGCAAGCTTCAGCAAAAATGGCTCCGAGAGACCAGGGTTCTTCCTTTTCGTCTGATGTCGCCTCATCCTTAGCGTTTTCCGTTCTTGCCATGGATTCATACAGCGAATTCATCGTTCCGATCACCGCTTCCTTCGCAAGAACGCCTGTGAAAACACCAACGGCAGCCGGCCAGTTTTCCTGCGTTACGCCAATGGGAGAAAGCACAGGAGCGATCGTGCGACCGATCTCACTTAACACAGAACGGTCCGAATCCTCGTTGCCGAAACTGCCGTCCGTTCCGAGTGAATTAAGAATAGACAGACACGCTACAAGAACAACGATGACACGGCCGGCACGACACACAAAACTCTTTAAGCGATCCCAGGTTCGAATGAGAACCCCCTTCACCGTCGGAATATGATAGGGAGGGATTTCCATAACAAACGAACCTGCGGCATCCGGAAGAATAAGTCGCTTTACCAAATACCCCGTGAGAACCGCTGCAAAAATACCAATCAGGTACAGACCAAATACAAGGTTTTGCCCGTTTTTCGGAAAGAAGGCCGCCGCAAAAAGCACGTACACAGGAAGACGAGCGCCGCAACTCATAAACGGCGCCATCAGAACCGTCAGAATTCGATCCGTGACGCGATCCATCGTACGCGTAGCCATCACAGCCGGAACGTTGCAACCGAACCCGACAATCAGCGGAACAAATGCTCTTCCCGGGAGACCGAGAAAACGCATTAATCGGTCCATCACGAAGGCCGCACGTGCCATGTAACCGGAATCTTCCAGAATTGCCAGGAAGAAGAACAGGAAGAACACGACAGGAATAAACGTTGATACCGTCTGAAGACCGCCGCCGATGCCATCGGCCAATACAACTTTTACGATTTCAGGAACTCCGATGGATTCGAGCAGTTTTCCAAATCCGTCGACCATCACTCCGCCGACAAAAATATCAAAAAAGTCAATGAAGGCCGCTCCCAAGTTCTGCGTAAACAGGAACATGAAGTAAATGATGCAGAGGAAAATGGGGAATCCTGCAATGCGATTCAAGACAATTTTGTCAATCTTATCCGTCAACGTCGCCGGTAGATCGCCGACTCGATTCTCAACCTTGGCGCTAACCTCGGCGACCAGCTTATACCGAGCATCCGCAACTGCGATATCTAAATTCCCGTCAAAACACTTTTCCGTGCGTTCGATGATAGGCATCACGCGGGAACGAACATCCTTATCCAGCAATTCGCGCGCACCATTGGCGCCTTCCAAAATTTCTATAGCGAACCAATGCGGATGAACGCTTTTTACGTTGCTGATCTCAGCCTCAATTTCTTTATGTGCTTTTTCAATTTCCGGCGCATACTGAAGCGTCAATTTGGGAAGCGACGGATTCGAGACAAAGGCCGCTATCATTTCCTTGAGCGCCACAACTCCCTGCTCACGCGAAGCGACAATTCCGACAACGGGGCACCCAAGCATCTGACTTAATTCGTCAATTCGGATTTCGATCTTGCGCTTTTTGGCAACGTCAAGCATGTTGACGACGAGCATAACCGGAACGCGCATCTCAATGAGTTGAGCCGTGAGATAAAGATTACGTTCCAGATTCGATGCATCAACGATGTTAATAACCGCTTCAGCTTCGTGGCTCAAGATGTAGTTTCGGGCTACACGCTCATCTTCTCCTGTCTTGGAAACAGTCGTAAGCGAATAGATTCCCGGAAGATCGACAAGCTCGTATTCAACTGAATCATACGTGTAGTGTCCGACTTTCTTTTCTACCGTAACACCCGGCCAATTGCCGACATCTTGATGCGCACCCGTAAGTGCATTAAACAACGTTGTTTTTCCGCAATTCGGATTTCCAACGATACAGATCGTATGTTTCATTTAAACCGACTCCACATCCATGACGTCTGCTTCGCCCTTGCGAAGACTTATTAGACTACCGCGAACCTTAATTTCAACCGGATCACCCAAAGGGGCATACCGCTGAAGTTCAAACTGAGTCCCTGGTACAAGACCCAGCATCAAAAGGCGTTGCCGATATTCGGCTGCACCGCTTGTAAACGACACAATCTTGCCAATTTGCCCCGGCAACATGTCTTTAATGCGCATCACTTCCTCCAAAAAACATAATGAGAATGATTCTCATTCGTGGAATTATATGCATGACACATCTTTCCTGGCAACACTTACTTACGTCTTACTGAACTAGGGTTAACGTTGCGGAATTTTGAATCTCAAAACAAAAACGGCTATAAG
>CAZDVW010000025.1:0-21243 GCA_964509205.1 uncultured Sutterella sp. | reverse complement strand
GTTTTTTTGCGATTCTTCTTTCCTACTTGTTATCTTCGCCGTGCGTCAGCCCTGGAATAGGAGAGGGCAGACAGAGCAAATTGCGGTGAAATTCTGTATGATGCTGGGTCTGCATTCAGATTGCGAGATTTGTCTGCGTGCGGAGAAGTGGCCGAGTGGCTGAAGGCACGCCCCTGCTAAGGGCGCAGATCAAAATTAACTGGTCTCGAGGGTTCGAATCCCTCCTTCTCCGCCAAAAAAGTATCCCAGATCACCGAGTGAGGTCTGGGATTTCTTTTTATTGGCAGTCTCACGGAATTTTGAAATTATTTAGAAATTTCAGAAAATGATTTTGAGTTTTTAGAATCAAAATAAATTGAAAAATTTATAAAGATCAACCAAAGGGATTTTTATGTTCCATAGCGTTGTAGCTGTTTTTATCGGCGGAGGACTTGGTGCCGTGTTGAGGTATTGCGTTACGCAACTGAGTCGAGTTCTCTTTCAGATGCCGATCCTTGGGACATTTACCGTCAATTTAATAGGCGGTTTTCTGATTGGGTATGTCTGCGGTTTGGCTTCCGATAAACTTCAAATGGCATCGCCCGTTTTAAAACTATTTCTTACCGTCGGGTTTTTAGGCGGTTTAACAACATTTTCAACATTTAGCCTTGAAGGATTTGAACTCATCAAAGCAGGGAAAATCGGCGTCGCCATACTATACATGGTGTGCAGTTGTGTCCTCACTTTGTTCCTTGTTTTTGTTGGGTATTCTCTTGCTGCAAAACCATAAATTCCATTTGTCGTGCGAACAATTTTAGTTTTTAGCACGACAACGATGGGGATAACGGATTGCGTTCGACAACCGAGTAACGCCGGTTACGGTTGGAGATTTGTTGCCTCTTTATTTGTCCGTTAATTTAAACCGAGTTCTTTAAAATCATTTTCTGTGTCGGAAAGATTTTTTGTAATCAAAACCTTTTGAAATAATCTTTTCCTTGTTAGTCATCGGCGGATTTCCTTTCGGAAGCATATCCGGCGATTCATGAATGGAAGGGCTCCATGAATCAGAGTACAGCATCTATAACTTAAAATTGTTATAGAGGTTCTTATGAAAGAAGACAAAGAAGCAGAAAGGTTCTTCCAGTCTCGCTTGACAACTCGACGAAGACCGATTCTTGAGTCGTTCAATCAATGAGTTGTTTCATTCCGACGAGATGGATCATCGGATCTTTTGAGGCAACTTCAAGCAGTACGTCGTCAAATCCTGCCCGAGAAAAAATCCAGTAGTGAAAAATACAATCGTCTGCGACCGGAAGCTGGCGGCATTTAGCCTGGAGTGATCTCAGTACTTTCACGTCGATTTTTTGATTTCGATATTTGCATTCAGCCGCAAGACAGTGGCGACGTTCGCGATCAGCGCCGACCAAATCGATTTCCTCAGCATTTTTCCACCAACGACCGAGAGTACTCGGGCGGAAAGGAAGTTTTCCAGAAAAATGGAGGCGAATCAGATATTGGTGACAGACGCGCTCAAAGGCATCAGAGGCAAATTCAGCAAAATAAGGTTCGACAGCGGATGTCCACTCAAACAACGCCTCCTGACGAGTCATGCTCAGTGTTGGATTGTTGGCCAGGAATCGAAACCAAAATTTCAAATACGGGTCAGCTATTCGGTAGATCCCCCGAGAAGCATTTCCAAACTCTCCAGAACCGGAAAAAACAGGGAATTCCTTCACAATAAACCCCATATCTTCCAGCACGCTTAGATATTTTGAAAGCGTGCGCACATCAACTAAACTTTTTTGAGCGATTTCGCTGTGCGCAGTGGTTCCGAAAGCAATGGTCTGGAGAATGGCGTTGTAAGTCGCCGGATCGCGAAATTCTTGTCGCAGAACGGACTGCGCTTCATCGTTGAGAAAGCCGTTTGATCTCAGTATGTTCACAGCAAGATTTTCTGTCATCGAGCGTTGCGGATCGAGTCCTTGCCAAAAGTATGGAATTCCTCCTAAGACGGCGTAGCCGCGAAAGACGTCATCCACAGCATATGTGGGTACAAATTTTGCAACGGTTTGGAAAGGAAGCGGTCGAACTTCCATGATGGTTCTAGCGCGACCGAAAAGGGGATTCTTTTCGCCGAGAACCTCTTTGGCGATGAAAGAAACGGCACTGCCGCAGAGAATCAGCAGGATGTTTTCATGCGAGAGACACTCGTCCCAGACGACTTGAAGTTCGGAAAGAATGCTTGGCCGTTCTTTTGCAATGTATTGAAATTCGTCAATGACGAGGACTTTACGTGTTTTTAGAGGACGAGCGGCAACGGCCTTTAGCGCAGCTGCCCAATCGAGAAAGCGTTGCTGAGGATTCTCACAAAATTGTCCGACGGCTCGGGAAAACTGTTCCAACTGATAGGGATCTTTCCAAGCTTTTGCTGTATAGAAAAAGACAGATTTTCCTTCACAGAATTTTTGGATGAGAGCCGTTTTGCCAATGCGTCGGTGACCGTAAATAATCGCCATCTCTGCTGTTTTGCGTTCGTAGGCATCTTGTAACGATTCGAGTTCGCCAGTGCGACCATAGAAATCAGTATCGCTCATCGTTTTCTCCCTGCAACATACGGGTGAGACTTTTTAACTTTTAAGTCAGAATACAACCTGACAGATTACGTTCTGACAGATTATGGTCTGATTCCTTTGCAAATCGCCTATCTGAGGGCTTCGTTCGGTTCAAAAGAGGGATCCAAAGCGGCAATGATTTTTTGGCGTCCTCTCTGCTGAACCTCATGTGTTTGTTGCATTTAACAACAGAACGCGAAACGTCGAGTGCTGCTTTTTTAACAAAAGAAAAGTGTGAGTCACCTTCGCAGGAAGCTGCCAATTTTTATTCTCTGTTCTAACTCGAGAATTGAGTCAATCCTCTTTTGTGACGGTACTAGTCATTCTTTTTTCAACTCGCACTAGCGACATGTTGCCGTACAAATGAGATTTTTTCACGGGACGCGCATGTCAACGGTCGTGAGAGTTGCCAGAGGACATCAAAAAGCGATCACAGCGTCATTGATGGCAAAGAGAATCCCAGTTCGCTTGTTGATAGGAAACCCGTGAAACTCTGAAAGAATGCTCTTTGAGAGCCATCTGTAATAACAAGAATGAAACAAAGGTAATAGTTCGTTTCTGAAGCGCACGGCCGTTGCAGAAAATGCTAACTTAACAGACGGGACCGTTCTTTTATGTAATAAAGAATGGAAGGGAGTTGTGTCGCAATATGTTGTTTACTTTCATTCTTTCTTTGGAGAGGTTTTATGAAAAAGATTAAAGGAATTCTTCTTGCTGCCGTACTCGGGGTGACTTGCTGCTCGATGCCTGTTTTGGCAGCCGGCCCCAGCGGTTTTGATTCTGCGCCGTCAGTGAATCAGCGTCCGTCTGGATTCAATCATGAAAAAGTGACGACTGTGCGTTGGGTAAAGGATAAGGCCTCAGACGATGACTATGTTGTCCTGAAGGGACGTTTTACGGAACATTTACGTGGCGATAAATACGCATTTGTTGATGCAAATGGCGATAAGATCGTTGCAGAACTCGATGATGATCGGGATTGGTCTCATGTGCATCAAGGCAAACAGTATGAGATTTTTGCCAAAGTCGATAAGGATTGGACGCGGACCAAAATTGAAGTTAAGCGAGCTGTGCCCGTTAAGTAGTCCTTAAACCGTACTCTCGCTCGAAATCACAGATTTCGAGCGAGGAGACGCATTGAAAACGACTGTTTAATTGCAGAGAGCAACACGGTTAATTTTTTCTGCTTCTTCTTTTGTGATGCCGACAACTAAGGTCTGAAGAAGCGTCAGCAGATAAAGGGCATCTTTTCGCGCAATATCGGCATACTCGCAAGCAAGATATTTTCCTTCCATACTTCGGAGATAATCGGCAGGGAGATACCCTCCGAGCGATCGGTTTAATTCTTGCTTAAGAAGCTTATCCAATTTCTCTGCATGAAAAGCTGCGGAAAACGGCAGCTTAATTGCTCCCGATTGCACAGCAGCGATAATCAGCTGAACGGCATCGTCTCGCTCAAAGGCGAGATTCTTGTTCTCATTTTGCGAAAGCATAAACATCCTCCTTCACGTCATTGAACAAAGCACTCTTTGTTGTATTACCGCCGTTTAATCATCTCACAGAGGGGATGAAAAAGATAGGGAGGGACGAGAAATTCCCAAGTAGTCTTGGGCGGAGAAGGAGGGATTCGAACCCTCGAAAACAGAAACGGAATGAAAAAAGTCAACGTTCCCGAAAACAGCGACTTAGGGTGTTGCAGGCGTACTGTGAACCACATGGGTCTTCCAATTCTTGATGTATTGGCGGGCAAGAGCCGGTGAGTGGACGATGAGAAGATTTTCAGAATTCTCAAATTCGGCGTTGTCCCGATAGTTGAAACTGCCGGTTTCCACCCATTTGTCGTCGACAACCAGATACTTGTTGTGCGTGACGCTGTGTTTGTCGTCAATCCATACGGGAATCCCTGCCTGAGAAACATAGGGTGCCATATTCTTTTTAGACTGAAGGTTGCGTCGATCCATGATGACGGCAACATCAACGCCGCGCTTTTTGGCTGCAATGAGCGCATCGGCAACCGTTCGGCTGCGGAAATGGTAGGCGCTCACGCGTACAGAGGATTGAGCTTTGGCAAGGAGCGATGTAATGGCGGCATATCCGCTTGCTCCCGGTGTAAAGACGACCTGAATCGATTCAACATCTGTAATTGGTTCAGAAGAGTCGGGCGCTGCAGAAGCGATTCCGGCCAAAAGTAAAGAAGTCAAAAGAAGAATCGAACGCATCAATAAACTCTCTAAGACGTTGATAAACTCAACCTTCCGGCTCAAAGATAAAGAGACCCCTTGGGGAATAGGCATTTTGATCCCCTCGGGAGTCATTCTAGGCTTGCGAGGTATCTATCGTCCGTGATCAGTTTAATGGGGTTCTCTGTTTCGGGAAAGATGAGGTTGTCTCAACTCTCTTCGTCAATGCCCAAGCTTCAAAGTTGAATTGCATCAAAATTTGATGAATTTGATGCATTCAAGCATCAGATTTCATGGAATTTGATGCAAAACCGCATCAAATTCCGTACACTCAAGGTCGTCAACCTCTATAGCAGGAGAAAGAAGGATGCATCGAACGGCCATGGACAAGCTTGAGGCATGGAAACTGTCCTCGCATCGAAAACCTCTCATCATCCGCGGTGTTCGCCAGGTTGGAAAAACCTGGTTAATGACGCAATTTGCACAAAAGCACTTCGAGGGACATTACCATTATCTGAACTTTGATATGGATCCCGCGTTGTGCACGCTCTTCAACACATCGCGGTCTCCAAAGAGCATTTTGGAAGCGCTGGCGTACCGCAGCGGTCGTCCTGTCGTCCCCGGCGACTTGATTATTTTCGACGAGGCGCAAGCTTGTCCTGAAGCCATTCATGCGCTGAAATATTTCTGCGAATTCCGCAGGGACCTCTTTGTGCTTTTAGCGGGATCACTGCTTGGTCTGCAACTCGCACGCCCTCAGTCGTATCCCGTCGGCAAGGTCGATTTTTTGACGCTCGAGCCGATGACTTTCAGTGAATTTCTCCTTGCTCAAGGAGAAAGCGGTCTGGTCGACGCTCTGAGAGAATCTTCCGAATTTGAACCGTTTCCGGAGTATTTGTTTGAGCCGCTCAGCACCAAACTTCTTCACTATCAAACCGTCGGCGGGATGCCGGAAGCTGTTGGCGCATGGTGCGAAAAGCAAGATTTGGCTTTGGCCCGGCAGGTTCAGCAGTCTGTGATAGAAGCCTATCGGCAGGACGTTTTCAGCCATGCAAGTGCTATTGACGCACCGAAAATTCAAAAAGTATGGCAATCGCTTCCCCGACAGCTTTCTCGTGAAAACAATCGTTTCAAGTTCAGCGAAGTCGAACCGCGTTCGAATGCGCGCAAGTACGGCGATGCTCTCCAATGGTTGGTCGATGCTCGAATGGTTCGGTGCGTTCACCGCGTTTCGTGTCCCGGCATTCCGTTGTCTGCCTACGAAGACCCTGGTGCATTCAAAGTTTATTTTGCAGATATTGGGCTTTTCACCAGACTTTCCGGTATCGATCCGTCTGTTTTGCAGGATCAACCGATGCTTTTCCGTGAAATGAAAGGATCCATGGCAGAGAATCTTGTTTTGCAGAGTCTGAGCGCTCAGTTTGAGGAATCTCTTTGTTACTGGTCGAATCCTAAACCGCAGGCTGAGGTTGATTTCCTGGCCTCGCTCGGCGGCATTGTTGTTCCGATCGAAGTCAAAGCATCTACAAATGTCAAATCGCCGAGTTTGCGCCTATTTATGGACAAATATGGCGAGCAGATACCTTTGCGCGTGCGGTTTTCCATGCAAAATC
Source organism: uncultured Sutterella sp. (assembly GCA_964509205.1). Taxonomy (GTDB): domain Bacteria; phylum Pseudomonadota; class Gammaproteobacteria; order Burkholderiales; family Burkholderiaceae_F; genus Duodenibacillus. Next base: position 14,859 of record CAZDVW010000025.1, on the reverse strand, counting down.
TCAGCATTAATGGCGACATTCTCAACATCCCGCTCTTCATGGTCGATGAAGCAAGGCGCTTGATGCTGTTGGCTTTGGAAAAACAGAAATCGATCTTTTCGACCAATATGACTTAGTGAGGGCGTATTTCACACGTCAGAAAAAAGAAACCCAGACATCGTCAGACTGTCTGGGAAACTCTTTGGCGGAAGGGGAGAGATTCGAACTCTCGGTACCCGATTGGATACGCCGCCTTTCCAGGGCGGTACATTAAACCACTCTGCCACCCTTCCGTTTTGGGTGTCTCTCGCTAAAAGAAAAAGACCGTGGTTTTCGATCCTCCTCTGTCAGGAGCAACCTCTGAAGCGAGATGGCGGATTATAAACAAACCTTTAAAGTTTTGTCACGAGAATCTGATCGATTCGGTTCGCCTCGACGTTGACAACTTCAAAACGGTACCCGTTCCAGTCAATCTTATCGGCGCGCTTCGGAATCTTTCTAAGCATATACATCATGAAACCGGCCATGGTTTCATAACTCGTGCTGTTCGGCATTTTTGTAAGATCAAGCTCGGCCATCATGTCAACGATGGGAGTGGCTCCGTCAACAAGCCAACTTTTTTCATCGCGCTTAACGATTTGCTGTTCATCGGGCATCGCCACAAGGTCGCCCATGACCGAACTCATCACATCGCTTAACGTAATGACGCCGACAACAAGAGCGTACTCATTGAGAACAACGGCAAAATCCGATCGTGTACGCTGGAAAAGTTCAAGGACTTCAGACAAAGAAAGCGTGTCTGGAATCATTTGAACGGGTTTTAAAAGCGCTTTGTCGGTAAAGGAGATCGCTTTATCTTCCAGCAGATAGCGCAAAAGGGAGGCGCTTTCAACATAGCCGATCACGTGATCCAAGTTCTTATCGCAAACCAAAAAGTGATTTAAGGGCGACTGAGAGACCACTTTGAGGATCGTTTCCTTTGTGGAGTCAAGCGTGAAATAAACAACGGACTCGCGAGCCGTCATCGCAGCCGGGACAAGACGATTTTCGAGACTGAAAACATTCTGAATCACAGCCTGTTCTTCCGGGGCGATAAGGCCTTCTTCGGCACCGGCTACAACGCTGGCCATGATGTCTTCACTCGTGATCTTGTCGTCCTGTTCCACGTTCAGACCAAAAAGACGGATCACGGCAAGAGAGGCGTTTTCCAAGATCCAGACAAAGGGGCTCAAGGCAACCAGCAAAAGCCGCATGGGCATTTGACAGACAAGGATGATTTTTTCCGGATGCGCAAACGAAAGCCGTTTCGGGATCAAATCCGAAAAGATCACAAGCGTGAAGGTCACAAGAACAAACGAGGTGCAGGAGCCGATCTTATCGGCCAGACTCGGCGCCAGTCCCAGAAACTCTTTTAAAGGCCAGGCAACGTACGGAGAAAACAAATCTTCACCGATAAAACCGCTGAGGATGGCACACATATTGATGCCGATCTGAACGACCGTGACGAAGTGTCCCGGGTGTTCTTTGAATTGGAGAACTCTCTTTGCGCGTTTGTCGCCGTGATCGGCGAGAACCTGAAGACGAACTTTTGTTGAAGCGGCAAGAGAGATTTCCGACATTGACAGAAAGCCGCTGATGAAGATGATGACAATCAAAAAGAGAATTTGTGAAGAAATGCTCATAGGCGATCCAAAATAACAACAACATAGACTGTAATTGTATCACAAAATTCAGAAAAAGTCTATATAAAACAGAGCGTAAAAGAAAATGTTTCATAGGGTTTTTCTGTTAGATGTTGAGAATCTTTTGACCGGCTGTATGCCCGGTCTCTTGAAAAATTCAGAAACAGTTCGTCTTTTACTTAGCATCATGATCCATCAGAAATTTCTGAATTTTTCTTTTACTATCTTCCTTGTTATCAGGGTTTATACGAGGGCCGATTTCATGACTTTCGGCTCTGTGGCAACCGAGTTAAGTGCCATCAAATGCAATTCAGTGCGGAGTACGGATGTTTTCTCTGGGCATTGATCTTGGGTCAACGACCGTTAAGTTTGTTCTTTTGAATGACGAAGGAGCTCTTGTTGAGCGGCGCTATGAACGCCATCGCAGTGACGTTGTCGGGACGCTCACCCGGAGTCTGGAGTCTTTTTGTGCGAAGGATGACCCTTTGTCCGTCGTTTTCTCCGGATCGGGAGCACTTGGAATTGCGCAAGCACTGCAGGCGCCTTTTTTGCAGGAAGTTGTTGCCGATCAGTTTTATCTGAAGCGAGTCGCTCCGAATACGGATGTTGCCGTGGAATTGGGCGGCGAAGATGCAAAGCTCTTATATTTGACAAACGGCGTTGAACTTCGCATGAACGAAGCCTGTGCCGGCGGAACCGGTGCTTTTATCGATCAAATGGCGCAGCTGCTGAACACGGATGCGGCCGGATTAAACGAACTGGCGAGTCGAGCCGATGCGAGTCGGTCGATTGCTTCGCGTTGCGGCGTGTTTGCGAAAACCGATGTGGTGTCGCTATTGAATTCTGGTGTTTCTCGCGAGATTGTGGCGCGTTCTGTTTTCGATGCCGTGGCAGAGCAAACGATCAGCGGCCTGGCCTGCGGTCGAACGCTTGCCGGAAATATTGCCTTTTTGGGCGGTCCTCTTGCGTTTCTTTCACAATTAAGAAGTGCCTTTGTTCGGCAAATCGGAACAGAAAAGGCCTCATTCTTGGATCTTCGCGATGCGCAGTACGCCGTCGCCACTGGTGCAGCTCAGTTTGCCCGTCAAAAGAAGACGTCTCGCTTTCAATCGGCTAAGGCGTTTTTTCAAAGTCTAAAAAACTGCCGTGTTTCTCAGAGCGTTTCGGCTCTTACGCCCTTGTTTGCTTCGGAAACGGAACGCGAGGCATTTCGATGCCGACACCAAAGAGAATCGATGCAAAGCATCCCCATTTCTGACGCTCGTGGACCGCTGTTTTTGGGTGTTGATCTCGGAAGCACAACGATCAAAGGCGTTCTCATTGACTCGGTCGGGCGCATTGCATTTCGCTGGTATGAAAATAACGAAGGGCATCCGCTGGAGCGTCTTTATTCGCAAATGCGCACGCTCCTTTCGGCGCTCCCCGAGAAAGCGTTCATTCAAAGTGCCTGCACGACAGGGTACGGAGCGGATCTCGCACGGGCGGCACTCTCGGCGCCGTTTTCCGAGGTAGAAACCATTGCGCATCTAAAGGCTGCGACGGCTTTCGATCCCCAGGTCAGTTACGTAATTGACATCGGCGGTCAAGACATGAAGTGCATGGCCGTGCAAAGCGGCTGTATTACCTCCGTCAAACTCAACGAAGCCTGTTCGTCCGGCTGCGGTTCGTTTTTGCAGACATTTGCCGCTCAACTCGGGCTCAGTCTTTCGGATTTTGTGGCCGCCGCGGAACGTGCTCAACACCCCAGCGATCTCGGGACGCGTTGTACGGTTTTTATGACTTCGATGGTCAGACAGGCGCAACGCGCGGGAATTTCTCTGGAAGACATTGCCGCCGGACTTTGCCGATCGGTTGTACGCAACGCGCTTTACAAAGTGCTTCGTGTCAGTCAGGCCGATGAATTGGGCGGTCATGTCGTTGTTCAGGGCGGAACGTTTTTAAACGATGCCGTTTTGCGCTCCTTTGAACTCGAGACGGGATTGTCTGTGATTCGACCGTCTATTGCCGGTCTGATGGGAGCTTACGGTGCTGCACTGATTGCTAAGGAAAGACATCCGGATAAGGGAGCGGCACTAAAACTCGTTTCCGAAGCGCTTTCCTTAAAAGAGATCGTTCGACGGGACTTTCGTTGTCAAGGCTGCTCGAACCGGTGTTTGCTCCAGATTAATCGGTTCGCGAGCGGCGAAAAATATGTCTCCGGCAATCGCTGTGATTTTGCTCTGAAGTCAGCGGGGGCAAAGAAAAAGGCTGACGAAGGGTTTATGGAGAAAAAGCGTCGTCTCCTGTTTGACCGACCGGTAGTTAATCCGAATTTGCCGTCTTCGGGCATCATCGGAATTCCGCGTGTTTTGAACATGTACGAGCACTATCCTTATTGGAATGCGCTTTTTGTCTCTCTCGGCTTTACGGTGCAACTTTCGGACTTGATCGCAAAATCCAGTCTTTTGCAAGCATCGGGAACCATTCCGTCGCAAAGTCTTTGTTTCCCGGCAAAGCTAGCGCATGCGCATGCCGTGCAATTGGCAACAGAAGGGGTGAAAACCATTTGGCTTCCCTGCGTTCCCTATGAAGGGAAGCCTTTTGAAGAAGCCGACGGGCGTTTCGCTTGTCCGGTTGTAGCCGGGTATCCGGAAGCGTTGCGATTGAATATGCAAAGCCTTTATCCGCAGGTGCGTATTCTTACGCCGTTCTTGGATTTAGAGCGGGATGAAACGGTCGAGCGGTCGTTAAAAGAAGCCTTCCCGCAGTTGGAGACAGCCAGAATTCGCGAGGCTCTTAGCGTTGCAAAAAAGGCATTGAACGATTATCGAGACAAACTTCGGAAGTTGGGGCAGGATATCCTGCAAGAACACCGGATCACGAAGAAAACGCTTGTGATTTTAGCCGGCCACCCCTATCACGCCGATCCACTTATTTCGAACGGCATTCCGTCTTTGATTGAGTCGATGGGAGTTGATATCGTTTCGGAAGATGCCGTTTGCGGCTGGACCGAAGCGACGGATAAAACGGACGCTGTGAACCAATGGACGTTTCACTCGCGCTTGTATCGGGCAGCAAAGTTGGCCGCATCGAACGGCAATATAGAACTCGTGCATCTTGTGAGCTTCGGCTGCGGCTTGGATGCGATTACCTCTGAGGAGGTTTCTCGCATTCTTCAGAAAGCAGGAAAGCTCTATACGCAGCTTAAGATTGACGAGAGCGACACGCTCGGAGCGGCCAAAATTCGGCTCCGTTCTTTGCTGGCTGCATTAAAGGAAAAAGAAAGACACACAAGCGCTGCCGCGCTAGTGACCAAAGAGGTACCGATTCATTTTGTTCCGAGAGGGCAAGCGAGCAAAGAGCAAAATCGAGTCGATTCTGTTGCTCGGAAGCGAAGCGGCCATACGCTTTATGCACCACAGATGGCGCCGATTCATTTTCCGCTGATCACAGGCGTTTTAAATGAACTCGGATGGTCTGTGAAACTTTTAAAGGAGGCTCGGCCGGAAGCGTTTCAGTTGGGGCTCAAGCACGTCAACAACGATGCCTGTTATCCGGCGATCGTCGTGATCGGACAATTGCTCGATGCCGTTTTAAACGATCCTGACTTTGATCGGGAAAAGGATGCCGTCCTTCTGGCGCAGACCTGCGGCCCATGCCGGGCAAGCAATTATCCGACGCTGATGCGTTGGGCATTGCGCGATGTCGGTTGTGAGAATGTTCCCGTCGTTTGCTTAGCCGCCGGTCAGCTGGGTTCGGAAACGCTCAAACCGGGGTTCTTCGGCACACGCCGCCTGATGACGGCCGTCATCTGCGGGGATATGCTGCAAAGACTTTCGCTTTATGTTCGAGCGCACGAGAAGAGGGCAGGCGACGCTGAGCGTCTTCTTTCCTTATGGCAGAAAAGGCTTTCTCACTCGCTTCCTTCCGGTAAAAGACAGTTGCGGGCTCTTTTCTCCGAAATGGTAAAAAGTTTCATGGAAATTCCCATGGATTCGATGAAGAAACCCTCTGTCGGCATTGTCGGCGAGATTCTTTTGAAATACCACCCGCAGGCCAATCGCGCCATTGTCGAGAGAATCCTCTCAGAAGGAGCCGTCCCGGTTCTGGGAGACCTCGCGTTATTTTTCCATTACTGTCTTTCAGACTACGTTTGGCAAGCTCAGAAAATGGGAGGCTCGAAACTGAAAGGGATGCTTTGTCAGGGACTTTTGCAGTACTTTGAGGGTTTTCGTGCCGTTTTTCGCGAGGCTCTTCAGACTACTCCCGTTGCAGACGTTGTGAGCACAAGCGAGTTGCTCGGCGGCTTGCACGGACTTGTGAGTCCCGGGCAACAGGCCGGTGAAGGGTGGCTTCTCACGGCAGAAATGGTGGAATTCTTAAAACGAGGCATCCCGAATATTCTTTGTCTGCAACCGTTCGGCTGTCTGCCGAATCACGTTACGGGAAAAGGAGTGATTCGAACGCTTCGTCAGACCTATCCGCAGGCAAATTTGTGCGCCATTGATTTTGAACCGGCAACGCCGCAAGCCAATATCGATAATCGGTTAAAACTTTTCTTGGCACAAGCCTTTGAAAATGTTGCCTCTGTTTGATTCTTCTTTCCCGAAAAGAAAGATTCTTTTCGGCGTTTGCAGATTTCTGTAAGTTTCGGCGTTTAAGTCGAAAAGAGTATTGAAATCATTGAGTTTTTAAACCGAGCATTTTGCGAAATTGTCTCGTAAAATCGATGATAAATGCCTAAAAATTCGGCTCAATTCCATCGTTTGTTTCATGCGTTTTTGGGGCATTTCCAGATTCGTTCAAAGGCCTAAATCATCGTGCAGCGTCAGACAAGATGCAGCATGCGATCGGGGCACTGAGCGGATTCGGACTCAGCAGTCGGCTCTAAAGAGCGGGCGCTTTGCTATGACGCATATTCGTCGGGAGAAAACATGCAAACTCAGTGGGAAAAGTTTCAACCCTATCCGTTTCAAACGCCGTACCCTCCGGAGGCTGTCGCAGAAAGAGAGGCGCTTCACGAAGCGTTTTTTTCGAACTTCCAAGCCAAAGACATTCAATTCCGTTTGCTGAAAACGCCCGATGACGATGGGGTGTATCACGGCATCTTTTATGTCAACGAGATTCCCTATTTGGACAGCAAAATGCAGGGGGATCAAATTGTGAGTTCACGTCTGATGAGGGCATCAAAACATGTTTTTTTCCCAAACGAGTGGCTCATGGAAAGAAAGAACTGCCGAGCGGATGATGCTTTTTTGGCTTGGCTTGAGCCGTTTGGCGTCAGTGCGGACGCTGTTCGCTCCGTTTTTCCTGAGGCGACTGACGGCTTTGGTGTCTATGAGAACCCTTTTTCTGTTGAGGCGTTAAGACAGAATCTCTTTTCTCTCCTGCGGACATTTCACGACAAGCAGGTCTTCAAAGCAACGTACTCGTCCGTGTTGCGAGAAACAGAGTTTCTCGTCGAGTCGTGTTGCCGTGCGCAGTCCAGAGAAGAAGCCTTTGCGATGGCGAAGTTCATCAAAGAGACGATGCAGGAGAAGTTTGCAGGAAAAGACTACTTTATAAGAGTTTCGGGAAAAACGTTTCGTCTTTCCGTTTTGATGCGCAATTGCACGGAAAATGGAGAAGACTGCATTGCGATTTCGAATCCAGGTTCGCATAATGAGTATTGTGACCCGATTACGGTATGTTTTTATCGTGCCGGAAATGTCCGCGTGTGCACCAACGGGGTTCCGTATTTGTATGCAAGTCGTAGTTCATTCGAAGAATTTGGAATGCTCGCAGACAATCGCATCATTCCGCTGACGTACTTGCTCGAATCGTTTGCCTCCTCTGACTGGCTTTACTGCCATTGTTGGCCGAAGGGTCTCTGTGTTTTAACAGAAGGGTGTGCGAACTGTCTGAATCCCAAAAAAACGGTGCAGCGTGCGCTGAATCATTTGCCATGGTTAAATGAACGCCCAAGTTATGAAAAAGGCGGCGTCACAGAGCTTGCCGCTTTTAAGTTGTTGTTTTCTGAATCGGAGGCTCGCTGATGACACATACGACGTTTCATCTCTCAGAGGCGATTCTTGAGACTTCTCAAGTGGTTGTGAGTCATTTTGCTCGGAATAACTATGTCAAACAGCTTGCCGCCGGAGTTTTGGCAACGGACTATTCGTGGGAATTTTCCGGAACAGCTCAAAAGGCCTATCGCATTGCGCTCATTCCCGGCGAAAAAAATCGCCAGGAGCTTCATCGAATTTTTGCCAATGACGGTCTGGATCCTTCGACGGTTCCAAACGGCTGCGAGAATCAGAATCCCGAAGGACAGAGTCTGCTTTCAAGGATTCTTGAAACGGCACTGAGCCGCGGTTCTTTAAAAGCGAAGAGAGCCAGAGAGGCAAAAGTTCGTCGTTTGGCCGCCGTTATTAAGATCTTTGTGGATGCCGGATTTAATGGGAGAGCAGGCAATGGTCTTGTCGGGGCACGAGTCCTTGCAACGTTGCTTTTGATTCGACCTGTCTCGGATTGTTTTATTGATTCGATTAAGGCTCTTTTAGATGCCGGTGCCAATCCCAGTCTTCCTGTTTTGCCAATGCCGCTTGATCACCAAGCGAGCTGCCTGGATTTTGCCCAAGGATGTTTTGCCGTAACGTATGAAAAAAGAGAAACAAATCCGCATGATGTGATTGTCTGGTCCACAATTTATCGTCTGTTGCTTGCCGCTTCGCGCCGCGAAGCGTACGCCGGCATCGATTGCCGCATACCTGAAAATCCGTGTCTGAAAAGCGTGAGTTTGATCCCTAAGGATTTAGCGGAAAAGGAGTTATTTTCGCTTCATCAAAGTTCGAATTATCGGCCGGATTCCGCATTTTTGTTTCAGGGAACGGTTCGATTTCAATTCACTGATTTCAGCATTTTTGTCAGTGCATGGACAGGAGAATGGGCAGATTTCTCATTGGGAAACGCTCCGATGCCAAACGAGATTAATCTGAATGAGGCGTTTAAAGATTGCATTGGGAAAACGATGAACAGAATGAGTCGCGGTTATTTGGATTTGGAAAAACAGCAAGAGAACCGGTGCGATCTTGAATTCGACAAGAAACGGCGCTTTCTTGATCTTCAATTCGAAAACGGGAAGGTGATTCGTTTTACGGAACGGGTGCAGTTTTTCATGAACCCGTTTGCGGATGCAATGGGCTTTGTGTCCTTGGTGAATGCCTCAGATGCAATTTAGGACCAAGACTAGAAAGACGACGAACACACTGGCTTTGACTAAAAAAGCTGCAAATTGCAAATGACGGGTAAGGGTTTTGCATTTGGAAATGGAATCGATTGAACGGGCGAAAAAGAGATTCCAAGCGATTTTGAGAAGGACAAGTCAGTTACGTCAGACTTCAAACAATCCCCGACTAAACGCAGTCGGGGATTGCGGTAGATTGAGTATTTATCGTTTATTGAAGCGGCTTGCCCGGGGCAATGCTTCGCAAATCGAATGTCGTACCGAGAGCGATGCGCTCAAGCTTCATACCCTTATCGGCTTGACGGAACCAATACAGGGGACTTGCATCTCTCGGACCGATCACTTTGCACCGATGCTCTCCGGTGACAAAAAGTGCCGTGCCTTCCGGCAGTCCGATGACTTCCTCGTCTTTGTTGTACCAGAGGAACTCTTCGATGCGGTCTTCCCGTGTTTCATTGTTGAGTCCAGCTGTTCCTCCGGAAATAAAGTGCGGATTCGTTTGGAACGGGATAAAGCCGAACGTGTTAAAGGACGGTGGTTCTGCGATGGGCATGTCGTTGGTGGTGCGCAGGGTGGGGCAAGCGACATTGCCGCCGGCAGACCAACCGCAATAGGGCAGGACTCCGGCATTAACACGTTGCCGGATGATGTCGATAATGCCGGCTTCATACATTCTCGTAACGAGTGCCCAGGTGTTGCCTCCGCCCACGGCAATGGCTTTGGCTTGACGCACTGCCTTTACCGGATCCTTAAAGTGGTGAATTGAAATGACATTGTGTCCGTAAGGGGCAAAGGCTTTTTGGACCTTCGCTTCATACGCATCGTAGGTTCCCGCTACCATGGCGTAAGGAATGAAGAGAAGATCCGGCTTTTGGCCTTCAAACAGCAGCTCATACTGATCCGCGCAGAAATCCAGATAACCGGAGTTGTGATAGCGAGAACTCGACTGAATCAGAACACGACGTTTTGCATTCACGTTCATGCGCTTTAAAGGAGTTTTTTGTTTGGCTTGAGCCTGCAGTACCGGTGCGGCCAGTGCAGCTGTTGTTAATGCAGTTGCTAACATCAAACGACGCGAAATTCCCATATTCTTCCTCGAATAAAAAAATCGTACCGTTGAAAGATTCACCTGCATCTGCTCGTTAATCCTAGTAAATCCGGTCTTTCGCGAGAGATACAAGGTGAGCCAAGATCAGTATAACCCGAACACGCTGACGCAACAGCCCCGTATTTAGGCGGATTTGTATCAAAGTATGGATCAGGGGACCAAGAGAGATGAATGGTTAAAACGTTGTGTGTGTTTTGGGATCGTCAGCCTTTTCAAAAATTAGAAGACCATTAAACACAAAAGTACTAACGTTGTATGGACATTGTTCGTTATGAAAGGGTTTGTGTATCTGTATTGATGATTTTCGTGCGGAGGGTAGTATTTATCGTATACATGCGGATCCCAGAAGAAACCGCATCGAGAGTTCTTCTCAAAAGTTTGATGAGCGGATGTTGTTATCTAGGTCTGTGACTTTTCGTTTTCTTCTCCTGAGAAACACGAAGAACGCAGTGAAATTAACCCAGAGTTCTTATTGCTTTTTCTCCGAATTCTGCTTTTCAACCTCGGAAGCGTCATCTGTCTTTAAAGACTGACCCGTTGCGGAATCCGAAGTCTCCGGTATTTGTACTGAATTAACTTTGCCGGAGGAATCCGATGACTTTCGGTTGAAGAAGTAACGGCATCCGTAGAAAAAGAGAAAATAAAAAAGCGAACGAAAGAGGGTTGAGGCAATCCAGCCGCCTACGATCAAGGGCAACACGTCGGTGATCATGGCTCTGTATTGATCGGTCGTCAGATAGTTAAACTGGTAAGGATTCATCTGACCGAGGATGAGTAAGGCCGTTACAACGACGTAACCCCCAAAAGCTTTCCAGAAAAAGTGGCTGATGACCGAGAGCTTCTTTTTTGCTGCCAAGTAACCGATTACGGAAAAGAAAAGGATTCCGAGCATTTTTTCTCCTTGTGTCCAATGCCTTATGTCGATTCGATTCAGAGAAGAGGCGTGACACGTACAGTTCATCATAACCGCTAAGAGAAAGCCGACGGCAACCTGTTCGACCGAATTCCTCAAAAGAGAGACACGTTCATTGCCTCAGAGCAACAAAGACCTATCCGACGATGCCGTCTCATTTCGGTCTGTCAGGAAGGAATTTGGGCCAGACAAAGATCAATGAGATCCAGATTGACTCAATCATTGCAACGCTTGCTGCAGTCAGACAGGAGCGAGCTCGGAGATGAGTTCAATTGTCATCTCGCAGTGTTTGCAGTCAAATTGTGCGACATAGCGAAACCCTTTTGGATCGGCAAGCGTCAAAGGCTCCGGTTTTAAGTGACCGGCATTGTGTTCCTTGAAGGCTTCTTTTTTGTCGGGATCCCCTTTGAGTTGCTTCGGGCACAGACCGATTTCGTGCCGCAAACAGTATCGGCACCGCATCAGCTCTCGTCCTGCCAAATTTTCTTTCGGCATGAGTTCGAGACCGCTTTCAACGACGGACAGTCCATGTCGATCCCAAAAGTTCTTCGCCAGAGAATTGCAGACGTTGGCTCGGTAGTCCTTTGCAAAGCCGGCAGCGGAGGCAGGAAGCCTTTTTAAAAGCATCGGTTTCGTTGTTCGATTTTGGATTGCTTCAGCGAGTTTTTGACAGGCCGTGCGTCGCAGATCATTTAACACAGAAACCGGAATGAACAACTCTTTTGAGCCTGTCAGTGAAAATTTGTCAAGAGAAAAGACGGTGTCTCCGGTCTTGGAAAGAGCTTTGACAGCAGACGCTTGCGTGCGCTCAGGATTCTTTGCAGGATCCAGAGAAACCGTTGCCGAGCAGGAAACGGATTGACCGCCTGCCGTCACTTTGAGTGTTAGGAGCTTAGCATGAACTTCAAGTTCTGCCGCCATGGGAATTTTTCGTACAGCGCTTCCTTCTCTTTCCAATTCCTTGAGAAAAAGGCGATCGCTGTTGCGGTAAACGATGTTCCCGCTTTGGATGGACGAGCATTTGTCCAATCCCTCAAAGGGATAAATTCGGATGGCTGAGCCGGCATTTTCGACTCGATTGACGCGAAGGCCTTGGAATGCGTCTTTATCGAAATAGGCAATGCCGTCTCCGTTATGAAGTGTTTTTTCCGGAAACGGATCGAGCATGAAACTCTCGAAGTTCTTACCGAAAGTGCTGATGCGGCCGACGGGTTCTCCGAGGCTTTTCGGGGTTCGCAGTTCTGCTTCGGACTTGGGGCGACCGTTGACAAAGACATCGGTCTTTCCGCGGCAGAACGTTTTTTGAGGATCCGGAGTGAAGGAAAAGCTGCAACGTCCGATGCTTTCGGCTTCCCAGCCGTTTTCTTCTATCAGCGCATCCAGTTTCTTGCGATAGTACGCTGTGATGTTTTTGACGTAGCTGGCGTCCTTAAGTCTGCCTTCGATCTTGAAGCTGGTAACACCGGCTTTAATCAGAGCCTTGAGATTGCAACTTTGGTCGTTGTCTTTCAGGCTTAGGGCGAAGACGTTTGACTGTACCAGATCGCCCTTGTAGTCCGAAACCGAGTAGGGAAGGCGACATAACTGGGCACATTGTCCGCGGTTGGCTGATCGGTTTCGCGTTGCGGCGGAAAGATAGCATTGCCCCGAATACGAAACGCAAAGTGCACCGTGAATAAAAAATTCAAGTCTTGCGCGTTGTGCGGCTTTGCGGCAAAGGGCGATTTCTTCAAGCGTCAGCTCACGGGCAAGGACGATTTGAGAAAACCCGACGTCATCGAGAAACTTTACCTTTTCCGGGGTTCGGACGTCGCATTGCGTCGAGGCATGCAGTTCAAGAGGCGGAAGATCCATCTCAAGGAAAGCCGGATCTTGAATGATTAAGGCGTCGACGCCGCACTCATAGGCTCTTAGGGCGGCATTTCTGGCTTCTTCGAGTTCGCTCTCGAAAAGAACCGTGTTTAGGGTAAGGTAGGTTTTAACGCGATATTGTCGAGCGTAGTTAACGACAGAACGAATTTCGCTCCAGGCATTCGAAGCGTTGGCTCGTGCTCCGAAAGCAGGTCCTCCGATGTAGATCGCATCGGCTCCGGCATCGACGGCGGCTTTGGCAACAGTTTTGTCACGAGCAGGGCTTAAAAGTTCAAGCGGAAATCGAGGAGAACACATGGTTTGTTTAGCGAAATTGGTTCAATTAGAAACGGCCAGAATTCATCGGAAAATCGAATTGTAATTTTCTTCGTTTCAGGAGGTAAAAAAATGTTACAAAGTAGTGTAAGATAACCCCGTAGTTTAGAAACTAAGTATGCGGAATACCGCTTGGCAAACGCAATACAAAAGGAGGGGGAAATGTCCTTTACTGCATGGATTGCTCTAGCCGTTATTTTTGTGACGGTTTGGGCGCTTATTAAACGCTATGAGACGCGTATCGTCTTGATCGCGGCCGGTTTGTTCCTGTGTGTGATCAGTCTCGCACCGATGGCAGGTTTGAACCAGTTCGCGAAGTCCATGACGAATAACGCATTGATCATGGCAATCTGCTCGTCAATGGGCTTTGCATTTGCAGCAAGCTACACAGGCTGCGATCGTTCTTTGGTTCACTATTTGGCTTCGCCTGTGCGCGGCTTGGGAATTTTCTTGATTCCGGTCTGCACGCTGATCACGTTCTTTGTGAATATCGCGATTCCGTCTGCCGCAGGTTGCGCAGCGGCTGTCGGTTCCACGCTCATTCCCGTTATGCTCCGTGCCGGTATTAAACCTGCGGCAGCAGCTGCGGCCGTCTTGGGCGGAACGATTGGTTCGTATCTCTCTCCTGGAACATCTCACAACCCGTTCGTTGCGAAGATGGCCAACATGGACGTGATGGACTTCATTGCCTTGCACTTTAACTATTCTGTGATGTGCGGCTTGATCCTGATCGTCGGCATCCTGATGGTTTGCTGGATTTTGGGCGACAACAAGGGCGATGCCAATGCGAAGGTTGATGAGTCCAAGCTCCAGAAGGGTGAGTTCAAACCGAATCCCCTGAAGGCTCTCGTCATGATCGTTCCGATCGGTATCCTGGTTTGCGGCAACCTCTGGTTCCCCGTCATCAAGATGGGCGTTGCTCAGGCTATGGTGATCGGTGCCATCTGCGCGCTTATCGTCGGTCGTTGTGATATCCAGACCTTCTCGAAGGAATTCTTCGACGGTATGGGCAAGGGCTATGCCAACGTGATGGGCATCATCATCGCCGCCGGTGTGTTTGCTGCTGGTTTGCGCGCTGCCGGTCTCATTGACGTTTGCGTTGATGCTCTGAAGAATGCGAACGAATACGCTCGTTGGGGTGGCTCTTTGGGTCCGTGGATCATGGGTGTTATCACCGGTTCTGGTGACGCAGCGACGTTGGCCTTCAACGAAGCTGTGACGCCGCACGCCGAAGCGTTCGGTATGTCGGTTCCCAACTTGGGTGCTTTGGCCTTCTTGACCGGTGCTTTGGGTCGTACGATGTCGCCTTTGGCCGGTGTGACGATTCTTGTTTCCGGTATTGCCATGGTCAACCCGCTTGAGGTTGTCAAGCGTACAGCGATTCCTTGCGTCGTCGCAGTCATCGCCTGCGCCGTTCTCATGGTTTAATGTCACTTGTTCGTACGTTCGAATGTTTCGGACGTACGAATTGGCAAAAAAGCAAAGACCGCGTTACTTAATCGGGCGCGGTTTTTTCATGCCTGTGTATTCAATGAAAAGAGTCATTTTCCAAGTGAATTTTTTGAGAAAACGTTTTGCAATTCCTATAAAAACTCACTTGCAGCGATTCGATGCAGAATGTCGTTAATTGAGAGAAGTTCCAGGTTGAATCCAAGAAGGATCGTCTACATATTTCGGATGATCTGAGATAAAACGATTTGACAAAAGGAAATATTTTTGCCAATCTACCGCCGAACAATTTGAGTAGGTTCTTTCAGACGTTTTCCTTGAAGGAAACAGTGAGGAA
>CAZDVW010000024.1:0-22808 GCA_964509205.1 uncultured Sutterella sp. | reverse complement strand
AATGGATTAGGGAAAATTTACTCGTTTGCTTAGGCCCTTCTGGACTCGTTCAACAAATTTCTCTTTTGAACTGTGGATTCTGTTGCATGCAATTGATGCAAAAAAATGTCTTTCCAATCGCTCACAGTACCTAACAGAAATTAATCAAGCTTTTGGCGAAAACTACAAAAATTTGGCTGAATTCAAGAATGGGAAAAATCTTTCCCGGTTCTTTGAAAAACTTTCGATCCAGGACGTCATCGAAGCCGTCAAACGAGCTGAAGACATTACAAAATTCAACGAAACAAACGGCTATCAATTATTGACGCATAAGAAATCCAACTACTACCGTGAAAACCCGTCACTGTCGCTTGGCGCTGTTTTTCGCGAAATTCTTCATTCCTGCGGATTAATGTAGTTTTGACTGTGCACCTACGGCGTCCTGTCGACGATACAGAAAACGCCCTTCGCAGGCTCGTGGCTTTACGATTTGTGGTATTCGCATCTCTTTGGACTCCTCTGTGCCCAAGAAATCCATACCACTTCAAAATAAGGGTAACAAAAAAGCCTTGCAAAACAAGGCTTAACAATCAAACAAACTGTGAATGGTGCCCGGGGAGAGCATCAAAATCTTTTTATTCTTCAATGCGTTACTTTAGATTTTGCCTTCAGCAAGTAACGTTTTCAGTGTCGGAATCGTACACCACGCCTTCGCCAAAGTTCTCACATCCTCGTCGCTAAGATAATCGTCATCCTTAGCATCGTCGCAGATCTGATCAATCTTGTCCAGCAAGCAATGCAATGTCTGATCCGCTCGCATTCTGATCAATTCTTTCGTATCCATTTTCAAATTCTCCTTAATTCGATTCAGCATATCGATTCGCCAATTCGGAGAGAGCATCAATGTCACTGCGATCAAACACCAGCCCGAAAGCCGTGACCTTGCCTCCGGCTTTCTCCAAGGCCGACACTGCCGAGGCATGAGCCGTGTCAAGGTCAATCATCGAATCCTCGCCGACAATTCCGAGACTGGTCAGCATGGTTCGGTTCCGGTCGACCATTGTCTGAATCGAGTTCGAGACGTATGGGACGACGAAGCCGAATCCGAACTGCGCTGCGGATGTCGGTGCTTTAGCAACGACTCTTGTCAGAAGGAATTCGCTGATGACATTCGGGAGTTTGTGTGTGTGAAGTCTCATGATGCCCTCTCCTACTCAAACTACGAAGCCGGCGTTGTGGTCGTTGTCGTCGCCGGGGTAACAGTCACATTGCCCCAGCCCGGACAAATCGCAGAGTTCGGCACCACGACTTTTGTGATGCTGTTGACCGTGGCCTGCAAGCAGGCAATGGCCGCCGTGTTTGCGGAAATGCCGTTGTTGGCAGTCGCTGCGACAAGATCGATCTTGCCGGCAGTCTGTGCCTCACGCACTCTCATGTCAGCGATCGTCCGAGCGATCTCTTCGAAGCGCGCGTTGATTTTCGCGTCGGATTCCCGAGCGGCTTTGTAAACCTCAATGCCGGTCTTGTCGGCGTACTTCTCCGCCTGCAACTCGGCAATTTTGGAATTCAAAGAGTCGACGTAGGCATTAGCGTTTCCGCCACCGAGCAGTCCGCCAAGACCGCCCAAGCCGCCGTTATTCAAAAGTGCCAACGCAGTTCCGGCAATGCCAAGTCCCAGCCCGGTTCCGGCTACGCCCTTGCTAGCAAATTCAGCCATGATGATTTCTCCTATTTAAGAAGAAACTCGAGGGTTTTAATTTAAGCGCTTTTGGCTTTGGGGATTCGGCTCACAGGCCGTGGGTTCTCCCCGAGGGGGGGGGAAGAAGGGGAATTAAATGCGACGATTGTTTTGCATCTCGGACATCGAATTGTCAATCCGATTCGAAAGACCTCAGTTGTATCAAATAATCGTCGATTGCATTTTGGACATCGGTAGGTTTCCATTTTCCTTTCTCTCCTTAAAAGGAGAAATTTAATTGAGAGAGTCCTGCATCGCTGTCAACATGATAGTCCTTATAAATCAATGTGTTATCTGTGAATACGTTCTAAGTAAAAGGTGTCGTACAGATCAGTGCAGTTGTCTCACTTTTCGCCAAGCATCATTGCCGTGTGTGTGCGCTTGTCGCCCGTAAACAGTGCGAGAGTTTGCATCAGAAAAAACCATCAAACAACGAGGGGACTTTGATGATTCGAGAATTCATTTTCAACTTCGTGCCAACCGCCGGCGAGCGGTTAATTCTCGCCATAGGAGCAGTGATCGGCTGGCTCTGGGGCGTATCTTTTGGCAATCACGAACTGGCCGTGGCGTGGCTCTTGTGCATCATGATGAGTGACTATGTGGCCGGGGTCTACCGGGCTTGTAAATTGGGCGAGTACCAATCGGGCAAGGGCACTCAAGGCCTCATCAAAAAATTCTGTATTTTATGGGTCTGCGCACTCGCTCACGGCCTCGATGTCATCACCGGATTCGGCTGCATTCAAACGGCATTTCTCGGAGCATTCGGTCTCAATGAAATGTTTTCAATTCTCGAAAATCTCGGTCGGGTCCATCCTCATTTTGTCCCCGACGTTCTTCAAAACTTTCTCACGGACCTGAAGGACCGAAGCCGTCTTACACGAAAGACTCGTCCGATTGATGAGGCCTCAAAATGAAAAGGGAGTTTTCAAAATGGGAAGCACTGCGAGCGGCACAGTTGGTAAAACAGTTCGAGGGTTTGAGCCTCGTCTCATACAAATGTCCGGCGGGTATCTGGACAATCGGATATGGCCATACAGGCGACGTGACGATGGGAGAACGTGTGAGTCCGGAGCAGGCCGACAGGATGCTCACAGAGGACTTAGAGAGATTTCAGAGACGAGCCGAAAAATTTGTGAAAGTGCCCGTGACATGTGGTCAATTCCAAGCGATCTTGTCTTTCATCTTCAACGTCGGAGTGAGAGCATTCAGCGGCTCAACCCTTTTGAAGAAACTGAATGACGGCGACGAGCAAGGCGCGGCCGACGAGTTCCCGAAGTGGTGCCATGCGAACGGCAAAGTTTTGCCGGGTCTCGTCGAGAGACGACGGATCGAGCGTGAGGTTTTTCTGTCATGATCGATTTTTCAACCTATAAAAAACATTTAACAGTTGGCCTAGGAATCGCGCTATGCGTTTCCTCGGCGTGGCTAGCGTACTCGTATCAGGAAAAGAAATACGTTGCCCAGATCGCTTTGATTCGCGAGCAAATGGCATCGGCTGTGGCCGAGCAGGAGAAGAGTTATGCAGAGAAACTATCTAAAGCGACTGATGATCTCATCCGCGCGAATCGTAATGCTGACGCTCTTCGTCGCGATCGTGATCGTATCCTTGAGCGGTTGCGCTCAGCAGACAGTCGTCAAACCGAGCGAGCATCAACCGATTCCGAGCGCACTTACAGAGAAGAGTACGCCCAGTGCCGACGATTTCTCTCAGAAAGTATCGACCTTCTTGTCGAAGGTGACGAACTGGCTAGAGGGATTGCCGTAGAGAAGGACGCACTGGCAGGGATTGTCAGGTAGTTTTCAAAATGGAAATAACCACTTTCGGATTACCCATATGTGCAAAAATTGCACATATCGAAAAGAAGGGAGAAATCTAATGTGGGTTATTGGTGCAATTGTTCTCTACATCATTATCGGTGCATTGATCGCGTCAAGCCTTCCCGGCAGTGATGATGTCAGAGTCGGCTTTCTTTGCTTTTTCCTCTTTTTTGGAGGTTTCGTCGGCGCTCTCTTAGAAGGGAAGGCTAAAAAGAAGGATCTTGTTTTCTTGATTGTCGTCGTTTTTATTTGCCTTCTTTTCTTCCTTTATTCTCTCATTTCATGAAAGACAATTTATTTTCGACGCCGTATTTCTCTGCCAGTTCTTTAACAATCGGAATCATCTTCCGATTGATTCGGCACTCATGATCTGTCACGTTAGCGACGCAGGAGCATCCGCAGACGCTCCAGTATTCACAGCCACGGCACCGCTTTGGCACCGCCTCCTCAACGGCATTCCAGTCAATCCCCTCGTCGATGCTGCCGATTTTCTTCATGCCATACGGACACAAAGAAATGGATCCGTCGAGATTCACATTGAAAGTGTTTTCGTTGCAGCAGGCGCAGCCTTTTTCAAAAATCTTCGGCTGGTACCAACGGCCGATGAGATTCGCTGTTGTTCCCTCCAGCCCTCGGAATCCGAGACTTAGCAAGTAAAACAGTTTCTCGATCTGTAATGCGCTCTCTTCGCAAAACCGGTCAGCGACCTTTGCCGTCGCAAAAACGTTTGGCGCGTCTGCCGTTTGGTGAAGGAAATTAATCTTGTAAAAATCCCCTCCCCACATCACGGGTAAATCGTGAGCCTTCAGCGTCTCGGTTATGTCCGTCAGTACTTCTCGGAACGAGCGCTTAGGATTGCTCCAACAAGTTGAAATTCCGAAGTGATGTTTCAGGTGATGCAGCACATCCCATCGAATCGGCACGGCATCGTCCCGTCGACTGGACTGGCCGTCGTAAGAAACCCCGAGCATGATGTTTGGAAACTCATTCAGTTTCTCGCAGATCTCTTTTGTGAGCAAGGTCCCGTTTGTCATCATGCGATACAACGGCTTCTTTCCGACGGCGTCCATGATCCGAGCAACAGTCGGGAAATACATCAGCGGCTCGCCACCGCTGAATGTGATCCGTTCAAAGTTCTGCGCCTTGATCCAATCAATAAGATGCGGATGCTCGACAAAGTTCTTCTGCGCCTGATGGCAATGCGAGCACCCTAAGTTGCATCGGGTTCCTAGTTTAAGAATCAGTTTCTTCTGTGGTCGTTGCATTGTGGTAAATCCTCTGCGCCGCCCGGAACGTTGCCTTCTTATCCGTGAAATCGCTCTTCAAACTCTCTGTGTCTTTAATGCCTAAGACAGATTGTCCATCGGCGATTTTCAACAGGGATAACAACTCATCGGCGTCATCCGGATACTTCCTTAACAGAAAACGGATAATTAGATCGACTTCGGAATCAATGTAGGCAATCGAATCTTTAAAGTCGACAAAACTCTGCAAGTCGCTCTTCTTTCTCCAGTGATCGATGAGTTCTTTAGCATACGGATCGTTGTCATAGATGCTCTTAAACGACAGAGTATTGACCTCATCAATGATGTCTTCAAAACCTTCCAAACTTTCATGAGGCGAATACAACTGAATTACCGAATCGGCAATGTTTTCCCTGACCGCGATCCGGAAGACGTTGCAAATAAGTCCCGGCTTCGTGATGGTTCTCGGCATGCCATTCGCGATGGCACAGTTTTTTAAAACGTACGCCGGCGTCATTTCCCAGCCGTAATTTGTACCGGTAAAGAACACGTCGATGAGTTTGCCTTTCCATTCCGACAAATCGAAAGAAAACGGCTTTTCGTAATCCGCACGCAGATTGAAAGACTCCACGGGATCAACCCATTTCAGCGTTCCGGAAAGAGTGGTTGTTTCCGTATCGTAATTGAGCGTAATGTGGAAAGTCTGTTTCCTCTTTTCCGTCTCTTTGAATCGTAAAAGTTTCATTGCTTCTGCTCCTCAAGTAACAGTTTGAGATGCTGATCGATAAAGGCCTTTGTGCTGAGCCAGACCGTTTTTCTATATCGACACATTTCTGCTTGTCGCTCGCTTGCCGGCTCGAACGGACACCGACCTCGGCAGTAATCAAAAACCGGACACTCAAAACACCCCTTGGCCTTCAGGTTCTTTTCGTTGAGTTCCGTAAGAATCACTTCGGCTTTTTTACTAAGCGTCTCATAAGAATCTTCGATCGTCCCGATCTTGACGTTAAAGTTTTTGCAAAGATAAACATTGCCTTCTAAGTCAATGCCCAACTCGTGCTTGCCGACTCCACAATTCGGAAAAGGCAAGGGAACGCCTCCGCCGTTATCGGCTTTGATGATTTTGATCACTCGTTGCTCAAGATCTCTCTCATAAGAAGTCCGAGGCGCAAGTTCTTTTTCCGTGTCTTTTTTGATGCAGTCAAAAAGTTTTACCTGCTGATCGATGATTCCTTTTCCGACCTCATTCATATCGAAGTCGGTCAGAACTTTCTGTGTGTCCGGAAAGGCCGTCAGACCCTCAGTCGAAATGGCCACACCGGGAAACGCTGCATCAATCGAATCGAAAAGCGTCTTCACATTGGGATTGAGACCGCATCGGACAGCCGAGACAGATTTATTTTTTAATCGATTAAAGCACTTCTTAAACTGCTCATCTTTGAAAATGTCGATCTGACGGGTTTGCTCTGTGGCGTATCCGTCGTTTGAAACCGTAAACGAGATGTCGTGTTCGTTGAAATAATCAACGTCTTCATCGGTCAAATTAGCACCATTGCTGATAATGCAGTAGTGGAATTTGTCTCGGCAAATGTCGACAACCTGATGGATTGCCTCACGATACAACAGCGGCTCGCCGCCATAAAAAAGCAGTCGTGGTTTCAGTTTTGCGGGCAATTTGTACGCCGTCTCCAGTAGCCAGTTAATGACTTCCGGATGGATAACTTTCTTGCACCTCGGCTTGTTCTCATGCTGAATGCAGTAAAGACAATTGAAGTTACAAGCCGTCCCGAGAATCAAACTGATGCGCTTCAGATTGAAGATTGAATACTTTAGTTCCATGACCTTGCTCTTCCGTAATTCTTGAAAAAGATTTGCCGATGCACCGTATTGGCTTTTTGCACATTGCACATATGCGGCGTGTGCTGTTCGCTGATTCTTTTCGGACACACATCGAAAATCTCACAATGCTTGTCTGGACACTCGTGCGTATCGCCGAACTCTTGTTTCTTAGCGAGCAGGGTTTCATACGAATCCAATACCGTGCCGTACTTATGATTGATTTCCAGCATCCCGACCACGTCACCGTTCGGAAGAACGTTAACCATCAGAGGCTGTTTTCCGTGCCCGTACCCGATCCGCTTGATTTTGTCGGTATGGATGACATCCTCCATCAGACAATGGAGCGCTCCGACAGCATATGCCTCGTAGTCAAACCCTTCGACAAGGTAACTGAAGAACCGCTCCTCATAAACGGCGTTGTGATGGAAGTCGAAATCCCGTTGCAGAACGGCTTTTGTCTGCAAGTAGTTCTTGTACGGATCGGGGTTTTTCTTTGTGCACGTACACCCAATCGTAAGATTTTTTGCACCTCGAATGATCCGTAATTGCTCGGGATCCTTCAGAACATCAACGCCTCGCAGATATTCTGTCCAATCGCCGTCATGCGAGAGATAAACCTCGGTATCCCTGTCGTTGAAATAGTCGACCATCTCTTGTGTGAGATTGAGACCATTCGTCATGCAGCGGGTATGAATTTCCTTCGGAGCATACGAATACAGTTCTTTCACTTTATCGAAATGCAAGATCGCTTCGCCGCCGGACGCAACGAGAGCCTGCACCCGATTCGGATCCAGTTGTCCGAGATAGGAGCGCATCAGATCATTGAACTCAGGGATCCGTGCAATTCGAGCAGACTGTCTGTAGCAGTACCTGCAAGAAAGATCGCACTCCATCGTCAGCGGCACGCAGACACGGTTAAGAAAAATGTACTTTGGATTTTCATTCATTTTTAAGTCCCGTCGCTGTCGTTACAGTCACAGTTACAGTTCACGACGCAGTTGCAGTTAATGTTTGTGATTGTTCTGTTGGTATAACCCGTGACCTGCCCTCTGGCATTGAAAACGAGATAAGGGACGACGAAGGTTTGGCTTTTACCAACCGTAACGTTGGCTGTCGGACCGACTGCGCCGGCTATTGTCACAACAGGCAGAGCGTCCGCCCCCTTTTCCCCTTTGTCTCCTTTCGGTAGTCCAAAAGTAAAAACAGGTGCTGCATCCGTTCCCGTCTTTGTGACCGTCGCCGATGAGCCGGCAGGGAGGTTCTGTGTTACGGCGGTAATTGTCGGAGATACCGCAGAGACTGTTGCCTCGCCAGCAGAATCTAGGCTCTGACCGTTCACCGTAATCGGGACAATCTCAGGCCTGAGTTTGTCACCAGCCCCGCCATTTCCAAACAGTTTTTGAAGCAATTTTGGAAATGCCATTTTTAGTCTCCGTCTGAGTCCGTATCGGAACAACCGCAATCACAGTTGCAGTTGCAATTAGCAGTGATTGTTCTGTTGGTATAACCCGTGATCTGTCCGTAGGCATTAATGACAAAATAGGGAATGACAAAAGATCTCCCTCCTGGATACCCAAACGTACCAATTTTCCCGGCGACATTTCCTGTCGGACCGACTGCCCCAGCGGTTACAACCACCGGGAGCGTCTTTCCGGCATCACCTTTGTCTCCTTTCGTTCCCTTTGGAATCCCAAACGTGAAAACAGGCGCAACATCTGTCCCTGCCTTTGTGACTGTCGCAGTCGAACCAGCAGGGAGACTTTGAGCCGAAGCGCTGATAGAAGGAGGCGTTGTGCTGATCGTGATGTTTCCTTCGGCATCCGGACTCTGTCCATTGACCGTGATCGGGATGATTTCAGGCTTTAACTTATCGCCAGCACCCCCGTTCCCGAAGAGTTTTTGAAGTAATTTCGGCAATGACATTTTTACTTAATACAACTGCAATATGCGATTAACGTAGCCAGTAACGAGACCTTGAGCATTGACAGCCACGTATGGAATGACTGTGTTACCCACCCCGGCATTTCCTGCCGGACCGACACTTCCGGCGGCAACAATGTTTGGTAGCGTGGCCGCAGTGCCACTGTCTCCCTTATCCCCTTTCGGAATGCCGAAAGTGAGAACAGGAGCCGCATCCGTGCCGCTTTTTGTCACAGTCGGTGCAGATCCGGCAGGGAGCGTCTGAACCGCCACCGAGATCGGCGGAGGCGTCGTACTGATCGTGATGTTCCCTTCGGCATCCGGACTCTGTCCATTGACCGTGATCGGGATGATTTCAGGCTTTAACTTATCGCCAGCACCTCCGTTCCCGAAAAGTTTCTGTAGTAGTTTCGGTAGTGCCATTCGTTCCTCCTTTACGCAGTCCGCTTCCAGCAGTACGCCACGACGTAAGGTGGCATGTTGTTGTGCGCTTGTCCTCCGCCGGTGTTCTCGTTGTACATGGTCACCTGACCAGCGTTCTGTGAATTTAAAATCGCCCAGTTTCCGTTATTAAAAGCAGAGCCGTATTTAATGCCCGTACTAGATGCACCATTAAACAAGACGTATTTCATGTTGTGCGTGTGAGAGGGCATCTCGCTGGATGTCAATGTGTGAGATTCTTCACCACCGGTGGAACCCGCCGTCTTGTTTCCTGCGGCAAAGACAAATCTGTTCTCTATGGCTTCCCATGTTCCCCCGAACAGTTCGCTTGGATTTGTTGGGTTTTCGCTCCAGTAATATGAGCCGACCGGGTGCGCTAAAAGAACCGCCGCCTTGACCGCTTTCTCAAAAGTATCGTCAATGGCCGCCTTAACAATCTTGTTCTGAACGGCATTCGTGCTCGTATCGCTCAGCGCAGAATCAATGGAAAAGGACGGAGTCGGATTCACAGTCCCTGCGGTCTTAAATTTCACGATGACAATCTCTGTCCCTTCCGGAAGAATGTCAGCGAATTGCAAGGTTGTTCCGCTTGTAATTCCATAGGTCACGCCCTCTACGCCAAAAACGGAATTCACAAAAACAAGCACCGCAGCGCACGTCCCGATTACATAGGACTGCGCCGTCGTCGGAGTGGTTTCAACGGTATGTGTCTCGACCTCAATTGAAGTCGATCCGCCTCCTGATCCACCGCCCGTCCCTAACTCCAAAGGGACTATGCTGTTGCCGTTCTTGACGTAAAGAGTTGCCGTTGCCATAGGCTCTTAATCCAGTTTCACAATCAGGCCACCATCCCGAAGATTGGCCGGCACGTTGTCCAGACTTTGAACAACACAAGAATCGATGTACGTTTCTTTGAACGTCACTTTCTTTGTCGTCGCATCCACCGTGAGCGTCACGCCTTCGCCTGCCTCAATCTCCAGCGTGTCCTGCTTGGCTCCGGCCGTGATCGTGGTCGATCCAACTTTCACCTTTACAAAGGCGTTCTGATTCGGCTCTGCTCCAGCGGTCACGCCTGACAGTTTCGTCCGTTCGGCTGGTGTCATCCGCACGTAAGTCGTGCTGTCCTTAACGCTATCGAGCGTGTCCACCGACTTCATGAAAGCGCCTGCGGCTTTCACGTTGTCAGCATCCGTCTTGTCAGCACCTGCCTCAATACCTGCGAGTTTCGAGAATTGAGCGGCCGTCATCAGGCCATCGGATTCAGCCGTTGCCGGCGAGTAGGTCGTGTCCGTGAATTTCGCTCCGGCAGGAACGGACACGCCGATGGTGAATCCGCTGTCCTTAACGTTCTTTCCGGACGTATCGGTAAAGACAACCACGTGTTGGGCGACCGATTCGGCCGGACCCGTCACCGCTCCGACAATGTTGGCCTGAAGGACTGACCAGTCGGAATTGCTTGCCGATCCGCTCGCGTAGTCTTTGATGCAGAGAATCAGGTCACCGACTTCACAGATCTTTCCAGCGTAAGTCCCTGCCTCTTGCACAGAGTATTGCCATCCGGCTTTGTAGCCGACAGTTGGCAAGGCAACTGTGCTGGACACTGTGCCTTTGAAATGAACGCCGGCATCGATTGCCTGTGTCACTTGGCTTCTCAAGGTGACGATCTCGGCTTCGACTGTCGAGGCATCACCACTCGTGTTGGCAATTAGAACCTGTTCCGCATATGTCTTTGGAGCGAGAGCAATTGAGGTATCGCCGCTCTTCGCGCTAAGCGTGGTCTTGGTTAAAGTTTCAAGTGGTATTGTTCCTGTGTAGTCACCCGGCATCTTTCTTCACTCCCATTAAGAAGATAGGCTTTGCGTGTCTTTGTAAACAACCTTCTGACTGAGTTCGGCCACGGCTGACTGCGCCGTTTCGGCCGCTGTTATGGCATCGGCAATATCGGCTTTCCCCAAAGCCGCGACCCATACATCGATCTCATCGCCCGCCTTCGCATCGAAAAGCAACTTGAATTGCTTGCTCTTCGTGTCCTCATTGCCGATCTCTGCAAAGTTCTGATCGATTGCGCAGACAAGGCCGTTGTAAGAAACCCTCAAATGGTGACGGCCGACGAGGTACACCGCAGTTCCCGGGATCGTGATTGCGGTTCCCGCAGCAACGTCCTCAGCGAGTGTCCATACTTTCTCGACGCATCCTGTTGCGTTCTCAACGAGGATGTTTCCGACATCGAGTTGAATGCGAGCAACTTGCTTGTCGCCCTCGGCCGTCACTTTTGCTTTTTCGGCTTCGCCATGCGCCGTAAGCGATTCTTCGAGTTCGGCTTCTTTCTTCGCAAGATCGCCTTCGAGTTTCGTTTTGGAATCCTCGGCTGCTTTAGCACTTGCCGCCGCAGCACTGGCCGACCCTGCTGCACTGGCAGCACTTTTGGCTGCGTCCTCAGCAGAGGACAAGAGTTTCGCTTTCAACTCGCCGGCCGACATCGTGTCGGTAATGTCCGTTGTGATGGCCCGGGAAGATTTTTCAACAAGTTGCTGAATGAGGATGACGATTCTGTCAAGCGCCTCATTGATGATCTCTGGAGGAAATCTGGAGAAATTTGTGAGTTGCGTCGGCTGATTGTATTCAAGCGCCGAGCCGACGGCCACGACTTCGCCATCGACAAGCGGTGTTGTCAGAGTAACCGTTCCGCCCGGCGTCGTCTCTTGATCGTCATTTAAGGTTACCGTGTAATCCGTGCCGTATTCGAGCGTATGTGTAGCGCTTTCGCTGGAAGCGAGTGCCACATAAATATCAGTCTCTTTATAGACAACGAAACCAAACGGCAGAGACACCGTCCCTGCTCCTGTGAACGGACCTGCTACGCGCTTGATGTACCCGACAGCCATAAAAAGAATCCTCCCGAAGTACAACCATTGTTAAACAACAAATCTCAAACAAGCGCACACCTTTAGAGCCGACGCCGAGGGTGTGCGCTTATCGCTTTTTTCGTTTGAAACAATGGGGCGCATGAGCCAAAGAGACCCATTTGATCAAGCCGTTATCAACGCGGCGATTGCCGAAAGAAAGGATGCAGAAGAACGAAAACTTCGCGTGATTCGAAGAACGCTTGAATACGTTATGGAAACTCCGGAAGGCCGAAAGGCGATGGAGGTCATTCTCGACATCACGAATCTGCACCAGCCGAGTTTTTCGACAAACGCGCTGACGATGGCATTTAACGAAGGCAAGCGGTCAGTCGGACTGACGCTTTTAAGCCTTATCGATCCAATTTCCTATCAACAACTATTAAAGGAAAGCCATGCCAGAAGAATTGACGCCTCCGGTGACAGAAAATCCAAATGAAGTCACCGAGCAGAACCAAGAGACTCAACCGAATCCGAATCCCGAACAGTCTCCCGACAAGGAGCCTGCAAAGCAGGAGGAGACGCTCTTAAACGGAGCGAAGGGCAAAGAGTCTAAACCAGCCGAAGAAGGCGAACAGACCAAGGCGCAGGAAGAAGGAAAGGCCGACAAGCCTGCCGAAGGCGCGCCCGAGAAATATGACGCATTCAAAGAACCCGAAGGGGTAAAGATCGATGAATCCGTCATGAACCGATTCGGCGAAGTAGCCAAGAAACTTGACCTATCGCAGGAGAAAGCGCAGTCCGTCATTGATGAACTCGCTCCTCTGATGGTGCAGCGTCAGGCCGAAAGCATTGCGAACGTTTCGCAGCAGTGGAGAGAAAAGTCCCAGAACGATCCGGAAATCGCAGATCACCTCGGGGATATTGCTCGATTGCGCGATCGATTCGCTGTTGGAAAGGACGGAAAGATTGATCCTGATATTGCAGAGTTCATGAATTCCCCTGCCGGCAATCATCCTGGCGTCCTCAAGTTGTTGGCAAGAGCAGGTAAGGCATTCGGAGAAGCAGGCGTTCCGCGCGGCACGTCTGGCGGAATCGAAACCATTACCGCTAATGACATCTACAAATTTAAATAAACGGAGGATTCCAAAATGGACAGCATTGTTAAAGTCGGCCCCACCTCTCTTGCCGATTTTGAAAGTTTAATTCCCGATGACGACGTGCAGCGGAAAGTATTTGTTCACACGGTCCGCAACTACATGCCGTTCTTCGATCAGGCGGCTCTCGTTACAGCCAATAACGGAAATGCCGATCGAGGCGATCTTCTGACAACGTATCCGGAAGGCGAGACGCACGGATATAACACGGGTTGGAAAGCCGAAACGCCGGAAGGCAAATCGGTTCAGTATGTCGGCGAGCGCCGTTCTGATTCCAACATGATTGACCGAGACCAACTCATGGATCAGAGACCGCAGGCGCGAGCCGAATGGCGCTTGCGTCGCGATCAGGCTTTTGCTCGCGGCTTTGCCAAGGCAATGGTTCGAGATGTCTTCTATGGCGATCCGACAAAAAATCCGACAAGAATGCGCGGTATTTTCAATATCGTCACGCCCGACAATGAAGCATTTAAAGGCCGCATTATCGACGCAGGCGGTACGACGGCAAACAAGCAGACAGAAATTGTTCTGATCGGCTGGGATCCGGCTTACAACTATTTGTTTAAGCCTCAGTTCAATGAGGAGTCGACAGGCGGTTTTCAGGTGAAAATTCACGAGGATCCGCAGTTGATTCGTAAAACCGGCGCTGACGGCGTAACGCGTCAGTATTGGACATATCTCACTGACTTCCGTTGGGATCTCGGACTGGCGATTTATGACCCGCTCACAATCGTTCGTATTGCCAACATTGACACAACGAAATTCAGCCTCACGGCGAAGGCGGGTTCTCCGGACTTGATTGACCTTTTGACACAGGCAGTCAACCTCTTGCCTGATGAGTACAAAGGACGTTGCGCCTTCTACTGTAACGAAACAATTACAGGAATTCTGCGTCGTCAGATCAACAACAAGTCCAATGTGCAGTTGACGCCTGAAACCATTGCAGGCCGAAAGGTTATTGCATGGGACGGCATCCCCGTTCATAAACTCGGCGACGATGTTATTTCTAACACGAATGCTGTTCTTTCTATCTAAGGCATAGGAGGAGATTCAAAATGATTTTTGATAAATTACTTTCTTTGTGCGAAAACAAGGCACTGGGCACTGCCCTGACATCTTCTGCCATTGATCTCGGACAGGAAAAGCCCGGACTCGGAGCAATGGCGCATCCGTTCTATTTGCTCCTGTTTACGAAAGGAGCAACAGGCAAAGGCTCTGTAACTTTTAAAGTTCAGGACTCTGCTGACAACAGTTCTTTCAGTGATGTTGTCACCTTCACACTGACGGCCGACAGCATCGAAGAGAACATGGTTGTTCCTATGCCGCTGAAACACAGACAGTACCTGCGTCTCGTCACGACCGTCACGGCAACCGAAAGCAATACCGTTGCCGGAACGCTTGTTGAGGCCGTTCTGCATAAGGACTACGAGTTGATCCGGACAGCGAAGGTTATTGGTTACGACATTATTTCTGACGTGATCTAGTCTCGTTGTTTTTCCTTTAATTAAAACTCTGGGGGATCGGTCAAACCGATTCCCCTTTTTTTGAGGAAAGAAAAAATGGCCTCTGAAGTCGACATTTGTAATCTTGCCCTATCCGCTCTCGGAGAATCCGCCGAAGTCACATCCATCGAGCCGCCCGACGGCGAACATTCCGGACACTGCGCTAAATGGTATCCGATCGCCCTGCGCTCTCTTCTTGAAAAGCACGGCTGGAGTTTTGCGACAAAGCGCGTCGCATTAACCGAGTTGGCCGATCTTGATGCGCGGATTTACGGAAAAGAGCACGCCTTTGCCGTTCCTTCTGACTGTCTAAAGATTTTGGACGTTCAATCAAAAAAGCAATTAGAAGACCACTTGCCTGCAAAAATCATTCCCTTTGAGACAGGACTTATTGACAAGAACTCGCGCAAGGCGTTGTTTACGGATGCAAAGGATCCTATCCTCACCTACATCACAAATATCAATACAGCCGAACTCTTTCCCGGGTATTTCGTGGATGCGCTTGTCTTACTTCTCGCATCTTATTTATACGGCCCGGTAAAGCGCAGCGATGCGACAACGGCATCAGCCGTCAAGATTCTTAATCTGTTTGAGACGACGCTTTCTCGTGCAAAGACGCTAGATGCTCAGACGTCCATGCGCAGACACGGAAAGCGGATCGCTAATGTAATCCGGGCACGGGAGGTATAAAGAATCATGCCTGTCAGACTTTATCAGCAGACTTTCAACGGCGGAGAACTTTCTCCTGAAATGTACGGCCGAGCAGCCGACCCGAAGTATCAGTCAGGGCTGGCGAAGTGTTCAAACTTTCTCATCGATCCCCGAGGACCGGTTGTTGCTCGCCCGGGATTTGCCAAAGTGAACACGACGAAATACGCAGGAAAGAAATCTCGCCTGATTCCGTTTACATTCTCCGTGACGCAATCAATGGTTTTAGAGTTAGGAGACAAATACATTCGGTTTCACACGGACGGACAGACGCTTGTCAAGGCAGACGGGACGCCTTACGAAGTCGAAACCCCTTATTCTGAGGATGATGTTTTTGACATCCATTACGTCCAGCAAGCCGATATTGTGACGCTTGTCCATCCGTCACACGCTCCCCGAGAACTGAGAAGATACGGCGCATTGGACTGGCGTCTCCAGCAGGTATCCTTTACGAGCAGTCTTCAACCGCCTGCCGCTCCTACTGTCGTCCAGACAATTAACAGCGAAGTTACCAATAAAACTGATTACGTTCGAAAGTACGCGCTGACAGCACTAAAAGCCGACGGCTCAGAAGAGAGTTCAATCGGTGCAGCAACATCCATCCAGTGCAATCCCTATGGATCCGGTGCCTATAACACAATCTCTTGGGCGGCCGTAGCAGGAGCAGAACTCTATCGCGTCTATCGAAATCAAGGCGGAATCTGGGCTTATATCGGGCAAACAAGCAGCCTGTCGATTATTGATGAAAACATCAGTCCGGATGCGTCCATTACACCGCCAAATTATGACGATCCGTTCTATCAGGCCAAAGGCATAACGTCCGTAACCGTTACGAATGCAGGAAGCGGCTATTCCTCTATTTCCGGAGGAATCGGCGGAATTACCGGCCTTTCGTTATCCAGTCAAGTCGTCGGTACGGGAAGCGACAGTTATGACAGCGCCCCGACGCCTCCTGCTATCACAGTGACAGCGACAGTGTACGACGCGGAAGGCGCCGGAAGCGGAGGACAGGTTTCTGTCCAAAAGACAGAATCAATTTCAAACTACTATTCAGCCACAGGCGGAGTATTCGGCGAGAAGAACGCTTACCATAAAAAAAGAACAGTCACAGTTACGGGAATCACTGTAACGGCTGTCGGTAGTTTCTACAAAAGACCAAAAGTTACCATAACGATCAATGCGGCTCCGGTTGTTACTCAAACATTCGATCTGCCGACGATTACAAAAACGCCGACTGTCAGCGTGACCGACTCAACAGGAAGCGGAGCGGAACTAAGTGCCGTAG
The DNA here is from genome assembly GCA_964509205.1 of uncultured Sutterella sp. GTDB lineage: Bacteria > Pseudomonadota > Gammaproteobacteria > Burkholderiales > Burkholderiaceae_F > Duodenibacillus. The sequence goes on along the minus strand of CAZDVW010000024.1, from coordinate 6,334 downwards.
TCTCTGAAGGAAAGATCGCAGGGATTACCATTGTCAGAGCCGGCAGCGGATATTCTGCTCCGCAGGTCGTTATCACAGCGCCGGAAGGATCCGGAGCGACAGCAACGGCCACAACCGGCAGAGGCGGCGACTATCCGGGCGCCGTGACGTATTTCGAGCAGAGACGGTGGTTCGGAGGAACCGTCCAGCGTCCGAACAATCTATGGGCGACACGATCCGGAACAGAATCGGATATGTCGTATTCGCTCCCAACGCAGGATTCTGACCGAATCGCCGTCAGAGTGGCAGCGCGCGAGGCCAATCGAATTTTGCATTTCGTTCCTCTTGCCCATCTGATTTTGCTGACAGGATCCGCTGAATGGCGAATCAGTCCGCTCAATAACGACGCTATCACTCCGGCATCAATGTCCGTCCGCCCCCAGTCCTATGTCGGATCGAATAACGTTCAACCCGTCGTCGTCAACAATTCTGCGCTTTACGTCGCAGGACGCGGAGGGCATTTAAGAGAGTGCGGATATTCGTATGAGGCCGGCGGCTTTATCACGAATGACGTTTGTGTTCGAGCCAATCACCTATTCGACAATCTGGACGTTACTGATCTAGCGTTCGGCAAAGCGCCATTTCCGATTGTCTGGGCAGTCAGTTCGAACGGTAAATTGATTTCGTTTACCTACATTCCTGAACAGCAGGTCGGCGGATTCTCTTCGATCGAAACGAAGGGAGAGTTTGAATCTTGTGCCGTTGTCGCAGAGGCAGAAGAGGACATTTTGTATTGCGTTGTAAAAAGAACAATCAACGGCGAAGTGAAACGATTCGTTGAGCGGATGCACGAGATTCGCTATACGACGCTGGAAGACACAATGCACCTTGACTGCGCTGGATCATACAAAGGAACGCCAAAAACAGAAATTACAGGCCTGTCATGGCTGGAAGGCGAAACCGTCGGGATCCTTGCTGACGGCGGAGTTGAACCGCCTCAGCAGGTCAAGAACGGCAAAATCGTCCTCGAAAAGGAAGCCTCTGTTGTACATGTCGGCTTGCTTTACAACGCAGAACTTCAGACACTTCCGCTTGCCTCCGCAAATATCCCGGACGGATCTTACGGCAGCGCACACAAGAAAAATGTCAAAGGCGTTGAATTGAGAGTCGTCAATTCGTCAGGCTTTTCTGCCGGACCGTCTTTCGACCGACTTGTCGAATATCCGGCTCGAAGTACGGAATTGGCAGGAACTCCGCCAAGCCCAAGCACCGGAGTTTTAGGCATTGAGATCCATCCGAAATGGAACAACTCCGGACAAGTTTGTATCCGGCAGTCGAATCCATTGCCGCTAAAGGCAATCAGTCTTACAACAACGGTTGAGATTGTTTAAAGTAAAAAAGGCGTCTATAAGGACGCCTTCTCTTTTACTTTCTTCTTTCCTTGACCTCGGGCATTCTTTCCGGTGCGAGTTCTCCCGGCCTCCACCAATACCCTTGTCCGGTCCCCCTGCGCAATCGGCTCTCTTTTAACTGTGAATAGCCGGGAGACAGATAGTCTTGCAGTTCATCCATAACAGAACGATCGATCACTGTTGCGGCATACCAAACATTCATAAACGGCATATGCGATCGAACAAAACGAGCCGTCTTTGCTCCGACTTTCGTGTTCTTGTCATAAATCGGACTCTTGATTGCCGAAGTCACAATGTCGCTCGCCCCGATAACCGTTCCGGCAACCGGTCCGGCGACATTTGTAAGCCCTGTCATTGCTCCGTACATTGAATCTTCGCTGACACCATAGGCAAGATAATCGCCGAGGAATCCGAGGCCGCCGCCTTTTGCCATCGCATTTAACCAGAACTGAGAATCTCCAACGTCTTGCAGATCCTTACCATTCAATAGATTCTGAATCTGTAAACTGAGCGCGCCGAAGACAGTTGTAGAAACGGCTACGGCGGCAACGTATTCATAGGGAACAGCCGTTCCTGCGTGACGATTTAGGAATTGCGCTCTTCTCCAGTGTTTCTCCATCATTGCTAGAGGAAACGATTTAAATAGGAAAAGACAGCGGTTAAATTCTCCCCAAAGCGTTCCTCTCTGAAGTCCTCTTGATGTTTCGGTCCTTGTTACCAAGTCCGGCGCCATAGAGGCCATTTCAGATTCTTTGACCACAAATCCAATGACTTTTGCCGGCGTCTGATCTAAATCCTTACGAGTGAAAAGGCCAAGCATCCCGGAGTTCTGACGAAGAGCCTTTAACTTTTCCATGCTGAAGAACTTAACGCCGTTAAAGTCTTCCGTTCCGGCCTGCTGCATGATTCGCCATTCGGTCTCTGTGATGCCTCCGTCTTGCAGTCGCGCCCTATCGTACTCTGATAGCAGATCCCACTGCGTATCAATGAGTTTGCCGATTCCGGCCATCATGTTCAAACAGAAAGCCCGGCGAGTGGCATCAGTGAAGGCCGTTAAGAAGGAAACCTTCATTGTCGCGTTGGCCAATTTCGTCGTCCAGCCGTAACCGATATTGTCATTGCCCCAGCGATTGAAATCTGACGCAATAGAATCCGCAAGAAACCCCATGCGGTTCGCATACTCTTTCCAGTCTTTTCCGTATGCTCGCGCGAGAAACTTCACCCCCTGAAACACGTCCAATTTGTTGAATCCGGTCGCAATAAAGTAGGTCGGAATATCAGAAAGAGACGTAATAAACGCCTTGCCGAGTTTTCCCATCACTTCGAAATTTCGAAATCCGGACATAAATCGGGCAACGTTTTCTTGATTCGGTGCGGCGTGATTCGCTTTGCCGATCAGGACGTTCCACATGTCCTCGACACTGACTCGCGTCAGCCCCATGCCGTCACTGTATTCAGTCAAGAGTTTCCATTGACTCTCTTTGATGCGAGCATTCATTGCCTCGCCGTCGGCTGTGTACTTCATCATCAGGAACGCATCTTTCGGATGAGGTCCGAGATATTCCATGATCCCGATGTCCGTACTCAATTTTGAGACGTGCCCGATAAGCGTAGAGCATAACGATCCTTCGCCGTAGGCTTTCTCGTAGGAAATGAATGAATCCGAATCTTTGAAGTGCAGAACTCGGTGTTCGAAATCTCGATTCCATCCGTTGCGCGGCCTATTTGCATTGTTATTCCTAATTTCGAAAAGATTTTCTGTCGGATTGCCCGAAGTCACAATATCTCGGAAAGCCGGCTCGAGAACCTGAGTCGTAAGTTCTGCATCCGTCATGACGTTACCGGCTTCGTTGAGATACCTCTCACGGTCAAGTTTCGGCAGCACGTCTCGAATCCATTGTTCCATCCCTGCCTTTCTTACCTTAACCCAACTGTGATTCTGCGGGATATACCCGTAATCGAGTTTGCCAATTTGAATGCCCGCGCGGATGGCTCGAACTCGCATCTTTTCGGCCGTCTGCGACCACGCCTGCCAAGCCGCTTTCGCGGCCTCGTTTCCTGAATCCTCTCCAAAGGCCTCTTGAACAAATGCCTTTACATCCTCGGCATCTTCAACGAATCCGAGCCATTTCGTTTTGATCCCGTTGAGTGTGTCCAACATCTCGGACAGAAACTCGTTTTGAATTCCTCGACAGTATTCGTATGTATTTTGAAGAATCTTCGCAACACCGGCATAGGCGTGAATATCTTCTTCATGAGCAAGACGATTCTGCTCACGCGTCAATCTGTCCTGCGCCAGAAGGTTCTTGTCGATATTCATCTTCCGCCTTTCGCCCTCAATACGAATATCTTCAACAATGGCCTTGCCAGCCTCTGTGATTCGATCCTCCAATGACATCTGCGCCCATTGGTCTTTGAATTTGTCCGACCGCCTGAGTGCTGCCATTTTTGCCTTAATGTCGCCAATCAGTCTGTCGCCTTCGGCACTCGAAAACGGCCGTCCCATTGCCTTCGAAATGGCGTCAACGCATTCTTGTCTCACTGTTTAATCCCTCCGTTACGGATGATACAAGCGATACCGGTTCCGATACCGGCAGCATCGTCAGAAACCTGCTTGTCGACTTGCGCTCGCTCTTGTACAACTGTTTCAGCCGTCATAGCGTTCTCGCCCAGGATTGTCATTCTCTGAGGATCTTCAAGCGTCAAATTCAACGCTCTCGCTCCAACAGAATCATCAGACAAGACATTACGTGCCCTTTCCTGCGCCTCTGCAAACTCTTGTGCTCTTGCCTCCTGAGCCTGTGGCGTTGCCGCCTCGTTGACCTTTTCGGCCTCTTCTGCCATCGTCTTTGTAAGTTGCGCCGCTTCTTTTGCGGCTTTTGCGGCCGCTTCAACAGACTTTCGGATCGCATTCACATCAATTTCAGGCAAAAGTCCGCTCGGATCTTCGCCCAAAACGTTACCACTTCTTGCTCGGATTTCATCGTTTTGAGCCTTTCGGAACATTCCGATCGCATCTGCTAGGTCTATTTTGACAGCAAGATCTCCGAACAAGGGAGAATCGGCCGCTTGCATGGCGTTCTGGACGCTCTCAGCAAACGGCCGGAGAACTCTCAACATTCCGGCAGCCGAATTACGGTTCTGACTGAAGAACTCCGTCATGATGTCTGTCGCAGGATCCGAGTTAAACATGTCGACCTGCGACGTAAAATCGACGCCTTCGCCATTAATCTTCGCCTGCAAGATTCTGTGTGCTGCACCTGTGATGAATGGAGCAAGATCAATCTCTCCCTTACTTGCCTCACGGATCTGAATGACGCGCGGAGCGAAGGCGCTCATGGCATTCAGAATTCGCTTAATGCCCTGCTTGTCTTCAGAATCAGCGACCAATTCAGTGAGAACTCTGTCGCGGTAGGCTTCATAAAAAAGCGCTGCGCGAATACGGTTTCTTGCTGTTGTCGTCGGCTGTCCGTCCGACCCAATGAGATTTCCCATTTCGGAGATCTCTCCGACGTCAGACAGGAATTGGCCGAGCGTCTCTTTCGTCGGATCGCCGTCATCATCGAACTCGTACTTATCAATGTTTTTACGGATTTTCGGCGAATCCTGAACAGCCGTTTCCAACGCGCTCCGAACCAACACATCGGACGTGTTCGATCTCTCAACGAATCCCGTCGTAACCCGGTCAGGCGGCATGTATCGGACCAGAACCGGATGTTTCATGGATCGAATGGCATCAGCAGAAATTCCGTGACTTGCTTCGTCGGCAATGAGATCATTTCGATAGTTCTCTGCCGTTCCTCTGTTATAGGCCTCTGAAAGCCCTGCCATTCGGCCGTTTCCTGCGATCACTCGCATTCTGTCCGGATTCTCTTCATTCCATTCCTTGTTTGGCGTGCCGTCGTAGTTGTTCGACCGCAGGACCGAATCTGCCTCGACGACGTAGTAGGTAACAGGGATCTTATTGCCGTTCGATTCCGTAACGGTTTCTGTCTTGCCTTGATACCGAGAATCGGGCATTCGACCAAATGAAACCATCGGTGCGCCCGACTGCGTTGTTCTGGACGTGCTTAATCGGCCGTATTGCGGATCGGCGGCAATCGAGTTCATCTGCGCCACCGAGTTCGGGTCCGATCGATTTCGGTTCTGCAAGACTACCGTTCTTGCGCTTTCGCCAGTGCCAACCGAGACGCCGCGCGCGAAAGTGTTTTGAGTTTCAGTAATAACCGGCTGATTTTCAGGAGCGTCCGCAAAGGTCTCTGCGACATCAACCTTCTCGCCTTTCTGCAAATCGCTCGCGGCTTTGCCTTGCGTATCCTGTGCCGTAAATTGAGCAGTCGGACCTTGAGAATCCTGAATCGGCGCGCTTGTCTTATCCGAATTGACGCGGCTCGACTGAATCACTCTAGCCGCCGCCGTTTGAACGGTTGATGCTTTGAATCCCAAAATCTTCTTTTGTGAACCGTACATCCGGTCGAGCGCCTCTCGGACTTGCGGAGAGAGTTCCGGCAACTTTTCATTAAACCGGCTTTCGTAAACGTCTCCGACAGACTTTCTCGCCGGATCAGTCTCAATATCCGCATCCTTTCCGATCAGGTCACGATACATCTCTGTGAGCCACTGACCGAGTTTGGCAAAAACGCCTTCCAGTCCTTTTAATGGAGACTTACCCTCAGAAAGGTAAATTTCCGTCCATGCTGCGAACTGCTCTTGATATTTCTCTTGTCCTTTTGCTCCCAGCGCCTGCCAGTCCTGCAATGATTTAATCCCGAACGCGTCGAGAATCGCCAATGTCTGAGCCTGAATGTCAATGCTCGCACCGCCATTGGCAGCAAGCCGGAATAGATTCGTTAAATACCAGTGCGAGTGTTCATGCGAGAAAGTCGACAAATTGGCATTCGGCGTCAGACGAATTGTGTTATTGCCGGTCTGGAATGCGCCTC
>CAZDVW010000023.1:20858-24402 GCA_964509205.1 uncultured Sutterella sp. | reverse complement strand
TCCAGTTACGGGAGCAGAGAAAACCGGATTGACTACCATGGCGCTCAGTGCAACACTGACTGCAGTCGAAACCAGTTGGCGAGGAAACCGACGGGCGTTGCCTATCGTGACTTTCCTGTCCCCTTCTCTTACAACCGAACGGTTAAATGAAGCGTTACCAGCTCCTTTCATGAATTTCTCCACTTATGTCAAATGAGATGCATAGAGGAGGGGGCGCAAGCCCCTCCTCTTACTCTTGAATGATGAAAAATCAGAACTTCCAAAGACCCTGCAACTGGCCGCTTACACCGTTGCGTGTTCCGATGTAACCGTTAAATCCAAATTCGCAGGCGAACGACCCAGACTCGTTCTGATAGACCCAACCGGCAGACATAATTCCGGTACTTCCCTCAAGATCGCTTGAGTTAAGCCGCAACGTGCCGGCGTAGTCTGTTGCCGATCCCTTGGCCTTAGCGCTGATGACTTGCTCGAACGTCACCCCTAAGTACGGACGCAACAATTCGTGCATCTTGAATTCGACTAAGCTTCCCACCTGAATGCGGTGAGCATTGAGCGAATCGGCTTTAACGTGTGCCCCTGCCGTTTGATCCGAACCGATAATGTCGTAGGTTTCGGACTCACGCGCATCGTAGAAGTACGAAAGGAAGAACCGCGTTCGGATGCTCGGCATATCAATGTCATACTGCGTCCCTAAGTGAGCGCCCCAATAGGCGGTCAATTTATCGTAGCTTGCGCTGATGTCAGCAATATGCGCTCTGAAATCGTTGTCAAGAACGCCGCCCTTAATGTAGCTCGTCAACCGTAAGCCCTCGACCGGCAACGGATAATCCACGAAGAATCCGCCGCCTGCATAATCGTGAGAACCCTTTCCGATGACATCGCCCAATGAAGCCTTCAGATTCGACTTGTAAGAGGCGTGTCCCATCTCCAAGAAAGCACCGACATTGGACTTACCGAGCGGAGCAGAAAACCCGAGCAGTCCGGAGACAATCGTGGATTCTAGATTCGACTTCGAGTCGTATTCATAGGTACCCGCGCGAGTCGCAGCAAATACGCCTTCTCGTTGTGTGTTGTGACTGCGCAGTGCAGCGTCAACAAAAAGGTCATCTGCAGAAAATGCCGTGGCAAGAGCCGTTAATGAGGATTCCATCAACGAGTCTGTCTGGTCATTGACCATGGAACGGGTTTCGGCCTTGCCGAGAACAGCCACCAACTGTTGCTCATGATTCTGCGTCAGATCAGCAATCGTTCCGACGTCGCGAATTTCCAGTCCGTAGTCACTCGCCTTGATTTCGCTTCTCGTTTGCCGAGCAACCGAACTGAGCGTCACGATATCCAAATCCGTTTGCAGTCCCGTCAGATCACTGTCGTTGTCCTTGGCCTGCCACAGATTTCCTTCCTGATTAACAAAACCGGCGGCACTGGAAATTAAGACAATTTCATCATTTTTGGCAGCATTCAGACCGGTTCCGTTGATGCTGATGTGCGTTTTTTGCGAAGCATCATCAGACGAGGCCAACAAGACGCCGCGCTCTGCATCCGTCGTCGTGATTAAAGCCGTTCCGCTGTTGACGTCCCCTGCCGTAACGAAGAAATTGTAATTTTGGAAGCCGCTCAAAACGTCCGTCTGAACGTGCGAATGCAAATTCAGCGTATTGCCCTTAAAAGCAGACGCATACTGCTGCACAACATCATACTGTTGCACAATGCCTGAAGCGCTTGTTCCGGCCCAGCCGCCGAGCAATCCGCTCAGGATGAGTTTTTCGGAATTCGAAGAAACAACGGACTCACCGATGGTTACGATATTGCCGGTCGCCGATCCGCCCGCAGAAAACCCGCCTATCACGCGAGCGTTATCGATAATCGAATGGCTGATCGTAACGGCATTGTCCTTCGAATCTCCTGACCCAAGCAACACATATCCGCCGGCAATCAGAGAACGTTGATTGTTCGTCTTGTCTCCCAAAGAAGCGTATTGAATCGTCACCTGATTGGCCTGCGCCGTTCCTCTGGACGGATAGGCACCCATAACAGACATACCCAAATCCAAAGCACTGTTAAACGAAACGAGGGAATCCTCACTGTTTCCCAAAATTTCAACCCGATTATCTTTTGCCACTGCACCGGTCATGCCCTCGAACACGCCATACAGACCTTTTACGCCGTCCAAATTGCTCTCACCTAAAATCCGCAGCCAATTTCCCGACATCTCGGAATTTGTGACGACATCATTTGTGGTTCCGTTAAATCTTGCGCCATAAATGGTCAGACCGCTCGTTGGTGAATATGAACCATCGGCAAGTTTGGCATCCAACGTCACATTGGTCAGCGTAACGCCATTTTCTCGGATCTTGCCTCCGTTGGAATCGGATCCGCCTCCGGTTACGCTTGATAAAGAGTAGAAACTTCCATCAGCATCGGCCGTCCAAAAAATTTGGCTGTCGCTGATTTCAACGGTATTGCCGCTGGCAATGTCTTTTTCTCCGTCTCCATCGAGACTGTAGGCTATCCCTGCATAAACCCCGCCACCATCATGATGAGCGACAACATTTACCTTTGAGTCAGAAATAGTTACTTTATTGCCTGTTGCGACCATCTCTCCCGACCAAGGCAAAGAATATACGATTGATGCCGCAATCTCGCTAGCGCTGACGGTTGAATTTAAAATACGTACCTCATTTTCTTCGAACGTAATGGCATCGTTCTCTGAGTTAGTCCAGGCCTCCGACGCTCCTGCAATGAGGGTGTAATCCGAACCTCTTATATTGAACGTCGTTTCCTCAAACGTCACAGTATTTTTAGAAAAAATTGTCTTTTCAAGGTCGTAAGACCCACCGTACGAATCTCCGTCATGATTGAAATTTGCACCAATAACCGATCCGCCTGAAACCGTCCCGCCCGTTATGTAAACTTCGTTGCCGGACATGGTCATCGTGCTGCCGCTTCCTTCCCAAGCCGCCGCGGCACAAATAAATCCCCCTGCTTGACTACCCTCCCCCTGACTATCAGCAGTAGCTCCTAATAAATTGGTGTCTTCATCCAATGCAATAATGACGCGGTTGTTCTTCATCTCCGCCGCTGTTCTAGCAACGGCTCCGCGAATGATTTTCTCAATGCCGCTGGCTTTAACAATGACGGTATTGCCGGACACTGCGCCACCTGTGGTGTAACCGAAGGATTTAAGAGCACTAGAAGCTCTGCCGTACGAGTTCCATCCGAAGTAATGTATACGCGACAACGTGGACGTGTCACCCGTAAAAATCTTGCAGTTTCCTGTTGCACCGTCACAACTGATGATGGGGGCTTGAGACCAGGCAGCCGAAAGGGGAAGAAATGCGCTGATCAGTGCTGACGCAAACAGCGTTCGAGAAGAACGAAAAGTCCTTTGGTGTTTGGAAACTTCTCTGTTTCTCGAAGAAATTAGAGATTTAGAAGTGGTCGTAAAATGCGGTGTGAGTAAGGGGGGGGGGGGGGGGGGGACCACAGATAATTTTTCCTTTTTTTTTCCCAAAAAGGTTTTTCCATCAAAAAAGCCCCAATCCCC
>CAZDVW010000023.1:0-20848 GCA_964509205.1 uncultured Sutterella sp. | reverse complement strand
GGTGGGGGGGAGGGGGGGGGGTGGAGGGGGGGGGGGGTGGGGGGGGGGGGAGAACTACGATGATATTTCATCTTTCTTTTCCGAACAGATTATTCCATCCAAAAAGTCCCAATCTCCCCTGACCGAACTCGTGACGAAACAACAGGATATCCCTACTCCCTGCATGCATTCTACCCCAATACTCACGTCACACCACCAGTGTTGTGACTGGCAGGTGATATGAGCATTGGGCAAACGTGGCGGCAATGCAACGGAGAAACATAGAGTTTTGAGCTACCTTCGCCCGTTTAAAGAGGGTGTTATGCGGTCTCACTAGCGAATCTGATTTCTCAACAGCTCTTTTCGTCTCTTCAAGAAACGGTTCGATTCGTTTCTCAAACGAAATTGATACTCCCTTTTAAGGATCAAGTTCACAAAATGAACTCAGGGCTCCATACAAATTTTGACGCACTTCCACGCTAAACTTTTGCTCCTGAAAGTTTTACCGTTACAGCCGACTTTGAATCAATTGAACTATGACAAATCCTTTAATCGATCAAGGCGATCTCCTTGATTTTGGTCTCATCAATGCGTCCTGCGTCAACGAAGCCGTCCGCGTTTTACTGCACGATGTGGAAACAACACTGGAACAGGTCACACGCGAGGAAACTCCCGCAACGTGGGAAAGCGTCGTTGAGCCCCTGCACCGCGTTCATGCACGCATGCAGCGCGCTTGGGGTGCGGTCACCCATCTCATGGGAGTGACGGATTCAAAAGCCTGGAGAGAGGCTTACGAGAACAACATTGAAGCTGTTACTCTGCTTGCCGTCAACCTTTCGCAGAATGAAAAGTTATTCGCCAAATACAAGGCCATCGAACAAAGCGATGATTTTTCTGCACTCGATGCGCAGAAACAACGCGTTGTCAAACAAGCCATCCGCGATTTTCGTTTAAGCGGCGCAGAACTGCCCCCGGAGAAAAAAGCGCGCCTGAAGGCGATCGCTCAGGAAGAGGCGCAACTCTCGCAGCGTTTTAGTCAAAACTTGCTGGATGCTACCGATGCATTCGCACTGGATCTGCCTGATGATTCTCGGCTTTCGGGAATTCCTGAAAGTGTTTTGAAGCTTTATCAAAAACAGGCGGCAGACGCCGGGAAAACAGGATATCGGATCGGACTGACTCTTCCAAACTACCTGCCAATATTAAGGTATGCCGACGATCGGGAACTGCGCGCCGAACTGCATAAAGCCTATTCAACGCGCGCCTCGGATTTAGGACCCAAAGAACGCAATAACGCACCCATTATTCGGAAACTCTTGACGTTGCGCGAGGAAGAAGCCTCCCTTCTCGGATTTGCCAATTATGCGGAAGTTTCTTTGGCGACAAAAATGGCGGAAAGCCCGCAAGCCGTCATCGCCTTTTTGAAAGACATGGCTGACCGTGCCCGTCCGTACGGCCTGCGCGACAAAAAAGAACTGGAAGACTTTGCTTCAGAAAAACTGAAGCTTTCGCCTCTTTTCCCCTGGGATCGCAACTACGCTTCTGAAAAACTTCGTGAGTCGCGTTACTGCTTTAACGCTGAAGAAGTCCGTGACTATTTTCCGCTTCCCAAAGTTCTTTCGGGGCTATTTGAATTGGCTGAGCGTCTTTTCGCGATTCGGATCGAACCGGCTCACGCCCCAGTTTGGCATCCGGACGTTCGTTTTTACCACGTCAAAGACGCCGAAGGAAACTTAATTGCGCGCTTTTACACGGATCTTTATGCGCGTTCCGGGAAGCGAGGCGGTGCTTGGATGGACAGCGCCCGAGATCGGGAAAAACTCCCGGACGCAAGTTTGATTACGCCGGTTGCCTACCTTGTCTGCAATTCCACGCCTCCGATCGGCGATGAACCCTCCTACCTGACGCACGATGAGGTCTCGACCATCTTTCACGAATTCGGACACGGCCTGCAGCACATGCTTACGCGCGTTGACGTTGCGGACCTATCCGGAATCAACGGCGTTGAGTGGGATGCCGTCGAAATGCCCAGCCAATTTATGGAAAACTGGACGTGGAACTTCGAAACACTCGAATCGATTTCTGAAAAGAGAGGATCCGGAGAAAAACTTCCGCGGGCTCTCTACGAAAAAATGCTTGCGGCAAAGAATTTTCAGTCCGGCCTTTTCTGCCTGAGACAACTCGAATTTGCTCTTTTCGATATGCGAATTCACACAGAAAAGATTCCGGACTTCCAAAAGGTCTTGAGCGAAGTTCGTTCGGAAGTTTCCGTCACAGACTGCATGCCGTATGACCGTTTCGGCGAAAGCTTTTCACACATCTTTGCCGGAGGCTACAGCGCGGGCTACTACAGTTACAAGTGGGCTGAAGTGCTTTCGGCAGACGCCTTTTCCGCTTTCGAAGAAAACGGACTTTTTGACAAAGAGACCGCACAGCGCTGGCTCAACGAAGTTCTGGCCGTCGGCGGCACACGCGATGCGATTGATAGTTTCAAGGCCTTCCGCGGTCGGGCTCCGAAAATTGATGCGCTCATGCGCCACTCGGGACTTGCCGATCCGCTCTAGCCAGTGCCTCGAGATGTGGAGCGATTGGCTCCTGCCCACTGCGCAATTGCACGCACACTTGGGAACCAGTCGCCGATAGTGCCTTGGGGTAAGTGCCTCGGCTGTATCGGACTAAACAGCTTCCTTTCTAAGCCAATTTGACGTAGCGCTTTACTTGTAAGTACCGATTGCTCTAAAATGGTCAGCGAATCAGTTGCAACGGCTCCCAATCCGGGACGGGTTCGTGTAGGTCTGGATTGCGTAGCACCGCTTTTGTCAGAACCCTGGGCGGTAGCATCCGTTGCCGGATTCAATCGGATCGTTGTATCGCTCGAACTGCGCACGTCGTTGACGTGCCGCTTCCACTTCCGTCGAGGCCACAAGCAAACTGTCAAAGAGTTCTCGTACTTCGGGATTGATCTCGGCTTCAGGGATATTGGCCACGGCTCAATAAACACCCACGAGCCAATTGGAGAACGAGCGAAAGAGTTTCGTCAATGCCGAACTCGGAGCGTGTCCCTCCATGATGTAGGCCTCATACGTCCGAGCAAACTTCTCGTGCATCGGACGCTGTTGGTCAGTTGTCATGTTGGCAAAACTCTCCAGGTCTGTGCCGAGCCACTTCATCGTCAATTCTGCTGTCTCCAGCAGGTGCTTCTCGCCTTGCGTGAGTTCGGCTCCCGATGCTCGCTTTACCGCCAGGTCGCGGGCAATCCGCACACGCATGTCAAGGAACATGTGCCCCGTTTCGTGGAGGAATGTCGAACGGTTGGCTCCTGCCCACTGCGCAATCGCACGCACACTCGGGAACCAGTCGCCGAGTGTTTTTTGTGATACGGAGCTAATATCTTTTTGGAAACTTTCTGTGCTTTGATTTAGGCTATGACTTGCCTCGGGCGAGAGCGTTAATCCACCGCTCTCCTGAGTCTCAGTCGCGACCATATTGGATTGAGAGTCCGAGGTCTTCTCTACACGCCGTTGATTTACATACGCCGTAATAACCCAGGAACCCGCAGTTTTATCTCCTGCCCACTGCGCAATCGCACGCACACTCGGGAACCAGTCGCCGAGTGTATTTTGTGAATTTGCGCGTTCCTCTACCGTTACAGTAAATTGCCGAACCCGTCCATTGATAGAATCGATCAAGCACTCGGCTCATCCGTCCCAAGCACGGCACTCCAGAGTTCGCAAACAGCCTCCCGTTCAAGCCGCACGCTTTCCGGCTCGACTCGAACGGGAGCATTCTCTCCGAGATTGAGCCGGGTCAGTCTTTGAATGTTTCGGTACTTCCGATAGGCCTTTGCGGCACGATCGGCCAAATCGGCATCAATCAGTCCCAGTTTGGCTCCAATCTCGAGCAAGGCCGAATTTCCGAGATTCTTCGTGAGCTCCGGATATCGGAACGACTCCGTAAGCACAAGCGTTTGAACAGCAAACTCGACGTCGACCATGCCGCCGCGATCTCTTTTCAGATCGAAAAGTCCCGAGGTGTTTTTTCGACTTTCCAGGATCTTTTTTCGCATCGCAACGACTTCCCTGCAGACGGTTTTCTTCTCCCGAGGACAACGAAGAATCTGAATCCGCTCTTTTTCAAACTGTTCTCCGATTCGGGCATCTCCTGCACAGAAACGTGCTCGCGTCAGGGCCTGATGCTCCCAAACCCAGGCGCCGCTCGTTAACTCGTTCTGATAGTTTTTAAAGTGCTCGAAACTACAGACCAAGAGCCCGTCCTCTCCCTCCGGACGCAATCGCGTATCCACAGCGTACAGTTTTCCGGAACTCGTTTGAGCCGTCAGCCAATTAATCACTCTGCGCACATACCGCGCATAAATTGAAGCGGCATCGGCAGCATCGTCCTCGTAAAGAAACACAAGATCCAGATCACTGGCATATCCGAGTTCCTTACCGCCGAGCTTTCCGTAGCCGATCACGGCGAGCTGCGGTTTTTCCCGATGGTGAGAAGGCGTTGCCTCCCAAGCAATTTCCAACACAATGCGCAACACGGCATCGGCCAGAGCTGAGAGCTGATCGGCCATGCGCTCGACGGTAAATTTCCCCTGAAGATCGGCAACGAGCAAACGAAATACCGCAATGTGTGCGGCGTCACGCAACACGTTGAGAAGCGCCTCAATATCGGAAGAAAACTCACTGAGTTTTTCTTTGACTTCTTTTTCCCAAACGAACCAATCCTCTTCTGAGAAATTGGCGAATCGATTTTCGCGCGAACTGACGAGTTCATCTAAAAGCAACGGATGCTCATAAAGAAAAAGCGATGCCCAGCGGCTGGAAACAAGAATTTTTGCCACCTTCTCCGCCACTCTCGGGTACTGATTCAGCAGCGTGATGTAGGTCGGGCGTCCGGCAATAATTTCCAGCAATCCCAAGTAACGCTCAAAAAGGACATCGGCACTTGTTTGAGAACCGACATCCTCGGACCATTTGCGAGAATTTTCAGCCAGCGTCATTAAAAAGAAAGCGAATTGATCCCGCGCTTCCGGATTTCGCGTCAAAACTCGATTCGTCAGACTCTGACAAATCCGCCGAGCCAATTCGTCGGAACGGGAAAATCCAAGCTCTTTGAGTTTTTCCTCCAAAGACAAACAGGCCGCTTCATCACCCAGCCTCCATCCGACAGGCCAGCCTTCTCGTTCTAAAGTCGCATCCTTCGTATCGAAGATGTCTTCAAAGGTGCGGCCGACAAATTCTCGAATTGCCTCCAAGCGAGAATTTAACTCTGTCGTCTCCAAACCCAGCATGGCTGCAATGCGGTCATGAGCGTCTTTGTCATCGGTTAGAAAATGCGTCTGTTTATCGTCCACATACTGCAGCGCGTGTTCGACGTTTCGAAGGAAAACGTAGCCGCGGCTGAGTTTTTCCGCCGCCGACGATTCAAGACACCCGGTCTGCACCGCCGTTTCAAGCATGGCCAGAGTTTGCCGTCCGCGCAAAGCCGGCTCGCGGCCGCCGCGCATCACTTGAAACGTTTGAACGATAAATTCAATTTCGCGGATTCCGCCGCGGCCGAGCTTCACGTTGACTCCGGGTTCTCGGTCGAGTTCCCGGCGAACCGTTTGCGTGCGGATCATCTCATGGACGCGGCTTAAGGCATTAAGGGCTCCGAAGTCAACATATTTTCTGTACACGAACGGCTGAATCAGTGCATAAAGCGATCCGCATGCTTGCGCAAAATCTTCCGGAGCCGAGAAAACCGCCTCATTGATGACTCTCGCCTTAAGCCAGGCAAATCGCTCCCAATCCCGTCCTTCCGTGTAAAGGTATTCCTCGAGCATCTCGGAACTGACAACAATCGGACCGCTCTCGCCGAAGGGGCGCAAGCGCATGTCCACACGAAAAACAAAGCCGTCTTCCTGAGGTTGATTCAACAACGGAATGATGCGTCTGGCAAGCCGCTCAAAAAACTCATGATTACTGATTGATCGCGAAGGCGAAGAGAAACTTCCCCAGGCGCTGGTCTTTCCGGCTTCGTCGTACACAAACACAAGGTCGATGTCCGAACTGACATTGAGTTCCTCCCCGCCCAATTTGCCCATTGCAACAACAAGGAGATCCTCCGGCTGTCCGCGATCGTTTGTCGGCACTCCGAATCGCAAAGCCAACTCTGCGGAACAAACTTTGACGGTTGCCTTCACGCAAGTCTCTGCTAAAGCACTCATACAGGCGACAACCTCTTCGTAACCGCACCGCCCGGAGATGTCGCAAAGCGCAATGCTCAAAAGCGTATCTCGACGAAGAATGCGCATTTGGCGCCCGAGCTCCAAACTGGTTTGACACCCGAAAAGACGATCCGACATGTGCTGTCGGTCAGGAAGTTTTTGCGCATAACGCGTTGCGATTTCTTCGACCGTTTCCCCGGTTTGAGATGCAATTTGTTCGATCGTTCTTCTCACAAAAAGAGAAAAACGGGGAATTTGTTCCAAAGTCAGCCGCTTTTGCATGAATCCTCTTTCGTGCTTTTCCTGTGCTAGAGTGTTCGGTAATGGTACCTGAAACAGCCCCTCGGCGTTTCAGGGTTTGTGTTTTTTCCGAGAATCCTGCGTTGGAGTTTGATCTATTTTGAGACAACAGGGACGCTTTTCGTTGTTTTCAGACGCTGTCTGTCATTTCGTGTGCCGTCGTCCTGCACTCAGGTTTTCCCTGTTGGCCGCGTTTTGGACTCTCACAACGTCCGTCATTGTTCTTGCCGGCCTGATCCTCGTAACGCGCTACGTCATTTTTCCGAAGATTGATGACTACAACGCACGCATCGAGCAAATTGTCTCGAGTGCGATCAACGCCGAAGTCAGAATCGGCAAGATTGAACCGAGTTGGGAAAGAGTCTGGCCGCGCCTGGCTCTGAAGGACGTCACCCTGAAAAAGCACGCCACGCAAACAGAACTGCATTTGCCGCGCGTGGATGCCTCCTTTTACTGGCAAAGTCTTCTCGGAAAACCTGCCTTTAAGTCTCTTGACATCATTGACGCCGCGGTCAGCATCCAACAGCTGACGGACACCAAATTTGAAGTGGCCGGTTTTGAATTTGATCTGGAACCTTCTCCGAATTCGGTTTCCGACAATACGTTGCTGACGCTGCTGAGTCATCAAGGTCGGATTGATGTGACGAATGCAACGATCAGCCTTGTCGACAAACGCAAAGAGCCGGCTGAAACGATTGAATTAAAAAAACTCAATGTTTCGTTTCATCCTCACCTGAGTCACTGGAACTTCGGGCTTCAAGCCGATCTTCTCGGCCAAGCTGTCGATTTCCGAGCGCGTTTAAAGAAACCTCTTGCCGGATTTTCGGGAAATTGGAAAACGTGGGCTTGGGACTTTTACACAAAACTCGATGCCTTTAATCTGACTCGGACAGGACCTTGGCTGCCAAACAACCCCGTTCAATCCGGCACAGCAAACGGCGAAATTTGGGTTTCTTTCCGAGACGGAATGCTCTCTTCGGTCTCAACGGATCTTTTGCTTGAAGACATCCGAGCGCAAGTCCCCGGAGAGCCCAATCCGATTACCGCCCGTCGTTTAGAAGCCCAAATCAAGGCTCTTCGCCGCAATCAGGATTTGAATCTTGATTTCCATCATTTGGCACTGGAAACAACAACCAAGCGTTTTGTTGGCCCGTTGTCCGGATCGCTGATGCTGACTCTTACTGAGGATCAGACAGATACCCTGGCGGGAGAACTTTCCCTTTCTCGGTTAAACCTTAACTCACTGGCGCAGACCTTACTCGAAACGGATCTCGTCACAGCCGACGTCAAAGATCCGATCAAGCGCTACGCTCCGCGCGGAACGCTTCGCAATGTCTTTTTCTCCTGGGACGGTTCGTATAAAACACCCAAAAATTGGAATTTCAGTGCTGACTTCTCCCATCTCGGCCTGCTCGCTCAAAAGCAAACTGACCGCATCGGACAACCCGGCTTCAGCGGCCTAACGGGAGCCGTCCGACTCAATCCCCGGTCCGGCGCTCTGACGCTGAAAAAAGCTTCCGAACTCTCTTTCCCGGGGCTTTTTGAATCGGAGGATATTCCCGTTCAGAAACTTTCCGGCAAAGTCGCATGGTCAACTGCCGACGCATCGTCCCCGCTGACCGTCAAATTTTCAAACTTAGTCTTTTCCAACGCCGACATCGGTTTCAGCGCATCCGGCGATTGGAAGGCGACTGACTCGGTTGCCGGGGTCATTGATGTTGAAGGGCGCATTGAGCACTTGCTTGCTGCGAGCGCCTGGAAATACATGCCGACAACGCTCTCCCAAGGAACGCGCCATTGGCTTGAAGGAGCCTTAAGAGGCGGCATCGCACAGGACGGAAAATTCATTTTGCGCGGTGCCTTGAAAGATTTCCCCTGGAATGGGTTTGAGAAACAAAAAGGGCATTTTCTTGCGACGGCACACCTGACAAAAGGTCTGCTTGATTTTGCACCGCCGAGCGATCGTCCGGAAAACGGAAACTGGGAAACAGGACTCATCTGGCCGGTTGTTTCCGAAATCAATGCCGATTTGAAATTTGAAGGCTCGGGCATGCACATTCTGGCGCAGTCGGCTGAGACGCTCGGAGCCATCGGCAAAAATGTCCTTGCCGTCATCCCTGACATGGGAGCCGAAGAAACTGTCTTAACGATTGATGCCAGAGTACAAAGCGAACTCGCCGCAATGAGCCGCTACCTCAAAAAGAGCCCGGTCGGCGCCATGCTCGGACATGCCTTTGACGGAGCCGTTTCGAAAGGAAACGCTGCCTTGGATTTGCAACTGGAAATTCCGTTAAAAGGCACCAAAAACACGCGTGTGAAAGGACGGCTTAATTTCCAAGAAAACGCTTTGGATATGCAGTGGCCGGTTCCGCCGCTTACAGCCATCAACGGAAACTTAACTTTTACGGAATCCGGTGCAAGCACGGACACGCTTTCTGCCACGGCTCTCGGCAGTCCAATTGACATCCGCGTCGGAACCAATTCGAAAAACAGCATTTGCATCGATGCTTCCGGAAAAATTGATCCGAAGAAACTGGTTTTCTTTACCGACACGGAACTTGTTAAGACCTTGTTCTCGCGGCTGGACGGCGAAACCGACTTCTCCGTCGGCATTGAAATTGCTCCCGCCAAGGGAGTCTCTGTAACCGCTTCAACAGACCTTGTCGGCGTCAAGAGTTCTTTCCCGGCACCTCTCTCGAAAAAAGAAGAGGAAGCCTGGCCGAGCACATTCAGTTTTGTGCCTCTGACGCTCAAAGAGAAAAACGGGCATCTTTTAAGGCTGACCTGCTCGGACAAGGTTGATCTCATACTGCAACTGCCGGGCAAAAACCCGCCCGTCACCTCGCTCGGAGCCGTTGGAATCGGCAAGAAAGTCGGTCTTCCGAATTCCGGTCTGACCTTAGATATCCAGACACCGAAAATCCATTATCGCGACTGGGACGCACTGGTTTCCGAATTGATTGCGGCCAACAAAAAGGACGCGGCACAGAGTGCGCAAACCTCTCCTATGTCGCTTCAGAGCATTCGCTATGAAACCGGCGAGTTCGTCTTTGATGAAATCCGCCTCACCGATCTCAAAGGCAGAGCACGCTGGCTGGGAAAAGAAACCTGGAACTTTTCCATTGCAAGCCGCGAAGCCGACGGAATCCTGACGTGGGATTTCCGACGCGGGCACTCCGGACACATTCGCGCGCAATTCTCTCGTTATCACATTCCGAAAACATTTGAACAGAAATTTATTGAGTCAGCGGCAATCGCCGAAAACAAAACCACGCGTCCTTCGATTGAACTCGACATTACGGATCTTTCGTACCAGGATGCCGACATCGGTTCTCTGTCGCTTTCTGCTTCGACTTTCAGCTCAGAACGCGGAGTGTCTTGGAAAATTGATCGGCTCAGCATACTCAACCCGGACGCCAGCCTCTCGGCCAACGGGGAGTGGGCCGCAGACGGAACAACGAGTCTTCAGGCCAAACTGGAATTGGTCAACGCCGGAAGCCTTTTGAAGCGACTCGGTCATGAAGGCATCTTAGGGAAAGGAGCCGGCAGCATTGATGCCAATCTCTTCTGGCAAGGTTCTCCGTGGAATCCGGCAACGAACACTTTACAGGGAACGGCCACCGTGAATATGACCCGCGGTCTGCTTGAGCAAACCGACTTAGGCGTCGGCGGTGCCCTGCTTTCTCTTGTTTCGATCCAGTCGCTCATCAAGCAGCTGACCTTCGACTTTTTTGACCTGTCGCACACAGGATTTACGTTTGATTCGTTTACGGGAGATCTCTCCATCGCCGACGGCGTTCTCACCAGCGACAATCTGAAGTTAGACGGCGCGAAGGCTGCCATCACGCTTTCAGGATCGGCCGATATGTCCCAGTCTCAGCTGAATGCCCGAGCCGTGGTGATTCCGAAAATTAATGTCGGCGCCGCTTCGCTGCCGCTTGCCATCATTAACCCGGCGATCGGCCTGGGCGCTTATTTCGGGCAATGGCTTCTGAGCCAACCGCTCAATTCCCTTTTAACGACAGAATATTCGATTACAGGACCCCTTGCCGCTCCCGTGATTGAAAAGATTCTGAAAAAAGAGACAACGCAGACTAACGAATCCGGTACGGATTCTCCTTGACGGCATCGATATAATTTCACCGTTCCTAACGGATCTTTGGAGACCGCCCTTGTTCCAGTTTCATCTGATGACTCCGATTGTGTGGGCAACTCGCCTTTTGGTGGGAGCCTACCCGCAGTGGCACGGATCAGCTCCGACGCGCAAACAGCGCATCTATTTTGCCAACCATACAAGTCACCTCGACACAATCGTTATTTGGTCTTCTCTTCCCGGAGCACTTCGGCAGACAACGCGTCCTGTCGCCGCCAAAGACTACTGGACGAAAGGACTCATTCGGCGCCGGCTGGCCATGAAAGAACTCAATGTCGTGCTGGTTGACCGTACCCGCGCAGAAAGAGCCGATCCGCTCGCCCCGCTGAAAGAAGCGCTCCAAGAAGGCGATTCGCTTATTATTTTCCCGGAGGGAACGCGGCGTCCGCAGGAACTTCCGAGCGAGTTTAAGAGCGGTCTGTGGCGACTGATGCGCTCTTTCCCTGACGTTGAACTGATCCCGGTTTACATTGAAAATCTGCACCGGTCTCTGCCGAAGGGAACCTACATTCCCGTTCCGACCGTTTGTTCCGTGCACTTCGGAGCTCCGCTCGAACACAGCGCTTCCGATCTGAAAACAGACTTCCTGACGCGTGCTCGCCAGGCTGTCGTCGATTTAGCAGAGGTTGCCTTATGATGCGGCTCGGCATTGATCTCCAGCAAGGATATCTCATCATTCTGACGGCTCTCATCGTTTTGATGGCCGCCGCGACAATCTACGGCCTCTGGGCGGCGGGACGAGCGAAAACCCCCGAACAGACCTTTCGTCTTGCCATTGCCAATTCTCGCGTACGCATGGGTTGGTGGCTCGTCATTATTTTTACCGTTGCCTGGGGATTCGGACAAACAACGCTTGTCGTTATCTTTGCCATCCTGTCGTTTTTCTTGTTGCGCGAGTTCATTGCGCTCACGCCGATCCGCCCGTGCGATCACTGGGTACTCGTCATTGCCTTTTACCTGATTATCCCCGCTCAGTACGCCTTGGTGTATTTCAACCTGATGCCGTACTTCACGCTCTTTATTCCGGTGTACATCTTTTTGTTGCTTCCGGTCATTGCGGCCATCGGCAACGACACGGAACGCTTTCTTGAACGCGTTGCAAAGGTTCAGTGGGGTCTCATGATTTGCGTGTTTTGCGTCAGCCACGCTCCGGCCATAGCAACGCTCGATTTTGCCCGTTTCGAACGCTACAACTCGTCGGGCGCCTTGATGTTGCTGTTTTACCTCATGGTGACATTCTGTGCAGACCTTTTCTCCGTGCTGGCCAGTTCGGCTCTCGGAGGCAAAGCGCTCAAAATGAATCCGCACAAAACCGTCAAGGGCATCACCGTCGGGTGTCTGTGTGCCTTTTTGGTCGGACTTTCTCTTTACTGGCTCACGCCGTTCCGCCTTTATCAGGTCGCTCTTTACTCATTTGCCATTGTTCTTTCCTGCGTCATGGGCGATATCGTCATCAGCACGATTAAGCGCAGCCTTGGCTCCAAGAGTTGGGAAGGCGAACTCTATATCGGACGCGGAAGCCTTGAGCGTTTTGCGCCTTTAATTTTCTCGGCGCCGGTTTTCTACCATCTGACGATTCTGTTTTTCCGTCTTTTGAAGAATCTTCCGGTTAATTAGGGCAATCGGCGCGTAACGTTCCCGACCCGTCAATAGACTAAAATTCACCCCTCTTCATTGGAGGATGGCGATGCACAACCAATACGAAACTTTCATGCGCACCGTTTTTGAACAAGGAACGGACAAATCCGACCGAACAGGCGTAGGAACGCGTTCATTATTCGGCTACCAAATGCGGTTTGATCTTTCTGAAAGTTTTCCGCTTGTCACAACAAAGAAACTGCATCTACGCTCCATCATTCACGAACTGCTCTGGTTCCTGTCGGGATCCGGCAACATCAAGTATCTGCATGACAACAAAGTCACCATTTGGGATGAATGGGCAGACGAAAACGGCGATCTCGGGCCGGTTTACGGAGTTCAATGGAGAAGCTGGCCGACGGCCGACGGCCGACACGTCGATCAGATTTCGAACGTCGTTGACCAGATTAAAAACAACCCGGACAGCCGGCGGTTGATCGTGTGTTCTTGGAATGTCGGCGAAGTCGACAAAATGGCCTTGCCGCCCTGTCACTGTCTTTTTCAGTTTTACGTTTGCAACGGAAAACTGTCCTGCCAGTTGTATCAGCGCTCGTGCGATATTTTCCTCGGCGTTCCCTTTAACATTGCAAGTTACTCGCTGCTGACCTGCATGATGGCTCAGCAATGCAACCTGACGCCGGGCGAATTCATATGGACCGGCGGCGACTGCCACATCTACAAGAATCACTTCGAGCAGGTTCAGCTGCAGCTTTCACGCGAACCGCATCCTTATCCGAAACTGGTCATCCACCGCAAACCGAACTCGATTTTTGATTACCGATTCGAAGACTTTGAGATTGTCGGCTACGACCCATACCCGACGATTAAAGCCCCGATCGCTGTGTAAAACATGATGCGCATTGAATTGATCGTCGCCTGCGGCAAAAACGGCGCCATCGGACTGAATGGGAAAATGCCTTGGCATCTTCCCGAAGATCTTAAACACTTCAAGCAAACCACAATGGGATGTCCGGTTCTGATGGGAAGAAAAACCTGGGAGTCAATCGGCCGTCCTTTGCCCGGAAGAACCAACATCGTTCTTTCGCGAGAGGCTGCGTTTCACGCTACAGGCGTCCTGTGCGCCAAGTCGATTCAGGAGGCTCTCGCTCTCGTGGCCGATGCCCCGCGAGTCTTCATTATCGGAGGGGCTCAGCTTTATCGCCAAGCGCTTGAACTCGGAATTGTCTCCAGCGCCTGGGTCACGGAGATTGATGCCTCGCCCGAAGCGGATGCCTTTTTCCCGCATTTATCTGAGAACGAGTGGACCCGTTGCGTTCTGCAGGAGTTGCCTGCCGACGAAAAACGACCCAAGTTAACTTTTTGCCGATATGATCGCCGACAGGCTGAGACCCATTGAAGCACATACCCGTCTTGCTGTTATTGAAGGAGATTTTTCATGCCACACGTCGTTTGCGAAGCCTGCATCGGTTGCAAAAGAACCGATTGCGTGGATGTTTGTCCGGTAGACTGCTTCCGCGAAGGCCCGAACTTTCTTGTCATCGATCCCAACGAATGCATTGACTGCGCCGTCTGTATTCCTGAGTGCCCCGAAGCCGCTATTTTTGCCGAAGAGGATGTTCCGGACGATCAGAAAGAATTCATTGCGCTGAATGCGGAACTTGCGCAGCAATGGCCCTCGATTACGCGGCGCAAGCCCGCCCCGGATGATGCGGATCAGTGGCGCGGCGTCAAAGGAAAGCTCAAGTATCTGAAGCGCTGAGATCAACAACAGAATGGCCCCGACTCTCGAACAGCTCGAACAAATTTTGCCGCAGACGCAATGCCGTCAATGCGGCTTTGACGGCTGTGCCAATTACGCAGCGGCTCTTTTGCGGGGCGAGGCCAAAATCAACCGTTGCGCTCCGGGCGGAAAGAAAACCATTGCCCGGCTTGCGGCCGCCCTTTCGGTCGAGCCAATCGCTTTGGATCCGGACTACGGACGAGAAATGCCGTTTGCGATTGCACGCATTCGTCCGGATCAGTGCATCGGCTGCAGAATCTGCGCTCAAGTCTGCCCGGTTGCCGCCGTAACAGGGCTTCCGAAACATCTGTTTTCCGTCATCGACTCTGACTGCACAGGCTGCGCTTTGTGCATTCCCGCCTGTCCGATGGACTGCATCGACTTGTTTGAGCCGGGGCGCGAGTGGACGCCTGAAGATGCCCGGCGCGCCCGCCGTGCCCATCGCCTCGTGCTCTTACGCAAAGAAAAAGAACAAGCGCAGTTAAGAGCACAGGCAGAAAAAGCCTCTCTTTCCAAAAAAAGTCTGATTGCCGACGTTATGTCGCTTGCCAGAGCCAAATCGGAGAAGACGCATGAACCAAAGTAAACGGATTGAAATATTTCGCCGGCTTGCCGCCGAGTGGCCTGATGCCAAAAGCGAATTAAATTTCAAAAACCCGTTTGAATTGCTTGTCGCCGTCATGCTGTCAGCTCAAGCCACCGACAAGAGCGTCAACATTGCCACGGAAAAACTCTTTCGCGCAGCGGCTACGCCCGAAGCCATTGTCGCTCTCGGCGTTGAAGGATTGGAACCCTTTATCCGAACCATCGGTCTTTTCCGCAACAAGGCCAAACACATCGTGGCCGCCTGCGACATTTTGATTCGAGACTTTCATTCCGAAGTGCCGGAAGATTTCGATGCCCTCGTCTCTTTGCCGGGCGTCGGAGAAAAAACTGCCGGCGTCGTCCTCAATGTCGCTTTCGGACATCCGACCGTCCCCGTTGACACACACGTGTTTCGCGTTTCGAACCGTACGGGAATTGCTCCCGGGAAGACACCGCAGGAAGTCTCAAAAAAGCTGCAGAAATGCACGCCCCAGGAATACCTGAGAGACGTTCACCACTGGCTGCTTCTTCACGGACGGTATTGCTGCAAGGCACGGAATCCATCCTGCGGAACCTGTCCGATTCGAACGCTGTGCGAATTTCCCGAAAAGTCCCCCGTGAAGTAACCGACAAGGTTACAAAAAAACACAAATAAAACAACAGAGACAAGGGATAAAAGTCTCTTTAAACTTTTTTGTTTCCGAAAGCAGACAAACCGCGGGGTTCGCATTAAAATACGGCGGATTCTTTTGGAGACCCGGCGAGCAAAATATCTCCTGATTTTTGTGTCGCTGAGTTTTAATTTTTTCTTTAACTACTAAAAAACTATGACAAAAATTGACCTGTCCCAGTATGGAATCACCGGTAACACGGAGATTATCTACAACCCTGACTATGACACGCTTTTCGCCGAAGAAACAAAACCCGGTTTGGAAGGCTATGAAGCCGGCCGCGTGACCACGCTCGGCGCCGTCAACGTGATGACCGGCGTTTACACGGGCCGCTCTCCGAAAGACAAGTTCTTTGTCAAGAACGACGCCTCCAAGGACACCGTTTGGTGGACAAGCGACGAATACAAGAACGACAACAAGCCCGTGACGGAAGCCACATGGAATGCCGTTAAGGACCTCGCCGTCAAAGAACTTTCCGGCAAGCGTTTGTTTGTCGTGGATGCCTTCTGCGGCGCCAACGAAGCCACCCGCTTGAAGGTTCGCTTCATCATGGAAGTGGCCTGGCAGGCTCACTTCGTCCGCAACATGTTCATCCGTCCGACACAGGAAGAACTGGCCAACTTCGGCAAGCCCGATTTCGTTGTTTACACGGCTTCCAAGGCCAAGGTTGAAAACTACAAGGAACTCGGTCTGAACAGCGAGACTGCTGTTGTCTTCAACCTCGCCACGAACGAACAGGTCATTCTCAATACCTGGTACGGCGGCGAAATGAAGAAGGGCATGTTCTCGATCATGAACTACTTCAACCCGCTGCGCGGCATCGCCTCCATGCACTGCTCGGCCAACACCGACAAGGAAGGAAAGAGCACGGCCATCTTCTTCGGTCTGTCCGGAACAGGCAAGACAACGCTTTCTGCCGATCCGAAGCGTTTGCTGATCGGCGACGACGAGCACGGCTGGGACGACGAAGGCGTCTTTAACTACGAAGGCGGTTGCTATGCGAAGGTCATTGACCTCAACAAGGAAGCCGAGGCTGACATCTACAACGCCATTCGCCGCGACGCCCTCCTTGAGAACGTGATTGTGAAGGAAGACGGAACGCCTGATTTCCATGACCGCAGCGCCACGGAAAACACCCGTGTTTCCTACCCGATCTACCACATCAACAACATTGTGAAGCCGATCAGCAAGGGTCCTCATGCCAAGCAGGTTATCTTCCTGACGGCTGATGCCTACGGCGTTCTTCCCCCGGTTTCGATCCTCGACAACGACCAGGCTCAGTACTACTTCCTCTCCGGCTTTACAGCGAAGGTTGCCGGTACCGAACGCGGCATTACGGAACCCACACCGACGTTCTCTGCTTGCTTCGGCGCAGCGTTCCTTTCTCTGCACCCGGTGAAGTACGCCGAAGAACTCGTTCGCAAGATCAACATGGCCGGCGCCAAGGTTTACCTCGTGAACACGGGCTGGAACGGCACGGGCAAGCGCATCTCCATTAAGGATACGCGCGCAATCATCGATGCCATCCTTGACGGTTCCATTGCCAAGGCCGAAACGAAGAAGATCCCGTACTTCAACCTCGAAGTTCCGACCGAACTTCCCGGCTGCGAGACGAAGATCCTTGATCCGCGCAACACCTACGCTGATGCAAGCCAGTGGGATGCGAAGGCTCGCACGCTGACAGCTGCGTTCCAGAAGAACTTCAAGAAGTTCACGGCGAACGCCAAGTGCGCCGAACTCGAAAAGAGCGGTCCGAAGCTTTAATCGACCTTTCAACTTGAAGAGATTTTCTCTTCTTGGTGACGTAATGTAACGAGACGGCGGAATTTTCCGCCGTCTTTTTTTCTTCGGAATTCAGCGACTATGGCTCAAGAAATTGAACGGAAATTTTTAGTCCGCAATGACCTTTGGCGGCAACTAGGCACCCCGGAACTTTATCGTCAGGGCTATCTTTGCCACGAAATCGGACACGTCGTTCGCGTGCGCATTGAGGGCAACCGAGCCCGTCTGACCATCAAAGGACGCCCTTGCGGCATCATCCGACCGGAATACGAATATCCCATTCCGATCAAAGATGCGACGGAACTTCTAAATATGATCGGAGAAGAAAACACCGTCATTAAAAATCGGACAAAAATCCGCTATAAGGGAAAAATTTGGGAAGTTGACGAATTTTTTGGAAAAAACCGAGGCCTTGTCGTTGCAGAAATTGAACTCGAAAGCGAAGAGGAATCGTTTGAAAAACCCGATTGGGTCGGAAAGGATATTTCAGAAGATCCGCGTTATTACAACGTCTCCCTGATGCTTCATCCTTATTCAGAATGGGAAAAATAAAAATTAAAGAACCATTGCGATTAATTTTAAAATCGGTCAATTTATTATATTCTTGATAAAAATTTAATTTTCTTAATATAATTAATCTGCTCTCCTTATAAAACACTTTTAATTTCAAAAAAAAATGGTTCCGAATTTCGTAAAGACACTCAAAAGACTGGCGAATCAAGAAGCCCGCCTTCAGGCTGAAAAGCAAGCGGCTCGCCAAGAAGCCATTGAAACAGTGAATCAACTGATTTCCATCTTTTCCCTTAAGGCGGCGGATTTGACGTTTGGTGTTGCTGCCCCTGTTCAAAAGAGCACCATCCAGAAAATTAAACCCGTCAAACAGCGCCGCAAAGCCGCACCGAAGTATCGCGTTGCTGACGGAAGAACCTGGACAGGCCGCGGAAAGATGCCCCTCTTTATTCGCGATGCCCTCAATGCCGGCAGCACGTTGGAAGATCTGCTGATCAAGTAGGCCGTCTTTGCGATTGACCTTGAAAATCGTTTGGACATTTCTTTACCCGGATTTCTCCGCCAGGAGCAAAACGTGATCGCGTTGGATTTTGCTCCGATGGAAAGTCTCGGGAGCGCTGTTTTTCGCCGTCTCCATTTCCGCTATTTCGGATCAGTCGACACGTACGGCATTGCCTTTATCACACCCACACGAGAAGCGCGCTTTACCGAACGGCAACTGCGCGAAATCGCCCCGGAGGTCAACGAGGGCATTCCTTGCGTGCCGCAACTGCTGACTCGCCGCTCCGGCGATTTCATTTGGGCAGCCAAAGCCCTCTTTCGTTTGGGCTATTCGGAAGTGAACCTTAACCTCGGTTGTCCGGCCGGCACCGTGGTAGCCAAGGGAAAAGGGGCTGGTTTCCTGCGCTCGCCGATCGAACTGGAACAATTTCTCAATGAAATTTTCTCAGAGATTGCTCCGGAACAAATCAGCATCAAAACACGGCTCGGCTGGTCAGATGAATCCGAATTTGAACGGCTTTCTGCGATTTTCAGCCAATTTCCCATTAAGCGCTTAACCGTCCATGCCCGTCTCAAAACGGATCAGTATCGGGGACATGCACGCATTGACTCCTTTGAAAAAGCCGTTGGGAACCTGCCGATTCCCATCGGCTACAACGGCGACATCGTGACGCCTGAGGACTACAAAACCGTCGTCAACCGCTTCCCGAACCTTGACCAAATCATGGTCGGCAGAGGACTGATTGCCGATCCGGCGCTTTTTCGAAAAATTCGCGGCGGAAAACGTGCTGATCGGAAAGAACTTCAAGCTTTTACCGAAGAGCTTTTTGAAGGATATGCCCAGGCTTGGGGAAGTCGAAAAAACGCCATGATGCGCATGAAGGAATATTGGTTTCTTTTGTCCAACCTTTTCGGCGGCGATGCCGCCAAAGATCTGAAGGCTATTTGCAAAGCTCGTTCAGAATCTGACTACCAGAGCGCCGTGCAAAGCCTGCTTCATGAGCCCATTTTGGAATCGACTCGCTTCGGTTGGTATAAGCCGCTGGATTAAAACAAGGCACCTGTCCTTTCTCTATTGAAAAAAATAGGTATTTCCCACAATTTTCCACCTCTTTTATTGTCTCGGAATTCACAAGCAGAGTAAACTTAATTTTTTGGATTTCAGACTTATTCCACAGGACAAATAAAATGAGTATTGCCAGTGAACTTAGCGAGTACACGCAAAATGTCAAAGGCAACATCACGGGAGGCTTGACCGCCGGTGTCGTTGCTCTTCCTTTGTGTCTTGCTTTCGGTATCGCTTCCGGTCTCGGCGCAGCAGCCGGTATGTACGGAGCCATCTGCTTGAGCTTTTTTGCCGCCGTTTTCGGCGGAACCAAAACACAGATTTCCGGACCAACCGGCCCGATGACCGTTGTAACAGCGAGCGTTGTGGTTGCGTTAAACGGAAATCTGCAGCTGATCGCAAGCGTCTTTATTGTTGCCGGCCTTTTCCAGATTCTTTTCGGCTTTCTGCGGCTCGGCAAGTTCATCCGCTACATCCCGTACTCCGTGATCTCCGGATTTATGAGCGGCGTCGGCGTCATTATTATCCTGTTGCAGCTCTCGCCCCTGTTGGGAGGGCCGAACCCGAAAGGACCTGTTGACGGTCTCCTGATCCTCAGCAGCATTGACATTAACTGGGCAAGCGCAGCCCTGGGCGTTGCCGCCTTGGCCATCATTTATCTCACGCCGAAGAAAATCAATGCCATCATCCCGGCTCCGCTGTTGGCCCTTATCGTTTTGACGGCCGTCAGCTACAGCATGGGCCTTGCCGTTCCGATGATCGGAGAAGTTCCTTCCGGCCTTCCGGCTGTTCATATTCCGCACGTGACGATGGCTCAACTCGGAACCATTCTTTCTTACGGATTTGTTCTGGCTGTTCTCGGCTGCATTGATTCGCTCCTGACATCTCTGGTCGCCGACTCCATGACGAAAACCAAGCACAACAGCAATCGTGAATTGATCGGTCAGGGCATCGGCAATGCTCTGTGCGGCTTCGTCTGCGGCAACGTCGGCGCCGGCGCCACAATGCGTACCGTCACCAACATCAAGCTCGGCGGCACGGGACGTCTTTCCGGCGTCGTGAGTTCCTTGTTCCTCATTGCGGTTCTTGTGAGCCTTTACAGCGTCGTCTGCTTCGTTCCCTTGAGCGTATTGGCCGGCATCCTGATTTCCGTCGGTATTAACATTCTCGACTACAGAATGCTCAAAGAGATCAAGCTTTGCCCGCGAGTCGACATCCTCATCATGGTTGTCGTCTTCTTGCTGACCGTTTTTGTCGACCTCATCTTTGCCGTCGGCATCGGCGTTGTTCTGGCCAGCCTCACGCTGATCTATCAGGTTAACCGTCAGACACGTCTTGAAGTGGAAGACAGAAACGGCGTCAAGATTTGCACCGTTTTAGGCGGTTTCTACTTTGGCTCCAGTTATGATTTGGCCGCCCAGTTCTCGGCCTTAAATGCCTCTAAATATGTCTTGGATCTTTCGAAGTGCAACTTCTCGGACATCTCCGGCATTTATGCGTTTGAAGATGAAATCGGCATTAAACACGATGCGGGCGCACAGGTCTACGTCGTTGCCAATCCGAAGCAAAATCTGATTGACCTTCGCCAGAAGGTCGGCGCTGATAAGGTCTTTACAGACACCGAGTCAGCCTTAGCTGCGGCTCTCTAACCCCAAACTCCCAGATACCTGCTCAAGATTTGGCATGACATAGATCAAAAATATCC
>CAZDVW010000022.1:0-25476 GCA_964509205.1 uncultured Sutterella sp. | reverse complement strand
GCGCACTGGTAACGCTTGGGTGGTTCGTCCGATTACGAAAAAGCAGCGAGATTTCTTCTCGCTGCTTCTTGCTGTCCCGCTCCCGCCTAAAGTCCTTCGTTAGGGATCAGTTATCCGGGAGTTAGGGTATCACTCGTGCCGAACAGCTTCAATCGGATCAAGTTGGGCTGCTCTGCGTGCTGGAAAGTATCCAAAAACGATTCCGGTTAATGCGGCAAA
Source organism: uncultured Sutterella sp. (assembly GCA_964509205.1). Classification (GTDB taxonomy): domain Bacteria; phylum Pseudomonadota; class Gammaproteobacteria; order Burkholderiales; family Burkholderiaceae_F; genus Duodenibacillus. The sequence continues at coordinate 25,257 of CAZDVW010000022.1, read as the reverse complement.
ACAGAAAGAGAGGATGTTTATTCCGGGGTAGAAAGCAAACGGAACATGCAAAATCATGGCAAGTCCCCACGAAGCAATTGCCGCAAACAGTATTCCGAGCAATCCGCCCAAACATCCGAGAACAATTGACTCAATCAAAAACTGCAACAGAACTTCTCGCTCGGTCGCACCGATTGCTAGACGCACACCGATTTCACGCGTGCGTTCCGTCACGGAAACGAGCATGATATTCATAATTCCGATACCACCGACAAGCAGACTCACGGCTGCAACAGCTCCCAAAAGTGCCGTCAGAACCTTTGTCGTCGATGTCACCGTTTCAGCAATTTCTGCCGTGTCGAGAATCTGAAAATTGTCTGAATCTGTACTGGAAAGAGACCGACGCTCCCGCATAAGTTCTCGCAGCGACGTCTTAAGCATCTCTCGGTCGCTGTCCGGGTCGACAGCCACAATGAGTCGCTTGACTCGATTGCTCCCCAGTAAACGACGAGCAACCGTATTAAAGGGAAGGATCACAACATCGTCTCGATCCCCTCCCATGGATGCCGTCCCTTTTTCACTTAACAGACCAACGATTCGACAAGAAAAATTTTTGATTCGCAACATTTTTCCGATGACTTCGGAATCCTCGCCGAAAAGTTCTCTTCGGATTGTCTCTCCGATTACACAGACAGCGGAACCTGCCTTTTCTTCAGCGGCTTCAAAATAGCGACCTTGCGCGAGATCCCGATTGTTTGCAGAAAAATAATCGTTCGTCGTCCCGTAAATCGTTGTCGACCAATTTTTGCCTTCGGCCACTGCAATGGTAGAGCGAGTCACCTCCGGAGCAACGGAGACGACCCCACCGATCTGATTTTCAATTGCACGGATATCTGTCAACTTAAAAGAAGGCGCTCCGGCCGAGCCGCCAGGCCCCATTCGCTGTCCCGGAATCAGCATCAATTGATTCCCGCCCAACCCCTCGATCTGTTCGCGAACGGATGTCGTCGTTCCGTTCCCAACCGTGACCATCGTAATGACCGCCGCCACGCCGATGACGATGCCGAGTACGGTAAGCAATGAACGCATCGGATTGCGCCAAATCTGTCGGCAAGCCAGCAAAAATGCATTAGCAAGCATCGCTTCCTCCCTTAACCGTATCACTGGCGATTTCTCCGTCCACGCACCGTATGCATCGCGATGCATACTCCGCCATTTCCGGCTCATGCGTCACAAGCACGACCGTAATCCCTTCCGTTTTATTTAAATCACTCAATAACTCCATGATTTCAACGCTACGCCGACTATCAAGGCTTCCCGTCGGCTCATCGGCCAAAAGCAGCAAGGGATGCGTCACAATGGCTCTGGCAATGGCAACACGTTGCTGCTGTCCGCCGGACAGTTCTGCCGGCGTATGATGTTCCCATTTGAGCAAACCGACGCGATCCAGCGCTTCACGCGCAGCCGCATGCCTTTCTTCTGCTGCCGCTCCGCGATACAAAAGGGGCAATTCCACGTTCTCGAGAGCCGTCGTCCGTGCCAACAAGTTAAATCCCTGAAAGACAAAACCCATGTAAAGCCGCCGCAACATCGCTCTTTCATCCCGACTGAGCGTTTCAACATGCACTCCGTCAAAAAGGTACTCGCCGCCGCTCGGACTATCTAAAGCCCCGATAATGTTCATGGTTGTGGATTTTCCGGAACCCGAAGGTCCCATAATCGCCACAAATTCTCCGCGCGCAATCTGAAGATTGATTCCCTTTAAGGCCTCAAATGAGGCCTCTCCCTGACCGTAACGCTTGCGAATTGCCTTTAATTCAATCAGAGGTGTCGGTTCGATCATTGTGTATTGCCCTATCAGTTTTCTTTGTTCTTGCGCTGGTTAATGATGACCTTATCGCCGATCGCCAATTCGCCGGATACGATTTCGGTCATATTGCCATCCGTAAGACCCGTCGTCACGGTTCTTCTAACGGCCTTGCCTGTTTCATCAAGAACATACAGTACCCGTTGCTGTCCGCTCAGAGAGCGCGTCGTCTCTTTTACTGTTTTTTTCGAATTAGACCGCGGTGGACCGCTCATCAGCATGCGGCTGATTCCGGCAGATTCCTGCGCTTCAGATTCCGGTCGGAATCGAAGGGCCGTATTCGGAACGAGCATCACGTTTTCCCGTTTAGCCGTTTCAATTGTTGCCGTGGCCGTCATGCCGGATCGCAATTTCAAATCGTCATTTTTAACGTTCAAATAGGTCGTATAAGTCACCACATTGTCCGTTCCGGAAGTGGCTCCATAAGCAATTTTCGTCAAGGTTGCCGGAAAAGGCTGATCCGGATAGGCCGAAACCGTGAATGTCGTCGGCTGACCTGGCTTTACTTGTCCAACATCCGCCTCATCAACATCTACCTTCAATTCCAACTCATGCAGATCCGCAGCCACCGTTAACAGTTCAACAGCCTGCAAACTCGCCGCTACAGCGTAGCCAGGCTCAACAGAACGCGTTAAAACAATCCCGTCCACAGGAGATCGAATGGATGCCTTCGAAAGGTTTGTCTCGCTTGTTTCAAGCGTTGCCTGGGCATCCGCAATGCTTGCCCGGGCCGTCAGGATTCCTGCCTCTGCCCTTTTTACGGTTGCTTTCTGCTCATCGAGTTCGGTTCTGGACGGAAGTTTTCCGCCTGAAGCCTTGTTGAGCTCTTCGTAACGACGCATCTTGATTTTTGCCTCTGAAGCCGTTGCCTCTGCCTCAACCAGCTTTGCCTTGGCACTCTCGAGCGCCGCTTTTGCCTGATTGACGGCGCTCTGCAGTTTTGCCGAATCGAGCTCAATGAGGACATCGCCCAATTTAACTTGAGAGTTCACATCCACATTGACGCGGGAGACAATGCCGGAAAGCTCCGATCCGATCGAAACCGTGCGAACCGGTTTTAATGTTCCGTCGGCGGCCACAGTAACCCGTAGATCTCCTGCGGACACTGTCTTTGTCACAAAACTCGGCTTCACAGAGGAAGAACCGAAACCGTGCCATGCAAGGGCACCGACTCCGAGGACAGCGGCAACCAACAGGCATTGCTTTTTTAATGAGAATTTTTTTTCTTTTCCGATAAGCTTCGCTTTTGTACGATCCGAATCAGCCATATCCACACCTTAAGACTGCTGTTGCGCTTCCGGCGATTTCCAACCGCCGCCCAACGCTAGAAAAAGTTTGATGAAATTTGTTGCCAAGTCCGCTTTGTTCTCTTCGAGTCCTTCTTCGGCCGAAAACAGCGACTGTTGCGTACTTAATACAGTTTGATAGTCCGTAAGACCCGAGCGATACTGCATCAGTGCAAGATCCGCAGAACTTTTCGCCGATGCCAAAGAACTCTCCAAATCTTCCGTGCGCCGCTTCGCAGCAGAGATTCCGTTTAACGCATTCTCTGTTTCTTCAAGTGCCTTGACGAGTACAGCGGTATACGCCGCCCTGGCCTTATCCAATGCGGCCTCCTTTTGTTGCACAGCAGCAACCTGATCATTCCAATTAAAAAGCGGTACCGACAGAGCTCCGATCAGAGCAGCGATCCCCGTTCCGCTCGCCCCCAAAGCCCCGATTGTTGCAGCCTGTGTTCCGAGATTCCCTGAAATTTGCAACGTTGGGAACCAATTTGACTTGGCCTCGTAAACACGCTCGCCGGCGGCCTGAACAGAAAACTCTGCTGCCCTCATATCCGGCCGCTGCCGCAATGTCTCAGCCGGGATTTTTACGGCGAGATTTTCCGGAGCAACGGGAACCGAGGCGTTTTCTTTGAGAGGAAGATCTGACACATTCATCACGCACAAACGCGCCAAAGCATTTCGATACTTTGCGATGGCCACATCGCATACGGGAAGTTGAGCGCGAATGGAGTCGCGCGAGGCCGCCGCCTGATCAACTTCCGTTTGGGTTGCCAGCCCTGCCTCAAAACGCCATTGCGCAATCTGCGCGGCTTGTTCAAAGTTTCTGAGTTTCTTTTCCGTAATGACGCGCTTAACTTCTGCAAGACGCAAGTTAATGAAATCCTGAGCGACTTCGGAAACAACGGCAATCTTTGTATCTTCAAGCGTCATCGCACTGGCAAGCGCCTCATAATTAGCCGCTCGTTTTGCAGCGACATTGCCGCCGACAAGCGACCAAGACCAAGAAAGGGATGCTTGCGCAGAAAAACTGTCTGTCGTGTTTCCTCCCCTATTCTGACGATTCGCATTTCCAGACACATCTGCAGACGGAAAAAGCGCAGCCGTTGCCGCATCGGATAGAGATGCTGCCGCCTTGAGGTTAGCCAGCGCCGTTCGCACATCTGTATTGGAACGCAACGCCGCCTCCGTTAATGCCAAAAGCTCGGGATCGTTCCAGGAGGCCCACCAGAGGCGTGCGTCGCTGATGCTCGGACCTCCCTGTTGATCGGGCAACGGGGCATTCCAAGACTGTCCGAGAACACTCTTTTCCTCTGCCGTCATTTCAAGAGGAGCCGTACACGCAGAAACCAGAACGGCCAAGCTGACGGCTAAAATTGTTTTTCGAAGAAACATAACGTATTGCTACTTTTTAAATGGATTTCTCATTGGAATAAATTTAAATCAATTCTCTGCAAAGCCAATCCTGTGATTCGTAAAGAAGTGCAAAGAGATGCACCGAAAAGTTTTACATAATGACGACAAACATTTTTCGTGCCATGATTGACTCACGAAAAAAAGTGCGATTCTCGAAGGTCGTTTTGTATTCCTTTACTGGCGAGAACTTTTATGAGTTTAGAAAACCCGAAAATTCTAATTGTGGACGATGACAAAGATCTCGTAACGCTCCTTGTTGATTATCTTTCGCTTGAATCTTTCCGCGTCGACACAGCAGGAGACGGAAAAACAGCCCTAGAGAAAATCGCAGCCAGTCCCTTTGATTTGATTGTCCTCGACATCATGATGCCTGGAATGTCCGGCACGGAAGTTCTTGCCAAAATCCGTGAAAAATATGACATCCCTGTTCTGATGCTTACAGGCAAGGGAGATCCCATTGACAGAATCGTCGGTTTGGAACTCGGAGCCGATGACTACGTTCCCAAACCCTGTCCTCCCCGTGAGCTTGTAGCCCGCATGCGAGCCATCCTGCGTCGCGTTCTCCCAACGCACAACAATGGGAAGGATCGCTGTTTGCATGTCGGTCCTCTTACGATTGACGCCACACATCGCCGAACAAGCATCAACGGAACAGAAATCGACCTGACGAGCACGGAAATGGCTCTTTTGCAAGTGCTTGCCGAAAATGTCGGAACGCCGGTATCCAAAGCGGAAATTTATTCGAAAGTTCTTCGACGCTCCATGGGGCGCTACGACAGAACCATTGACGTTCACATCAGTTCCGTGCGAAAGAAACTGACTCAGGCGGCAGGCGACTGTTTTTCCATTGAGAACATTCGCGGCATCGGCTATCAACTGATTGCGAATTTACCGTCATGACATTCCCTGCAAAATCCAGACGCTTCAGCGGCATCTTCTTAACGCTTTTTTCGGGCCTGTTAAGCGTCTTTCTCATTTTCGTCTTTTGCGCTTGGTTGCTCAGCACAAATTATCAGCAATACATCAATAGCTCCTTTGAGTCCATTGATTTCAATCCTCCGGGGCAACGCGCCGTCAACACAGCCGTCGGCATTGCTGAATGGAGCGGGAAAGATGTCCTCGTTAAATGGTTAAAAGACGACACACGAAATGCGCGCCCGACTGTTTTTGTCTTAAACGAATCTGATGAAGAAATTTCAGGTCGCGCCCTGCCTCAAAAGACATTACAGCAACTCAAAGACCAATCCACGCTAAACCGCATCAGCGCCAAGACGATCGGCGATTCAAAACTTCGCTTTTTTGCGGTTCGAACAGATAAACCAAAACACCTTTGGGCTCTCACATTTTGGCGAACTCCGTGGTGGGTTCACGTTCTCCTAGCACTTCTTTCAACAGTACTCGTTGCCGGTTTTCTTGCCTGGAACTTTTCAAAGCCAATTCGAAAACTCGACTGGGCGATGCGTCGAGCGGCAGACGGTAATTTTGAAGACCGCATTGCGCCGATTGTCGGACACAACTATGACGAGATTGGAGATCTTGCCAAACGCTATGACGCAATGGCAGAAAAAATAAACGGTCTTTTGGATCGGCAAAAAAAGCTCTTTCATGACGTCAGTCATGAATTGAGAAGCCCGCTCGCCCGCATTGATGTTGCTCTGGCTCTCATTGAAAAGGATCCGACCAACAGCCGCCAGGCAATTGCTAGGATCGAGTCAGAAGTCGAAATGCTCGACTCGCTGGTTGAAGCTCTGTTGACTTATGCTCGACTCGATGAAAATGCTCCGATTGTCTTTGAACAAACCGACCTTGAACCTATTCTTGAGTCCATCGTGGATGATGCCGATTTTGAAGGAAGTGCAAAAAAGGTTCACGTCAAACTTGAATCGGATGCGGAACTGCCTTTAAAGGCGCACATTGAGTCGATTTCCAGCGCTCTTGAAAACCTCATACGCAACGCATTGCGTTTTTCTCCCGAAGGCTCAACCGTTTTTGTGCGCGCCAACCGCATACGGGATCAAATCAACATCTGCATACGTGACTCGGGTCCTGGAATCCCGGAGGAGGATCGGGCACGGATGTTTGATCCCTTTGTTCGAGGTAAGAATCAACCAACGGGAAGCGGATTCGGACTCGGTTTGACCATCGCCAAACGCGCCGTTGAGCGCCACAACGGAACGTTAAACGCCGTCAATGTCCAACCGCACGGACTCGAGATGCGTATTAGTCTCCCCATCGGATGAGCCTGCCGTTGCCGCCGATGACAACGCAATCGCCCATCCGGGATTCTGACAGGGGATTCAACCTTCTGAACTGTTTCGTCAGGATGTCGTGCATCTTGACGTTAGTTTCGCAATGTAAATGTTACGGGTCCGTCATTGACAAGACTCACGCGCATGTACGCACCAAACTGTCCCGTTTGAACCACCAATCCGCTTTTTTTGACTTCTTCAACAAATAGCTGGAAAAGCCGAAGCCCTTCATCGGGAGGTGCGGCCGGCGTGAAACTCGGGCGATTTCCGTGATTTGTGTCAGCCGCCAACGTAAATTGGGAAATCAGCAATAACTCGCCGCCGATGTCGGTAATTGAGCGATTCATCTTACCAGCATCATCCTCAAAAACTCGGTACCTAAGAAGCTTTTGAGCCAGAAGTTTTGCCTTCTCATCCGTATCCCCGCGCTCAGCACAAACCAGAACCATCAATCCCTTGCCGATTGTTCCGATCGTCTTTTCTTCTACGTCAACGTGCGCCTCTGTCACGCGCTGCAAAACAACAATCATTTTTCTGTTCCTAAACAACCGTTACCTTGGCCCAGCGACGCTTGCCGACCTGAACCGTGTATGTTCCGGGAGTCATCTGACGCATCTTGTCCGAAACTCGTTCACCTTCGATGCGAACGCCGCCCTGTTCAATGTTTCGGTTGGCTTCAGCATTGCTCGGAGCAAGGCCGGCCTCCTTTAACATCCGACCCAGCGCAATCTGGCCGCCCGGAGCCTGAACCGTTACGTCCGGAATATCTGTCGGAACGGCACCGCCGCGGAATCGGGCAACGAATTCAGCTTCCGCATCATCGGCTGACTTTTTATCGTGGAATCGCTCGACAATTTCCTTCGCAAGAGAAACCTTGGCGTCACGCGGATTCCGGCCGTTTTGGCATTCTTCCTTCAACGAAGCAATCTGCGCATTCGACTTCAGACTCAGAAGGTCGTACCAATCCCACATGAGCGAATCGGAAATGCTCATGACCTTGCCAAACATCTCATCGGCCGTATCCGTGATGCCGATGTAGTTATGTTTGCTCTTACTCATTTTATTGACGCCGTCGAGACCAACCAGAAGCGGCATTGTCAAAATGCACTGCGGCTCTTGGTTGTACTGCCGTTGCAGTTCACGGCCAACAATTAAATTAAAACGCTGATCGGTTCCGCCGAGTTCGATATCACTCTGCAAAGCAACGGAGTCGTACCCCTGCATAAGCGGGTAAATCATTTCATGCATCGCGATGGGCAACTGTTCAGAAAAACGCTTGGCAAAGTCATCTCGTTCCAACAATCGTGCAAGTGTGTAATGCGAACAGAGACGAATCAGACCCGTGGCTCCTAGTGCATTGCTCCACTCGGAGTTGTAACGCACTTCTGTTTTGGAAATGTCAAGAACAAGGCCAGCCTGCGAAAGGTATGTTTCCGCATTTTCCTTGATTTGTTCCGGAGATAACGGCGGACGCATCACATTGCGGCCGGACGGATCTCCGATTGCTGCCGTGAAATCTCCTATCAGGAAAATCACAGTGTGCCCAAGATCCTGCAATTGACGCAATTTGTTAAGCACAACCGTGTGGCCGACATGAATATCCGGAGCTGTAGGATCCAAACCAAGTTTGCAGCGCAACGGCTTGCCGGTGGCTTGTGACCGAGCAAGTTTTTGCTCCAATTCGCTTTCCAAAAGCAACGTATCCGAGCCTCGGCGAATCAGCGCCATTGCTTCTTTAACTTCTGACGTTACTTCGTACTTTTTCCCCACCGTCTTTACTTCATCAGTCATTGAAATATCTCGTAAAGGTTTTGCCCGCATGTTACAGGCAGAAAAACAGAAAAAAACATGTGTTCCATTATAATGAGTCGCTTGAACTAAACGATGCGGAACCCTTTTCGCGGCAAGGCCTAAAATTCTCAATGACATCCCCGGATTTGATCGGAAAACAACTGCGACGTGCCGGCACTGAAGTGGCAGTTTTTTGGGCTCAGCATCTGCATCGGATCAAAAAACCGTTTCTCCGCTCTCCGCTCTTGGCCGGCACTGCGGCCTGCCTTGCGCCGATTATTGTCACACTCCTATTCTTTTTCTCACCCTCCGGAACAGGAATGTTGTCCGATGATTCCTTGCAAGAGGAGTTTTACCAAACAGAGAAACGGCTGGAAATCCGTCTTCCAGATTTGCGTTCACAGATGGAAGCGATCGGAAAGAAAGATGACTCCGTTATGCGTGAAACATACGTCACGGGCTCTGACACCTTTTCCTCGTTGCTGGCCAAACTTGGGGTTCGCGACAGCGCTGTCCTTTCCTTTGTTGAATCAACCCCGCAAGCCCGAGAATTTCTCTTTCCGAAAATCGGACAATACGTTACGGCCTCGACGCTTGAGAACGGTTCACTGATTTCCCTGCGGCTTTATGAAGAAACAAGAGACAACCACACTGTTCTTGAAATTAATCGAGATGCCGCCAAATTGAATTTTTCCAAAAAACCGTTCCGTTACGACATTCAACTCACAATGGCTGACGGGATCGTCCACGGGCTTCCCAGCCTCAGCCTTCAGAAAAGTAATATTCCTGCTCCGATCATTGCACAGATGCATGAAGCATTCGACTATGACAGAGACGTCGTCAACAACCTCTCTCAAGGAGAGTCCTTTCGAATCATTTACGAAAGCAAATACATCGGCGGCAATTTTGTTCGGCTGGGAAAACTTTTAGCCATGCAATTTGAATTCAGCGGTAAAACACGTGATTTCTTCTGGTTTCCCGATGACGGTCAGGGTGGACACTACTATGACAGCAAGGGTGTTTTGACACGCCGTACATACATGCGAGTCCCTCTCGATGTGAAAAACGTCAGTTCTGAATTTTCACCGATGCGTCGACACCCGATCACGGGGGTCTTGCGGCCGCATCGGGGAACAGATTTTCGTGCTCCCTGGGGAGCCACGGTGAGAGCCGCGGCCGACGGCAAGGTCGTCTTCGCCGGCCTCGGTTCCGGCTATGGAAAGTACATTCGCATTCAGCACGGCCCTGATTATCAAACGCTTTATGCGCATCTTTCCAGCATCTCCCCGAACATTCGCGTTGGCTCTGAAGTCCGAAACGGAGAGCAAATCGGGAAAGTCGGACAAACAGGACTCGCCACGGGGCCGCATTTGCACTACGAACTCATTTTCAACGGCACTCAAATTAATCCGATGACAGCTGATCTGCCGGATACAAAAACACTTTCTCCTTATCGGCTCGCAAAGATGGAAGCCCTGATTTCTCCGCTTCAAGAAAAACTTTCTCTTTTACGACGCGTTCAAGTTTCCGGAGTTAAAAAATGATCTCTTCTTCAAGAGAAAAACCCATATTTCTCGGGCTGATGTCCGGAACGAGTTTGGATGGAATTGATGCCGTTGCTGTGAATTTCAGTTCGAAATTCCCACAACTTCTCGGGCATGTTTTTCTGCCTTATTCTTCCGAGCTTCGCAAAACTCTTTCGGATCTGTGCTCGCCGGGAAACAACGAAATCGAGCGAGCACAAGATGTCTCAGTGGAGCTCGGACAACTGTATGCACAGGCCGTGTTGAATTTGCTTGATGCTGACAACATTCCGCTTAACCGGGTGAGAGCCGTTGGCATACACGGGCAGACGATCCGGCACCAGCCTAAAAAAAGATGGAGTTTGCAATTAAACGCCCCGGCTCTTGTCGCCGAATTGACCGGACTTGATGTTGTTGCCGACTTCCGATCCAGAGACATCGCCGCAAACGGAGAAGGCGCTCCGCTTGTCCCGGCATTTCATGCTGCCTTTTTTTCATCAAAAACTCCGAGAGCCGTTGTCAATATCGGCGGAATTGCCAACGTAACGCTTCTGCCCGGATCGCATCGGTTTGTCCCAATTACGGGCTTTGACTGCGGCCCCGGAAATACGCTCTTAGATGCGTGGTGCGAAAAAAAGCACGGCACGCCCTTTGACGAGGCGGGAAACTGGGCCGCAACAGGAAAAGTGAATGATTCTCTCCTTGCCGCACTCTTATCACACCCCTACTTTGCCAAACCCTCCCCGAAGAGCACCGGACGAGAAGAGTTCAACCTCTCTTGGCTCGAATCTCTTGTCACGAGCGAGAGAGATGAAGACGTCGAAAGAACGCTTGTCGCTCTGACGGCAAAAACCATTGCAAAGGCTTGTCGCGGAGCACAAGAGGTTTATTTGTGCGGAGGAGGCACAAAAAACGCTCTTCTCGTCTCAGAGATCCGAAAAGAATTCCCCTCCGAGATTCGGGTTGCCTTCACTTCAGAACTCGGCATCGATCCCATGCACGTCGAGGCAATGGCGTTTGCCTGGCTGACATGGAATTTTTTCCAAAAGAAACCAGGTAATCTGTGCGAAGCAACTCATGCGGCAGGGCGGCGCATTTTGGGTGCTTTATATCCGCACTAAAAGGAGAGGCCATGGTTCGAACTGTTTTACAAGCCTTTTGCTTTTTCCTAGCCGCATCTTGCGTGACTTCTGCTGTTGCCTCCTCTGAGGAATCCAAAGTTTTGCGCACCGTCGAGCAGACTCTGAGTCTTAAGTCGAAACCGAGCAGCATCCGAAAAATTCCGAAGTTGGGTCTTTACGAGATCGTCGCAGACAAAAATATTTTTTATGTTGATAAAAATGTTCGCTACGTCATTGCCGGTCAAATCTTTGACACGCAGCAAAAAGTCAACATCACAGAAAAACGCATTGCAGAACTTTCAAAAATCCCCTGGAAGAGTCTTCCGCTGAAAGACGCCATCAAAGTTGTTTATGGGAAGGGAGAACGACGCCTTGCCGTCTTCACTGACACCAACTGCACCTATTGCCAACTTCTGGAGCAATCCATTCGGCAAATTGGAAACATCACGGTTTATAACTTCTTGCATCCGACGCCAAGATCTCGGGATCTTTCACGCCGGATCTTCTGTGCCCCTGATCCGACTCGCGCCTTCCAAGACTATATGCTCAGCGGAAAACAACCAGACCATAACTTTGCGGGTAAATGCGACTCATCGGCCTTAGACCGAAATCTCGCTCTTGGGCGCCGACTCGGCATCGCCGGAACGCCCGTCATGATCTTTTCTGACGGATCCTCACAAGCCGGGAGCCTCGCACCCAGTGATCTTAACGCTCGATTAAACTCAGTAAACGGAGAGTAGCACTATGACAAATAAACCCTCCCTTGATGCCATCATGAAACCTAAGAGCATTGCTCTTATCGGTGCATCCACAAAAGAACACACCATTGGTTCCGATATTCTGAAACGTCTGACCGAGTACGGCTTTACAGGAACCATCTATCCGGTTAATCCCAAAGCAGAAACAATCGGAGGCTTAAAAGCCTATCCAAGCGTTTTGGATATCCCAGAAGCTGTTGATTTGGCCATTATTGTCATCAACGCCAAGTATGTTTTGTCCGTCATTGATCAGTGTCACGAGAAAGGAGTCGGCGGACTGTGCGTGATCTCGGCCGGTTTTAAGGAATCCGGAGCAGAAGGAGCCAAGCTCGAAGCCGAATTATTGAACAAATGCAAAGCTTACAACATGCGCTGCATTGGCCCGAATTGTCTTGGCGTCGTAAATACGCATCCGACAATTCAGATGGATGGGTGTTTCGCTGAATCACTTCCTGAACGCGGCAACATTGGATTTGTGTCACAGTCGGGTGCTTTAGGCGGCGGAATCCTGAATGTACTCAAAGATTTAAATATCGGTTTCGCGCAATTTATTTCCATCGGCAATCAAGCAGACGTGAATGCCACAACCGCCATTGAGTATTGGGAAAATGACGACGACGTCGGACAAATTCTCCTTTATATGGAATCCATCTCGGATCCTGCCGCATTTCGTCATGCCGCAGAACGCGTCTCCAAGAAAAAGCCCATTCTTGCTCTCAAGGCCGGCCGATCCAGTGCCGGAGCCAGTGCGGCAAGTTCACACACCGGATCGCTCGCCGGATCGGACAAAGCGGCCGACGCCCTGCTTCGTCAATGCGGCGTTATCCGCGAAACTTCTCTGCAGACGCTCTTTGCCACTGCGAAAGTTTTCAGTCGTTGCCCGTTGCCCCACGGAGACCGGATCGCCATCATCACTAATTCAGGGGGACCCGGCATCATGGCAGCCGATGCGGTAAGCGCACGTGGCTTGAAGGTTGCCAATTTAAGTCAGGACACTCAGGAAAAATTACGTTCCTTTTTACCGGCTGTCGCTTCGGTCAAGAACCCCGTCGACATGATCGCTTCGGCTCCTCTTGAGCACTATCAGAAAACGCTCTCGACCGTTCTTGCAGATCCGGGAGTCGATGCCGCTCTCGTCATTTATCTTCCGTTCTTGGGTCTCAAAGACACCGAGGTTGCGCGCGTGGTCTGTGAGGCGCGGAAAGCGAATCCGCAAAAACCGCTGATCGGAGTATTCATGACAGACGGCGACTTCTTCAGCTCGCTTTCTGAAACAGACTTTGACATCCCGTTTTTCATGTACGCCGAGGAAGCCGTTGATGCGCTCTCTCAGCTGTGTCGGCAAAGTGTCTGGGCGAAGCGCCCGGCAGGAGTTTCTCCCGTCTTCCCCGTCAACAAGGAAGCCGTCGCAGCCATTTTCCAGAAAGCAGCAAAAGAGAATCGCGCAGAACTCACAACGCAGGAAAGCCTTGACGTAGTGGCCGCCTACGGCGTTTACGTCTGCTCAGACATTCTCGCCAAAAGTGAAGAAGAAGCCGTTGCCGCCGCCCGTCAAATTGGGTATCCGGTCGTTATGAAAATCACTTCAAAGAAGACTTCTCATAAGACGGACATCGGAGGCGTTCGCGTCAACATTGCGTCTGACGAACAACTCAGACGGGAATACCAAGATATCCTCAAAAATTTGCGTGAAAAAGACCTTCTCGACAGTTTGGACGGCATCCTGATTCAGGAGCAAATTAAGAGTTGCAAAGAAATGGTCTGCGGCCTTGCTACAGATCCCCAGTACGGTCCTATGCTGATGTTCGGTCTCGGAGGAATTTTTGTCGAAGCTCTTGGAGACGTCACATTCCGAATTGCACCGCTAACCGACATGGATGCGCATGACATGATTCGAGAAGTCAGGGCTTTTAAACTTCTTGAAGGGGCTCGCGGCACCAAGCCGGCCCAGATTGATAAAGTTGAGGAAACATTGCTCAGAATTTCACAATTGGCGATTGATTTTCCCAACGTACAGGAACTCGACATCAATCCTTTAATGATTTCTGAGACCACAGGGAAACCCGTTGCCGTGGACGCCAGAATTCGTCTGCGGATTTAACTTGATGCACGCGGTCGGTCTGTAAGCCGGATTTTGTTACACGAAAACGTGTTGACGATCATTCATCTAGAGCGAGGCTCACGCCTCGCTTCGAGCCATCTACCCGCGGCCTCTCCCGGGTCAGGATCTGACAGCCGCCTATTTGATGTTGCTCCACGTAGAGATTGCCCGTTTCACCCGAACTAAATCGGCTCGTCTCTGTTGCTCTGATCCTCGCCTTACGGCGGAGAGGCGTTACCTCCTACGGAACCCTGCGGAGTCCGGACTTTCCTCGTGTGAAACCCTGTCACCCGCGATCGTCCGACCGGCCAGCGTGCAAGGGCGAACTTTACGGCGTATTTGAGTCAAACGCAATGTTTCAAAGCCTGACATCTCTTTAATTCCTCTGTTTTCTTGATGTTCTCCAATGACTTTCGATTTGTCAGCCTGAATTTTTTCTGCCTTTTTACTCAGTCGCAGATCGTGAAACAGTTGCAAACAAAACCAGTTTCTTGCAACATATTGCTTTCGCCTAAAATTCACAGGTTCCTGTCCGTCAGACATCTTTTTTTTCGGAGTTTTCCATGGGCATCAATGAGGCTCTCTTTGAACGAGCGAAAAAATCAATTCCAGGAGGCGTGAATTCTCCTGTTCGAGCTTTCGGAAGTGTCGGAGGCGCTCCCCGATTTATTCAGCGTGCCAAAGGTGCTTATCTATGGGACGAAGAAGGAAAACGTTACATTGACTACGTCGGCTCCTGGGGACCCATGATTCTCGGTCATAATCACCCAGATGTCATCGAAGCTGTCAATAAAGCCGTTGCCGACGGCTTGTCGTTCGGAACAGCGACAAAAGCTGAAATTGAACTCGCCGAGGAAATCACCAAATTGGTTCCTTCCATGGAGCAGGTTCGCCTCGTCAGTTCAGGAACAGAAGCCGGAATGAGCGCACTTCGTCTGGCACGCGGTTTCACAGGACGAAGCAAAATCGTTAAATTCGAAGGATGCTATCACGGGCATTCCGACAGTCTCCTTGTCAAAGCGGGATCCGGCATGCTGACGTTCGGCAATCCATCCTCAGCAGGCGTTCCAAAAGAAATCACGGCAAACACAATTGTCCTTGAGTACAACAACATTCAGGCACTGGAAGACTGTTTCCGTCTGCAGGGAGACGAGATTGCATGTGTCATTATCGAGGCTGTTGCCGGAAATATGAACATGATCCCTGCCTCTCAAAAATTTATCGAGGCAGCCCGTCATGTGTGCTCGCACTACGGTGCCCTTTTAATTGTTGACGAGGTAATGACGGGTTTTCGCGTTGCTCTCGGCGGCGCACAATCGCTTTACAACGTAAAACCCGACATCACAATGCTCGGGAAGGTTATCGGCGGTGGGATGCCTGTCGCCGCCTTCGGCGGACGCCGAGAAATCATGGAAAAAATAGCCCCTCTCGGCCCCGTTTATCAGGCCGGAACTCTTTCGGGCAACCCTGTTGCCGTCGCCTGCGGCCTTGCGACGCTGAAATTGATTCAGACTCCGCATTTCTATGAGCAACTCTCAGAAAAATCCGAGCGTCTTGTCTCGGGGCTAACAGAAGCAGCAAAGAAAGCCGGGACACCTTTCTGCGCACGAGCCATCGGAGGAATGCTCGGATTCTTTTTCCTTCCCCAGCTTCCGAACGGGTTTTCGGATGTCATGAAAGCCGACGACAAACAATTCGCACGGTTCTTTCACGCAATGCTCGATGCCGGAGTCTATCTTGCTCCTTCAATCTTTGAGGCCGGATTCATTTCAGCTGCCCATACGAACGAAGACATCGACGAAACCATCCGCATTGCCGGCGAGGCGTTCTGCTCACTTTAAAACTCGCTATGAGACTCCTGTTTTCTTTGTTTCGCACGGTACTGTTCGCGTTCCTTTCCTTCTTCGTCCTGACGGCCTGGGCGCAGGTTTCGCCTTCCGTCGGCTTGCCGGCGACGTTAGGCACGAACGCCTCTGATGGTCAAGATGCCGTTGTTGCAGAGATCACAGCCGACAGAAGTGCAGCGACCCCGGGAGGCTTTTATGAGGTCGGCATTCTCTTAAAACACAAACCCGGTTGGCACACCTATTGGAAAAATCCGGGAGATGTCGGAGAAGCAACGCAAATTGAATGGAAACTTCCGCGAAATTGGAAAATAAAGCCTCTCGGCTGGCCTCTGCCAAAGGTCTACAAAACGGGAGAACTCACAAGCTATGTTTATGACGGGGATGTTCTTCTGCCGTTTCAATTAGAGGTTCCCTGGGGAACTCCTTATGGAACGCGCGCAACGATACGAGCGAAAGTTTCGTGGGTGGCTTGCCGAAACATCTGCATCCCTCAAGAAACAACTCTGCGGTTTTCCGTACCAATCGACGTTGCAAGCAAACCTTCACAAACAAGCCAGCTCTTTCGTCAGGCTCACACTGACATTCCGGAAAAAGTTCGGAGTACTTCCGTCACCGCCGTACAGGACGGAAAACGTCTCTACATTGAGTTTCCGCCTTCAGCTGGCTTAATTTCAGAAAGTGCCGTTTTTATTCCGACAACGCAGAATCTCCTTGATCTCTCTGTCTCGAAAACCACACAAACAAAAGGCCGAATCACGAGTCTGCTTCTCACCTTAAAAGCCGACAATCCGAATTTGCTTTCTTCCTTGGAAGGCATCCTTGTCGCTGACGGTGGGCCCCTGAAAAGAGGCTGGGCGATTGAAACCAGCATTCCCGTCAAAGCGGGAAAAATCGTTCAGGGCAACAAAGAATTGCTGAAGAAACCCCGAGAGAGCTCTCCCTTTGCTCCTGCCAAAATAGACTCAGTCCCGTTGATGAGTCCGGCAAGCGCACTTTGGTGTGCTTTTCTCGGCGGACTGATTCTTAACTTGATGCCCTGTGTTTTCCCTGTATTGAGTCTCAAAATTCTTCATCTCGCCGATCAAACGCGGCGCAACGGAAGTTTGTTGTTGAACGGGCTTTCTTTTGCCGGCGGAGTCCTGGCAAGTACGCTTTTTCTGGCTGTTCTTTTGCTCTCTCTGCGATCGATCGGGTATGCCGTCGGATGGGGATTTCAACTTCAGACACCTTGGGTTGTCGCCGTCTTAGCTCTTCTCTTTTTCGCCATTACGCTCAATCTGCTCGGTGTGTTTGAATTTACGGCAGCCAGTCATCTTGCCGATTCTCGTGCCTTGCGTTCATTGCCAACCAGCGGTCCGATCAGTTCCTTTTGCTCCGGAGTCTTAACCGTGATTGTGGCAAGTCCCTGCACGGCTCCATTCATGGGGGCTGCACTGGGATACGCCGTTACACAATCTGCTTTACAGGCATGCTCAGTTTTCTTCGCTCTCGGTCTTGGAATTGCATGCCCGTGGTTGTTGCTGACTCTTTTCCCGGGATGGATCCGAAAACTGCCGAAACCCGGCATGTGGATGGTGTACCTCAGACGCTTTATGGCTCTGCCGATGATGCTTGCCGTTTTGTGGCTCATCTGGGTTCTGAGCCATCAAGTTGACGGATACGGACTGATTACGCTCTTTTTGGCTTCCTGCGCCCTCACCCTCTCTTTGTGGGCTTTCGGACGTGAGCAGTATGGACGCGGTCATCCCAGAGTTTTGAAAATCGCCTCCCTTTTCGTAACACTAGGTTGCATTCTCCTTCTGGTCTTTAATGACTTTTCTCCCAAAAAACACGAAGAAAATTCTATTTGGCAGCCTTTTTCCGTTTCTGCCGTTGAACGTGCCCTGCACGAAGGGAAACCCGTTATCGTTGATTTCACGGCCTCTTGGTGTTTAACTTGCCAGTTAAACAAAATCACGGCTTTGCACACGCAGGAAACCGATGCCGTCCTCAAGCAATACGGCTTTAGACGCTTTGTCGCCGACTGGACAAAGCGAGATGCTCAAATTACGCGTGTTCTGAATGCGTTCGGACGCACAGGCGTTCCCCTGTGCGTGATTTATGACGTCACGGGAAAACCCATTCTCTTGCCGGAACTTCTCCGGCAAGAGACACTCCTTGATGCCTTGAAAAAAGCGGCCATTCCGCCCCAGACAACATCAGCGAAGCCGACCGGAACCGACCCAACTTAGGATTTGATCAATCGCCTGCGTGCTCTCGCCGGCCGTTTGAGAATTTACAAAAACAACGACTGTCCAATCCGTGCCACGGATGTCCCGAACCAGGCCGGCAGCACTGCGAACGCCGTCTAGTCGGCCTGTCTTGACATGAGCCAATCCCTCAATAGGGCGTCTTTTCATTGTTCCGTCTTCTCCCGAGATCGGAAGGCTCGAAACAAACTCAGCCGCATAAGGCCCGCTTAGAGTCCCTGCGATCACGCGTCCGAGTCCTTGTGCGCTGATGCGTGTTTTTCTGGACAACCCGGAACCATTTTCAATAAACGTCTCTTTCGGATTGACTCCCTTTTTCTGCAGCCATTGCGATAAAACAGAGCGACTTCTTGAAAGTGAGGCAGGCTCTTCTTTTCCCTTCTCGTCAGCAAAAGAAAGACTGAGAAACAGGTGTCGTGCCATCGGATTGTTGGAAAACTTATTGGTAAGAACAACAAGGCTCGAAAGCGGATCGGAAGTCTCTAGAAGCAACTCTCTGCCATGAGTTCCTGAAACAGAATTTTTAACATTTCCCTTCCAGCGAATTCCTGCCTGCGCCAATACATCAGAAAAAACGCCCTTCAGATAGGCATTCGGAGACCAAAGCGAAACCGGCCATATTTTTTTCCCGCAAGAAGCATTGAAAGACCCTGCAAACACAGCGGCATCGGGACTGAATTTTGCCTTCAATTGTTTTTTCCAATTTGAACAAGGGCCTTGTTCCAAACGCACTTTGGAAGTCACTTTGAATCCGGTCATGCGAGGAATCGGCGTCACAAAGGCCACGCCGCTTTTTGCGTCTGGAACAATTTCGAGACAAACAGAGCGCTGACTGATCAGCGCTGCATCCGCCCGGACGTTATAAGCACGTATGGTTTGTCCGTCCATCGGCTGCTGTTCTTGCTCATTCTCATCAAATAAACGTCTGTCGACTCTGATATCGCCTTCAATTGATCGAACACCGAGTCCCCGAAGGCGTTGTGCGGCAAGCCACAGTCGCTCGATCACATAGTGAGGATCTCCACCTCCGACGTAGACAAGTCCGCGAACAACTCCGGATTTTGCAGAAAAGTCAGAGGACAACCAACGAGTTTCCCATCGATAATCAGGACCTAACAACTCCAAGGCGGCTGATGTCGTCACAATCTTCACAGAACTTGCCGGCTGCATCGGACGATCCGCATTCAGTGCAAACACAGGCTGCGTCTGCCCGGCCTTGGCAATCCAAATACCGACATCGTTTTCCGATACCCCTACTTTTTCAAAAGCGATTTGAACGGGTTCAGGCAGTTTCTGTGCCTGAGCACCGAAAACAGCTCCGAAGCAAAAAAAGCCCGCAATGAGTTGATTAAGAACTGTTTTTTTCAATTTATTTTTCCAATCTAGAACCAATGGTTTCATGATTATGGAAAGTTTACAGCCCGGGGGTTGAATTTTGTGAGTGGCATCCCCACATAGGGAGTACACGGAGGAGAGTAAACGTTCTCTCTTTCTGGAAAAGGCGCGAGAAACTGCGTCTTCCACTTTTCTATATTTGGAGTTACAAAAATGCAAATTCGTCCCTTGCATGACCGCGTGATCATCAAACGCCTCGATTCCGAGCGTACAACGGCTAGTGGCATCGTCATTCCTGACAATGCGGCTGAGAAACCCGATCAAGGCGAAGTGATCGCCGTCGGTCCCGGACGCCGCGACGAAGCAGGAAAGTTGATCGCCATGGATGTCAAAGTCGGCGACCGCGTTCTTTTCGGCAAATACTCCGGTCAGTCCGTCAAGGTTGACGGTGAGGAGTTCCTCGTTATGCGCGAAGAAGACATTATGGGCGTCCTCGCCTGATTTCGTAACGATTTTTTGGAGATTCTCAAATGGCTGCTAAAAAGGTTTTATTCGGTGATGATGCCCGCGCAAAGATGGTTCGCGGCATCAATACGCTTGCCGATGCTGTAAAGGTTACTCTCGGACCGAAAGGTCGCAACGTTGTTTTGGAGCGCAGTTTCGGTGGTCCGCTTATTACAAAAGACGGCGTCACAGTTGCCAAGGAAATTGAACTGAAGGACAAGTTCGAAAACATGGGCGCTCAAATGGTTCGCGAAGTTGCCTCCAAGACCAACGACAATGCAGGCGACGGCACGACGACCGCGACCGTTCTGGCGCAGGCTATCGTCGGAGAAGGCATGAAGTATGTTGCCGCCGGAATGAATCCGATGGATTTGAAGCGCGGCATTGACAAGGCTGTCGACGCTGCAATCAAAGAGCTCAAGAAGATCAGCAAGCCCGTGACGACCAATAAGGAAATTGCTCAGGTCGGAACGATCAGTGCGAACTCTGACAAGGAAATTGGCGACATCATTGCTCAGGCAATGGAAAAAGTCGGTAAAGAAGGCGTCATCACGATTGAAGACGGCAAGAGCCTGAACAACGAACTCGAAATCGTTGAGGGTATGCAGTTTGACCGCGGCTTCCTGTCTCCGTACTTCATCAACACACCGGAGCGTCAAACCGCTGTTCTCGATAAGCCCTTTATCTTGTTGCACGACAAGAAGATCAGCAACATTCGTGAACTGCTCCCTGTTCTTGAACTTGTTGCCAAAGCAAGCCGTCCTTTGTTGATCATTGCAGAGGATGTTGACGGAGAAGCGCTTGCCACGCTCGTGGTGAATTCGTTGCGCGGAATTCTGAAGGTCGTTGCTGTTAAGGCTCCCGGATTCGGCGATCGCCGCAAGGCAATGCTTGAAGATATTGCAGTCCTTACAGGCGGCACGGTCATTTCTTCTGATCTTGGACTTACATTGGACAAGACAACGCTCGAACAGCTCGGCTCTGCCAAGCGCGTTGAAGTGACGAAGGACAACACGACGATCATTGACGGGGCCGGCGAGAAGACCGCTATTGAAAACCGCGTCAAGAGCATCCGTCAGCAGATTGAAGCAACGACAAGCGACTATGACCGCGAGAAGTTGCAAGAACGTGTTGCCAAACTTGCCGGCGGCGTGGCCCTCGTGAAAGTCGGCGCAGCCACCGAAGTCGAGATGAAGGAAAAGAAGACCCGCGTCGAAGATGCTCTGCATGCCACGCGCGCGGCCGTTGAAGAAGGCGTCGTCGCCGGAGGCGGAACCGCACTGATTCGCACGAAACAGGCTATTTCTGATCTCAAGGGCGACAACGACGAGCAGACTGCCGGCATTAAGATCGTATTGCGCGCCATGGAAGAGCCCATGCGCCAGATTGCAGGCAATGCCGGCAACGAGGCAAGCGTCATTGTGAATGCCGTGAGTGCTCAGAAGGGCAACTACGGCTACAACGCTCAGACGGGCGTTTACGGTGACATGATTGAGATGGGTGTTCTTGATCCTGCCAAGGTCACGCGCACCGCTTTGCAGAATGCAGCCAGTGTTGCAGGCTTGATTCTCACAACGGATTGCATGGTCGCTGACATGCCTGAAGACAAACCTGTTCCGGCCGGAATGCCCGGAGGAATGGGCGGCATGGACGGCATGATGTAACAGTCCGCATTTAGCCGTTTCAGCTCCGGTTCGTCAACAATGCCGAACCGGAGCTTTTTCTCTTTTGTGTTTCGAACATCCTCTTTTTGTAACTGTCTCAAAGTATTCATTGGGAAAGACACGGTGAAACTGCGATAATCCGCTCGTTTTTTCTATTCACTAAAAGAGTGCCTCAGGCAATGAGGAAGCATCGCTAGTATGAATTGGTTAAATCAACTTCTTACGAACCCCGACTCAATCGGGCACATCGTATTTGTCTACGGCTTTGTTATTGCGCTTGGTACATACCTCGGGCGAATCAAGATTTTGGGAGTCTCGCTCGGAGTTACGTGCGTACTTTTTGTTGCGCTGTTGTCGAACTATCTCGGCATTCGCATTAATCCGACCGTTCTCGGCTTCCTTCGAGATTTTGGTCTGATTTTCTTTGTGTATTTAATGGGTCTGCAGGTTGGTCCCTCCTTTTTTAATTCCTTTAAACACGACGGCGTTCACCTGAACCTGCTGACGATTTTCAGCGTCGTCGCCAGTATTGCCGTAACGATCGTCCTTTTCTTCCTCTTAAAAGGAACAATCACTCTTCCCCAAATTTTGGGCGTTCATTTCGGTGCCGTCACAAACACTCCGGGTCTCGGCGCGACACAGGAAGCTTTAGACGTCATGGGCTATCAAGGAGAATCCATTGCCGTCGCTTATGCCTGCGCCTACCCCCTGGGCGTCATTGCTACGATTGTTTCTCTGATCGGTTTGCGTCTTCTTTTCTCTGTTGATTTGAAACAGGAAGAAAAGCGACTTTTAGATGAGGAAAATGCTGCCAATACAGCCCCTATCTGCTTTCATCTGGAACTGCAGAATTCACGACTCGACGGGCTCACCATTCATGACACACGGCGACTCGTCGGACGTTCCTTCATTTGCTCGCGACTTTTGCACGAGGGCACGATTTCAAGCCCAACCGGCAACAGCATTCTTCACGTCGGAGACAAGATGCGCGTTGTCTCCGAACCTGACGACAAGCAGGCCCTGATTGCCTTCTTCGGCCGAGAAGATTCATCCATTGATCTGGCAAGCGATAAGCACTCGCCGGTGATGAGTTCTCTGATTCGCGTCACGAGAGAACATGTGAACGGCACTCGAGTTCGCGACCTTCACTTGAGTCGATTAGACGGCGTCAACATCACGCGCGTGTATCGCAACGGAATCCAACTGTTTCCGCATAAGGCATTGCGCCTGCAATTGGGCGACAAAGTTTATTGCGTCGGACCGCAACGCTCCATTGCGCGCCTGGCAAGTTTGCTCGGCAATCAAGTTCAAAAACTGGATCATCCGAACATCATTGTCATTTTTCTTGGAATCCTCTTCGGCGTACTTTTGGGATCGATTCCGCTTGCCGTCCCCGGCATGCCGGTTCCGCTCAAACTCGGCCTTGCAGGCGGCCCTCTGATCGTTGCTATTCTTTTGGGATTTTACGGACCGCGCATCAAGTTAGTCACCTACACAACCTATTCGGCCAATCTCATGCTGCGTGAGATCGGAATTGCTCTTTTCCTTGCCAGCGTCGGACTGTCTGCCGGAGAAAACTTCGTGAATGCCCTTTTGCATGGAAACGGTCCGCTTTACGTCGCACTTGGTCTCGTTGTGACCGTTATTCCTTGCCTCCTGACTGGAGCTTTGGCACGCCTGCGCTATCGGATGAATTTTCATCTCATTATGGGACTATTAGCTGGTGCCACCACAAATGCCCCCGCTCTTGCTTATGCCGGAATGCAAAGCGAGACAAGCGCCGCCCTTGTGGCCTATTCCACGGTATACCCGTTGGCACTATTCTTGAGAATTCTTACCGGTCAATTAGTGCTTGTCGCACTTTGGTCCTTTGTCTGACCCGGTACACAAAGGGGGCGATCATCGCCCCCTTTTTTTTGATCTACGAAAGAAGCGACAAAAGCGTTTGAAAAGCAAATTTCACTGTTGCTTGCCTCACCTCTTGGCGAGTCCCGGAAAAATGTTGTGTAGAAGACTCTGCACAGATCGCTCGAGGCGTTTTACAGGAAAAACCAAAACAAACCGTACCAACGGGAATTTTTTCTGTACCGCCGGCAGGGCCGGCAACTCCCGTGACAGCCACAGAAATCGTCGCCTTTGAATGTCTGAGCGCCCCTGTGGCCATCTCACGCGCCACTTCTTCGCTGACGACTCCGCAACGATTCAGCGTCTCCGGCTGAACGCCGAGCATCTCCATCTTTGACTCGGGCGTGTATGTCACGAACCCTCGATCAAACCAAAGGCTCGATCCGGCAATGTCCGTCACGCAGGCGGCAATGAGCCCGCCCGTGCAACTTTCAGCCAAAGCCAGTTTCGCCCCTTTCTTCCGGCAAGCTTCTCCAAGTTCGTCGGCGAGTTTCCTGAGCTCCTGATTCATGAAAGCAGCCCGAGGAATGTATAGCCGAATCGACCGGCAGCTTTATCAAAAATAGTCAGTGCGACAATCGCCCAAAGCGCTGCCACAACGTCATCCGCCATAATGCCCTTGCCGCCTTTTAACTTCTCGTCGATCTTATCGGACGGCGGAAATTTCACAATGTCAAAGAATCGGAACGCCAGAAAAGCCGCAATCCACGTCATGGGTCTTTGCGGAAACATCATCAGAACAAGCCAAACACCGATCACCTCATCGATGACGATGCAGGCGGCATCATGTACTCCTAAATCCTGACTTGTCTTTTCACTAGCCCATACGCCGATTAAAAGACCGAAGGCAATTGCCGCTAAAAAACCGGAAACCGGAAGATGTGCCCACTGCACAAGCGCAATCCACGTCAGAACCCCTGCCAACGTCCCCCATGTTCCGGGAGCCGGTCTCAAACAGCCGACTCCGAAGAAAAGAGCCACCGCATGTTCTGGGCACGAAAAGACAAATTTCAAATCAGGACGGACGGCATTTGCCGGATTATCCGCTGCATACTTTTCTCTCAAACTCATGATGATTTTCCCTACGCAAAATGATCAAAACCGGCTACAGGAAGACGGAGAATTTTTCCCTCTGAGTCAAACACAGACAATTGCTCATGTGAAGCATCTTTCTCTCGAACTCGTCCGATACGACAAACGGGAGTAAGCGCACTGATGCTTGCCTGTTCAATCAAACCGCGATTTTCAACCGGAGCTGTGAAAACAAGTTCATAGTCATCCCCTCCCGAGAGAACGGCCTTTATTTTATTTTCCATCGACAACGAGGCAATACAAGGAGCAGCAGGGATCGCCTCCAACCGCAAATCTGCCGCGACACCGCTACGGGTAAGAATATGTCCCAAATCTTGAGCAAGACCGTCAGAAACATCCGCACAGGCGCTCGCAGCGGAAAGAAGCGCCGTCCCCAGAGCATTTCGTGCCGTTGGGCGTTCAAGCCGACGCATCGCTGCCGGGAACGCTTCAGCAGGAAGCGTCAGAGTGCCATTCAGATGATGCAAAGCGGCCCAAGCGGCTCCGAGTGTTCCGGAAACCCAAATGTCATCGCCCGGATGCGCCCCGGTGCGCGTTAATCCTGTCTGAGCAGGCAATTCACCGAGAGCCGTA
>CAZDVW010000021.1:0-26669 GCA_964509205.1 uncultured Sutterella sp. | reverse complement strand
TTCCTGATTAGGGAGATTTCACTCGTTTTGCGGGGCACTAACTACTCGTACAACAGCTTGAGGAAAGAGTTGAACTTCATCAAGGATAACCAGCGACTCTCGCGGATAGAGCCTGACGCCATAGAGAACTTGCAGAGTATTGAAAAGATTGTCCAAGTCTCGAAGACTATTAACAAAGAGTGACTTAACGCTTTCCTCGGCCTGGTCAAAACTGATTCGCAAATAAGAGCGATAGGCCTCTTTGCCCAGTTTTTCTGCCAGAGTTGTTTTGCCTACACGACGAGCCCCTTTAAGGAACAAAGCGTAATGCGGTGCATGCTTTTCCTTCCAATGAAGAATTTCTTTGAAAATCCGTCTATTAAACATGTCTCTCTATTAAATTTCACAATCCCAGCCACATTATATATGCGAAATTTCACAATCCCAGCCACTTTAATGTGACTAATTTTCACAATCCCACCCGAATTCAGTACTTGCCCACTCAACGACCGTTAGTCAACCACTTTGAATTCGCTTCCGATCTGGACAGATTTGGTACCCGACAAGGTTGAAGTCATTTTCCCGCCATCGGGAGACTGGCCAACGTTCTGAGCGAACGCATCAAACTTATTACCTCTTGCGAAATGAACGGCTCCTTTGCTGCAATGGAGCCGTTTTTCGCACCCCCAAGGCCCTCTTCCAACAATTCATCCTCTGACAAATTAACCTAAATTTAACATTTCTCTACAAGGCCTTTAACACCCTCTCTTTATTCTGACCACGGTTGAAAAACAATTTAAAAATTTCTTATCAGGAGAAAGAGAAAATGAAACTATCCAAACTTTTTACAGCCTTGACGCTTGCAATGGGAATCGCCGTCAGCGTGCCGACAAATGCCGGCACGGTGTCTACCGACGGATCCACTTCCATGGAAAAACTCATCGGCGTGATGTCCGAATCGTTCATGTTGAAAAACAAGGACGTCACCGTAACGTATAACCCAACGGGTTCTGGATCCGGCATTCAGGCTGCCAAGGACGGAAGGTGTGATATCGGACTGTCTTCCCGCGCCTTGAAAGCCGAGGAGACAAAGAGCCTCATCGGAACGACTCTGGCTTTAGACGGCATTGTGGTGGTTATCAACAACAAAAACCCCGTTAAGGATCTCACCTTGGAGCAAATCGGAAAGGTTTACCGCGGTGAAATCTCCAATTGGAAGGAGTTAGGAGGAATTGATTCTCCCATCGTCCTAATCGGACGTGAAGCTGGATCCGGCACACGCGACGGTTTCGAATCCGTTACCGGCACCAAAGAAAAATGCAAATACCGTCAAGAATTAACGTCCACCGGCGACGTCATCACAACCGTTTCTCAAAATAGAAATGCCGTTGGCTACGCCTCCCTTTCTTCCGTTTCCAAGCGAGTTAAGAGCTTGACCATCGGCGGCATTGCTGCAACAGAAGAAACCGTGAAGAACGGCTCCTATCGGTTACAGCGTCCCTTCGTTTTGGTCACCAAGAAAGGAAAACCGCTTTCGAACGACGCACAGCGATTCATCGACTATACCTTCTCGACCGAAGCAAAACCGCTGTTTGATAAGGCCGGCGTCGTTTCTGTCAGGTAGTGAATGTGCGACAGCTTTCAGCTGTCCTTGAATCGACCTTATTCAATTCACTGCGTATGTTAAATACCAAAAGAAAACTCTTCGATGCAGAAAACATCGCGCATTGGACCTTTTTGACATTAGGCGTCATCAATGTGGGCTTTGTGCTCATGATCTGCGTGTATCTGGTTGTGGCCGGAACTCCGGCCATCGTCAAAATTGGTCCAATCGATTTTCTCTTCGGAAGCGAATGGGCATCCACTGCCGCACAACCCAAGTTCGGCATTCTTCCCTTTATTCTTACCTCTGTTTACGGAACCCTCGGAGCCATCGTTACTGGCCTGCCGCTGGGATTCTTTTCGGCTGTCTACTTAGCAAAGATGGCTCCGAAAAAGGTAAAAGTCGCGGTTGAACCAATCGTAGACCTGCTCGCAGGCATCCCTTCGGTTGTCTACGGATTCATCGGCATGTTGGTTCTAGTTCCCGCCATTCAGGACATTTTCGCTCTGCCTGACGGAGCGGGATTGTTAGCTGCCATCGTCGTGTTGTCTGTCATGATTTTGCCTTCCATTATCAAAATTTCCGTCACTGCCATTGAGGCTGTGCCAGAGGAATATGAATTGGGGTCACTGGCCTTGGGAGCCAACCGCATTGAGACCATCTTTCGGGTTGTCATTCCCGCTGCCAAATCCGGCCTCTGCGCCGCCGTTGTCTTAGGAGTCGGACGTGCGATAGGCGAGGCCATGGCCGTCATGATGGTCGCCGGAAACGCCGCCAACATGCCCTACTCCATCTTTGAAAGCGTGCGTTTTCTGACAACTGCCGTGGCCTCTGAAATGTCTTACTCCTCAGGACTGCAACGGGAAGCGCTCTTTTCCATCGCCCTGACGCTGTTCGCATTCATCATGGTTATCAACCTGATTCTGAATGCCTTCTTAAAGAAAGGGATGAGACGCTGATGTCAACATTAACTTTCAAAAGAAACCTCTTCAAAGGCGTGATGCTGACCTTGTCTTATGCGTGCATGGCCGTCACCCTGGCACTGGTCTTCTTTCTCATTGTTTTCATCTTTACGCGGTCAATTCCCTATTTCTCTTGGGAACTGTTGTCCGCTTCACCCAGTTATCTAAACGGAACCATCGGCCTTCTGCCTGACATTCTCAATACGGTCTACATCATCTTTGCGACCTTGCTCTTGGTACTGCCCATGGGTGTCGGAACGGCGATCTACCTAAACGAGTACTCAACCCACCTGCGGGTAGAAAAACTCATTGAGTACTGCATTGAGACCTTAGCCGGAATTCCTTCCATTATTTATGGCTTGGTCGGAATGTTGGTGTTTTGCCAATTCTTGGGATTCAAAACTTCGCTTTTAGCCGGAGCTTTGACGCTCATGATCATGAATCTGCCGACCATCATTCGAACCACTCAAGAAAGTCTCAAAGCTGTTCCGCAAAGTTATCGAGAGGGAGCGTTCGGCTTGGGAGCGACAAAGTGGCGCGTCATCCGCACAGTCGTACTGCCGTGCTGCATTGACGGGATCGTCACCGGATGCATCCTCTCGGTCGGACGCATGATGGGCGAATCCGCTGCACTTCTTTTCACAGCAGGATTTGCGCACAACTTAAACAACTTTTTCGACGCCATGCAGTCTGCCGGTGCCACTCTCACGGTGGCCTTGTATGTCTATGCCAAAGAACAAGGCGAATTTGAGGTGTCCTTTGTCATCGCGGCCATTCTTGTATTCATGAGTCTAGCCATCAACATCACGGCCAACATCCTCGCACGGCGCGTCAGAAACAGGAAAGAAAGTTAACTATGTCATTGTCATCTGAAACAGAAGAAAAAACCATCTTCGCCATCCGAAAATTTAACCAGTGGTATGGGGAACATCACGCCTTGCACAACATCAACATGGACATCAAAGAGCACAGCATCACAGCTCTGATCGGTCCGTCGGGATGCGGCAAATCCACTTTCCTCAGAAACTTGAACCGCATGAACGACCTCATTGCAACGGCAAAACTTGAAGGAAGCATCCTTTACCACGGAGAAGAATTGGTCAATTCTGACATCGACGTATCGAAGCTGCGCAAGGAAGTCGGCATGGTCTTTCAAAAACCCAATCCGTTTCCCATGAGCATCTATGACAACGTTGCCTACGGTCCGCGCACGCACGGCGTAAAAAAACGAGCCAAACTCGATGCTCTGGTGGAAGACTCTTTGCGTGCAGCCGCCATTTACGATGAAGTGAAAGACCGTATCCACACATCAGCCCTCGGACTTTCGGGCGGACAGCAGCAGCGGCTGTGCATAGCACGAGCCCTTGCCGTGCAGCCGGAAGTCTTGCTCATGGATGAGCCCACCTCGGCGCTTGACCCGATTTCCACTGGAAAAATTGAAGAACTGGCATTGGAACTTAAAAAGAAATACACCATTGTCATCGTGACTCACAACATGCAGCAAGCCTTGCGGATTTCCGATTACACCGCCTTCTTTCTGCTGGGAGATCTCGTGGAATTCGGCCCAACCGAAAAGATCTTCTCCAAACCCGACGACAAACGCACCGAAGACTACATCACAGGCAGATTCGGCTAACAGAGGTTTTCAAAATGCGTAAAAAACTTGACGAACAATTTGATGAACTCAATAGACAGTTTCTTCTTTTAGGCTCTGCGTGTGAGAAAAATCTGAGAGAAGACTTTTCCGCTCTGCAAAACCGCAACCGCGAACTCGCGCTTCGTGTTTTTAACCAGAAGTACGATTTGGTCAATCGCAGCCGCAATATTGAGAGATTGTGTCTGTCATTAATCCTGCTGCAGCAACCGGTGGCAAGTGATCTGCGTTTGGTATCGGCCATCTTAAAAATGGTGACGGATCTGGATCGCATCGGCATCCAAAGCGTTGACATCGCCGAAATCGTCACAACCTACGACTACACGCTCACAGACTCTTCATTTGACCTGTTGCTTAAGATGTCCGAAGCGGTGCAGCAGATGCTGCATCAAGCCATCGATTCCTTTGTCGAACTGGACTTATCTGCGGCAGAAGAAGTGATCAAGGCCGACGACAGCATTGATAAATACTTCATGATGATCAAACAGTCCATTGTTGAGGAGATGACAAAAACACCGGATCACCGCGTCAGCCTCGATGTACTGCTTATGGCAAAATATCTGGAACGTGCCGCCGATCACTGTTGCAACATTGCTCGGTGGGTGCTGTATGTGATTACCGGCAATCAGCCGAGAGCAACAGAATAGCGCCTGCCCCTGAGGTCTTAAAGATGATCTATTGCGTTGAGGACGATACCGATATTCGAGAGATTGAACTCTACACTTTGCGTTCGCTCAATTTCGATGCGGAGGGATTTTCTGACGGCGCCGGATTTTTTGCCGCCTTGCAAAAACAACTCCCCGATCTTGTCCTTCTCGACGTGATGTTGCCGGATCTGAATGGCGTGGAAATATTAAAGCGCCTGCGGCATAACCCCCGCACCAAAAACATTCCCGTCATCATGGCCACTGCTCGCGGTGCCGAGTACGAACGAATTAGTGCACTCGATCAAGGAGCAGACGATTATCTGACAAAACCCTTCTCCATGATGGAAATGGCCGCACGCGTGAAAGCCGTATTGCGCCGCACAGCCGAGTTTCGGGAAGAAACGCTTGAAATCGGCACGGTGAAACTGTGTGAAGAACGGCATCAGGTATCCGTAAACGGAACGGTTGTCGAACTGACCTTTAAAGAATTTGAACTCTTGTCCTTACTCATGCACCACCCGGGACGCGTTTATTCAAGAGAGGTTCTCTTGAGAAAAATCTGGAATCTGGATTACGACGGAGAGAATCGCACTGTGGATGTCTACGTAAGAACCCTGCGTCAAAAATTAGGGCAGGCAGGATCTATCATTAAGACCATACGCGGTCTCGGTTACAAAGCAACCCTTGAATGAGAATCTCTTTCGAGTACGATAGATTCATTAAAGAATTTTGAAGGCGAAACCCTCTTTGAGGTTTTTGATGAAATTCCGAATTTTTTTGAGCATCTTTTGCGTCAGTCTTGCCGTCTTGCTTCTGTCCTGCTGCACGGTGACTTGGCTGGCACAAAATACCGTACGCGACAATTCATTCAAACCTCTTATTTCCTACGCCGAAACACTGGCCTCAGCAATTCAATCGGAGAAAACTCAACTTATTAAGAACGGCGCTCTTTTCCCATATCGAGTCACACTGATCAATCCGGACGGGTCGATCTCCTTTGACAGCGAAGCCGATCCTTCGCATATGGAAAACCATCTTGAGCGTCAGGAAGTGCGCAATGCACTGCAAACGGGACACGGATCGGCAACACGCATTTCCGACACGCTCTCTGAGCGCACCGATTATTACGCATTAAGACTGGCCAACGGACAGGTATTGCGTTGCTCCGCGACCATTTCCACGATTTTTCAGAACATGCACCTCTTAATTGCTGAGGCTTTGGGCATTCTTTTGTTTGCCGCTCTGATCTCAGCCGTTTTAGCAAAGCACATTGCAAAGCGCATCGTGGCTCCCATCAACAACATCAATCTCGATCATCCTTTGGAAGCGGATATCTACGATGAGCTCTCTCCCTTGGTCAAAAGACTCGAGTCTCAACAAAAACATATCGGCGAACAAATTCAGCGCATCAAGCGCCAGAGCGAAGAACTCTCCGCCGTGACGGCCAGCATGACCGAGGGGCTTGTGATCCTAAATTCGCGCGGCGAAATTATTTCCTTAAACCGCAGTGCCCAGAAAATACTGCATGCGGATGCCCAGGTTACCGGAAAGAACTTTTTATCCGTTGATCACGCAGAGTACGTACTCTCGCTTTTTGACGACGACAAACAAGACCTGACGGACAAAAGAGCCTCGATCGAGCGGGACGGCCAAATTTATGACGTATTCATTAGCCGCGTCGGAAACGACGAACTTTTAGGCTACGTGCTCATTTATGTCAACGTCACGGCTTCACGCTTGGCCGAGACGCAACGCAGGGAATTTACGGCTAATGTTTCCCATGAGCTGAAGACGCCGCTGCAGTCTATTATCGGGGCCTCTGAACTACTGGAGTCCGGCCTCGTTCAATCCGGCGACGAGCCGAATTTTTACAAAAAAATCAGCCGTGAGGCGACCGCTCTTCTTCACATGATCAACGACATCATTTTGCTCTCTCGTCTTGATGAAGGTTCTGCCAAAGAAGCCACCGAAATGCTGAACCCGAAAAAAATCTGCTGCGAGATTGCAAAAGCACTCGAAGACAGCGCCGCAACCAAGGGCATCACGTTAAGCGTACTCGGAGATCTTGCGTCTTTCCCCGGAATCTACCGCTATTTTTATGAAATGATTTTTAACTTAGCCGACAACGCCGTGAAGTACGGAAAAGAACACGGTCACGTAAGCATCGAACTGAAAACTGAGGCCAACTGCAAAGTCATTGAAGTTAAGGACGACGGTCCCGGAATCTCTCAAGAAGACCAACAGCGCATCTTTGAGCGCTTTTATCGCGTTGATAAAAGTCATTCACGCCGCAGCGAAGGAAGCGGTTTGGGTCTGTCAATCGTCAAACGAGCCGCACGATTCTTCGGCGGCAATGTAAGCGTTAGAAGTCATCTCGGAAAAGGGGCGTGCTTCCGAATTGAGATTCCCGATTCGGAAAGAAATTGACGTCAAACTGATTGTTGCTGCGACTGATTTGAAAGAAGAAAAAACGCATACGCCTTGGCAACAAAAATTTCGCCATTTACTTAGTCATCTTTGACAACTCGTTTATCTTCTAGAAGTAATTCACAATTTCGCGCCGCAGCTTTTCCCCCTAGGATAAGACCGTCCCCGTTATGGTTTTATTCAAGGAGTATTTCATGTTTCCGATCAACAATTCTATGGACATGATGGCACTGGCTCTGATCGGCGTTATCTGTGTCGCGTTAATTTTCATCGCTTGGAAAGCAAGCTAACAATTTCTCTCTAGTGATCTTGGCAAAGTACTTGCCGCTTCCCACCTTCCGCCTCCTGATGAGGCGGTTTTTTTTTCGATCCCCTCTGCAAAGCTTCCTAGCGTTCTTCGGCCGGCCAACCGAGGAAGCTTAAAGTAAAAATGATAAACTCAGCGCCTCTGTTGCCTGATCAGTCACTTATGCCGTACGCGGCATCCGACGTCGGAAAACTTTTACCGCCTCGTATGTTCGCACATCGATTTTTCCGCTTAAGATTGAGCTGATCCATTCAATTTTCAGACTTATTAACGGAACGCCTTGGCGCTGAAACGGTTATGGCCTTACACATCACCTACTCCAACAGTTATGAGGTTCTAAAAGCGGCGCTGTGCGTGAATCTGGAATTTGATCGAAAACAGTCTTCGCTTTTTAATCCCACCGAAATTATCGTTCCGGGACGCGAAGTCAAACATGACATTTCCAGGACTCTTTGTGAAAAATCGAGCGTTTGCATCGGTTTTTCCTTTACCAATCTTGCCGCTTGGCTTCATCCTTACGGAGCTTTTTGGCACACGGCCAGTCTCGACAATTTCAAACTCCCCTGGCATATTTATCCGATTCTGATTGACATCAAAAACAAAAATCAATCTTCCCTCGCCTGCCCCATTGATAACTACAAACGTCTGATTGACTATTTAGACGGAAAAACTTGCGGTGAAATCTTTTTCTTGGCCGAGCGCATTGCTCGAGTCTTCACCAAATACGTGAATTATCGATACGACTGGGTCTGTTCCTGGATGCAAGATGATTCCAGCACAGCCGATGAAGAAGCCTTGAACCAACAGTCAGACTGTCTTTGGCAGAAATGTCTTTGGAAAGAGTTGTACAACCAAGACAAAGAAGAAGACCGCCGAAGCGAAAGCACAACGCCGAGATCGTTCACCGGAAAGATTCTTTCTCTGACAAACCAACTGCTTTCCGAAAAGTCGGAGTCGCAAAACCGTTTGAATCGCCCGGGAACGACGCATATTTTTCTGCCTCACTCTTTGCCGCCGCTTTCTCTTCCTGTCCTTGCTAAAGAGGCGCAAAAGCGAGACATCCAACTGTATATTTTTAATCCCTGCTGCCAATACTGGTTTGATTCGAATGATGCCGTTCCCCTTTGGCTGTTTCAATCAAACGAAACGCAGCACGGCTGGGAAGAGACACCAACCAAAAACCTGTTTTTAAGAGAAAACGCCGGCGCAATCCGTGCTTTCATCGACAGGCTTTGGCGCTATGCACCGGACGAGGGATTCACACAAGACAAACTCATTGAGGATTCTTACAGCCGACCGAAAGAGGAGGGAAGCATCAGCATTAAGATGACGCGGCAATGGGAAATCGCAAGTCAAAAAGCCTTCTCTCAGGTCAACAGCACGGATCAGTCCATGATCTGGCAGAAACGTCTTCATAAGGATGGCGAAAAACTTTCTTTGCTGGACGCCATAGTCAATAGTTTTCTTTTTGATTGTCCCTTGCAGGGAAACGGAATCGACTTTCATTTTGATGCCGATGCACTGGATGCCGCACACGACAAAAGTCTTCGGTTCTTCAAAGCCTCCAATCTTTCCGGAGAAATTGAGGGCGTCATTGATTGGATCGAATCGCTTGCTGAAACGGAAGGGTATCGCTCGAGCGATTTTCTTGTCGTCACGCCGGACGTCACAAAGATCGCCGGTCTTATTCGCGGAACGCTTGAGGCAAGGTCGAAAGAAAAACGGATTGACTATCGAATCCTCGGAGAAATCAGAAACACGGAAAATTCCATTCTCGAGGCCGGCAAATTCTTTTTCGTTCAATCCGACTTTGAATCGTTTTTCAAGATCCTTTCCGCGCCCCTGTTCATGCGCTGTTGGGAACTCGAGTACAGCGATCTGAGTCTGTTGCGCAATTGGCTGGCAGCCGCCGGTTTTCGCGCCGGAATCGTTTCGCGACAATCGCCCTTAAGCGGTCAAACAACAGAAGATGACCAAGAAAGCGATACCACGCTTGACCGTGCTCTTGAGCGTCTTGCCGTCGGCTTTGCTTATCCTGACAAAGAAATGGCCGTTTTCGGAAGAGCGCTTGCCGTTTTCGGAACGGAGATCTCCGGCTACGAAAGTGTCTCCAAACATCCGGATCTTTTTAAGAAACTCTTAGCCATTTGGAGCGCCTTTCAAACTCTTGCTGATCTCGTCCCGAAGGTCAGCGAAGAAGGCTTTTTGCTAAAGGCCTCCGAGTGGAAAAACTTTTCCTTTACCCTTCTTGAACAACTCTATCCGGATGCCTCTGCGTATTTTGTGCAGGAGGCTAAAGAAAATTTTGCGGATGCCGTCGACCAATTGCATGAGACGATTGCAAGCACGGACAGATTACGTAAACAGCCGATTGAATCCGATGTCTACTGGACCTCACTGGAACGCATGATCGGAATTTCCGTCGCGCAGAGTCGCTCTGACGGCGCCGTAACATTTGCCAACATGGATGCTCTGCGCAACATTCCTTTCAAAGCCGTTGCCATGATCGGCCTCGGGGAAGCCTCCAATTTTCCCGGTGAAAATATCGAAGAAGAGTTTGACCTCACATGCGCTTACCGCTATCGGAACAATGCGCCGGCTCCTCGGCGGGGAGACCAAGATTCACGCATCAGCAATCGAAGCATTTTTCTTGAACTTCTGTGTTCTGCTCAAAAAAATGTTCTCATTACATACGATGCCGGAGAGCATGCCCTTGACAAACCGCTCAATGCCAGTTCGGTTGTCGAAGATTTCTGTCAATGGCTGGAGACGGAAAGTCCCGGCATCGTCAAAAAGATCTCCGGCATTCTTCCGCCATCTCGACTTTCTCCTGAAAGTTTCGGACCCAGTCTTGGGAGCAACAAAGCACCTGACGGAATCCGATTCTTCTCCAACAGAGATGAAAAGGAATTCGAGGCCGTTCATCATGCCGCGCAAACACCCCAGAGAGAAAGGCACCCGGAAGATTTTCTTCGCGGATTCTCCAAACTGGATAATACAGCCGAGCAAAGCACGCCAACCCTCTTTTACCAAACTCTTGTCGATGCCTGGCTCGATCCAACCCGGTATATCCACAAACAATTGGGGCTTTCCACGCAGGTTGTTCAAGAAGAACCTTCTGCCGTTCGCATTTCCGGTCCGGACTTTCAAAACGATCCCTTACAACGATTAAATCAGTTAAAACGGATTCGTCGTCTGCTTGATGCCGCTTATCCGAGATTCGGCTCTGTCGTTGACAAAGAGAAAATTGTCGATGAAATCTGCTCGAGCAATTATTTCAAACTCAATCCGATGCTAGGATGCCAAGTATTGAGATACTCAGCCATCAAATCTCTCGTTGAAGACGCTTTCGATTTTAAGTTGGCCGAAGAAACTGTTGCGCCATCAGGAACGGAACCGTTTAATCCGGGCAACATCGACGTGAAACATATTCGTCTTAAACTGCCGACAATTGAACTCGTGCGCCATCCGCAAGACGCCAATTTCAGGGACTTTGTACGCTGCGCCTATTCAAAACGAGACCGCATGCGTGCTGCCCTTTTGCAGATTGCATTGCGCGCGGCCGATTTTGAAGCGAGCAAGCCGTCCAATTACAGGCTGCGACTTATCGCCCAAGAAAAGAATGAGGCTCCGGCCGAATACCTTTTCGGAAGAGGAGAAGGCAGCGACATGGAGCCCTATGCCGACTTAAGCCAGATTCCGCCAGAGTCAGCATTCCACTTGCTCGAGTCACTCGTTTCTTTCGTCTGCATGCTCAATGAAAAAATCCGCGTCTCGCCGAAAGGGGTGGCACCCAATTATTCAAGCGCACACTCTGAGTTTGATCCGATTTGGCGCGGTTTTGAAAGTCTTGAACAACAACTTTCCGACAAAAAATACAAACTGGAGAATTCCTTTGTTCTCTGCCCCAGCAAGGCAACTGAAAGCAAAAAAACTCTTCTTGTTCAGAGCGTCCAGGAAATCACCGAGCAAATCTGCACATTGACTAATACCGTTCAACAGGAAATGCAAAAGGAGAAGGCGTGAGCTTCGAACACAAAAAATTTGATTACCTCACAACCTCCTTAAACGGGCCTCTTCTGATTGAGGCAAGCGCCGGAACGGGAAAAACTTTTTCTCTTGAAAAGATTATCTCAAGGCTCGTTTTAGAAGGCGGAGAAGACGGAACCGGAATCGACATTGATCGAATTCTCGTCGTGACGTTCATGAACGACGCTGCCTCTGAACTGAAGATGCGTATTCGGAAAACCCTGATCGAATACCTCTCGCTTTGGGACAAGTTTCTTGCAGATTGTGACATTGAAGGGAAAGCAGATGCCCTTTTCCAATCGTGGCAACAAAAAGCTCAGAGCACAGACGAAAAAACGTTCATTCGAGAAAAACTTGCCAATGCCTGCCGGATGATCGACATGGCGCCTATCTATACCATCCACGGCTTTGCCAAAAAACTGCTGACCGAGTTTTCCCTCAGTTGCGGAGAATTTGCGCCAAGACGGATTGCCGACGGCGGAGAACTCGAGTCGCTCAAAGAGTTTGTATTCGATGAGTTCATCCGTAAACGGCTTCCGAAAAACGACCCTGAGTTACTCAGTGAAATTCTTTCTTTTCAAAACTGGAAAGACGGCTTTCAGGCTCTTTACAGAGAAAAAAAGGAAACGCGGCAACGAATTCGAGTTGAACCGCTTCTCGATAACAAGAATCCTCTTGCATTGAGCGAAAAAGCCGCTGAGTGGTTCCGACAGTGCTACATCGATTTTCCCGATGTTCTTGCTTTGCAAAAACGGCGCCGCAATTTGATGACGTTCGACGATGTGCTCTTGGAGCTTCTGGATCATCTTCAAAAGACTGCCCGGCAATCTCGAGAAAACAAAGAAACTTTCATTGATGCCATCCGTACCAAGTATCGCGCTGTCCTGATCGACGAGTTTCAAGATACGGATCCCGTCCAATATGAAATTTTTAAAATTCTCTTTTTCGACCCTGCGACGTCCCAAGTTGCGCCGTCCAAGAATATTTTCTTCGTCGGAGATCCGAAGCAGGCGATCTACTCGTTTCGATCGGCGGAAATCGAAACCTATTTTGCCGCTAAAAGCGACATTCAATCTGTTGAAACTCTGACAACGAACTACCGCTCCACGGCAGAGCTTGTCAAAACCGTTAATTTGTTCTTTTCTTCCTCCGATGCCTTCCTCATCGAGAAAGACAAGGACGCTTTTTATACGCAAACGCAACCCAGTCAGGATCCGGTCAATCCTCCGCTTTATTTTGTGCCGCACGAATCAAATACCCCGGTTCCCCTGAAAGCCTTTGAAATTTGGACAACACCGGGAGATGCTGCGCACAGGTTGTCGCGCACGGATCAAGGCAAGCAGGCGCCAAGCAGTCATGAAGCAACCGCCATCGCCAATGACATCGCTTCTTTATTAAACGGAAACGTTAACGGCCAACAGGGAATCGTTTATGTGTATTGGGGAACAAAAAAACAGCGCCCGATCCGACCAGGCGACTTCGCCGTTATTGTTCGCAAAAACTCAACCGCTGCTGAGATCGCCAAGGAACTGAAGAAACACAGAATTCGCTCCTGTCTTCCCGCAAAAGAAAGCGTTTTCTCGCAATCGGAAGCCGTCGATGTTCTTTGCCTGCTTCAGGCCGTTTTAGATCCTGAGTGTCGGCAAGCCTTCAACAGTGCCGCCGCTACGGCCTTGGTCGGCTATTCTCTGAAAGAGCTCTCTGAAGAACGCGTGGCCTCCAATCTGCGCGAACTGTTTTCTCAAATCCGCAAAGACCTTCCGATTTACGGCATCTATGCCGTGTTTCTGCGGCTCATGCGAGAAACCGATCCGACCAAAGGATTCGGAACCATTTTCAGGATGCTAAACGAGGAAAACACGCGTGCGCTTATCAATCTTCAGCACATTCTTGAATTGATCGAAACGGCGCAGAAACAGACGCAATCGCTTTCCGGACTTGTCGCCTGGCTTACCAATAAAATTGATCGATCCGATCTGGCCACAGACGAAGATCTGCTGCGTCCCGACAACAATCCGTCCCTTGTCAACATCGTGACGATTCACAAGAGCAAAGGACTCGAATAC
The DNA here is from genome assembly GCA_964509205.1 of uncultured Sutterella sp. Classification (GTDB taxonomy): domain Bacteria; phylum Pseudomonadota; class Gammaproteobacteria; order Burkholderiales; family Burkholderiaceae_F; genus Duodenibacillus. Next base: position 12,995 of record CAZDVW010000021.1, on the reverse strand, counting down.
CCCGTTGTTTATTTGGCCAAAGCCTATTTAGAGAACGCCGTCCCCTCAGGGGATCAGAATGTGTTTCGCGAACTCTCTGAGACCAATGAAAGACAGTTGCTCGTCTCGCCCCAGAAACAAGGCACCAAACTGCATGGCCCCTCAGCGAAACGCGCTCAGGAAGAAGCACTTCGAATGGCCTATGTTGCCATGACTCGAGCGTCTCATCGTCTGGTTCTGCCTTTGGCCTTCTCAATTACAACGAAAGGGAATTTTCGCAACTACAAAAATAACTCTTATCTGCTTGCCTTCAGCAAACGACAAGACAAAAGCAGCACGGATCCCATGGACGATCTTTTGTCTGCCTTTACGCAAGAAACAAGACCGATTCAGGATCTTGCCGCCTCTCGCATCAAACTCAAAACAGATTTTTACGGCCTACCGGAAGAAAAACTTCCAAACTGTCAGAAGCAGGCGCAACGTCTTGAACGTGATTGGACTTATTCAAGTTTCACAACCCTTTCAAAATCTCTTGTTGAAAACCACGCTTTCGGGGAATCCGGCTTCTTTTCTTTCCCTTCCGGAGCAAGCGCCGGAACTTTCCTCCACAAGGCTATCGAGACGGCCTTAATTAAAGCGCTGACGCTGTCGAGTGATGAGCTTTCCAAAGACGACTGGCTGATTCACCATTTAAATCGATTTTTTGATCGAAATATGAAAGGGACGATCCAAAATGAACAAGCTTTGGTTCCGGATCCTGCCGTCGGCATTTCTTGGGAAACATCAGCAGAGAGCTACTGCCGACAGTGGATGCTCCAAGTTTTCACGCGGCTTTTCCGCACCCCTCTCGTTGCTGAGGGCGACACGCTGATTGACCTCGTCCGCCGCCGTCGTCTTGTGCCGGAAATTGACTTTTTGGAATCGATCACGAATAAGAACTTTACCGTTTTATCCATCGAGAACGCCTTTAAAAACTCTCCAACCTTTTCCTTCCTGATCCAAGGCAACGACGACGAGACAAAAGGTGAAGAGGCTTGCCTTCTGATGCAGCAACTAAACGGTTTTCTCTCCGGACAAATTGACCTCATCTTTCAAGATCAAAGCGGTCGCTATTGGATCCTTGACTGGAAAAGCAACAAAATCGAGGATCCGTCAGGAGTTCACTCCAGAGATTTTCCGGGCAACTACACGCAAGAGGCCATGGAACGCGTCATGCAGGGATCGAACTACAAGTTGCAGGCTCTTTGCTACCTCACCGCCTTAAAACGGCATCTAACTGCCGTTTTTGGAAGTTCGGAAGAAGCTTTCAAACACATCGGGGGTGCTGTTTACGTTTTTCTCAGAGGGATCGGCGAACCGGGAAATCCCCATGAGACGGGACTCTACAAAATGCCGGCAACAGAAGAACTAATCGACGCCGTCAAGCGGTTGGACTCAGCTTTCACCGACAATGACGACTCCTCTCAAAAGGACTGCCCATGATCAATCCATGTCCCAAAGAAGCCTCTGTTTTTGCCCAAGCAATGGCGAATTTGATTCTTGGCGCAGCCTCTCTTCCCCTAAAAGGGGAAACAGCCGACTATCTCATTCGGACATTATCCGTTTTAGAGGAAAGTCTTAACGACGGAGGACTTTGCGCATCCATCCGACCGCAAGACGCTCAGTGTCTTCTCGATGCCGGTCTCGCCGTGCGACATTCGAACTTGCAGCAGAATTCGACAACTCGGCGACCGATTGTTCTCTCCGATGAGAATAACGTCTATTTACTTCGTGACTTTGAGATTGAACTGGATTTAGCCGATCGGATTGGGCGTCTTATCAACAACGAAAAGACAGATCCCTCTTCGGATTCTTCCGCAAACAGCGCTCTTTTCGGACTCTCTGCCGATCAAGCACTCGTTCGCCAACTTTCAATGACAAGCTCTTTTTCGGTCATCTACGGCGGCCCCGGAACCGGGAAAACAACGTGTCTGGCAGGCATTTTGGAAAGTCTTCTCGAATCCAATCCAAATCTTTCTATTTTTCTGGCCGCACCAACGGGAAAAGCCGCCTCACGCATGCGAGAAGCCCTGGAAGCCTCTGCCGGCAAGGAGTTGCCGGAACTCAGCAAACGCCTTGCCAAGAGCGGTCTTGACGGACTTCCGGCCAGAACATTGCACAAGTGGCTTCTCTCTTTGCAAGGATCCGGGCAACAACCGAGCGAATCCAATCCGCTTGATTGTGACGTTTTTGTTCTCGATGAAGCATCAATGTTGGACGCCCGACTTGCCCATCGGCTGTTTCAAATGATCAATCTGAAAAGAACGCGGGTTATTTTCCTCGGTGATGCTTACCAGTTGAGATCTGTCGGCCCTGGATCTGTTTTTGCCGACTTGTGCGTGCTCGGAAGACAATACAACTTTGCGGCGGAATTAAAGCGCAGTTACCGATTCGATCCGGACAGCGGCGTCGGAAAAATGGCTTATGCCGTCAATAAACTTGCCCGACAGGCAAACAAAGACACTGAAGCGGTCAAAAGCCTTCCGGCCAACAAAGCTGCCGGCATTGACCAGGAACCCATCCGTCTCTTCCTTGTTGCTGCGCCCGAAGAACAATCTCAGATTCCGGGACTGATTTCTTCACTCGGTCTTCACGCAACCGATGAAGGGAGTTTGTTTCAATGCAAACCTCAAAATCCTCCCGCTGAAAATGGTCTGTCGCAAGAAATTTGCGAATGGATTGACAAACGGATCGATGCCTACGCCCGCAGTCTTGCCGAAGGAAATGAAGAGTGCTTTCTTGCAGAGAGTCAGCGTTTTCGCATCCTCTGTGCAACTCGCCAAGGACCTTGCAGCGTCGACGCCGTCAACGCATACGCCAAACGCCGATTGAAAGAAAAGCTTTCTTCCATCAAAGAGATGCCAAATCCGCGCGCCGGGGAAATGATCATTATCACGAAAAACGACGACTCGCTCGGCCTTTACAACGGCGACATGGGCATCATTCTGCCGACTCAAGACGACGACATCACGCGCGTCGTGTTCAGCAAAGGTTCAGAAATGCGACACGTCGCTTTAAGTCTTCTGCCCGAATACGAGACTGCATTTGCCATCACGATTCACAAATCACAGGGCTCTGAGTATGAGGACGTAGCTCTCGTGCTTCCGGACAAGAATGCCGGTCCGATCCTCTCTAACGAACTCTTTTACACCGGGATTACGCGCGTGAAAGACATCAAGGACGCCGACGGAAAAATCGTGCGCTACGGGAAGCTTTCCATTTTTGCCAGCTCCTCTTCGCTAAAGACGGCGCTCACAACCTTTTGCCAGCGCAAGACCGGTCTCAGTAATCGACTCGCGGAAGTGTTTGAAGGAACCCCTTCCCGCGTCTGATGCGGGAAGGGAAGCAAGAACTCAGAGACCTGTTATAAGAACAGTTAAAACAAGCGCCGGCGACACAATCAAGATAAAGAAACGCAGAACCTTGAGCGCTGTGACGCTCAGCGAGCCGCCGCTTGCTAACTCCTGCGTAAACTTCGGCCAGACCTTAAGACCGGCAAGCACGCAAACAACCAAGCCGCCGACCGGAAGACTCAGGTTGCTCGTGAAATAGTCGAAGTTGTCAAAAATGGTTCTGTTAAAGATCTTAAAGTCCTGAAGCGGTCCGAAAGAAAGACCGCAAAGGCTGCCGACGAGAACCAAGGCGACGGTACTGAGCAAGCAGGAAAAGCGACGTTCAAGTTTTAGCTCATCGACCAAGAAGGCAACAATCAACTCAAGCATCGACACGGCGCTGGTAATGGCCGCGCAAAGCAGGCACAGGAAAAACACAATCGCCAAAATTTGTCCGAAAGAGAACTGCGCGAAAACATAGGGCATTGTGATGAACGTCAAATTCGGACCGCTTGCCGGATCCAGCCCAAAGGCAAAAACGGACGGCATGATGAGCAATCCGCCGAGGATGGAACTTAACGTCGTCAAGAACACAATGCTTGCACAAGAAAACGGCAGATCTTCCTCTTTGTTCAGGTAACTGCCGTACGTCATCATGCAGCCGCAGCCGACACACAGGCTAAAGAACGTAAATCCCATAGCCATCAGAAGACTTTCAAAGTTGAAAGCAGACGGATTCCAACTAAAGAGGTACTTCAACCCATTTTCCGAATTCGGAAGCGTCAGCGACCAAACAATAATGGCAAGAACCATCACCAACAAAAGCGGCATCAGAATCTTGCCCATACGCTCAATGCCCTTGTTGATGCCGAAACCGACGGCGACGGCCGTAAGCACAATAAAGGCAAGCTGAGAGCTGATGCAGGCTGCGGGAGAAGAGACGAACATCCCGAAATGTTTAGCCAACTCCGCCCTGTCTGAAAGGAAACTCGGCGAAAACACAGCGTCAAACAAATATGCGATCGTCCAGCCGCCGATGGCAGAATAAAAAGAAAGAACGCAAAATCCGGTTAAAACACCCAAGTATCCCCAGACGGCCCAATTCTTTCCGCCGACTCGGCGAAAGGTCGTCACTACCGAGCCGCGTCCCATGCGTCCGAGCGTCACTTCCGCTAACATCAACGCAAGACCAACCGTGAGGCTCATCAAAACATACGGAAACAAAAAGGCGGCTCCGCCATTGCTTCCGGCCATAAACGGAAACTTCCAAATCGCTCCCAGACCGATGGCCGCTCCGGCGCCGGCGAGGATAAAGCCGATACGGCTTTTCCAATTTAATCTTTTATCCATAAATACTTCTTTCACAAAGAATAAGCGGCCAAAACAGCGGCCGCATCGAACTTTTTAGCACACCTTAAAGCTTTTTTTCCACTTTACGTTGCCGAACCGTTTCAAACAGACAGATTCCTGTTGCTACGGACACATTCAAACTGTCAACGGCGCCTGCCATCGGTATTTTTGCCAAACGGCTGCAACGGCGGCGCGTCAGTTGTCGAAGCCCTTCGCCTTCGGCCCCGAGAACCCACGCAAAGGGTCTGATTTGATCGACCTCATAGATCGTGTCCTCACTCTCTCCGGCCGCACCGACGACAGTCACGCCCGCCTCTTTCAAATCCATGATGGCTCCGGCCAAATTCGTGACCGAAATCACGGGAACCGTCTCCCAAGCACCGGCTGCAGCCTTTGCCGCAACAGGACTAAATGAGGCCGAGCGATCTTTCGGAACAATGACAGCCTGAACCCCTGCGGCATCCGCCACTCGCAGACACGCCCCAAAATTTCGCGGATCCGTCACGCCGTCTAGGATAAGGATGAGCGTTTGCGGCTCAATCTGATCGAGCAAATCGTCAAAGGTGAGCGTTGTTTTCAATTCTTCTGCAAACGCCACAATTCCTTGGTGCATAACGTCTCGTGCCAAAGCATCAAGCCGCTCGGAAGAAACAGAAGCCACCCGCACGTGTTTTTCCTGCAAACGCGCACGGCACTCTGTCATTCGTTTGTCTCGACGACGTTCGTCAACATAGACGATTTTTACCGTTTCCGGTGCCAGTTTTACGCGCGCATTGACCGCATGAAAGCCGGCCAGAAGAACTTCTTTTGCCATGATGATCCTACTTAATTAAAAAATCTCTTTGTTTTCTTGCCGCCCGATCGCGGTCGTCCCGATTTCCCTTTTATCTTGTTCTGTCGCACCATTCGAAAATCGATGGTTCGCGCCTCCGTATCAACGGAATCGATTTCGACAAAAACAGCATCCCCCAGCCCGTATGAAACCGCACAGGCGGATCCTTCAAACGTCTGCGTCTGTTCGTTGAAATAGAAATAATCGTCGCCGACCTTTGAAATATGAACAAAACCTTCGATAAACGAATCACACAGCGTCACATAAAGTCCTGCGCGATTCACCCCTGTGACGAGAGCCCTGAAGGGTTTCCTCGGCAGAGAATTCGCATACACACACTTTAGCCAAGCCGTCACGTCACGACTTGCCTCATCGGCACGACGCTCGGATGCCGAACAAAGCAAACCGATCTTGTCCCAAAGCGCTTTTGATCCGTTCTCTGAGGCTTGCGACTTGACTCGGACAGCTTTGATTGTCTTTTCTGCACTTTGTGCGGCATGCGACGATTTGAGCCAGTCTGTGCTCACAAAAAGTTCGGGCACATATTCCTTTTTGTCGAGTGATGCGCAAATGGTACGGTGCACAAGTAAATCCGGATACCGACGGATGGGCGACGTAAAGTGCGTATAGGCCGGATAGTTCAAGCCGTAGTGCCCGATATTTGTGGGACTGTACACAGCCTGCTGCATCGTCCGAAGCATCGCCAATTGCACAACTTCTCGTCTGACGTCATCCGAAACGGCCGACAAAACCTGTTCAAAATCTCCTGCCGCAGGCTTTAAACCTCCTGCCAACGTCAAACCGAAGGCCGAGAGTTCTGCCCGCAACGCGTTCAGCCGATCGGCAGCCGGCGAGTCGTGAACACGAAAAAGACAGGGTAACTTCTTTCGAAGCATGAAATCGGCCGCACAAGTATTAGCCGCTAACATGCACTCTTCGATCATGCGATGGGCGTCCGTGTGATCTCGCTTTTTCACCTGCTCGATTCTCCCATCTTCGGAACAAACAATCTGCGTTTCTGCCGTTTCAAAATCGATGGCGCCGCGCTTGCTGCGTGCCCGTCGAAAAGCTTCAAAAAGCGACTTTAAGCACGCGATATCTTCCGAATTTCCTCCGCGTTGTATCGCATCTTGAGCATCTGCGCACATAGCGGCATAAGCAGAAGCATACGTCAATCGCGCATGTGAGCAAATCACGGCCCGATAAAACTGATAGGCCTTCACAGTGCCTTCTTTGGAGATCACCATATCGCAAACAACCGACAGTCGGTCAACTCCCGGATTTAAAGAACACAATCCGTTCGAGAGTTTTTCCGGAAGCATCGGGATCACGCATCGGGGGAAATAAACGCTTGTCGCTCGTTGCTGCGCATCTCGATCCAATGCAGAGCCGCAAGTCACATATCGGCTGACGTCGGCAATCGCCACAAGCAGCCGCCATCCGTTTTTAAGCGGCATTGCCCAAACCGCATCATCGAAGTCCTTCGCATCTTCACCGTCAATCGTCACAAAACGAATATCCCGAAGATCAATTCGCCCCTTGATGTCGGAAGGATCAACGGCATCCGGCAAGGCTTTGGCCTGCTCCAATGCTTCTTGACTGAAAACATGCGGCAAACCGAAGCGCTGAACGGCAACGGCCAATTCAACTGCCGGATCTTCCGATTCGCCGAGAACTTCTTTGACCGAACCGGAAATCACATAAAGTCCTTTCTCGATGTGCCGAGCTTCTTTTTCCAGTTCAACGACAAAGGCTTTTCCGCAATAGTTCACAGGATTGCCGTGTACAAGGATGTCTGTCGGGGAAAACGGATCTGCCGGCTTTGCCCAAAAGAACACCTCGGAACGTATTTTGACCGGACATTGCGACACGGCGCGACACACCAATTGCTTTGTCTTGCGCTCAATGAACTTCTCAATCCAAGCAACAGCCGGTGCCGTCCGCTCATGCGAATTTGTCGCTCTGGAGACAAAGATGCGATCGCCCGGCAACACAGGAATTGCATCCTCGCCCCGCACCTTGAGCATCTCTCCGCTTTGAGGATCTTCCACAACGTATTCGCCAGAACGTCTCCCTTGTACAACGCCTTCAAACCAAAGAGACTGCGCAGAAAGACGCCACAGGCTCTTTTTCGAGCAGCTGTCCTTCTCTGCCTGAACAAGCGTTCCGTCAAAGTACATATCCCGAAGAGCGGCGGCCGTCTCGGCATGCGTCAGACACGCTGACTTTTCCAAAAAGTCCGACAGTTCCGTGAGCGTTCCCGTCTTCTGAGTTTCGTTCAGTAACGCGATAATCGCCTTTCGGGCCTTTCTGAGTCGCCCTGCTTTCACAGGAACGTCAGGTTCCTGAAATCCTGCGCACAAGGCCTCATTTTTTTTCTTCTTTGAAGTCACTCGACGTTCTTTCCGTTCTAAAAATGTTTCTCGTGTTATACTGCGCCTCCGCTACGCCCAAGTGGCGAAATTGGTAGACGCACTGTGTTCAGGTCGCAGCGCCGTGAGGCATGCTGGTTCGAGTCCAGTCTTGGGCACCAGATCGCTGAAAACCCTAGAACGTTCGGTTCTGGGGTTTTCTTTTTTCCGTCACACTCAATGTTTTCCTTGCTTTCTTCCCCTTGAAGGAAAGCCCCTCTCGCTGATTGACCACTCGTTATCCTGTACCAACCGGTCTCAGCAAAGGCCCTCACGAAATCGTTTAAAAGCAAACATCCCGAAGGTATCGCTTTAACGCATCCTGCCAGGCCGGCAAAGGAACGAATCCGTTTTCCGTTAATTTTTTCTTCGACAATCGGCTGTTAAACGGTCGCTTTGCCTTGGAAAGGCCGTACTCGGCCGTCGTAACGGGAACCACACGCACATCCTGCCCGCTTTGGCGAAAGATTTCCGCCGCAAACTGAGCCCAGCTGACAAAACCGCCTTCGTTTGTCGCATGGTACGTTCCGTACTGTTCCGTCTGAGCCATATCAACGAGCAATCGGGCAAGATCCGGCGTATACGTCGGCGTTCCGACCTGATCGTTCACAATACGCAACTCTCGATGTGTTTTGCCCAAAGAGAGCATTGTTTTCACAAAGTTGTGGCCGTTAAGACCGAAGACCCAGGCTGTTCGAACAATGAAAAACCGTTCCAGCGTTTCTCTGACCGCTCTTTCGCCGTCGAGTTTTGAGCGTCCATAGACATTCAAGGGTGCATAGTCTTCACAGTCTTCTTGACGCGGCTCTGAACCTGTCCCGTCAAAGACATAATCCGTACTGATGTAGAGCATCTTTGCACCGACAGCCTTTGCTGCCTGAGCCATGTAAAGCGTGCCTGCCGCATTAACGGCAAAGACTTTTTCCTGATTCTCCGGATCTTCTGCCGCATCCACGGCCGTCCACGCGGCGCAATGAATCACAGCATCCGGACGCACAGTCTCCATGACGCGCAAAACATCGTCTTTCTTTGTAATATCAAGTGACTTGTACGGAGCTGTGACCGCAAATGAGCCGTCTGCAATCCCTGCATAAGCCGGCTTCAAATCCGATCCGACCACCTCCAACCCTCGGGCGGCCAGCTCATTGACGACATCGTGTCCGAGCTGTCCATTGACGCCTGTGACGAATACTCTCATGCTTTTTCTCTCTATTGGGCTCGACAACTACCTGTTCTCATACATTTTTTCATAGTAGTTGCGATAGTCGCCGGAAATAATCTCTTCCCACCACGAACGATTGTCGAGATACCACTGAATCGTTTTCTTAATTCCGTCGGCAAACCGTGTTTTCGGCAACCACCCCAGTTCCTCGCAAATCTTCGTCGGATCGATGGCGTAGCGCATGTCGTGACCTTTTCGATCCGACACATGGCTGATCAGCGTTTCAGGCTTATCCAATTCGCGGCAGATCAGCTTGACGATATCAATGTTTCGCATTTCATTGTGTCCGCCGACGTTGTAGACCTCACCGACGCGCCCCTTTCGAACAACCAGATCAATTGCCTCGCAGTGATCCTCCACATAAAGCCAATCCCGCACATTAAGACCTGCCCCGTACACGGGAAGCTTCTTGTCGTGCAACGCATTAATGATCATCAAGGGAATCAACTTTTCCGGGAAATGGTACGGCCCGTAGTTATTGGAACAACGCGTGATCGAAACCGGAAGGCCATAGGTGCGGTGATAGGCTAAGACCAGCAGATCGGCCGACGCCTTCGAGCTGCTGTAAGGAGAACTCGTGTGTAACGGCGTTTTTTCCGTAAAAAGCAAGTCCGGTCGATCCAGCGGGAGATCGCCATAGACCTCATCGGTTGAAACCTGGTGGTAGCGCCCGATGCCGTATCGCCGGCAAGCATCCATCAATACGGCGGTTCCGATAATGTTCGTCTGAAGAAAGACTTCCGGATTTTCGATCGAACGATCCACATGACTTTCGGCGGCAAAGTTAATGACGACATCCGGATGTTCTTCTTCAAAAAGCCCATACACCGCTTCCCTGTCACAAATATCTATCCGTACGAAACGGAAATTGGGCGACTTCATGGCAGTCGCAAGCGTCGAAAGATTGCCCGCATACGTTAATTTATCCAGGCAAACAATCCGATCTTCCGGGTGTTTGGACAACACGTGATAGATAAAGTTTGAGCCGATAAAGCCGGCTCCTCCTGTGACAAACAATTTCATACGTCAAACTCCATGGCGCAACTCTTTAATGTCGGATGCTTCTTGTCTTTTTCGCTTAACGTTACGGAACCGACATCCGGCCAGGCAACGGCGATGTCCGGATCGTCCCAGCAAATACCGCCCTCATCCTCCGGGTGATAAAAATCGTCGCACTTATAAGCAAATTCTGCCGTTTCGCTCAAAACCAGAAAACCATGCGCAAACCCTCTTGGGATGAGAAACTGGCGATTGTTTTCCGCAGAAAGGACAACGCCGACATACTGACCGTATGTTTGGGATCCTTTTCGCAAATCCACCGCCACGTCATAAACTTCGCCAAAGAGAACACGAACGAGCTTTGCCTGAGGAAACGTTTTTTGGAAATGCAACCCTCTTAAAACCCCTTTTGAAGATTTCGACTGATTGTCTTGAACAAAGCGGCATGAAATTCCAAGTTTCTTAAAGTCCGCTTCGTTGTATGTTTCCATAAAGTAACCGCGTTCGTCACCAAACTTTTTCGGCTCAATAATCAATACGCCCTCAATCGAGGTTTTAGTAACAGCAAAACTTCCCATATCGATTTCCCTTCTTTCCCTTATTCACTCACCTTGCCTCTTGCGACATTTCTCAGGTGAGCTCCGTACGGCGACTTGCCGTATCGCGAAGCGGCTTCCTCGAGTTCTGCCTCAGAAATCCAACCGTTGCGGAAAGCAATTTCTTCGGGAGCCGAAATCTCAACACCCTGGCGATTTTGCACAATACGAACGTATTCCGAAGCTTCTGCCAAACTCTCCATCGTCCCGGTATCGAGCCAGGCAAATCCTCGGCCGAGAAGCTGGACATCGAGTCGATTCTCTTCCAAATAAAGGGCATTGAGCGTCGTAATCTCTAGTTCGCCGCGTTCCGACGGCCTGACCTGCATGGCCTTCTCTGCAACGCCTTTCGGGTAAAAATACAGTCCCGTCACCGCATAGTTGCTGCGCGGTTTTTTCGGTTTTTCCTCAATCGAAAGCGCCTTCCAGTTCTCGTCAAACTCGACGACGCCGAAGCGCTCCGGGTCCTTGACGTAATAGCCAAAGACCGTTGCGCGATCCGATTGCTCGGCGTTCTGAGCGGCGCTGCGAAGGGCTCTGACAAATCCATGACCGTAAAAGATGTTGTCTCCCAAGACCATGGCACAGGCATCCTCGCCGATGAACTCCTTTCCGAGAATAAAAGCCTGAGCAAGCCCGTCCGGACTCGGCTGCACCTTGTAAGAGAGTTTGAGTCCGAATTGAGAACCATCGCCGAGCAACCGCTCGAAATTCGGGAGATCCGAGGGCGTCGAAATCACCAAAATCTCTCGAATGCCGGAAAGCATCAATGTGCTTAACGGGTAAAAAACCATCGGCTTGTCGTATACGGGCAAAAGTTGTTTACTCGTCACAAGCGTAAGCGGATACAGGCGCGTCCCGGCGCCTCCTGCCAAAATTATTCCTTTCACCGCGATCGTCCTCACAGAACTGATTGGAAAGTTGGCAGACCGGCGGGAACTCTTCTCTCGCTCTTCCCGAAAAAAGACGATTTCCATACGGTCTGTCTGTTGCGAAACGAATGATAGCAATGAAGGAAAATGCACACTTTGAAATTTAAAAAAATTTGCTCTGGTTTCCGAGGGAAAAACCGTGTAAGATGCGCGCCCGTCACAAAATAATTCGATTTAAGGAAACTTCTGTCAATGTGCGTTATTTTAAGTTTGCTCGATGAGCCGGTTCTCAAAAAGAGCAAGGCAGGGAAAACCGTTGCAAAAAATTCGCATGAACTCACGCCGATCACAAAGTCTGTTCAGACTCTCATGCGAATGTTTCACGCCGTACACATCACTCGTCCCGTTGCCACAAAGTAAAAAAAAACGGAGGCACAGCCTCCGCTTTTTTTCGTCTTCCGAAATTAATAATTTTCAGCGCGAATCTGTTGCCAGGCTTGTGCGTGTCCGCAGACAGGGCAAACCAACGGTGCTTTCTTTCCGACCACCAGATGGCCGCACTCGCGGCACTGCCACATAACCTCGTCGCTCTTTTCAAAGACGCGCTGCATCTGGACATTATCCAACAGTTTCAGATAGCGTTCTTCGTGCGCTTTTTCAATCGCCGCCACGGCGCGGAAGCGAGCTGCCAATTCCGGGAAGCCTTCCTCATCGGCTGTTTTGGCAAAACCGTCATACATGTCGGTCCATTCATAATTTTCGCCGCTTGCGGCCGCCTTTAAGTTTTCTGCCGTGGTTCCGATGCCGCCCAAGGCCTTAAACCAAATGGAAGCATGTTCCTTTTCATTCGCCGCTGTTTCCTCAAACAGCGCAGCAATCTGCTGGTAGCCTTCTTTGCGGGCAACACTGGCAAAAAACGTGTACTTGTTTCTCGCCTGAGACTCCCCGGCAAAAGCCGTTGCGAGATTCTTTTCCGTTTGCGTTCCTTTCAGAGATTTCATCTCCATTCCTCCTAAACAATCGAGTTATTTACTCGTCTTTAAACCGCACTTACTTTCACTGAAGCATTGACGCTCCGCAAATTCCCCCTTCTTGCCGACATTAAACGACTGCACGGGTCTGTGATAACCCATGACGCGTGTCCAGACCTCACAGGGTTGCCGTTCGCTGTCCTTCACAGCAATCGTATCATTTTTAGATTCCATCGTTCTATCCTTGTTCGATTTTTGATTTACGCTATTGTATTACAAAAATCGATTGATTTGCGCTATTGAATCGATAGTCCCGACGTCTCGAAAACTTTCCATGTGAACTAGGGTTAACGTTGCGGAATTTTGAATCTCAAAACAAAAACGGCTATAAG
>CAZDVW010000020.1:0-28809 GCA_964509205.1 uncultured Sutterella sp. | reverse complement strand
CCCGTAGCGCAAAAGCGCCTGCCTGCCTGACATCGCGTCAGACATATATCCTCCTGTGATTGTTACTCGAGACTGGTAAAAGTATTGAAGTTATTATTGTTGTTCTCCGCACCGAAATGCGGGCAGTGTGATTTTAATCACCGACTGCCTGAGCTTTTGCCCGATATCGTTGCTCGGAATTGCGTGAAATACTTAGCGGATTAACGCAGTTTGCGCTGCGCGTTTTCGGTGTCGGCCGACTGTCGGCAGGGAAATTTTGAGCGAGTTTGATTGGTCCTTGCCCGGGAAGCTCATCTCCCGGGCAAGAGGAACTTTTCTCTGACTGCATGCAGTCCGTAAAGACAATTAATAGCTTTGAGAAGGCGTCAACGACTTTTTCACATTCTTCCATGTTTTGCCGGCTGTTTTAGACACTTCCTTGGCGCCGGACTTTGTCGAATCCCATGCGTCTTCCGCCGAATCGGCCACTTTGTCTTTGACGTTTCTGGAAGCTCGCTTCGTAGCCTTCCAGGCATCGGAAGCTTTGTCCTTGGTGGCATCCCAAGCCTCCTCTGCCGCATCCGAAGTTTTGTCTTTGGCGTTTTTCGTCATCTTCTTCGTCGCCTGCCAGGCATCACCGGCTTTTTCCTTGGTGGCCTTCCAGGCGCTCGATGAATCTTTCTTAACAGCCGCCCCCAATTCTGAAAGTGCATTACCGGTTTCTGAGGCCGATGCTGTCGACACTACGCTTCCGGCCAAGCAGAAGAACGCCAAACTGAGAATCCAGCATTTCGTTTTCAATACCATATCTGATGCTCCTTCATAAAAACACTTACCACCAACTTACTCTTCCCCAATACAAGTTCACGGCCGTTCCGTGTCTTAATGTATGGCCGAGTCCGACAAACACGGGACCGATCCAAGTATCGGCTCCGAAGAAAACGCTTCCGGCTCCGATCCAGCGATTGTCTTTGTGCGACCACGTCGGACGATCCTTGTTGTAAAGCTTTGCCACCTCGAGCGTCGCTCCGACGTACATGGGAACCGGATAACCCGTCCAGTCGTTGATTTGCCGAGAAAGGCGAACGGCGCCGAACATCATGCGCTGTCCGACATAGCGGTGCTCGGGCGAACCCGACAGCGAGAACAGTCCTCCGAGCGAATAGTACTCACTGCCCTTTGAGCGGCCTGCATAAGCGGCAAAAACCGTCGTCCAATTTTTATCCAATGCCACGGGAACAACCGCCCGCACGTTGGCGCAGTAACTGTCGGAAGATCCGAGTGCATACGAGTAATGCAGAGCCGCCTTTGCACCGGTTCTCGGAAAATTCACATCGTCGAGCGTGTCATAGGCAAACTCACCGGCGACAAACGGTTGGCGCGTCGTCGGCTCGACGGCAACATCCCCGCGGATGACGTGATAGGACGTGCGTTTCCATCCCAATGATCCGACAATCCGACCGAAACGCCCCAGTTCAACGCCAAGATCGATTCCCGTTTCAAAACTAAGCCGTTTGACCTCTGCCAGAGAGTGGTCTCCGGTTTCTCTGCGGTACACATCGTAAGGCTCGTAATCAAAGCCGGCGAACGGACGAACAAACCAGGGGCTCGCTGCGCCGAGCGGCTGGTAAAGTTCCGTGTAGATGTAGCGCTTATCACCAAACTGCACTTGAGTAAGCCACTCGCCGCCCCATCGGTTTAAAGCGCCGCGCGTGTAAGCGACCACAAGGGCATATCTGGCCGAATCCATAAAATCCGTCTCAAGCGAGCCGCCGAATTTCAGATTGGATTGTCCCCAAGGCCACTCTTCCGGCTCGAAAACCAGTGTGTCGCCGTATCTTCCCGGACGGAAGCGATAGGAAATCTTCTCAAAATGCTCTGTTCCCCAAAGGCGGCGGACACTGTCTTCCACATCCTGAATGCGAACCGGCTTTGAAATATCCAAATTCGCTTCTTTGATGATGCTTTCCTGGCTGATTTCTCCGTTGCCCGCAACCTCAATGCGTTCGATACGCCGACTGTCGGCTTGCGCTAAAAGAACTTTTTTCTCCGCACGCCATGTGCGGTAATGCGGCTCACTGACCCGAAACTGGGCCAGACTGTCTTTCTTGGCCATCACGGCTGCATAGCCGGCAGCAATAATCTCATGAGCTTTCTCAAAATCTCCAGCTGTAAAACGTGCCAGATCCGGAACAATTAAATCGTCGGTCGGCTGAACGGCCGCCAGCGAGCGCTGCACGTTCTGTTCCGTCAAGATGTTGACAACCTGCGCCATGATTCCCGGGATGTTTTCGAGCTCTTCTTCGCCGAAAAGCGGAGTCCCGACATTGATGACAATCAGACGCTCGGCTCCCATGGCTCGGGCTTCCTGCACAGGCAAATTGTCCACAAGACAGCCGTCGCACAAAAGCATCCCTTTGTATTTGACCGGAGAAAACACGCCCGGAATCGACATCGAGGCGAGCATCGCCTCAGAAAGCGGAATGCCGCGCGAAAGCACGACGCGGTTGCCGGTCAAAAGATCAGTCGAAAGCGAGCGAAACGGAATCGGCAGATCGGAAAAGTCGTTGATTGCGTCTGCAAACTGCACGGAGCGTCTCAAAAAAAGCGTCAGTTCCTGAGTGGAAATCAACCCGCCCGGCGTTCGAAATCCCTTCGCTGTCAGTCCCAGTTCAAGACTGCGCCCTAACGACGCATCATCGTCTTGCTTGGCGCGCCACTTCATCTCCCGGCGATCTGGACGGCTTGAAAACATTCTTTTCCAATCGATTGCCAGCGTCAGCGCCTCAATCTCAGAGGCCGAGTAGCCGGCCGCATAACCGCCGCCCACAAGGGCGCCCATGCTCGTTGCCGTGATGCAGTCAACGGGGATTGATAATTCCTCAAGTGCCTTTAAGACGCCGATGTGCGCCAAGCCTCTGGCTCCGCCCCCGGAAAGAACCAATCCGACCTTCGGACGCAAAGACGAATTCTCCGTTGACGCCAAAGCCGCATCGGTCATTGCCGCACCCTGCACCGCAACGAAAAACGCCAGAAAAACTCCGAAAATTTTCAGGCGCATTCTGTCTTCCTCCGACAAGTTCCTGATTATGTGTTTCTGGCGTATTTTGCAGAAAGCTGCGCCAGTTTTAAAGCCAAAGACTCCGTCAATGCTCCGGGAGCGATTCGCCAGCCCCAAGATCCCGTGGCGTCTCCGGGTCGATTCATACGAGCTTCGCCGGGCAATTCCAACGCATCTTGAATCAGGGCAACCGCATAACGCGCTCTTGATGCCAACACAACTTCCAGAGCGCACAGAGAAACCGATCCGGTTTCTCCGAGCAGCGTCCTCACCTGTTGCTTGACCCGATCATCCAAACTGCTAAACCAACCGAGAATCGTATCGTTGTCGTGCGTGCCGGGGTAATACGCCGTGTTTTCCGTCACATTGGACGGAAGATGCGGATTGTCCGCTCTTCCGCTGAAAGCGAATTGCAAAACGCGCATTCCCGGAAATCCCAGAGAACGCCTCAGAGCATTTACCTCAGGCGTGATGGTTCCCAAATCTTCAGCGATAAACCGCAAGGTCGGGCATTCCCTTAAAACCGCCTCAAAAGGAGCTCTGCCGGGACCTTTTTCCCAATGACCGTCGAGCGCCGTTTTGCTGCCTGCCGGAACAGACCAGAACGCTTCAAAACCGCGGAAGTGATCAATGCGAAGCACGTCGTACAAATCAGCCGCCCGCTTTAAGCGTGCATTCCACCACGCGTAGCCCTCTTTTTCATGCGCCTTCCAGTCGTACAGGGGGTTACCCCAAAGTTGCCCGGTCGGGCTGAAATAATCGGGAGGAACCCCGGCAACTGCCGTCGGATTGCCCTCCTTGTCGAGCTGAAAAAGTTCCGGATGCGCCCACACATCCGCGCTTTGCGGAGAAACAAAGATCGGGATGTCGCCGATGATGTCAATGCCGGTTCGACGCGCCTTGTCTCGCAATGCGCAAAACTGCCGCTGGAAACACCACTGAGCAAAACACCAAAACTGAATCGACGGTTTTAAACGTTCTTCTGCTGCAGCCAGCGCCTCCGGATCCCGTCGCTTTAATTCATCCGGCCAGTCCTGCCAACGCCGACGTCCAAAACACTGTTGCTCGATTTGAAGAGAGCGAAAAAGCGCGTAGTCGGTAAGCCATGCCTGCTCTTTTTCCAAAAACTCGCTGTAGGAAGGCGGCAAATCCTTGGCAGAGAAGAACCGAAATGCCGCACGTTTTAAGCGATCCATGCGGAAAGCCGTTACCCGAGGAAAATCCGTTCTGTCTGCGGAAAACGGCCTCTCAAGAACCAGTTCGCTCGCCAGCAACCAGCCGCAGCTGACCAATTCTTCCAAGTCAATCAACAGTTCATTGCCGGCAAAGACGGACTCCCCCATATACGGCGAATTGCCTTCGCCTGCCACCGTCAGAGGCAACACTTGCCAGAGAGACTGCTTCGCCTTGCCGAGCCAATCGACAAAGGCATGCGCCTCTTTTCCGAAGTCGCCGGATCCGAACCGCCCGGGAAGCGACGTCACGTGCACAATGAACCCGCTTTGCCGACGAAAGCCGCGCGAAGTCTCGCACAACACCGCCACGCCAGGCCCTTTTACGTCAATGGATTCTTCGCACAGCTTTTCTTCGGCCGGATTTTCCATTTCGCTTTGCAAAATCCTTGTCCATTCGCCTTCGGGAAGCGATAACCGCTGAGGCTTTTCGTTTCGGTAGAAATAAAGAAGAAGCCGCCCGTCTTTCCCTTGTCGGCCAAGAAGCATTCCAAGGACATCGGCCTGCGGCGTCCAATCGGACTGTCGCATCTCTTGCGCCTTATCCGTCAACCACACCACGTCGCGGTCTGCCCCGGCAGTCGATCCGGTCAGCCACTCGGTGTTTGTTAACTGAGGAAACCGAGCTCGAATCGACGACAATTTCCCGACAAATTCCGAATCATTTTCGATGCCGGCCGTATTCCAACTAAGCCACGTCGTTGTATTGTCCTGACAGTAGGCATTGTTGTTGCCGCCTTGCGAATGCGCCGACTCGTCGCCGGCTAACAGCATCGGAACGCCCTGAGAGAGCATCAATGTCGCTAACAGCGCACGTCTTAAAAGGCGTCGCTTTTTGATGATATCCGAGTTGTCGGTCTCGCCCTCTGCGCCGCAGTTAATGCTGAGATTGCGGTCGGTGCCGTCGCGATTTTCTTCGCCGTTGGCCTCGTTGTGCTTGTGCGAGTAACTGACGAGATCGGCCAATGTAAAGCCGTCATGCGCCGTAATGAAGTTAAGACTTGCCTGCGGCCGTCTTCCCGCATAGCGGAAGATTTCGCTTGAGGCGCAAAGGCGTTGTGCCAGCGCGCCGACCCCTGCCGTGTGCGTGAGCCAAAACCCTCTGACGTCATCCCGAAAATGATCGTTCCACTCGCTCCAGGGCGCATTAAAGCGCCCGAGCCGATACCCATCCGGGCCGATATCCCAGGGCTCGGCGATAAGTTTGACGCGCTTTAAAACCGGATCGGCCTTCACGGCCTCTAAAAACCGGCTTTCTCGCGTCAGCGTTGCCGCTAAATCAAATCGAAAGCCGTCCACATGCATTTCTTCGACCCACCAGCGAAGCGAATCGAGAATGAAATCCAAAACGGCCGGATGTGCTGCATTGACTGTATTGCCGCAGCCCGTGTAATTCACGTAAAGCGCAGGATTTTCCCAAGGCAACCGATAATAGGTTCGGTTATCAATGCCGCGAAAACTTAAGCTCGGCCCCGTTTCGTCCGTCTCTGCCGTGTGGTTGTAGACAACGTCGAGAATGACTTCGAGCTTGGCCGCATGCAGTTTTTTCACCATCGCACGAAACTCATGGCGTGCGTTTTTCGGATTCTTGGCATAGCGGCGCGACGGGGCAAAATAGCCGATGGTGTTGTAGCCCCAGTAATTGCGCAATCCCTTTGCCGTCAAGCGATCTTCGTCCAGATATTCGTGAATCGGCAAAAGGTCGAGCGCCGTCGCTCCAATGGCCTTCACATGGTCGATAAAGGCGTCGCTTGCCAGCGCTTCGTAGGTCCCCCGCTCTTGCGACGGAATCGAGAAAAGCAGTTTTGTTGCTCCTTTGACATGCGTCTCATAAAGGACGGAACTCGCAAGCGGCGTATTCGGGTGCTCGTCTTCGCCCCAGTCAAAATCATCCGATTCGGCTAAAACCCCAAACAGCCCGCAGGCTCCTTCGTTGGAATTTCTGTCATAGTTGCCGGAAAACTCAACGGCGTACGGATCCAAAAGCAAAGCATCCGTCGGCTTATCCCCGGGCTCTGCCGTCGATTCAACCCGATAACCGTAACGAAGGCCCGCTACGGCGCCTTCGATGCGAACGGACCACAAATTGCCCTCTCGCTGCAAAGCGAAGGAGCGCGACGCTTCGCCGTCAAACAAAACGACAAAAACGGCTTTTGCATGTTCGGAATACAGTGCAAAGTCTGCACCGGTTGCGTCGAGACAAACGCCCGGACGATGCCGGGCGCATTCGGACGCTCTGAAAGACTCTAGCGATGCCATTTGAGATAAACCGTCGAAAGCGGCGGCAACGTAACGTTAATGGATTGTTCTTTGGCGTGAGCGACAACGGGCTCGGCATCAGCGGCGGCAACGCCGGAAATGCCGATGTTGCTGCCCCAGTAGTAGGCGCTGTCCGTATTAAGAATTTCGTGATACGTGCCGCTTTTCGGCACGCCGATTCGATAGTTGCGGCGAACGATCGGCGTGAAGTTCGAAATGCAGACAATGAACTCATCGCCCGAACGCCCCCATCGTGCGAAGGCAATAACCGAGTTGTCCTTGTCGTCGACGTCGAGCCACTCAAAGCCCCCGAACTCGCAATCTTTTTCGTACAAGGCAGGCGTTGTCTTCAGAATTCCGTTCAAGTCCGCCACCAGTTTTTGAACGCCGCGGTGGCTTTCATGCTGCAGCAATCCCCAATCGAGTTCCCCGTTGTCGTTCCATTCGCGGCGTTGGGCAAATTCGCCGCCCATAAAGAGCAGTTTCTTTCCGGGATACGCCCACATAAATCCGTAGAAAGCGCGAAGATTGGCAAACTTTTGCCAGTCATCGCCCGACATCTTCTCTAAAAGCGACCCCTTGCCGTGCACCACCTCATCGTGAGAGAGCGGCAAAACGAAGTTTTCCGAGTAGGCATACAAAAGACCGAAGGTCAGCTCATTGTGATGCCAGCGCCGATAAATCGGATCCTCGCTCATGTAATTGAGCACGTCGTGCATCCATCCCATATTCCACTTGTAGTGGAATCCGAGACCTCCCATCGAAGGCGGACGCGAAACCATCGGCCAGGCCGTCGACTCTTCGGCAAACGTAGCAACCTGCGGTTCTTCGGTGCCGAGAATCTCATTGACGCGGCGCAAGAAGGCAATCGACTCCAGATTCTCTCTGCCGCCGTACACATTGGGGATCCACTCGCCGTCTTTGCGGCTGTAATCGCGGTAAAGCATGGAGGCAACGGCATCCACGCGCAGACCGTCGACTCCGTAGACTTCCGCCCAAAAAAGCGCATTGCCGACCAAATACTCCAACACTTCGCGGCGGCCCAGGTTGTAAATATACGTTCCCCAGTCCTTGTGCTCCCCTTCTCTGGGATCCGCATGCTCATAAAGCGGCACTCCCGTGAACCGTCCCAATCCGTGATCATCTTTCGGAAAATGCGCAGGAACCCAGTCCACAATGATGCCGATACCTGCCTCGTGACAGGCATCCACAAACCGCACAAAACCGTCAGGCGCCCCGAAGCGCGACGTCGGCGCGTACAGACCGAGCGTCTGATAACCCCAAGAACCGTCGAAAGGATGTTCGCTGACCGGCAAGAGCTCGATGTGCGTAAATCCCATCTCTTTCACATAGGGAACCAACGATTCGGAAAGATCGTCCCAGTTGTAAAAGAAGTGCTCGCGCGGGTGTCGCTTCCAACTGCCCAAATGCACTTCATAGATGCTCACGGGTTTATCAAAGCCATTGATGCCGTTTAGCTTGACAGACTTCGGCCGCTTTGGAAGCGCCGAAATGACAGAGGCCGTTCCGGGGCGCATTTCCATTCGGAAGGCATACGGATCAGCCTTCAGGGGAAGTTTTTCTCCTGCAGCGGAAATGATTTCATACTTGTAGCAGTCGCCCTCTTTCGCTCCCGGCAGGAAGATTTCCCAAACGCCGGCGGCATGCCGCAAACGCATCGGATTGCGGCGTCCGTCCCAACTATTGAAATCGCCGACGACGCTGACGCGCCGAACGCCGGGCGCCCAAACGGCAAACGAAACGCCGCTTACGCCGTCAATGACAGTCGGGTGTGCGCCGAAGCACGTCCAAGGACGCAAGTGGGTTCCTTCGGACAGCAACCAAAGGTCAGAGTCCGACAAAACAGAGCCGAATCGATACGGGTCATCGGTCACCTGAACGGCCGCACCCCAATCAATCCGCAACTTGTAGGGAACGGACTTTTTCGCTCCGAGCCGCACCTCAAAGTATCCGGGGACGGGTTGCTTAAAGACCGCAATCGGCTCAAGGTTTTTCGGATCGACGGCTGTCACAGAAGCCGCTCCCGGAAGAACCGCACGCACAACGAGTGTGCGCTTGAGACGATGGGGGCCTAAAACCGCAAACGGATCGCCGTGTTCAGCACGCAAAAGTGCATCAATCTCAGCGCGATCCAACGTAAGCACATGTTTCATTTTCTCCCCTCCCCGATAACAATTATTTTCTCAGGTAACGCTCCAGATTCCACGTATCGTGCGCATAATCCCGAATCGTTCGGTCAGAACTAAACGGCCCCATTCCTGCAATGTTCAAAAGAGCCTTTCTTGCCCAAGCAATCGGGTCGGCAAAGAGCGCCTCGGCCTTGGCCTGCGCGGCAATGTAGCTGTCGTAATCGGCCAACAACATGTAGTAGTCGCCGTAATCGACCAATCCCGAGAAGATATCCGCATAGCGGTCACGCTGCTCGGGCGAGAAATAGCCGGAACGAATCATGTCGAGCACTCGGCGAAGACGCGCATCGTTCTCGTAGAGGCTTCTCGAGTTGTAGCCGTTGCGTCGAATTTCATCGATCTGAGCCGCCGTATTGCCGAAAACAAACATGTTGTCGGCTCCGACGCTGTCGCGAATCTCGATGGTGGCTCCGTCTTCGGTTCCCATCGTCAACGCACCGTTCAGAGCCAGCTTCATATTGCCGGTACCCGAAGCCTCGGTTCCGGCCGTCGAAATCTGTTCGGACAAGTCCGCCGCCGGAATAATGATTTCTGCCGCCGAGACGCTGTAATTCGGAACAAAGGCTACCTTCAGCTTGCCGTTTGTCGCTGGATCAGCATTCACGGTTTTCGCGACATCGTTGATGAGCCGAATGATGAGTTTAGCCATGTAGTAAGAAGAAGCGGCCTTTCCGGAGAAGACCACGCTTCTGACCGGATGCGGCCGTCCGTCCTTGATGTCGTTGTAAAGCGTAATCACGTGAAGGACATTGAGCAGCTGACGCTTGTACTCATGGATGCGCTTGACCTGAACGTCCATCAAACTGTCCGGATTCAGCTCAATTCCCGTCGTGCGGCGAACGAGCTCGGCCAGGCGAGCCTTGTTGTTGCGTTTAACGGCCAAAAATTCTCGGCAAACCGCCTCGGCCTTGTCCGAAGCAAGCACCTTTCTGAGTTTGGCCGTCTCTTCCAGGTTGTAACGCCAGTTCGTTCCGACATACTTATCGAGCAGACCGGCTAGCCCCGGATTGGCCTGCGCCAACCATCGTCTCTGCGTAATGCCGTTTGTCTTGTTGTCAAAGCGATCCGGGAAAATCTTGGCAAAGCCCGAAAAGATGGTTTGAACCATCAGATTTGAGTGCAACTTTGACACACCGTTGACCTTGTGGCTGGCCACAATGCTCAGATGCGCCATTCGGACGCGTTTGCTCTCTTCGGTGTAGTTGCCGTCATCGATGAGCGAAACGCGGCGAACCAAATCGATGTCGCCCGGGAATTGTTCGCGAACCTTTGCAAGGAATTCGGCGTTAATCCGATAGATGATGTCCATGTGACGCGGCAAGAGGCTCTTCATCAGAGGAACCGGCCAGGTCTCCAAAGCTTCCGGCATCAGCGTGTGGTTCGTATACGAGAAAATTCTCTCGCACTGCGCCCAAGCCTCCTTCCAGCTCATGGCGTGTTCGTCAACCAAAAGGCGCATGAGTTCGGCAACCGAAATCGCCGGATGCGTATCGTTTAAGTGAATGGCGATCTTATCGGCCAGATTGTCCAAGCGCCCGTACTCTTCCAGGTGATGCTTCAGAATATCCTGCATCGAAGCAGAAACGAAGAGATACTCCTGCTTTAAGCGCAATTCGCGTCCGCGAGGCGTGCTGTCATTCGGGTAAAGCACCCAGGAAATATTTTCAAATTGGTTCTTTAACCCCGAGGCGCGAGCATAGTCACCCGTGTTAAACGCATTCAAATCAATTTGCGTCGGCGCAAATGCTTTCCAAAGACGCATCGTACTGACGCGCTCCGTTCCGTGTCCCGGAATGACAAAGTCATAGGCGCGGGCCGTTACCTCTGTCGCATTCTTCCATTCACAGGCATCCGCTCCGCGCGATTCAAAGCTGCCTCCGAATCGAATGGGATAACTCGTGTTGTAGCGCGGGAACTCCCAGACCGTGCCGCCGTCGACCAACCACTGGTCCGGCCGCTCCACCTGGCAGCCGTTCACAATGGACTGCGCGAACATGCCGTATTCATAACGCATGCCGTATCCCCAGCTCGGAAGTTCCAGCGTAGCCATAGAGTCCAGGAAGCAGGCCGCAAGACGACCCAAGCCGCCGTTACCGAGTGCCGCATCGTGCTCGCACTCCAAGATGTCCGACAAGTTGCCGTAGCCGTCGGCACGCACGGCTTCTTCAGCGACCTTGCGCAATCCCGTTGCCGCCAAAGCGTTGTCCAGCGATCGTCCGATTAAATACTCCATCGACATGTAGTAAATGCGACGCGCATGATGATCCCGATCTTCCTGTTGCGTCTTCACCCAGCGTTCGGACAGCCGTTTTCTCACGGCATAGGACAACGCCACGTAGCGTTCCGTCTCATTGGTTCGATCTTTCGGTCTCGAGAGGACATCCCGAAGGATTTCATTGAGTTCTTCTTTAAGCGCCTCGGAAGAGACCGCAGGTTTCTGTTCAGATGACATTTTTGAACAAATCTCCGACACGAGCCGTATGCATTACGGGCTCTGAAACGATGAAAAAAAGTTTTCAAGAATTTTACTCGAGCTCGTTTGATCAAATTCTATTTTCCGGACATTTTTTCAAGGCACAGGACTTTGCCGCATTGGTTGTCTGCCGAATATCGAAAAGTCTCTCTTTTTTTATCTGACAAAAGTCAGCGTTTTCCAAAATCATGCCCTGTTTATAGGCTTGAGGCGATGCCTCATTGACAAGACAAACCTCGCAGAAATTGCACTCTTTTTAATGTTTTTCTTTTTTTAAGCAAATCCTTTTCGCACAATTGTTTACAATTTGTCGGGGGAGGGTTGCGCTAATGCAAAGAGACGATCTAAAACACCTCTTTGGCACTATTCCTAAAATCCAGCGCACTCGGGAGGCCATGCAGTGAAAGTGCTTGCAGCAGACATCGGAGGCACAAACGCGCGATTCGCCGTTGTTGAGGCGAATCCGTCTGGGGTTTCTTTACTGCAAAAAAAGACCTTTTCGAGCGGCACAACTTCGTTCAATGCCATCCTTCAGGAGATTCAAGACACTTGGGACGCGGCACGAGAACTTGACCGCATTTGCGTTGCTGCCGCCGGGCCGGTTGACAACGGATACATCAAGATGACAAACGCGGCCTTTGACATCGATGCCCGCCTGATCAAACAGCATTTCCCGAAAGCTTGCGTTTCCCTGATCAATGACTTTGAAGCACAGGCTCTCGGGCTTGCCTCTGAGAACGTCGAAGACGACCTTGAAACGATTTACAGCGACGGAATTCCGTTTGCAAGTCCCCTGCGCACCGTCATCGGCGCAGGAACAGGGTTTGGAACCGGCTGGCTTTTGCTTGGCCAACCCTTGCGCGTCATAGCCAGCGAACTCGGCCACATTGCTTTGGCTTTTGATGAGGCCGAAGCTCCGATTGCACGGTTTTTCGAAAAACACTATCCCGAAACGCCGATCACGATCGAACACATCCTTTCAGGGCGTGGGCTGACGCTTCTCAATGCCTTTTTCACAGGAAAAATGCAAAGCCCTGCCGACATCACAAGCGCAGGCGAATTTGAAAAAAGCGAAACGTGTGCCGCTTTTTCGCGTTTTTACGGCAGAGCCGCACGAACGGCTGCCTTGACGGCGTTGACGCAAAGCATTGTCATCGGCGGCGGAATCGCTCGCAAATGTCCGGCCTTGATCCGCCACGCCAATTTTCTTTCCGAATTTCTCCGCTACAAGGGACCGCACCTTGCCTACCTGAAACGCGTCCGACTGTTTTTGGACAAAACCGGCAATCTCGGACTGCGCGGAGCACTCGTAAAAGCTGTTGAAACGAACAAAATGGAGGGGGAGTAGATCTATGCACCTTGTCGACACAGACGTTTATCATGCACTTGAAAAGAAAAAATCGGCTTTGGCAAAGACGAGCCTGCGAGATCTTTTTGCCTCGGATTCCGAACGCGTTGAGAAACTGACGCGCACATTCGACAACCTTTACTACGACTTTTCAAAACAGCTCCTTGATGCGGAGACGGTTGACCTTCTGATTGCTCTGGCCGAAAAGGCGCAGCTCAAGGAGCACATTGAGAAAATGTTTGCCGGCGAACGCATCAATCAAAGCGAAAATCGGCAGGTTCTTCACGTGGCGCTGCGCAAGAGTCACGGACCGTTCCCGGAACAGTGCGACGTCATGCCCGAGGTTCTTGAAACCCGGCAGCGCATGGCTACTTTTGCCGAAGGAGTACGCAGCGGCGCGCTTCCCGGATCCACGGGAAAGCGGATTACCGACGTCATCAACATTGGAATCGGCGGCTCTGATTTAGGGCCGAAGATGATGGCAACGGCCCTGCGGGCTTGCAGCCAGAACGGACCGCGTGCGCACTTTGTCAGCAATCTGGATGCCGCACAGATGGCGACGCTTCTTTCGACGCTTGATCCGGAAACAACGCTCATCATCGTCGTGAGCAAGACCTTCACAACGCAAGAGACCATGCTCAACGCACACACGGCACGGCGTTGGCTGGCAGAAAAATTGGGCGAAGGCGAACACCTTGCTTGCCATTTGGCAGCCGTTTCCAGCAAGCCGGCCTTGGCCGCACAGTTCGGCATTCCCTCTGAACGGGTTTTCCCGATTTGGGATTGGGTCGGCGGTCGGTACTCGCTTTGGTCAGCCGTCGGCTTGGCCCTCATGATCCAAACCGGAGAAAAGATTTTCAATCGACTGCTTGCCGCTGCCGAGAAAATGGACGAGCATTTCCGCAATACCCCCTTTGCCGAGAATTTGCCTGTCCTGATGGCGCTCATCGGCTATTGGAATGCCAATCTTTGGAACGCACCGACGCTGGCGATACTTCCTTACAACGATTCTCTGAAGTTCTTCCCGTCTTTCCTGCAGCAGCTCGAGATGGAAAGCAACGGAAAATCCGTCGGAACAGACAATGCTCCGCTTGTTTGGAGCACGTCGCCGATTGTTTGGGGGGAACTCGGAAACAACGGCCAGCACGCCTTCTTCCAACTCTTGCATCAGGGCGGACGCCGCGTTCCCTGCGATTTCATCGCTGCCGTCAAAGCCGACTACCCGATGACAGGACACCAGGAAGCGCTTCTTTCCAACTGTTTTGCACAAACATCGGCTCTGGCCTTCGGAAAGACAGAAGCCGAAGTCAGAGCCAGCATGCACGAAGAAGGACGTTCCGAGGCGGACATCGAAGCACTTGCCAAGCAACGTTCTTTCCCCGGCAATCAACCGACGTCTACCCTGCTTCTTAAGGATCTCTCTCCCGAGTCACTGGCCGAACTTGTCGTGCTTTATGAGCACAAGGTCTTTGTTCAGGGCGTCCTCTGGGGCATCAATTCCTTTGACCAATGGGGAGTCGAACTCGGAAAGGCCGTTGCAAGAAAAATTCTTCCGAAACTTTCCGGCAAAGATGAAACGCTTCAATTCGACGCTTCAACAGAAGCGCTTCTGGCGTTTACGAAGAAATACATCTAGGAGTGAACGATGGCAATTCGAATTTGCAACACAACCCCCTTTGACGACCAGAAGCCCGGCACTTCGGGATTGAGAAAGAAAGTAGCGCGCTTTAGCCTGCCGAACTATCTTGAAAATTACGTCCAGTCCGTTTTCAATGCCGTCGGAAACTGCCGCGGAAAAACGCTTGTTTTAGGCGGAGACGGCCGGTACTTCAACACCAAAGCCATCCAAACCATTCTCAAGATGGCAGCCGCTGCCGGATTCGGGCGCATTCTGGTGGGGCAAAACGGCATTCTTTCGACGCCGGCAGCCAGCGCCGTCATTCGCGGACGCAAAGCAGACGGCGGCATTATCCTCTCGGCAAGTCACAATCCGGGCGGGCCGAACGGAGACTTTGGCATTAAATACAATCTGGCCAACGGCGGCCCTGCCAACGAAACCTTTACGAACGCCATCTTCGAAGAATCCAAGCGCATTGCGCAATACGCCATCGAAGAGGCGCCGGACTTGGATCTTTCTTCGCTCGGAGAAAAACGCCTGGCCGACACTGTTATTGAAGTCATTGATCCTGTCTCGGATTACGCCGCGCTCCTTACAACGCTTTTTGACTTTGAGGCCATCAAACGGCTTTTTGCCAAGCCCGATTTCAAGATGCGTTACGACGCCTTAAATGCCGTCACGGGGCCCTACGCGAAGCGCATCCTCGAAGGAATGCTCGGCGCTCCGCAGGGAACCGTCGTCAACGGGATTCCGCTCGAGGATTTCGGCGGCCGGCATCCGGATCCAAACCCCGTGTATGCGGCCAGTCTCATTGAAGCCCTCTCGGATCCTGCTCTCGGTCTTTCTTTCGGAGCCGCTTCCGACGGAGACGGCGACAGAAACATGATTGTCGGCCGCAACCTCTTTGTGAGCCCCAGCGACAGTTTGGCCGTGATCGTTGCCAATGCGCGTCGAATCCCCGCCTATGCCGGGGGACTCGCCGGCGTTGCACGCTCGATGCCGACATCTCAGGCGGTCGACCGCGTGGCAGAGAAACTCGGCATTGCCTGCTACGAAACGCCGACCGGATGGAAATTCTTCGGCAACCTGCTCGATGCCGGAAAAGCCACGATCTGCGGCGAGGAAAGCGCGGGAACCGGCGGTTGCCACGTGCGGGAAAAAGACGGACTTTGGGCTGTCCTTTGCTGGCTCAATATTTTGGCCGTTACCGGAAAACCGGCTGAAACGCTGGTGCGCGAACACTGGGCCGAGTACGGACGAAACGTCTACTCGCGACACGACTACGAGGGCATCGATCTCGAGGCCGGAAAGAAACTGATGGACAATCTGCGAACGATTGCTCCGACGCTGGCCGGAAAGACGATCTGTGCTCAGACAGTGGCCAAAGCCGACGATTTCACTTACCACGATCCGGTTGACGGATCCGTGAGCGAACATCAAGGCATTCGAATTTTCCTCACCGACGGCTCCCGCATCGTCTTTAGGCTTTCAGGAACAGGAACAGTCGGTGCCACGCTGCGTGTCTACCTTGAGCGCTACACGAACAATCCGGATCTTTACGAAGAGCCCGTACAAAAAACGCTCAAACCCTTGATCGACTTTGCCGATGCAGTGGCCCACATTCATGAAATCACAGGACGCGGGGCGCCCGATGTCATCAGTTAGGAGACGATGATGCCCAATCGAAATTCTTATGTTGCACCCAGTCACACAATCGCCTTGGTTTTGGCCGGCGGTCGCGGATCTCGCTTATTTGAACTCACGGATCGCCGCTCAAAGCCTGCCGTGCACTTCGGCGGCAATTACCGATTGATCGATTTTGCACTTTCAAACTGCGTTAACTCGGGAATCCGCCGCATCGCCGTCGCAACGCAATACAAGTCGCACAGTTTGCTGCGGCATCTTTCGCAAGCATGGAGTTTCCTGCAGCCGACCGTCAACGAGTTTGTCGACCTGTTGCCGGCGCAACAGCGCGTTGATGAAAACTCCTGGTACAAGGGAACCGCTGACGCTGTGTATCAAAACATTGACATTTTGCAGAGCTATCGCCCCTTCCCAAAGTATGTCGTCATTCTTGCCGGCGACCACATCTACAAGATGAACTATGCGGCCATGCTTTCCGAGCATATTGCCAGCGGTGCCGAGTGCACGGTGGCTTGCATTGAGGTTCCTCGCGAAAGCGCCAAGGGATTCGGCGTTATGGCTGTCGACAAAACCGGCAAGATCATCCAATTCGTTGAGAAACCGGCAGATCCTCCGGCAATGCCCGGCAATCCCGACAAATCGCTTTGCTCAATGGGCATTTACGTTTTTAATGCGAAGTATCTTTTCGAAGCGCTTGTGCGCGACATGAAAAAAGAAGACTCTTCTCATGACTTCGGAAAAGACATTATTCCGGAAGCCGTGGCCAAAGGGGTTGCCATGTCGCACGCTTTCTCCAAGAGTTGCGTTCACGGCGTTGGAGAACCCGACAACCAAGAAGATTACTGGCGAGACGTCGGAACGTTGGATTCGTTCTGGGAAGCCAACATCGATCTGACGCGCACGGTTCCGCAGTTAAATCTGTACGATTCGGCCTGGCCGATCTGGACGGCGCAACCGCAGTTGCCTCCTGCCAAGTTCGTGCATAACGAAGGTGATCGCCGCGGCATCGCCATCGAGTCCATCGTCACAAACGGCTGCTTGATCAGCGGCGAGCTCTACCACAGCATCATCGGGTCGGGTTGCCGCATTCATTCGCACGCCAAGGTGCACTGGACGGTTTTAGCCGAACGCGTCATCGTCGGAGCCGGAGCCTACTTAAATCGCTGCATCGTTGACTCGGGCGTCATCATTCCGAACGGAATGGTCATCGGCGTGGATGCGGCAGAAGACGCGAAGCGCTTCAGGCGCTCACCGAGCGGCATTACGCTCGTGACGCGGGAAATGATAGCGGCGCTTGAAAGCAAATAAATTTTTAACGGAAGATTCTTGTGAAAATTCTGCACGTGGCATCAGAGGCCTTTCCTCTGATTAAAACAGGGGGATTGGCCGATGTGACCTATGCGCTACCGAAAGCGCAGCGAGCAACCGGCATGAATGTTCGTCTCTTGCTCCCGGGATATCCGAGTGTTCTGGACGGACTGATGCGCCTAAAGCGCGCCGCCTCTCTCGGGTCTGTGTTCGGAGCGGCTGACGTTCGCCTCTTGAAGGGAAAACTCAAACAGACCGGAATGGATGTGTATGCGATCGATTCTCCGAGTCTTTTCGGACGCTCCGGCAATCCGTATTCGGGACCGGACGGACGCGAATGGAATGACAACCATCGGCGTTTCGGCTTGTTGGCCTGGACGGCGGCCCGAATCGCCGACGGTGATCTCGATCGCACGTGGCGCCCGGACATTGTGCATGCCCACGACTGGCATGCGGGACTGACGCCCGCTTACATGGCGGAAAACCCGGCACGCACGGCAAAGAGCGTCTTTACGATTCATAATCTCGCCTTTCGCGGCTTGTACCCTTTCGGAGAATCCGAAGATCTCGGTTTTTCCCGCCGCATGGGATTTCCCTATCAGTTTGAATTTTTCGGAAACATTTCATTTTTAAAAGCCGGTCTTATCTTCGCCGACAAGATCACCACCGTCAGCCCGACGTATGCGCAAGAGGTTCTCACGGATGCCATGGGTTTCGGCATGCAGGGCGTCTTAAGAAATCGCGGAAACGATTTCTCCGGGATTTTGAACGGCCTTGACTACGACATGTGGAATCCGGCGGCGGATCCGCAGATTGCAGCCCGTTACGACATGAACGACCCCGGCGGAAAAGCCGACTGCAAAAAAGCTCTTCAGGAATTCTTTCACCTCGATACGACGGCCACGGGTCCGCTTTTCGGCGTCGTGAGCCGTCTGGCAGACCAAAAGGGATTGGATCTGGTGCTCTCTGCGGTGGATCAGATTCTTGCTCTTGACGGAGAACTCGTTGTTCTCGGATCGGGCGAACCCTCGCTTGAGCAAAGTTTCCGTCAAGCCGCCGAAGCACACCGCGGACGCGTTTCCAGTTACATCGGCTACGACGAAGCTCTTTCACACCGCTTAATCGCCGGCGTCGATGCCTTGCTCGTTCCGTCCCGATTTGAACCCTGCGGATTAACGCAACTCATGGCGCTTCGTTACGGAGCATTGCCCGTTGTTCGCAAAACCGGCGGCTTGGCTGACACCGTCTTGCCTGTCGGGGAGAATTCCGGCGACGGATTCCTTTTCGAAGAGCCAAGCACCGGAGCGTTGTGTCAATCCCTGCGGGATGCGGCAAATCTGTTTAAGGACAAAACCGCCTGGAGAAATGCTGTCTGTCGAGCGATGGCCAAAAACTTTTCCTGGAATCAGTCTGCTGATCGCTACACGGCGCTTTATAAAGAAATCCTCGGAATGCCGTCATAGCACGCCAAGGATTTTTCGAGAAACCACCGAAAGCCCGAACCGAAAAGTTCGGGCTTTTGGCTTATCAAAGCGACAACAAACGGTTGATGCGCTGCACGAAGGCATTGGGATCTTTCAGCGTTCCCTGCTCCGAAAGGAGAGCCTGCTCAAAAACAAGTTCCGCCCATTCCTTAAAGCGCCCCTCGTCGGTTTCGGCCGCTGCCTTTTTAAGGAGTGCATTTTCCGGATCCACTTCGAGGATATATTCATCCTCCGGCAAACGTTGCCCTGCGGCTTCAAGCATCCGCTTCATCTGGGGCGTCAGGAACTGTCCGGACTCGGCCACGACGCAACTCGGGGTTCCCACCAAGCGCGTCGAAATGCGCACGTCTTTCACCTTCCCTTCAAGCGCCGTCTTTAACCGAGCCACAAGCCCGTCGCTCTTTTTCTTTTCTTCCTCTGTCTTCTCGGTTTTATCCGCCAGATCACCCAACTCAAGATCCGAGGCATTGGCACTAACGAAACTCTTGCCTTCGAATTCACGCAGATGACCCATCATCCATTCATCAATCCGATCCCACAAGAGAAGAACTTCAATTCCCTTCTTCTTAAAAAGTTCCAAGTAAGGCGAGGTCTTTGCACTCTGATAGCTGGAGCTGATCAGGTAATAAATCTTCTTTTGCCCTTCGGGCATCCGAGAGACGTAATCGGCAAGGCTCACCGTCTGAGAATCTCCCTCTTGCTTCGTGGAAGCAAACCGCAGCAGTTTGGCAATCGTCTCCGAATTGGAATAGTCCTCAACCGGCCCTTCCTTCAAAACGCGGCCGAACTGCGACCAGAACTTGGCGTATTTTTCCTTGTCAGAGGCCAATTTGGCGATCATGTCAAGAACGCGCTTTGTCAGAGCTTTCTTTAACTTGCGAACGGCACCGCTTTCCTGCAAAAGTTCACGGGAAACATTAAGCGGCAACGCATTCGTATCCACCAAACCGCGCACAAATCGCAAGTAGTTCGGAAGGAACGTGTCGGCCTTATCCATAATAAAGACACGCTCAACAAAGAGTTTCAACCCTTTGACGACATCCCTTGAATACAAATCCCACGGCGCCTGAGACGGAATGTAAAGAAGCGACGTGTATTCGATTTCGCCTTCAACCTTGTTGTGTGCCCAGGCAAGGGGTTCCTCATAATCGTGCGTCAGGTGTTTGTAGAACTCCTTGTACTGTTCTTCCTTGACTTCCCGAGGATTCATCGTCCACAACGCTTTGGCTTCGTTGACCTGAACATAGTCGAATTTCGGCTCTTTCTTCGAAGCATCCTCACCCTCTTTCGGAGCCTCATACTTCTCTTCCCAAAGATAAACGGGCACGGCAATGTGATCGGAATACTTTTCAATCGCCTCACGAAGCGTCCACGTTTCAAGGAACTTCTTCTCGTCGGACTTCAGATGCAAAACGATCGTTGTCCCGCGTTCCTTCACATCGACGTTTTCACTTTCAAACTCACCGTTGCCGGTTGATTCCCAACGCACGCCCTGTGCTGCATCCAAGCCAGCTTTGCGCGAATACACCGTCACGCGATCGGCAACGATAAAAGCCGAGTAAAAACCCACGCCGAACTGCCCGATCAGTTGAGCATCTTTGGCCGCATCGCCGGAAAGGTTCTTGAAGAATTCCTCCGTGCCGGATTTGGCAATCGTTCCGAGATGATCGTTGGCCTCTTCAAGGCTCATACCGATACCGTTATCGGTAATCGTCAGCGTCTGGGCATCAGAATCGGCCTTGATGTGGATCGCGAAATTCGGATCATCCTTGATCAAATCGGCATCGGTCAACGAAAGAAAATGCAATTTTTCAATGGCATCCGACGCATTGGAAACCAACTCGCGCAGGAAGACTTCTTTGTTTGAATACAGTGAATTGGCTAAAAGATCGAGAAGTTTGGCAACTTCCGTCTGAAAACCATGTTTTTGGGCTGACATGTCCGATATCTCCAAAAAATACCTCAATGTTCGTTTATATGGGGACAGACAGCGCTTTTTACAAGATGACAGACACTCTCAAGAGAGCTTTTCCCTCAACGGAAAAGAGTGCCTTCGAACAAAAAATGACCTGACGTCTACACAAGAGAGGTCAGGTCACTCTGTTTCAGATTTTCCAACTTACCGGAGCAATGACAATCCGTTATTCAGACGATTGAGCTTCCTTGTCGTGAAGCCAGAATTTGTTCTTTTCTCCTTCGCGAACGATCTTAAACACGACCGGACTCAAAAGAACAAGGGCAACCAAGTTCGGGAGCGCCATCAAACCATTCATCACATCGGCAAAAAGCCAAACGAAATCGATCTGAACAAGGGCGCCGATCGGAACAATGATCGTGTAAAAGACGCGGAAAGGCTTGAGCGCCTTGTCCCCGCACAAATACATCCAAGCCCGCTCGCCGTAGACACACCAACCCAAAATCGTCGTGAAGGCAAACAGTGCCAACGCAAATGTCACGATGTATCGGCCAATGCCAGGCATCGCCGATTCAAAGGCGAAGGCCGTCACCGAGGCACCTTGCGCACCCTCTGCACACCACTGTCCCGTGATGAGAATCGTCAGCCCCGTCATCGTGCAGATAAAAAAGGTCGTGATGAAAACTTCGAGCATACCGAGCGTACCCTGACGAATCGGAGAGGAAGTTGCCGTGGCATGTGCGATCGGGGCACTGCCGAGACCGGCCTCGTTGGCGAAAACGCCGCGCGCCATCCCAAAGCGGATTGCCATCATGACGCTGGCACCGGCAAAGCCTCCTACGGCTGATGCCGGGTTAAAAGCATCGTGAACAACCATCTGTAGCGTCGGAATGACCAAATCGTAATGCGAAATCACAACGAAAAGCGCCGCCACGATGTAAACAATGACCATGGTCGGAACAACGCGTGCCGCCACATAACCGATTCGGCGAACGCCGCCGAGAATCACAAGTCCGACAACGACAAACAGTACGACCGCCGTCACCCAAGACGGGACATTGAGCGACTGCGTCAGAATGCCGGCAATCGCATTGGACTGCACCATGTTTCCGATACCGAAACAAGCAAGTCCGGTAAAGATGGCAAAGAGCGTACCCAACCAAACCCACTTCGGCCCCAAACCATTCTTAATGTAGTACATGGCGCCGCCGACAACGTTTCCGCCCGGCGACGTTTCTCTGAAATACATGGCAAGAACAATCTCAGAAAACTTCGTTGCCATGCCGACAAAAGCGGTACACCACATCCAGAAAAGAGCGCCAGGCCCGCCTGCCATCAATGCCGTTGCCACACCGACGATAGAACCGGTTCCGACAGTTCCTGCCATGGCTGTCATCAGAGCGCCGAAAGCGGAAATTTCTCCCTTTGTTGCATCCCGTTCATAGCCGGATCCCAACATGCGAAACGCCGTCGGAATGTGCCGAAATGTATATCCTTTCAGACCGACCGTGAGGTAAATTCCTGTTCCGATCAGGAACACCAGCATCACCGGCCCCCAAACAAATCCGCTGATTACCCCTAGTATTTCAATAACGGCTTCCATGACACCCTTCCCCTTGAGTCATGACACGAAGTAGTGGAGTATAGCGAAGCGAGAGGATTGATTTGATAGTCAAATCTACCTATTTTTCCGAAAAATGTTTGTCTTTCAAGAGAAAACGGCGACGTCAAAGAGTCGAGAAAAAAATGGGAAATGTTGCAAAAAAACTGCTTACATAAAAAAGCGAATTCGCTTTTTGGTCTGATACAGAAGAATCGAGGCTTCAGATACGATGACCGCAAGGAGGTGAAGGAAGCGAATTCGCCTGAGTTCGTAATTTAACCGTTGCAAAGATATTAGACAAATACTTTTTATATTAATAAAATATAGTGCAAATTTTATAAATCGGTCGCATGATGCGGCTTTCTTTTTATCCAAAAAACATGCGGCGCACGGCACTCAAATATATTGAAACAATTCTGGAAACCGGAAGTATCACAAAAGCAGCGAAAAAACTCTTTGTCTCCCAACCTTCTTTGAGCCAATACATCCGTCGCGTTGAAGAAGACAATGACATTGACCTTTTCGACAGAACTTCCCAGCCTTGGGTTCTCACGGAAGACGGAAAGTTCTACATGGAAACCGAGCGCAAAATCGAAGCGATCTATCGGCAACGTGAGCAGTTTTTCAGCGACAAGCACATGCTCACGAGCGGTGAAATTTTCATCGGGTCAACGCAGTATCGCTCAAGCACCGTTCTTTCAAAAGTACTTCCCGTTTACCGCCAACGCTATCCGGACATCAAGATTCACTTGCTAGAAGGAACCTCTTCTGAACTTGTTGAACAGGCAGGAAAGGGGCTTGTCGATTGCATCTTGGCACTCGAAGCGACCGTAACGGACAACCTCGTGTGCGAACCCCTCATGACAGAGCGCGTGCTTCTTTGTGCGCCGATTTCACATCGTCCTGTCAAAACGGGACCAGTTCCCCCGGGAGGACGCTTCCCTTCCGTGAAATTCTCTGAATTTGTTGACGACGACTTCATTGTCCTTAAAGCCGGTCAGATGTTTCACAAATTCTTCACGAATCTTTGCGCTAAATACCGCGTTGAGCCAAACGTGATTCTTGAGGCGCAGTCTCTGACTTCAATTCCTGCGCTGGTCGAGGCAGGCCTTGGCTGTGCACTGGTTCCTGGACCCTTAGCGGATACAACAAACAATTTGGTGCAGTACTACGACCTCGGGCGCGATCATCCGACGGCAAAACTGACGATTGCCTGGAGTCGAAGCCGCTACCTTTCTCGCCCGGCCTTGGCCTTTATCAATGTTGCCAAAGAAGTCATGGCAAAAGAAAAAAACAAGAACTCTCCCGCCGAACATCGTTCAAATTGACCTGTATGCAGCGGCATATCTTCGCTTCACATCTGCAACAAGGACACTGCAATATGACTATTTGTAACTTTCGTCACCTATTACTGCCACTCTAAACATTCCAAACACTTTTACTTTATAACTTGCGAAATTTCCCCTGTTTTGGCAATAGATGTGTGAACTAACGAAAAAGCCTTGCGAAAACAAGGCTTAGCATGCGAAACATTCGATTGGGATTGGTGCACGGTACTGGTTTCGAACCAGTGACCCCCGCCGTGTGAAGACGATGCTCTACCCCTGAGCTAACCGTGCAAACCTTTCAGGAGGTTCGGATTTTACAGATTTCCTAAATTTTTTTCAGGCGCTGTTCAAAACTCCTTTAGGCCTTTGCCACTCTTTTGTGTAATCTCCACAGTCGTTGCTCTCACCAAATTCGGCACAAACCTGCTTGACATTACGAGCCTCACCGTCTGCAGGCTTCGGAGACTCAAGTATGCATTCCCTCTTCTCCGGTTCTTTACTCTTGCCACAACTGCATCAAATCCCTTGTGCCACCGCAGAACGCTTTGAAATACTTTGGCATGAGTAGCCTTGCTTTATCTTTGAAAGCACAATAACGAAAAATGAATATTTTCCGTAACCGTATTTCGGTAATTTCAAACGAACCGAATAGCACCTAAAGCAAACGAGCCTTTTCCCTAATCCGTTCTAACTCGTCCTTACCTTGATTGTCATCGTGTTTACCAAGAGTGGCTCTCTGACGAAAAAAACGTTCATCGTATTGACGGATTTTTTACAAAAAAAGGTCAATAGACCTTCCTTTTTTTACACAATCGAAAAATCTGTTGCTGCCGAGTTGCCAAATTTTCCGCCCGATACACAGCACATCCCACTTCTTTAAACTCGAATCAATCTGACGAAATCCGTCACAGAAACGACCGTCTCTCTGGCAATCTCCCGCTTGCCAACCGCTCTTTCTGCCTCGTTTGATCGGGATCTTCTAACTACTTGACACTACCCGCATTAACTTCTCTCAAACGTTCTTCTTTCTTCCTGCTGAATTCGCCCTTGCGCTATATACACAAGTTTTTCCAATGCGCTACGATGCGAAGCAAGGAGTTTTTATGCAATCTTTGTCCGTTTATTTCGTTTCATGGTGGCACCTGCTCTAAAGCGGGTGACGTGCTCTTATTGCCTTTAAAAGCCACAAAACCCGCATCTGCGGGTTTTTTATTTTTCCCGCTGATGCGACAACAAAACATTCGGGAGAAATACGATGAGATCCATGAACTTTGAAACGAAATATTTACGGAATGTGCACCTTTTCTACAAACAACACTGTTTAAAGAGCAACACCATGTTGCTCGAATCCGCCGAGATCGTAGATAAGACCGGCGTCCAAAGTTTGGCAGGCGTGCGTTGTGCACTGAAAGTCTGCTGCGACGACTTAAAAGTAACCGCTACAGCCCTTTCAAGGAATGGCCGCCATCTCTTAAAGGCACTCGCTTCCTCGCTTAACAGGCCTTCTGAGGGCGATGTTTTGACCGTAACCTACGAGAGACCTCAAAGCGGATCCGACGAAGAGAGTCGCCTCAAAGCCCCCGGTCCACTGGATGTGATGCGCACAGTTCGTTTTCTCACCAAAGATTGCGAGGACATCTTAATTGCCGGCAACATTTCCTTTGATTTCATCAATAGTTTTGAATACGTAGGCAACGTACCGAAGGGAGAAAATCCCTGCTCGGACTACACCTTTTTTGTCTTTGACATCTCCATTCTCTCAAACCATCTACAAGGGGTCACCAAAGTCATCGCTTTTGCCTTTGGAGAAGACAGTTACGGAGAAACGGCACTTGAGGCATTAAGACTGCGCGATCTCATCGCCGAGTCCGATGAAAAGGATGAGCTGCAGTTGGATCTTGAGACCCATGTGGAATTTCATCCCGATTTGAACGATGCTGACTTTTCTAAGATCGTTCTAGCGCTGAAAAATCATATCGTTTCAGGAGATGCCTTCCAAGTGGTTCCTTCGCGTACCTTCAAAGCGCCTTGCCCGAATCCATTTTTAGCCTATGAGTACCTGAGAAAGCTCAATCCCTCTCCCTACATGTACTACATCAACGATCCGCGGTTTGTAATCTTCGGCGCCTCCCCGGAATTCGCCCTGCGCTATGACGCGGCCTCAAACGAAGTCAGAATCAGTCCGATTGCCGGCACCAGGATGCGAGGTCTTTTCAGCGACGGCCGCGTCGATCGTGAATTGGATTCCCGCATTGAGTTGGAATTGCGTACCGACAAAAAGGAGGTCGCCGAACACCTGATGCTGGTGGATCTGGCGCGCAACGACCTGGCTCGTATTGCCAAACCGGGAACTCGCTATGTGGACAACATGTTGCACGTCGATAAATACCAAGCCGTCATGCATTTGGTCTCTGATGTGCATGCCGAACTCAGAGGCGATCTTGACGCCTTCAGTGCGTATCTGGCCTGCATGAACATGGGAACGCTTTCCGGAACCCCGAAAATCAAGGCTCACGAACTCATTTACCGCTATGAGGGAAAGAAACGCGGCTCTTACGGCGGCGTTGTCGCCATTGTTCGCAACGACGGCAGTTTCGATTCCTGCATCACCATTCGCTCAGCCGTTGTCACGGGAAACGACGCCTATGTGCAGGCCGGATGCGGCGTTGTCTATGACTCAGATCCTGCCTTTGAGTGTCAAGAAACCATCAATAAGGCCCGTTCAACCCTAACCGCTGTCTATATGGCTCTGCAGGCTCAGGAAAAGAAGGAGAAATAACCATGCCGCGCGACGTGATTTTTATCGACAATTTCGATTCCTTCTCCTACAACCTCGTGGATGAA
Source organism: uncultured Sutterella sp. (assembly GCA_964509205.1). GTDB lineage: Bacteria > Pseudomonadota > Gammaproteobacteria > Burkholderiales > Burkholderiaceae_F > Duodenibacillus. The sequence goes on along the minus strand of CAZDVW010000020.1, from coordinate 2,503 downwards.
CTGCAGGTTTTGGGATGTCGTGTTTCGGTCTACCGCAATGACACGGCTCCTGAAAAAATTCTCGATTTGCTCGAATGCAGCAAGGCTTCTGGACACGAAAGCGTTCTTGTGCTCTCCCCGGGACCTTCGTCTCCGCAAGAGGCCAATAACCTCATTCCCATCATTAAGAGCGCACTGGGCAAATTTCCCATGCTTGGAATTTGTTTAGGCCACCAAGCTTTAGGACTTGTTTTGGGCGGACAGATCGCTCTTGCCGATACCATCGTGCATGGAAAAAGTTCCGATATCACGCACAACGGCAAGGGAGCTTTTAAGGGACTGCCCAATCCGCTGAAGGCAGCCCGTTATCACTCGCTTATCGTCAAAGATCTGCCAAAAAATGTTGAGATAAGTGCCTCTTTTGACGGCATGTGCATGGCCTTGTGCGAACACTCTCTGAAAGTCTGCGGTTTTCAATTCCACCCTGAAAGCATCATGACCACTTTTGGTCGAAAACTGTTGTCTCAGGCCATGGATGAAATTTGTGCCAATTAGAAAAGGAAAAAAGATGATGCGCAACTCTTTCGTTATTTCTTGGTGGCGACCTCTCATGTGAATGCGGGGACGACACGTTGTTGTCAAAACAATCATCACGAACCCGCATTTCAATGCGGGTTTTTTAATGACATTAACTATCAAAGGATTGAATCATGAACGCTGAACTTGAAAAACTGTATAAGGGTGAAAACCTCACCAGTGCTGAAACGAAGAAAATCTTTGCAGAACTCTTTGCCGGCAAAATGGACCCCGTCGTTTTAGGATCCCTTTTAACGGCTCTTAAAATGAACGGCTACACCTCAGAGGAAATCGGCGGAGCGGCCGTTGCCATGATTGAGGCGGCCGAACCCTTTGAGCGTAATCACGCCATTGAGGTCAGCGAGATCGTCGGAACCGGCGGCGATTGTCTGAACACCGTCAATATTTCCACCATGGCAGGCATTCTGTGTGCCACGTTAGGGCTACATGTGGCCAAGCACGGCAACACCGCCGTCTCTTCCAAATCCGGCGCGTCGGACGTACTCACAGCTCTCGGTTACGACATTCGCTGCAGCAAGGCGCTCACACTCAAGAACCTCGAAGAAAACGGTTTCGCTTTCTTCTTTGCTCAGTCCTATCACAAAGGCATGCGCTTTGCCGGACCGGTCAGAAAAGCCTTGGGAACCAGCACCATTTTCAATATCTTGGGCCCTCTTACCAACCCGGCTCGTGTCGACTACGAACTGTTGGGTTGCTACGACCCATCTCTTCTGGAAACCTTGGCTCGCGCCATGCGTCTGACCGGCGTCAAACGCGGACTTGTGGTCAACGGCAACGGCATGGATGAGATTTCCTGCTTCGGGACGACAAAAGTTGCCGAACTGCATGAGGACGGAAGCATCGAAAGTTACGAACTTTGCAATGAGGACTTCGGCATCGTCGGCCGCTTTAACCAAAAAATGCTCGAAGGTCTCGATGCGCCGTACAACGCACAAGTGGCGCGTGAGATTTTGGGAGGAGCAGGCTCTGAAGCCATATCCGCCGCAGTTGCTGCCAATGCCGCCGCCATGCTTTATCTTGCAGGCAAATACCCGTCCCTTAAGGAAGGCTATCGCATCTCAAGAGAGTGTCTTAAGAGCGGAAAAGCACTCAAACGACTCCAAACCGTCTGCGCGACCTCTCAGGCCGCCTCGGATCAATAAGGGGTTTCGCATGCTCAAGCCGCAAACGCTTACCGACGAAGCCCGCGCCTTCCCGGGACTTCATCTCGAAAGCATTGAAGGCACGGTTTTGTCGACCATCGTCAACGCCAAAGTGTCGGACGTTTTGAAGATGGGTGGCATCTCGCCGTCCAAACGCACCGTCCCCTTCCGCTCCCTGAGATCTGCCCTCATCAACGGCAAGGGGCGCACCTTTATTTTGGAGTGCAAGAAGTCCTCTCCGACACTCGGAGATTTTTGCAAAGACTTCAATTTGAACCGTCTGCTCGCTTGCTATGAGAGCCGCGCAGCTGCCATTTCGGTTCTGTGTGAGGAGCATTTTTTTAAGGGGTCGCTGGCGTATTTACGCACTGTCAAAGAACGCACTGCACTTCCCGTCCTCTGCAAAGACTTCATCATCGATGAGAAACAACTGCTGGCGGCGGCAAACGCAGGAGCCGATGCGGTTCTTCTCATGTTAAGTCTGCTTAAACGGCAACGCTTCTTGGAACTGTTTGAAAAAGCCTCCGCTCTGGGACTTGAAGTGCTTTGCGAAGTCGATAACGCAGAAGATGCCCGTTTTGCCGCAGAACAGCACTTTCCTGTGGTGGGAATTAACAACCGCGACTTGCGCACGCTCAAGATTGACTTGAACAATGCAAAGAAAATCGCTCCCCTATTAAAGGAATCCGTCGTTGTTTCCGAATCCGGGATCCGGTCTCACAGCGATCTCCGTTTTTTAGCCCCGATCAAGAGTTTTTTGATTGGTTCTTCCTTGTCTGGAGCCT
>CAZDVW010000019.1:0-30426 GCA_964509205.1 uncultured Sutterella sp. | reverse complement strand
ACAGCAACATGCTCCCTGTCCCCGGATCCAGATACGCTTGCGCTTCAAGGGGAGTCAATGCTATGAGTGAAACGAAAACAACTGCTTGAATTTTTTTTTGTTCTAAATGCACTTTTTTCACAATCGCACAATGTTTGTTTCGCAACACAAACTCTTTTGTGCCCTCCGAAACAAAAGGCCCTACGCTACAACAAGACAAACAAAAAATCGTTCACAAATTTTGGAAGACAAAATACCTTCCAAAACTCTTCAGAGAGATTTCTCACAAAACTGATGCGAAATCTTTGTCACAAAGAAGGAAGATTTTAAGACGCTCTTTTTGAGAACTGAAGATTGTAAAGATGGGCGTAATGCCCTTTTCTCTCCAAAAGATCCGAATGTTTTCCAACCTCAACAACTTGTCCCTTCTTGATGACAACGATGATGTCCGCATTCTCAATTGTTGAAAGACGATGGGCGACGACAAATGTCGTACGGTTCTTCATCAGAGCCCGCAAAGAATCCTGAATGTATTTTTCGCTTTGTGAATCCAGCGCACTCGTCGCCTCATCCAACAAAAGAATCGGAGCATTTTTCAAAAGTGCACGAGCAATGGAGATCCGTTGTTTTTGCCCGCCAGACAGGCGACTTCCTGCTTCTCCGACCGGCGTATCAAGCCCCTTTGGCAACGACTCAATAAAGGGCATCAGATAAGCCGCCTTAGCTGCGGCCTCAATCTGTTCACGCGTTGCATGGTTCTCCCCGAACGCAATGTTGGCCGCAATCGTGTCATCAAAGAGCACGACATCTTGACTTACCAGTGCCAGATTTTTTCGTAAACTCTTCAAGGTGACCGAGCTTTGTGCCTTTCCGTCAAAATAAATCTCACCCGAAGTCGGCTTCCAAAATCGAGGAATAAGATTAATCAGCGTTGATTTTCCGGCTCCAGAATCTCCGACAAATGCAACGGTTTGCCCAGGCAAAACGTCCAACGAAAAATCTGTCAAAGCATTCGATTCCGCACCTTCGTAACGCATGCAGACCTTGTCAAAACGCACATTGCCGTTGACACGCGGCAACTCAACATCACCCGTATCCTGCTCCGGGATCTCATCAACAACAGAGTAAATGCTGTCGCAGGCGGCCGTAAGCCTTGCAATCGAACCGTTAAGGCTCGCAAGATGACGAATCGGCGGCAACAACATCAAAAGAGCCGTCAGGAACGTTACGAATTCTCCCATCGTAATCTGTCCTTTATGCGCCTGAGTGAGAGCGAAAACAATCACTACCGAAACAGCGCCGACGGCCACGAAACGCGTCATCGGAGTCCCTGCGCTCGTTACCAGCTGCATGCGCAGTGCCAATTTACGAATCTTTGCGTTGACCGTCTTGAAAAGCTCTTCTTCGTGCTCATACCCGTCATAGACCTTGATGACATTGCGGGCATCAATGGCCTCCTGGACGATACCGCTTAATTCCCCCAAGGCTAACTGATACTTCTTGGCGTACTCACGCATGCGGCGCGTCACCCATCGCAAAATCAGCACGATCAAAGGCGCAATAACGAGAGAAACAAGCGTCAGTTGCCAGTTTTGAAAGAAGAGAACAACCAACAACCCCAGAACCTGCAGCGAATCGCGAACGATTGATGTCAAAATCTCAGCGGCCGTTCCCAATGCATTGCTTGCTTCATTGATGAATTTCGATACAACCACTCCCGAAGGGAACTTTTGGTGCGACGTGGCAGGCCAGCGAATAATGTTGTCAAACATCTTCCCGCGCAAGACAGAAATCACGTTCTGCGACACACACTGCAAAAAATAAGAACTGGCAAACGTCGAGCTTCCATGCAAGAAAGCAATAACAACAAGCGCAGCCGGCGCCCAATAAATAACATTGGGATCCTTTTCATAAAATCCGGCATCTGTAAGTTTTCCGACGAACATTGCGATGACGGCAGCCGATGCAGCCGTAATGATCATGGCGAACACAGCCGCCGCAATCGTTGCTTTGTATTGGCTAAAAAGCTTAAGAAGTCGTTTGAAATTTTTCTTCGCTTCGACTTTTTTTACCGTGTCTGCCTCTGTTGTCTTCTTATTTGTCATCTGCATCTGAAAATCAACCCGTTGCAAAAGCACAACCAAATTACAGGAGTGTGCGACCGTTCGGATTGTACAAGGCAGTTGGTCTTTTGAAGCATATTATGCGTTCGATATAATAAAAATTATCTAATCCGAGGTTCTCATGACGACCGTTTTATGCCGCCTCCCGAATCATGTCGGCGACTGTTGCATGTGCATGCCCGCATTGCGCTTACTGGAAGCGAGCGGTTTTACACCCGCGCTAGTCGGTAAACGTTGGGCAGGTGATCTTGTTGCAGGCATGGGCTGGCGTTTTGATCCCATAGAGGGACACATTTTTGCTGACGTTACCCGCATTCGGTTCATCGCACGCAACGCCGGAGCCAAATACGGGCTTCTGTTTCCGAATTCTTTTAATTCGGCGCTCTTGTTTAAATTTGCTCATGTGAAAACAGCCGGTCTCTCAACGGATCTTCGCGGTTTCCTCCTTAACAACTCCATCCCAGAGCCCGGGGCAATGCATGAGGTCGAACGATTCTTTTATGTCGCCCACGAAGCCATAAAGGCCTGGGGAGAAAAACCGGCTTGGGACAAAGCACCGAAAAGCCTCGGACTGCTCCTTCTTAAGCGACATGAAGCGGCGGCAAAGAACCTATGCCGGCAATTTTCAATCCCCAAGCGCTATGCTGTTCTTGCACCCGTAGCACGAGGCTTGCACAAAGGACGCCCCAAATACTGGCCTCACTTCAATGAACTCTGCGCTCCGCTTCGAGCCATGGGAATTGAGCCGATTGTCATTCCGTCCGTTCGGGAAGTTGAACAAGCAAAAAGTCTTTGCCCTGATGCTACATTTTTGCCGCCCATGGGGCTTGGCAATTTTGCCGCTTTGGCAAAGCGTGCTGAATTTGTCATTGCAAACGACTCCGGCGTCAGTCACGTCGCGGCCGGCCTCGGCATCAAACAAATAACGCTTATCGGCGTCACAAGCGCTGAACGAACAGGTCCGTGGAATCCTTTGGCCATTGTTTTGGGAGCAGACGGATCATGGCCGGAAGTTCCTGCCGTTTTAAAAGCCATCGAGCGAATCAGCGCCTAAAGCAGAAGCGTCATAGTCGACATTTCTTGTTTTGCTGTGCAGGTAGTGTGCGCTTTGCACCCCTCTGACGGTACGAAGCATTTGTACCAGATGATCCGTCGGATTAACCTGCTGAGCCAAGGACAGCGTTCCGCGTCGCCCTTGGCTCGCAATTTCAAGTCGAACAGAAACACCGTCGGACGGAACCGTCGACTCCGTCAACCACTTAAAAAGCTCTGACACATCCGCCATGTCATTGGCTCTGATAACCAGCCTTGCCTTCGACTCCTTGCGAACCTGAGGCAACGTTTTAACCGTTTCGACAACCAAAGAAACTTTCCCTGTCCGTCTGTCTTCTCTGCCCTTGCCGATTAAAACAAGTACCTCATCTTCAACCAAACTACTCCGGTACCGTTCGTAGGCATCGGCATACACAAGAGCTTCGATCGTATCCGTTCCGTCGCTCAAAGTAAGCACGGCAAACTTGCCGCGTTTCCCAAGAATCACTCGGACATTCGTAATAAGGCCGGCCAGCGTAACCAAAGTGCGTCCGGCGCTCAGGGAAGAAAACGGCGCTGAAAAACTCTTTATTTCCTGCCGATAGGAAGCAAAAGCATCACCGGTTAAACAAAAACCGAAGGCTTCCCTTTCCTCAGAAAATTGTTTCTTTTCATCCCATCTTTCCGCAGGCAACCATCGAACAATTCTTTCCGGAGTTCCCTGGTCATCGGAGAAAAGGCTTGCCTGTCCAACGCTTGCGGCGACCGTTTCAGCCGCTTTGAGAGCCTGCTCAACGTTTTTCATGAGTTTCCCGCGATCAGGATCCGTCGAATCAAAAGCTCCTGCACGCACGAGCTGTTCCAGAGTTTTTCGATTCAACGATTGGACTCGTGCCGCAATGTCAAAAATATCCAAAAAAGAACCGTTCATTCGGCGCTCATCCAGGATATCTTCCACAATTTGCTGACTCACGCCCTTGATTGATCCGAGGCCGAATCGCACGCTCTTCTCGTCCGGGACGGTGTAAAACCATTCGCTGATGTTGATGTCAGGAACCAAAATACGAATTCCCATCTCCCGGGCATCATCAACAAGTGCATGCGTCTTTTCGGCCTGATCCATGACAAGGCATAAGTTGCCGGCAAAAAAGGCTGCCGAATGATGGACCTTCATATAAGCGGTTTGCCACGCAACGTACGAATAGGCCGCCGCATGTGACTTGTTGAAGCCGTAACCCGCAAACTTTTCCATCAAGTCAAAGATTTCCGTCGCTGTTTTTTCGCTCACGTTGCGCTCTGCGGCTCCGCAAATAAAAACAGCGCGTTGTTTTTTCATCTCTTCGACATTTTTCTTTCCCATCGCACGCCGCAGGAGGTCTGCACCTCCGAGCGAATAACCGCCGATTGCCCGAGCGACAAGCATGACCTGTTCTTGATAGACCATAATGCCGTATGTCTCTCGGAGGATCGGTTCCATACGAGCATCCAAATACTCGACCTTTTCACGCCCGAACTTGCGCTCAATAAAGTGCGGAATTTGATCCATTGGGCCCGGACGATACAGCGCATTCAAAGCAACAAGATCTTCCAGGCAGTCCGGATGCGCCTGACGCAACTGATCTCGCATTCCATCTGATTCAAATTGGAAAACAGCTCCTGTATTGCCTTCTCGGAACAATTCCAGCGTTTCAAAGTCATCTGTCGGAATAGTGTCAAGATCAAAATGCGTTCCAGGATGAAGGCGGTCGACGTATTCAACCACTTTGGCGAGAATCGTAAGCGTTGTGAGTCCCAGGAAGTCGAATTTCACCAGACCGACATTTTCAATGTCTTTTTTATCAAATTGGCTGACGGTGTTCTCTGGTTTCCCGTCTGCGTTATACAGCGGACAAAAATTCGTTAGTTTTCCGGGAGCAATAAGAACGCCGCCTGCATGCATGCCGAGATTTCGGGTAATTCCTTCCAATTCGCAGGCATACTCCATCAATTCGCGGAAATCTTCCGTCTCAGAAAGAGCCTTAAATTCCGGCTCCATTTGAGCCGCTTTTTCGAGCGTGATGTCAACGCCAGGCTTTTGCGGAATCAACTTCGCTAAATCATCCACATGCCCATAACTGAGATCAAGGACGCGACCCACGTCGCGCACAACAGCCTTAGCCCCCATTGCACCGAAGGTCACGATCTGGCTCACAGCCTCCTTGCCATACGTGCGCTTCACGTATTCAATCGTTCGATCGCGGTTATACTGGCAGAAATCCACGTCAAAGTCGGGCATGGACACACGCTCGGGATTTAAGAATCTCTCAAACAGAAGTCCGTAGTGCAGAGGATCCAAGTCGGTAATGCCCAAAGAATACGCGACCAAAGAACCTGCACCGGAGCCGCGACCGGGCCCAACGGGAACACCGTTTCTCTTAGACCAGTTAATGAAATCCTGAACGATGAGGAAGTATCCGGGAAATTTCATTGAGATGATTGTTTTCAGCTCGTAATCAAGCCGTTCATCGTATTCAGCTCGTCGACGATCACGTTCGGCCTTGTCCGGATAAAGAAACGCCAAGCGGCGCTCAAGTCCCTCTTTGGAGAGTTTGATCATGTAATCGTCAAGACTCATTCCTTCGGGAGTGGGAAAAACCGGGAGTTGCGGTTTTTGCAGCACGCCATCCAAATTGCATCGCTCTGCAATGACGACGGAATTTTCCAGAGCACGCGGCATGTCCGAAAAGAGTTCTGCCATCTCCTCGGCACTCTTCATGTACTGCTCTTCCGTAAAATCGTGCGGACGGCTTGAATCCGCTATGACGCGTCCCGTCGCAATACAGACGCGCGCCTCGTGCGCCTTAAAATCCTCTCGTTTTAAGAACATGATCGGGTGCGTTGCAACCACCGGTATCTGCATTTGAATGCTCAGTTGCGCAACACGCGAGACACAAAGTTCGTCGCCCTTGCGACCTGCTCGCTGGACTTCTAGATAAAAGCGATTGGGAAAAACATTCTGAAAATACTCGGCCCAACTCCGCGCCTCTGAATACTTTTTTTCCATCAGACGGCGTTCAATGAGCCCGTCCGGCCCTCCGGAAAGAGAAATCAGGCCTTTGCAGGATTCGGGAGTCAGCCATTCAAGACGAACTTCTCCGCGCCCTAAATGCTGATTCTCCAACCAAGCACGCGTTAAAAGAGAGCAAAGCGATAAATATCCTTCGTGGTTTTGGCAGTAAACAGTCAGTCGTCTCGGATCTTCTCTGCGCTGAGGATCCGGGTTCGTGATCCATAAGTCGCACCCAATAATCGGTTTGATCCCTGCGGCAATTGAATGCGAGTAAAAACGCAAACCGCCAAAAATGTTCATCAGATCTGTAATCCCGAGAGCCACGCGATTATCTGCAATCGCAGCAGCAATTGCGGGATCCAGACGAACAATCCCGTCGACGATCGAGTATTCAGAATGAAACCGCAGATGAACAAACCGAGCTGTCATAAAAACGCCTACAAAACTCTCATTAATGCTTTAACGGTTTATAACGAATTCTGTGCGGCTTTGCGGCTTCCTCACCAAAACGCTTCCGCTTGTCTTCTTCGTATTCGTTGTAGTTCCCTGAGAAGAATACAACTTTTGAATCTCCTTCAAAGGCGAGAATGTGTGTTGCGATTCGATCAAGGAACCAACGGTCATGGCTACTGATGAGTGCAACGCCGGCAAACTCAAGCAACGCCTCTTCAAGAGCCCGAAGCGTCTCGATGTCCAAGTCATTGCTCGGCTCATCAAGAAGCAACACATTGCCTCCTTTCAAAAGCGTAGCTGCCAGATGCAAGCGTCCTCGCTCACCGCCGGAAAGGACACCAACGAGTTTTTGCTGATCTGCGCCTTTGAAATTAAATCGTCCGAGATAGGCACGACTCGGCATCTGGAAACGCCCAACCTGCAAAACGTCCTGTCCGCCGGAAACCGCTTCGAAAACAGTTTTATCATTCGGCAACGCATCACGCATCTGAGAAACAGAGGCAAGGCGAACCGTTTCTCCTAAAAGAATCTCTCCGGAATCCGGCTTTTCCGTTCCGGCAATCATCTTAAAAAGGGTGGATTTGCCGGCACCGTTCGGTCCGATAACGCCAACAATCGCCCCGGGCGGAATTGTGAGCGACAAATCATCAATGAGCAGTCTGTCATCGAATCCTTTGCTGACATGCTTTAATTCGATAACCTTATTGCCGAGTCGTTCTGCCACGGGAATAAAGATCTCGTTTGTCTCGTTTCGCGCTTGATACTCGTAATTGGAAAGTTCCTCGAAGCGAGCAAGACGAGCCTTTGCTTTCGCCTGCCTCCCTTTTGGATTTTGACGAACCCATTCCAACTCGTGTTGAATGGACTTCGCACGGCTTTCCTGCGTGCGTTTTTCCAATTCAAGGCGTTTTTCCTTTTGATCCAGCCAGGAAGAATAGTTCCCCTTCCACGGGATGCCCTCTCCGCGATCCAATTCAAGAATCCACTCGGCAGCATTGTCTAAAAAGTATCGGTCGTGCGTTACGGCAATCACAGTGCCTGAAAAGCGACGTAAAAATTCTTCAAGCCACTGAACGCTTTCTGCGTCCAAATGATTGGTCGGCTCATCCAGCAAAAGCATGTCTGGATGAGAAAGTAATAACTTACACAGTGCAACGCGTCGCTTTTCGCCTCCAGAGAGATGGCCAATTTTGGCCTCCCAGGCAGGAAGCCGCAGTGCGTCGGCCGCAATCTCCATCTGCGTCTGAACATCAGTCCCCACGGCTGCAATCGTGGCCTCCAACTGAGCCTGCTCGGTTGCCAAAGCGTCGAAATCGGCATCGGGCTCTGCATAAGCCGCATAGACCTCTTCCAACCGTTTTTGGGCTGAGACGATTTCACCCATCCCAGCCTCAACCTCATCTCGAACGGTCGCCTCTGGATTCAAAAGAGGTTCCTGAGGCAAATAGCCAATTTTCTGCCCGCTTAATCGAACAATTTCTCCCTCAATATCCTGATCCACTCCGGCCATAATCTTAAGAAGCGTCGATTTTCCGGCTCCATTCAATCCCAAAACCCCAATTTTTGCTCCGGGAAAAAATGAGAGAGAAATATCTTTGAGAATCGCTCGCTTCGGCGGAACAATCTTTCCGACACGCAGCATGGACATAACGTATTGAGGCATAGCAGACTATCCATTCATTTCAATCATCACAGGGGTAACGATTGTATTGAGAACATTGGCTTCTTACAACCTGAACAAGTCCGAGCCCATATCGGTAAACTTCCACGTTAGCCTCTTTTTTGAAATCGTTCAGTTTGTATTGAAATTATGCGTGTTGCATTATTGGAAGTTGTTGCAATGCAAGGCGGCCATGAGATCGAATTTGATCGACTCATCGTCCAATCATTGCGCGAGAATCATCACACACCTATCTTCCTTGTTCCAGAAAACTCCTCCTTTAAGATCAACTACGGAACGGAGGTATTTTTCCTAAAAGGCGGGAGTGTTATCGCTCACTCAGGCACAAGTCCAATCAAACGGATCGTTCTTTCCGTTTTACGTGCTGTCCGACGCATCCTATGGTTCTCCGATGCCGTTCGAGTCATCAAGAAAACTCAGTGCGACGCCGTTATTATCCCCTCTGCGACTCCGCGGTTTATTCAGTCCATTCTGCACAGCCAATTAAAATTTTCCCCTGTTCCTGTTCATGTTCTCGTTCACGGTCTTGATCCAAAAGATGTCCGCCAATTAGTGCACCTTGCAAAAGAGTGTCTGCCCTTTCCGAACATCTTGATTTCCTTACTGACGCTGAGCCCTCTGGAAGAGTTAAAGCCTCTGAAAAACGTTCAGCAAATTCCCCCTCAAACATTTACCCCAACCCAACCGAAAGATTCTTTTGCGTTGGAGAAACATTCTCCCTGCCTGCGTTTTGGCTTTTTTGGATGGTACCGCACAGAAAAGAAACTCGATGTTCTTCTTGATGCCTTTTGCAAGGCGCATTTTTCGCGCAATGTTAAGTTTGTCGTGCAAGCGATCGCACAAGGAAAAACAGACAACACCGCTTTACAACGCTTGATCAAACAATACGAAAGCAATCCCGCTGTCGAGTTTCTTCAGAAACAACTCATAAGCGAAGAATGGGAAAAAGCTTTGGCAGGGGTTGACGTTGTCGTTCTTCCCTACGCCGCAAAGTGGCACCGATATAAATGGAGTGCCATGCTTTTTAACGCATTGGGCTTTCACAAGCCGGTTCTCCTCTCTGAGGACATTAATCCCGAACTCCTTAGGCGCTATCGTTTTGGTGAAACGGTTTCTTTGAATAACCCGTCTCTTCTCTGCAAAGAACTTGAAACTTTTGTCGATCAGTTTGCTGAAAAAGCTTCCCTTTATGAACAAGCACTCATTGAACTTAACAAGGACTTTAGCCCGAAAAGATTCATTCAACGAGTCCTGGAGAACCCCCCCCCTTCCTAGAAGCGGCTTGCTTCCTTTCAGAAAAGATAGTTTCTAGGATTTTTAACGACAGGCGATTAACCGGGAATATCGCGACTTGTTTGTTCATATTGCCCCTCTCTTATCACGTTTGTCCCCGTCAATAAAACGGCAACAAGCAGGGCAAAAACTGAACTCTCCGTGATATCCCTTGAGAACGTATTAAACAGACCGCCCGACAAATAAAGGGCAAGCATTCCCCACAGTCCCCACTTCTCTTTGAGGGAACATCGCAAAGATTCTTTGAAGATCAAGCAGAAAAACGCTATCCACAGAAGAAAGCCGCCAATACCGTACTGTGCAAGCACAAACAAATAATCCTGATGGGGATTCGGAAACGAAAAACAAGGCTCATCTTCATCCGAGGTCTTCTCTGCGTATCGACAAGAAACCTCTTCCACAGAGCCGCAACCGATCCCAAGAATAGGATGATCTTTGAACATCCTAAGTGACGTACGCCAAAAATAAAAGCGTAACCCCATGGATGTCTCAATATTTCCGGCAGAAAATTCCGCAATGTCTGTCTGAGCATTTTCCCACCTTGACTGAACGTGATCAGAAACTGAAATCATGGCCAAGGACACGACAAAAACTGCAAAGAAAGAAAAAGCCAACCGTTTCTTGCCTTGCGTCCAGAAGAAAAATACGGACAAACAAATGCACACGACTCCGCACAAATATCCGGTTCGTCCATATGTCATAAATACGGTAACGACAAAGGCAAGGGTCGCCGTAACAGCAGAAACAATCCGCAACCAAACATGTTCAGAAAATGCGATATAGCGAATCGCAATCACCATGTGGCACCCAAGAAGAAAGCCCTGCGTGATGTGATTTTTGAGCAATATGGCACCTTGCCCCTCCCGCATCGGCGGCAGGAAGGGAACTTCAAAATAAATTCCAATGCATATAAGCGCCAGAAGGGCTGTTGACGCAAAAAAGGAGAAAAGTATCCGCTCGCGCCAGACGTCGCGGTTTTGAAGCAGAAGAAAAATGATTAGAAAAAAGAGGAAACGGCGATAGTTTCGCAACTCCGACCAATAAGATGACCAAGAACCCTCTTTCCAAAAACCGGAGAGACAGACAATAAGAAGAAAGAGCAAGAGGACACAGGCAAATGGTTTCTGAATGAGTTGTTTCCAATCACGTTTCAGGTCGGAACCTAAAAGCCAAAACACCGCCGTTGCAATAAACAAAATATTGGTAAGGGCGGTTGAAAACGGAAGAACAAAAGCGGTCGCCACACTGCCCACAAGCGCACAGCGAATCAATCGATCTCTCCCGACTCTTTCAATGAACTTCATCACTCTCCCATCCTATTTTTACGAAAAGGAAAATGTTTCATTTCACAAATCCGGACTGTGTCACGGAAAAAGACCTCTGAAATAAGACGCTCCCTGTCGCCAGCAACTCAGTGCGAACTTTAAACGATTGAGAGTAATTACGCTCCCTTTTGAACGAATTTCATCCGTTTCTGACCACGACAAAGGCCCTGTTTTCACGCCAACCCCCGACGACGCAACGAAAGCACTGCCACCTTTCAGAGTACCAGACGAGCAAAACAGGAGCTATCGCCCTCCAAACATTCAAAAGCGTTTTCCGACTGCAACTGAAGTTGTTTTATCCCAACCAGCTACAAGAAGACCTTACACAAAGCTTTCACAGAGTCTTCCAATCGTTCAATGCTTGCTGATGTATAGCTCATTACAAACAGGTGAGACGGTGCTTCCGATGCCGTCTCGTAGTATTGAGACACGGCACTCAGGCCGATTCCTGCAGTCAAAGCACGCCGACAACACTCTTCGTCTGATCGATCCGTATTGACTCGCAACAAAAAATGCAAGCCGCTTTTTGCATTTAACACCTCGCATCTGTCTTTGAGCGAGCTTTTCTTCAATGAATTTAATAGAAGATCGCGCTTTTGCTCACACAGTTTTTTCATGCGGCCAATGTGTAATTCAAAAGCTCCGGATGTAATGAAAGAAGCAAGCGCATACTGGTCAAAGTTCGGAACAGTGCAGGAGTAAAAAGCAAGTCGTTCGTAAAAGCGCCTCGAGAGTCGCTCCGGCAGAACCATATAACTGATTCGGATTGTCGAAGCCAGCGTCTTTGTAAAGGTGTTCATGTAGATGACTCTGCCTTCGGCATCAATGCTCTGCAAAGTCGACAGTGGCCTTCCTGACAGACGGAATTCGGAATCGTAGTCATCCTCAATAATGTAACGCTCATCTTCCGCACTTGCCCATCCCAATAATTCGTAACGACGTGAGATCGGCATGACGGTTCCCGTCGGGAATTGGTGCGACGGCGAAATATGCGCCACAGACGCCGAAGTCTTTGATAGTTCCTGTGCCGACATCCCTTTCTCATCGACGGCAATCTTCGTACAACGAACGTTAAAACTAGAATAGACAGCGGCCGTGCGCAAATAACACGGATTCTCACAAGCGTAGGTGCGATCGAAACCGAGAAGTTGAATCAGGAGTCCAATCAGATACTCTGTACCGGCACCAACAACAATGCGTTCGGAACACACATCCATCCCGTGAAAGTCCTTGAGATGTTTGGCAATCGCCTCCCGCAGTTCCGTCACTCCGCCCGGAGGTGAATTTTGAAGCAGGAGCTTTCTTTTTTTGTTCAGCACTTTGCGCATAATCCGAGACCAAATACTGAACGGAAAACTCTGAGGATCTGCTCCGTTCGAACGAAAATCGGCAATCAATGCCTGGCGGCAAGCCCCACGCAACGGAAATGTCTTTATTGCACTGGACTTTTTCAAACCGGTTACCGTCATTTTTTTCAAATCGCTTACGTAGTAACCCCGTTTAGGCATGGAAAAAATGTAGCCCTCGTCCTGAAGCAGTGCATAAGCATTCTCAACTGTAATCACGCTTATACCCAGATTTTTAGCAAAACGCCGCTTAGAAGGCAGTTTCTCTCCAGAACGCAAAACCCCCGAACAAATATCGTTTCGAAGGCATCGGCTTAATGCAAGATAAAGGGGATCTGAACTGCTTTTTTTCAGCAAGTAAGTGAGCATACGATTCTTTTTTACAAAACTGATATTACTGAATATATCAAAACTGATCATTTTAATAAAGTCAGTTTTCATGAAAATAGCAACTCTCAATTTGTTTTGGAGATCAGAAAATGGAAAAACATCAGGAACGTTACGCACTCAACAAGGAGCTGGCTCAAATGCTGAAAGGCGGCGTGATTATGGACGTGACGACGCCCGAGCAAGCTCGAATCGCCGAAGAAGCCGGAGCCTGCGCCGTCATGGCTCTCGAGCGCATACCTGCAGACATCCGTGCCGCCGGCGGCGTCTCTCGCATGTCTGACCCTGCCATGATCCGCGGCATTCAACAAGCCGTTTCGATTCCCGTCATGGCCAAGTGCCGCATCGGGCACTTTGTCGAGGCACAACTGCTTGAGGCAATTGAAATTGATTACATTGACGAAAGTGAAGTCCTCTCTCCGGCTGACGACACCTATCACATCGATAAGACGCAATTCAAAGTTCCCTTTGTGTGCGGAGCAAGAGATCTCGGCGAAGCCTTACGCCGCATCTCAGAAGGAGCCTCCATGATTCGAACCAAAGGAGAACCCGGAACAGGAGACATCGTACAGGCTGTTCGCCACATGCGCATGATGAACAAGCAGATCGCTCAGCTCGTTTCGCTGCGCGATGACGAACTGTATGAACAAGCCAAACAATTGCAAGTTCCCGTTGAACTCGTGCGATACGTTCACAATCACAAGCGCTTACCCGTCGTGAATTTTGCAGCCGGCGGCGTTGCAACACCAGCCGATGCCGCTCTCATGATGCAATTAGGTGCCGAGGGAGTCTTCGTCGGATCCGGCATATTTAAATCAGGAAATCCGGCCAAACGCGCAGCTGCCATCGTCAAGGCAACCACCAACTACACCGATGCCAAACTCATCGCCGAACTCTCTGAAAATTTGGGCGAAGCGATGGTCGGGATCAATGAAAGTGAAATCCAAGTACTGATGGCCGAAAGAGGCAAGTAATGACAGTTGCGGTTTTAGCTCTTCAAGGAGCCTTCATTGAGCACGAAAAAATGCTGAGAAAGCTCGGAGAGGATTGTTTTGAAATCAGGCAACGCTCTGATCTGCAACGCCCTTTCGACGGGCTGATCCTGCCCGGAGGAGAAAGCACGGTGATGGGAAAACTGTTGCATGAACTGGGACTCTTTGATGCGCTGAAGAAAAAAATTGAAGACGGTCTACCTGTCCTTGCCACGTGCGCCGGTCTCATTTTGCTTGCAGAAAGATTAGAAAATGATCCGGCCGTGTGGTTCGGAACCTTAAAAGTTACGGTTCGACGCAACGCCTTCGGCAGGCAACTCGGCAGTTTCCGCACACAGGAAACCATGAAGGGCATTGGAAAAATTCCAATGACTTTCATTCGAGCGCCTGTCATCACAACGATCGGCAATTCTGTTGAGGTTTTGGCTCAAACGGAAGGGAAAATCGTTGCCGTTCGCCAAGCCAACCAATTGGCTCTGGCCTTTCATCCGGAGCTTGATGAGTCACTGAGCGTGCACAGACTTTTTTTGGAGAGCGTGTGCGCTTGGAAAACTTCATCAAACTAACCCCTAGTCTGAACTTCCGAAACTCTCACTCCTCTTTCTGCGTTTGATGAATTCCGGAAGTTCACAACGAACAACTTGTCGTTCCCTTTTTTTGTTCAATCGCCAGCCAGGATACAAACTTTCTGAATCACACAGAAGAAAAACAACCGATACAATGCCGTTTTTGTTGTTTGACTGTTTATTTGCGCCAATGTCTGTTTTTCGTCGGTCTTATCTTTTGTTTGCCTCCCTTCTTTTGGCCGTTTCTGTCACAGGGAAGGCTGCCGTGGCTCCTGAAGAGGAGACTCTGCTGGAAGGCACTCCCGCCACCGTTATCGAACCGGAACCCTATTCCAGCGATGTTTGGGATCGAATCCGTAAGGGCTTTCGCATGCCTGCGCTTACGGGCAGACGCGTTTCTACACAGCTTCGGATGTATGGGCGTATGCCGCAGTACATCGAACGAATGGCACAACGTTCAAGCAAATACCTTTATCACATCGTTGAAGAAATCGAAAAACGCAACATGCCGACGGAGCTTGCGCTCTTGCCCTTTGTTGAAAGCGCCTTTCAACCGGAGGCTCTTTCCTACGCAAAAGCCTCCGGGCTCTGGCAATTCACGGCTTCGACCGGCAACGTCTATTCGCTGCAACAAAACCTTTGGAAAGATGATCGACGCGATGTGCTTGAAAGCACGCGCGCAGCCCTCGATTATTTGGAAAAACTGTATGCACAGTTCGGAGATTGGCAACTTGCTCTTGCCGCTTATAACTGGGGAGAAGGTAGCGTTGCAAGAGCCATTCGGCGTGCCAAATCTCGCGGACTGCCCGCAGACTATTCCCACCTTAGAATGCCTCAGGAGACGGCTAACTACGTCCCGAAATTGGAAGCCATCAAACAAGTCGTTCTGGACCCCAAAAAATTCGGCGTCACTCTCCCGGATATCGACAACGAACCTTATTTCGTTCGTCTGACAAAGCAACGTGACATCAGTGTCAACACGGCCGCCGATCTCGCTGAGATGGATCCTGCGGAATTTCGGCAATTAAATCCCGGATTCAACCTCCCCGTGATTGTGGCCAAC
Organism: uncultured Sutterella sp.; assembly: GCA_964509205.1. Taxonomy (GTDB): domain Bacteria; phylum Pseudomonadota; class Gammaproteobacteria; order Burkholderiales; family Burkholderiaceae_F; genus Duodenibacillus. The sequence continues at coordinate 15,137 of CAZDVW010000019.1, read as the reverse complement.
CATAACTCATCTTTCCTTCTACCGACAGAAAATTTGGATGTTTTCTTAGACAATCTCGCCAGTTGGGTTGACACCGGCAAAGCTTTGTCCAGTTGGAAATTGCATCGGGTTTTGTCCGGCGAAACCGTCAGCTCAATTGCCGCAACCTACAAGATGTCTGAAGAAGAACTTCTTCGGGTGAACCATATTCCAAAAGGAAGACGCGTCCTTGCCGGTTCTGCTCTTCTCGTCGCTGCCAGCGAAGCTGACACGGCTGACATTGCAGAAGACGCTATTGCGGCACGTCTGGCGCTTTCCGCCCCGGAAACACGCCGCGTTGCCTACCGTGTCAGAAAAGGCGATACCATTTCCTCGATCGCCCTCAAACACAACATCACGCAAGCGTCTATCCGCAAAACAAATCGCTTAAAGAATTCCACGCTTCGAATCGGCCAAAGACTGATTCTCACAATCCCGCCGCAGGCTAAAAAACGTCGCGTTGCATCAACCGGTCCCAATACCCACGTCGTACATCGCGGTCAAACACTGTATGCCATTGCCAAGCAATACAGAACAAGCATCGCTAAATTGCGAAGGCTCAATGACCTTGATTCCGTGCGCATCTACGCCGGACAAACGCTTCGCGTTCGTTAATGATCTTTCTCAGACTTTGACTTTGGCAAAGCCGCCTTCTCCTTGAGGCGGCACTCGGCACACAAGCCATAAAGCGACAAACTGTGCCCCTGAAGTTCAAAACCGAACTTCTCGGCAATAGTCGTTTGTCGCGATTCGATCTGCGGATCGACGAATTCCTCGATTTTCCCGCAACGCACGCACACGATGTGGTCGTGATGCTCGCCCTTTTCTAATTCATACGTCGCCAATCCGTTTCCCAGTTGACGACGGACGATAAGACCGGCCGCTTCAAACTGCGTGAGAACGCGATAAACCGTTGCAAGACCGATATCCAAATCCTCTGCAATCAGCTTCTTGTAGACATCTTCGGCCGTCATATGTTGAACCGAAGAACCGGAGACTCGGAGAAACAGCTCTAAAATGCGCATTCTCGGCGTCGTCACCTTGAGCCCGAAACTTTTTAACTCGAGCTGTGAAACACTTGTTGACGCTTCGGTCATTTTATTGCCCTCCAAAAATGCTGAATACGGCTATCATAGCGGCTAAATCGGATCTGCGAATCTCTATTGAGAACTTTCTATGAAGAAACTGCATCTGCTACTGCCTTTTATCGCCGCCTGTACTCTCGCCGTTTCTGGTTGCAATTACAACAGTTACGTCTATCGAATCGACGTACCGCAAGGCAACCTCATCACGGAAGAAATGGCTGAACAGTTACGAACGGGCATGTCGCGCGAGCAAGTACACTTTCTTCTCGGGGAAGCGCTTGTCAAGAGTGATTTTCATCTGAACCGCTGGGATTACGTCTACTACTTTAATCCCCGCCAAGGACAAGTTCAACTCCGTAAACTCACAGTGTTTTTCGATAAAAACGCTCGTGTAGAAAGAATCGAGAAGGATCCTCTTCCGACAGAACAGCAAGCCGATGAGATCATTCTCGGAACGCGGTTGGATTTTAAGAAAAACACTGAGGAATAAAGTTATGAATGAGCAATTGGAACAATTGGAACAGTCCGTTTCTAAGATTCTCGAAGGGTTTCGTGCCCTGCAGGTCGAAAATGAAGCCCTCAAAGCGGCCTTAGAAACCGCCAAAGCCGAAACGCTTGCTGCGCAAACAGAACGTGACCAGTTAAAGAACGCACAGGCAGCGTTCGAAGCAGAAAAAGCCAGCCGTGAGGCACAGCAGGCCGAACTCGCTCACCGACTTGACGCCATCATCGGTGCCTTGCAGACAGGGACGAGCCGCTAAAAAATGAGCAAACTTTCTCTGACAATTCTCAATAGGCAATACGCCTACGACGTTGCGCCGGAGGATATGCAGACGCTCAAGACGGCTGCCGAGCTCATTAATGCCCGCGCCAAAGAAATCACCGGCGACTCGAGGCTTCTGACTGCCGAGCGTATTGCCGTGACCGCCGCCTTGCAGATTGCCTTCGATTCTCTGAGAGGAAATATCGGAAATATTCCGGTTGATCCGGCAACAATCACGCGAGTGGCGACGCTTCGCATGAAAATTGACGAAGCGCTGGATCCGGCCTCGAAGGCCTGAACTCAGATTTTTGCTTTCACAGCCGCGAGAACATCTCGGAGCGGTACATCCGCTCCGACGTTGCCGAGCGTCGTGCAGTCAGCCTCTCCGACAAGAGCAACCTTCTCAGGATCGGTATTGACCCAAATGGCAACACAGGGAATCGCCAAGGCCGCTGCCAAATGCATTAACCCCGTATCCAGTCCGATTCCGATTTTGGCATTGGACACAACTGCCGCAACTTCCGGAATTGACATACGCGGAAGGACATGTGCCGCAGGAGTAACAGAGGCGATGCGTTCCGTTCTTTCTTTTTCGAGCGAATTTCCCCAAAACAAAACAGAATCAATCCCTTCTGCGGCGAGTGCAGAAACGAGCCCCTTCCACCTGTCTTCCTGCCAATGTTTAGGCCGATTAAGACTCGTGTTAACAAAAAGAGCCGCATAGTCCTTCGGCAGTGACACATTCGGCAACGCCGGAGGCTTAATTCCAAACTTCGGATGTTCTTCGTCAATGGTATACCCGAGCGAAGCCGACATCATGCGCCGATAACGCCGAACCGCTCCGAGAGACTCAGGCATATGGAAAGTTTTTTGATAAAAGAGTGTGGATAACGACTCTCGAACTGTGTCTCTCGAATAGCCGAAAACAGGAACCCCCGTCCACGACGCTGCCCATGCGCTTCGCACAATTCCCTGCATATCAATGACGGCATCGTATCGCTCCGCTCGGAGACGACGCTTCAATTCGCGAACTTCTTTCCATGTTCTCTCTGAAAAGAGATTCCGTCTCCAGCGATGAAACGCAGTGATCTGAAGCGTATCGATCGAAGAACACAGTGAGCAAACGTCAGAGAAGGATTCCTCAACAAGCCAATGCAACTCAGCCTGCGGAAGGGATTTCTTGACATCGACCGCTGCCGGAAACGTGTGGATAATGTCGCCCATTGACGACGTACGGACAAGAAGAATTTTTCGCGTCATAGACCAAAAATCACACCTTTTTTTTGCTGAAATGACATTGTAGAGAAAGGCACTGCATGCGTGGAGATGCAAAAAAACAATGAAAATTCGTTTTTTAGGAGACGAAATCGTGTGTTTTTTCGCTCATAATATCGTCTGTCGGAATTTTTCCCAGTTTGTTCGGAGACATCGAAATGACGCATGCACTTGTTACTTATTATTCTCACGCGGGACACACGGCGCGCATCGCTCGCGTAATCTGTGAAACCCTTCAAAGTAAAGGTGCGAAATGCGACCTCATGGAAATCTCAGAAGCCGCACGAGAAGGCGTTGAGTGGGAAAAGTACGACCTTGTCATCGTCGGGGCAGCTATTATCTACGGCGTTTACAACAAAATCGTTTGGGAATTCATTCGCCGCTTTCAGCCGCAATTGGAAGCTCGCGCCAACAGCTTCTTCAACGTTACGGTTGTTGCAAGAACACCCTACAAAGCAACGATTGAAGGCAACCGCTACATGCAGCGTTTCCTTCAAAAATCGCCTTGGCATCCGAAAGATTTGAAATGCATTGCCGGTAAGGTCGATTACCCGAACTGGAATTGGTACCAGAAACTCGCCATCCAGATGATTATGAAGATGACCAAGGGACCCACGGATCCGACGGCGGTCATTGATTACACAGACTGGGATGATGTTCGTGCTTATGCGGAACACTGCCTGAGTCTCGTTGAGAGACCGAAGTCTGATGCGGAGAAGAAACCCGCCAAAACTGCCACTAAACGCCCTGCCAAAGGACAAAAAGAGAAACCGGCACGCAAACCGCGTGCCAAGGCAAAACAACCACAGGAAAACGCCGACAAACCGGCTGAAACAGCCGTCAAGCAAAAAACCAAAACGAGAAAGGCATCGAAGAAAACTGTTTCTGAAAAGCCGGCTCTCTAGCAGTTGGTCTTTTACCTCGGAAACACTCCAAATTATTCGAATTGCCTGATTTGAACGAGAAGAGACGGCGTGAGTCGAAAAAGGCAGGGACTGCAGATCAAATTCTGCAATCTTTGGTTTGAAGCGCTGTTAAGCAATGAGTTGGATTAAAAACAAATGGCTTCTTTTGGTGTGGACGGAGGATTACAACCGACCGAAAGGTCGAGGAGACAAAATTTATGAATTCATACCCCTGGCTTTCACATTATGCTCCGGGCGTTCCGGCTGAAATCAATCCGGATACCTACAATTCCATACCGGAGCTTTTTGATACTGTTGCCCGGGATTTCGGCAAGAATACAGCCTTTGTCTGCTTGGATCACAAAGTAAGTTATTGCGAATTGGTCTCCCTTTCCAAAGCATTTGCGGGCTATTTGCAGAGTCTTCCGGGGTCAAAGCCCGGCGACAGAGTGGCGATCATGATGCCCAATCTCACTCAGTACATGGTGGCGATGTTGGGCGTGCTGCGTGCCGGGATGATTGTTGTCAACGTCAACCCGCTTTACACGGCACATGAGTTGTCGCATCAGCTCACAGACAGCGGAGCAAAGGCCGTCGTCATCATTGAAAATTTTGCAAAAACCTTGCAAGAGGCGATTGAAGGAACAGCCGTCAAACATATTGTGACGACAAAGGCAAGCGACATGCTTCCTATTGCACGGCGTCTCATCATCGATTTTGTGCTAAAGCACATCAAGAAGGCCGTTCCCGAATTTAATCTTCCCGGGCACGTTAACTTCCGAAAAGCGATCCAAATCGGAAAATCACGCGGCTTTACTCCGCATGAAATCAAAAATACAGACGTTGCCCTCTTGCAATACACCGGCGGAACAACAGGCATTGCCAAAGGCGCCATGCTCACACACCGCAATCTCCTGGCGAATGTCGAACAAACCGGCACCTGGATTTCGCAGACATTTGAGGCAGGGAAAGAAGTCATTATGACGGCACTTCCCCTCTATCATGTCTTCAGTCTTACGGCAACACTTTGCTTTGCTAAACATGCCAGCCTGCAGGTGCTTGTTCCGAATCCGCGCGACATGGCCGGTCTTGTCAAGCTCATCAAGAAATGGGATTTCACGGCCTTTGCCGGAGTCAACACCCTCTTTAACGGAATGCTCCACAATAAAGAATTCTGCGCCTACCGCTTCTCCCAGCTCAAAATGGTCTGCGGCGGCGGAACGCAGGTACAGCGAGCCGTTGCAGAACGCTGGCTTGAAACAACAGGGACCAGTATTCTGGAAGCCTACGGGCTTACTGAAGCAAGTCCCGGCGTCTGCGGAAATCTTCCCGGCGCCCCCTGGGACGGATCCGTCGGATATCCACTTCCCTCAACCGTTGTAACAATTCGCGGCGAAGGCTTCAAGGATCTCGGCGTTTGTTCCGATCCTGAAAAAATTGCTGAACACACCGGGGAAATCTGCCTAAAAGGTCCTCAGGTCATGGCCGGTTACTGGGAAAAACCGGAAGAAACCGCCAACGTCATGGTAGACGGCTGGCTCAGAACCGGCGACATCGGCTACATGGACGCCACAGGAAAGGTCTACATCACGGATCGCAAGAAGGACCTCATCATCGTCAACGGACTGAATGTGTACCCCAATGAAATTGAGAGCGTCATTGCCTCAATGCCTGGGGTTCTTGAGTGCGGTGTTGTGGGCGTTGCCAACCCTCGAATCGGCGAAACTGTTAAAGCCGTGATTGTGAAAAAAGACCCGTCGCTTACACGCGATGACGTTGTTAAATTCTGTCGGGCCCGACTCACCGGCTACAAGGTTCCCCGTTCAATCATCTTTGTGAAATCGCTTCCCAAAACAGCGGTTGGAAAGATTCTTCGACGTGATTTAAGAGCGATGCGGGAAAACGAATAGTGTCTAAAAAGGGCGATGAAAAAATTTCATCGCCCTTTCTCCTTCCTATTCAGTTCCTCTTGCAATCGGTCTAGGCACTGAAGAATTTCTTCATCTTGTCAAGAAAAGACGTCGCCTGCGGAGAATGCTTCTCTCCGCCTTCCGCGAGGGAAGCTTCAAACTCCTTCAAGAGTTTCTTTTGCTTGGCCGAAAGTTTCACAGGCGTTTCGACGTAGACGTGAACATAAAGGTCTCCCTTTTCATGCGTACGCACGTTGGGAACACCCTTTTCCCGCAAACGAAAGATCTTTCCTGTCTGCGTTCCCTCCGGAATCGTGATTCGCGCCTGCGTATCCAGCGTCGGAACGGTTACCTCACCGCCCAAAGCTGCCGTTGCAAAACTAATCGGAAGATCTGCATGCAGATCATCCCCATCACGCTGGAATATGTCATGCGGCTTGATAAAGATCTCAACGTAAAGATCCCCGCAAGGACCGCCGTTTATTCCGGGTTCGCCCTTCCCGGACAGACGGATGCGCTGGCCGTGGTTAATGCCGGCCGGAATAACAATCTCCAGTGTCTTCGTCTTCCTGACTCGTCCCTCGCCTCTGCATTCAGGACACGGATCCGAAATAACCTCACCCGTTCCGTGGCAATACGGACATGTCTGCTGCACCTGAAGGAACCCATGACTCATATTGATCGAACCGGTTCCGCGGCAGTGCGGACACGTCTTCTTTCCAGTGCCGGGCTTACACCCGGTACCGTGACAGGTCGGGCATTCATCCCAAACCGGAACACGAATATCGGTCTTCTCGCCGTGAACAGCCTGCTCCAGCGTAATCTCGAGCGAATAACTCACGTCATTGCCGCGAAACACCTGCGGGCCGCGGCGTCCCCTCGAAGCTCCCGCGGCTGCACCAAATATCTCACTGAAGATGTCTCCGACATCACCGAAGCCACCCATTCCGGCTCCGCCCATGCCGCCGAATCCACCAGCGCCAGCCGAACTCGGATCAACGCCTGCCTTTCCGAATCGATCGTACGCAGCACGCTTTTGCGGATCAGAAAGAACCGCATACGCCTCACCGACCTGCTTGAACTTCTCTTCGGCCGCCTTATCTCCGTTATTGCGGTCGGGGTGATACTTCATCGCCAGACGACGATAGGCCTTCTTGATCTCATCTTCGCTCGCACCCTTAGCAACGCCGAGTACCTCGTAGTAATCCTGATCAGCCATATTTCAATGTTCACTCTCTGAATACAATCGTGGGTCGGGGAAGCCCGCAAGCCCCTCGACCCGATCTGCCTCACACATGCCGAGCACTAAAACTGCTCAAAATCCATGCACTCTTAGTGTTTGACTTCCTTGTAGTCGGCATCTACAACGTCATCCTCGGGCTTCTTAGCCTGCGACTGCGTCTGTGCTCCGGAAGCAGCCTGCTGTGCGCTTGCCTCAGAGGCCTTTGCCGCGGCATTCATCTTTTCACCGATCTTCTGGGCAGCCGTCATCAGGACTTCCACGCTCTTGTCAATTGCGGCCTTGTCTTCACCTTTGACTGCCGCCTCGACATCCTTAATGGCCGATTCGCAGGCCGCACGATCCGAACCGTCAACCTTGTCTCCAAGATCCTTCAACGTCTTGCGGATTTGCGCACAAGCCGCATCCGCCTGGTTTCTCGACTGAGCCAGTTCAAAACGGCGATGATCCTCAGCCTTGTTCGCTTCTGCATCAGCGACCATGCGTTTGATCTCATCTTCCGACAGACCCGAACTGGCCTTGATCGTAATCGTGTTTTCCTTACCCGTTGCCTTATCCTTTGCGGAAACGTGCAAGATGCCGTTCGCATCAATATCAAAGGTCACCTCAATCTGAGGCAAGCCTCTCGGAGAAGGCGGAATTCCTTCGAGGTTAAACTCGCCGAGCAACTTATTCGAAGCCGCCATCTCGTGTTCACCCTGATAGACCTTAATCGTCACGGCCGGCTGGTTATCTTCCGCCGTCGAGAACACCTGAGCATGCTTGGTCGGAATCGTCGTATTCCGCTTGATCATCGGCGTCATGACGCCGCCCAATGTTTCAATGCCAAGCGTCAGCGGCGTAACATCCAAAAGCAACACGTCGTGGCGTTCGCCCGTCAGGACAGAACCCTGAATTGCAGCACCGATGGCAACCGCTTCATCCGGATTTACGTCTTTTCTCGGCTCCTTGCCAAAGAACTCACGCACAACCTCCTGAACTCGCGGCATACGAGACTGACCGCCGACGAGAATCACGTCAGAAATATCCGACGTACTGGCACCTGCGTCCTTTAACGCACGGCGGCAGGGTTCAATCGTACGCTGAACCAAATCTTCAACCATGCTCTCAAACTTGGCACGCGTAACCGTAATGTTCATGTGCTTCGGTCCGGTCGCATCCGCTGTGATGTACGGCAGATTGATTTCAGTTTCCTGACGGCTTGACAGTTCAATCTTGGCCTTTTCAGCGGCGTCCTTCAAACGTTGCAAGGCGAGAACATCCGTCGAAAGATCGATTCCGGTGTCTTTCTTAAATTCCGTGATGAGGTAATCAACCAAGCGCTGATCGAAATCTTCACCGCCCAAGAACGTGTCGCCGTTCGTGGAGAGCACTTCAAACTGCTTGTCTCCGTCAACATTGGCGATATCAATGACGGAAATATCAAATGTGCCGCCGCCCAGGTCGTAGACAGCAATCTTACGATCGGCGTTGCCCATTTTGTCCATGCCGAAAGCAAGTGCAGCTGCGGTCGGCTCATTGATGATGCGCTTGACTTCAAGTCCGGCAATACGACCGGCATCCTTTGTGGCCTGACGCTGACTGTCGTTAAAGTAAGCAGGCACCGTAATCACGGCTTCCGTCACCGGCTCACCCAAGTAATCTTCAGCCGTCTTTTTCATCTTACGCAAAACTTCGGCAGAAACCTGCTGAGCAGCCAGTTTCTTATCTTCCATCACCTGAACCCAGGCATCCCCGTTTTCTGCGCGCACAATCTTGAAAGGCACGCGGCCGATATCCTTCTGGACTTCCGCATCCTCATAGCGGCGACCAATCAACCGCTTAACAGCAAAAAGCGTATTTTTCGGATTTGTAACTGCCTGACGTTTAGCAGTTGCCCCAACCAAAATCTCGCCATTGTCCATGTATGCGACAATTGACGGAGTCGTCCGAGCACCCTCGGAGTTCTCAATCACACGGACTTTGTCGCCTTCCATAACAGCGACCGCAGAGTTCGTCGTTCCAAGGTCGATACCAATAATCTTAGACATAGCGTTTATTCCTTCTGAAATAACTGAATTAACCTGTCCCGAACAAGAAAATTTTTCAATTTCTCATCCCGATGCACTCTATATGGGGACGGACCTTAAAAAATTCAATGCAAAAAATAAAGGAGCTGATTCAGCTCCCTTATTTAGCAAAAAATATCTAAAGAATTATGTTAAAAATCAATCGATTATTAACATTCTCGTCACTGAGCAACATTGACCATTGCCGCACGCAGAACTCGGTCATTGAGTTTCCATCCTCGCTGAAACACAACAACAACCGTCCCGCTTGGATGTTCGGCATCAGCCGGAACCGTCGCAATCGCTTGCGCCGTATTCGGATCAAACTTCTCTCCGACCGGAGAAATGGCTTTCATCCCAGAAACCTCCAACGCATGATCGAGCTGCCGCATCGTCACCTCAAGTCCTTTGCGCGTTGCTTCATCCGCTTCGGAAGCTGAAGCCAGTGCTTTTTCGAGGCTGTCGATAACGGGAAGAAGATTTTTGGCAAATGACTCAATTCCGAAAAGGCGTGCTTTGAGAACATCTTGCGCACAACGTCGGCGCGTATTTTCCATCTCCGCGGCTGCACGGATGTAAAGTTCGTAATGTTGAGCGGCCTGATCTTTGGCTGCCTGCAATTGGGCTTCAAGAGTGTCTTCTGTCGGTTTTTCCTCCGCTGTCTCCGTCTGCCCTTCTGTCTGAGACTCGGACTCTTTTGTCGCCTCAGGCTTTTCCAATTCGCCTTCCTTGGCCTCTTGTTCTGCCTTTCTCAACTCTTCTGCGGGATCAATCGTATTTTCTTCCGACATAAATCTGCTCCAAAACCAATGTGTGCCTTATATATGGTACCGAAAAGGACGAATTTCAACCTCGGATCGCTTCACAAACGATCCTCTCATAAAGAGCAAGAGCCGACTTTCCGGCATTTAACGCCGAAATATAAGTAAATTCTGCCCCGCCGGCCTCAAGGAAAATTGCTCGGTACTTTACAGCAACCTCCTCAATTGACTCAAGACAATCCGCACTGAATCCCGGACAAAAAACCGCCACTGAACGAGTCCCTTGAGTCGCCTCTTGAAGCAAGACATCCTTTAGCGACGGCTCTGTCCATCGACCGAACCCGAACTTGGATTGAAAGACCGTTCGGCAGGCTCCGTTTTCCAATCCAAGTTCACTTTCCAACAATTCTGTGGTTCTGCGGCATTCACGAACATACTCGGTCGAATTTCGAATCGGAATTCCGTGAAAGCTTGCAATAAGTCGTGTTTTTGAACAATCCAGATTCGATGCGCCGATTCTCTCGCTCAACGCATGAATGTAGGCCGGATGTTCAAACCACGGGGCAACGATTTGAACAGGGATCGATAACCCCTTCTGTTTGATTGCGTCGAAAAATGCCTCTTTCACAGAGCCGCGCGTTTCCCCGGCCTCTTGTGCAAACATCGGCATCAAAAGAAGTCGATCCGGTCTTTGTGCCAAAACCGCATCTAACGCATCCTCGATGGAAGGACTTCCGTAGCGCATGGCCATCGCAACGACAAATTCCCCGCCCAAACGATCCTGAAGTTGTGTTGTGATCTCCTGCATGTTTACAACAAGCGGAGATCCTGTCGGAGTCCAAACGGATGCGTAGCGTTGCGCTGAAATTTTCTTTCGTCTCGGGATAATGACGTGGTGAAGAAGAGGCTTCCAAAAAAAAGCCGGCAGGTCAACAATATGTCTGTCACTTAAGAACTGCGAAAGATAAGCGGCAATTGCCTCTGGCGTCGGAGCCGACGGTGACCCGGTGTTGACAAGAAGGAGAGCAATTTTGGCCATTCTTACCGTTGCGCAGCAAGCGCCTCCCAGAAGAAGCGAAAAATCCGCTTCGGAAGATACGAAAGGCTTGCCTTCCCATTCTCGAAAATCGGAAAACCGATGTGCCCGCCCTCATCAGGAAAATCCAAGTACACCGATCGACTGACCTCATCGACGCTCGGCAGTGCCCAGGCCGGTAAAAAGGGATCATTCTTCGCATTAATCAGAAGAAGCGGGACTTCAACCTTATCCAAAACAGGCTTAGCCGAACACCGCGTCCAATAGTCCATTCCGCTTCGGAAACCGTGAACAGGCGCCGTGTAAACGCTGTCAAAGTCATACAGGTTCTTACATGACAGGATTTCTTTGGCATCCACGATATCCGGGAACATCTTTGCTTTCTCTACTGCCTTTTTCTTGAGCGTTGAAAGGAACATTTTTCCATAAAAAATGTTCGCTCCGCGCGTCATAACCTCTGTTCCGGCGACCAAATCCAAAGGCGCCCCGACGCAAACAGCCCCGGTTAGGAAACTCATTTTCGAGCCTAAGTCACCGAGACACTTCGCTAACTGATTGCCACCCAAACTAACGCCGACGGCAAAAATCGGAGCCTTGGGGAATCGCGCATGAACAGTTCTCAACACCCAAGAGTTATCTTGCGTATCTCCGGCAAAGTAAGCTCTCGGCAGGCGATTAATTTTTCCTCCGCAACTTCGGAAATGCGCAACAACGCCGCGAACCCCGTTTTTCACGCAGTGAGCCATCAGAGCAACCGCATAGTGGCTGTGCGAGTCCCCTTCCAAACCGTGGAAATGAACCAGCACAGGCGCATCAGGTGATTGTGGAGCGGGTTCCGCCCAATCAAACAGCATGAAGTCTCCGTCGGGCATCGTAATTTCTTCCCGTCGGTAAAGAATATCCGGCCGTCTGAAAAAACGTGCCGGAAGAATCGTCTGCAGATGCCGCCCCGGAATAAAACGCGGCGCGCGATAGTCGGGTATAAAAAGGGGCATACGAATACTCGCGTCAATCTTGCTAATTGTACTCGGTAAGTTGCCGAGGTTCTTTTCTTTGCCGAAAGCGGCAACCGATTTCTAAGGTAATTGCTCTATTGATATTTTGAAAAGAACGCGTTAGAGTGAACGGCAATTGATTGAAGGAACCTTTATATGCTTCGCGCTCGCTTTTATTTTTACTACTTTATTTCGCCTCGGCGAAAGGGGTAGTTGCGCGCAAGCATCTGACAAACCACCTAAACCGCCGAGACGAATTCTCGGCGGTTTTCTTTTCCGAGGGTTCGTCAAAAACACACAGTGAGGAAAAAAAAATGGCATTACGCAGAACAACTGACGACATCCGTGTTCAATCCACGCAAGAACTCGCGCCTCCAATGCACCTTCTGCACGAGTATCCCTGCACAGAGACGGCAAGCGCTACCGTTCACGCCGCACGCGATGCGGCCAATCGCATTATGCGGCTTGAAGACGACAGACTTCTCGTCATCGTCGGACCCTGCTCAATTCACGATCCGATCGCCGCAATGGATTACGCTCATCGTCTGAAAAGTCTTCGCGACCAACTGAGCGCAGACCTCGAAATCATCATGCGCGTCTATTTTGAAAAACCGCGTACGACGGTCGGATGGAAAGGGCTGATCAACGACCCGGACATGGATGAAAGTTTCCAAATTAACAAGGGGCTGAGACTTGCCCGCAAACTTCTTTTGGACATTAACGAATTAGGGCTTGCCACGGCTACGGAATTCCTCGACACCATTTCTCCGCAGTACACCGCCGATTTAATCAGCTGGGGAGCCGTCGGTGCTCGCACAACGGAAAGCCAAGGCCACAGAGAACTTGCAAGCGGTCTTTCTTGTCCGATCGGTTTTAAGAACGGCACTTCCGGAGACGTCAAAATTGCTGTTGACGCAGTCGGAGCTGCCCGCTACCCTCACTCTTTCCTCGGCGTTACAAAGGCCGGCATCTGCGCCATCATCTCAACGACCGGAAATGACGACTGCCACATTATTCTTCGGGGCGGAAAAACGACAAACTACGATGCGCAAAGTATTCAGGATGCCTGTGAACTGCTTAAAAAGGCAGATCGCCCCGAGGCCGTAATGATTGACGTATCCCACTCGAACTCGCACAAAGTTTTCAGCAACCAAGTTGTCGTAACAGAGAATCTGTGTGAACAGATCAGCGCAGGAAACCGCGCAATCGCCGGCGTCATGATTGAATCCAACCTCGTCGAAGGCCGTCAAGACATCTCAATTGACAAACCGATGACCTACGGACAGTCCGTCACGGATGCTTGCGTAGGCTGGAAGGACACGGTCACTATGCTTGAGAATCTGGCTGTCGCCGTCAGAAAGCGCAGAGGCTTCTAATTCTTCCTTCCTCTGTGCTAATGCAAACGTTGAACTCCGTGAAAGCGGAGCTCAACGTTTTTTTGTGACCGCCATAGCCTGCAATCCGACTTCTGCAACCTTTTCAACCTTTATTGACACCCGCCTTCCTCAGACCTTCAGCTGAGGCCGCGCTGCCGATTAGTCTCACTACCAATTTTCCATACTGAAAATGTCTTCTTTTTTCACATGGAAAATTTGTTTATGACTCAAGAACCGTTTAACGACGAAATTCTCTCTTCTCTTTGCAGCATTCCCGGCGAACACACGGATCCCGGCACAACTGGGCTTGCATTAAGTATTGAAAAAACAGCGGATCAGTTTCGACGCAAGTGGCGTCTTCGTATTCAAATTCACGGTCGCCGGTTTTATCGCACTCTCGGAGAGTATCCAGAAACGACGCTCAAGGAAGCACGAGAAAGAGCCGCCTTGTGCCGACAGATTTTCATTGACTGCTTTGACCTAAAAGGCCCCTTTTCGGAATTAATCTATTTTCGAGACAGTCCGAAAACAGTCGAGTCGCTTTGGCTTCAGTGGGCAGCCTATGAACAAAACAGAGGATCCGGTCATTCTGAAAAAATGTACAAAGACTCAATCGGTCGCGGGAAGAACCATGTCTTCTCAGAAATCGGAAATATGGCGCCTGAAGAAGTGACATCCGCAGACATTGCCCGTATTTTGAATCTTGCCTATCAAACTCTTCACGAGTCAACCGTCAAGAAATTGCGCCAAGATATTTCTAAGTTCTTTCACTGGTGTCGGGCCAACAGCTTTTTGCCTTCTGAAAAACTTTCTCCGGCCGATGCGGCTCTTCTCTCCGTTCTGGTCTGCCGACCGGGAAAACGCATCAAGGGCTATCCCCATCCGGCACTTTCCGGGAAAGACGTCAGGCGATTTGTTGGGTTCCTTTTAACGGAAAAATTTCGCCATAGAACATCGGCAATGGCTCTTCTCTTTACATTACTGACGGCATCCCGCATTGGAAATATCACCGGTTCTCTGAATCGTGAACTCACGCAACCGGCACGTTGGGGTGATTTTGACAAACATCTCACACTTTGGACGATCCCGGCAGAAAACATGAAATGCGGATACCGAAACGGCGAGCATGTCGTTCCCATCAGCAAGCAAGCGCGAAATGTTCTCCTGGTCATGAAGAAAAAACAAATTGGGCTCAATTTAAATTGTCCCTACGTATTCGCAACGCGAAACGGAAAACAGTTTGATTATCGGTTGCTTCTGGATCTGATCAAAACAATCTCGAAGGCGGATCTGACACTCGGCGGAAACGGGTTTGTCGATGAAATTTCAGGGCAACGCATTCACATTCACGGTTTTCGATCCACCTTTAAAACCTGGGGAACCGATCACGGCGTTGATTGGACGCTCACTGAATTAGCTCTTCATCACAACATCGATAAGTTGCGTTATGACAGAGCTAAGGCCATTACAAGACGAAGAAAAATCATGCAGCAGTGGGCAGATTTCTGTTGTTCAGAAGAAGCCTCCCTGCTCCTAAAAGAACTCGCTGATCAGCAATAAATTTCTGCCCAAATGCCTTAACCATGCCGAGACAAATTAATAACTTTCACTCGCTTTGGCCAAAAAATACGACCCATTTTGTGCCCCGGAAAACACACTCCATTTCAGTCAATAGCTCCGAGATCCATTCGAAGTTTGTGGCGGGAACGGGACAGGCGGTTGTTA
>CAZDVW010000018.1:0-30916 GCA_964509205.1 uncultured Sutterella sp. | reverse complement strand
CTTTTTTGCGCTCCGCTTTGCTCTGCTGTCCAAAAATTTATTTTGGACAGTAGTGGCTTCAGAGAATGTTTTCGTTTGCCCCAGCATGAGAAACGAGCAAACCGACGGCTGAAAGATGCGTTGAAAAATTTTCTTTTCCTGAATCATCTCTCCTCCGAAAAATTTAAGCGATCCAACCGATCAGGGAAAGAATCCCTGATCGGTTTTCACAGTTTAGAAGACAAATCTGGAAAGAACAAAAGCGATGGCAATTGAAGAAATGCAAATCACAAGTCCCGGACGCATGCTGCTGTGATTAAGCATGTAGGTACCAAGACTTGTCGATCCGGTTGAATCCAAAGCAACCGACGTAATCAAGTTCGGCTGAATCGGGAAGAACCAGACGGCGCACACGGCCGGAGCCAGTGCAACGAGGTACGGAGCCGGAATGCCAAGAGCCAATCCGACAGGCATCAGAGCTGCCGTTACACCGCCTTGGCTCATCAAAATCGCCGCCAAGCCAAACAGTGCGAAACCGAAAAGCCACGGATAGGCTTGGACGGTTGAACCGAACATCGCAATCATTTCTGCCTTGTGGGCGACGAAGTACGTATCGGCCATCCACGCAATGCCGAAGCACACCATCACGCCGATCACGCCGCCGTTGAAAACGCCTGACTTCGCCATCACGGACGGTTTCACATTGCACAGGAACATAATCAGGCAGCACCCCGTCAGCGAGATGATTTCAATGGCTTGCGCCACAGAAAGCATCACCTTCTTCCCGCCGACGTTCCAAGAGGGCATCAATCCCTTGAAGGATCCGAGAATAACGATGGACAAAACGGTGAGCGTAAAAATCGCAACAGCAATTTTGGCGGTTCGGGTCGGCACGTAGTTTTTCTTCTCGAGAGAAGGCGGAACAATTTCTCCGTTCTTCACTTTCTGAAGGAAGACAGGGTCGTTTGCCAGTTCTGCTCCGCGCTTGTAAACGCTTAAGGCTCCGAGAACGACGCCAATCAAAATGGACGGGAAAAGAATTGAACTGATCTGTCCGAGCGTCACGTCGTGATTAGCGAGAATTCCGACGAGAGCTGCCGTTGCGGCAGACACCGGAGAGGCGGCAATGCCGTGACTTGCTGCAACGCAAGAAACGGAAAGCGGTCTTTCCGGACGTACCCCTGCCTCACGCGCCACCTCTGAAATAACAGGCAACAGCGCCATGGCAATGAAGGCCGTTCCCGTGAAGGTCACGAAAAGGAAAACAACAATAGGAGCAACAATTGTGATTTGATTCGGATTTTTCCGAAGAATCTTCTCGGCGATGCTGATGAGGTACTCCAAACCGCCTGAGCACTGCAAACAGCCGGCCAATGCCGTCACGGCAAGAATAATGAGCATGACCGTAATCGGAGGACTCGTCGGCCGCAACCCGCACAGAAAGACAAGAACAGCGAGACCGGCCGCACCGGCATAAGCGACGGCAATGCCGCCTTTGCGAACGCCGATCAGCACGCACAAAATAACAATGATTGAATCAATAAGCAGCATAAATTCCCCTTGGTTATCGATAGATCTGCACTGATTTCAGACAACTTGCAACCAGCACGGATTTACTCTAGACAGCGGGTTTCATCCATGCTATTTAATGAACTCAGCGTTCTAGCCAATATGAGAAAAAGTGATTATGCGTTCTGCGGAACAACAGTGCCGCGGCATCGCCATCTCTGCAACCAAAACTTACTCAGTCAGCACGTATATAATGCCAGCATTCGTGGGGGTGTCCTGGCTTCGACGGGGCGTAGGACGCTGCACGGTGCATGCCGAGGTCTGGTTCCTCGTTAAACAGCCGGAAAAAATATAAACGCCAATAACGAGCGTTTCGCTCTCGCCGCCTAAGCGCCGCGAGCGGTGCACCGGATGGTCTCTGGTCCGGCTTGGGTAAAACCAAGAGCACCGTCATATACAGAGACTAAGTTGCGTCGGTGTCGCGACGGCGCTCTCGAAAATCTTAGCGGCTGGTTGTTAGTTGGCCCGTCCATCGGCAGAACTAGCAACGAGATTTAAATCATTGGGCTAAGCATGTAGATCCGGCGGAAGAATCGTTTCGGACAGGGGTTCAACTCCCCTCACCTCCACCATCCTCCTCTTTTTTCCTTCCAAAACAATCCTCTTTCTGTCGTGAATGAACGGTTTTGCAAAACCTATTCAAACCAGTGTCACTGTCTTTGAATCTTGACAGGGTTGCACTGACGACTGCCCAAGCGCTTGACAATTCGATAAAAATAACACACTATTAGGTCATATTAGGTCTAATTAGGTATGGTTATGCTCGAGAACATTGATATTAAATTGAATCATCAAATGCTTTCCATCATTTCTGAGATCGATGAATTCAAAGGTTCTTGGAAGTTATTAGGCAAACTGGCTCCAGAAAAGCTGAAAAGTCTGAAAAAGATTGCGACGATTGAAAGCGTCGGCTCTTCCAATCGAATCGAAGGCAATCGACTGAGCGACAAGCAAGTCGAAGAGCTTTTATCGAGACTTGATAAACAATCGTTTGCCAATCGTGACGAAGAAGAAGTTGCCGGCTATGCCAACCTGACTGACATCATTTTCGAAGATTGGGAAGTGATTGCGCTCACTGAAAACTACATCAAGCAATTGCATAAGATATTGCTTCATTATTCCTCCAAAGATGCCAAGCACAAAGGGGAATACAAAAAGTTATCCAACGCCGTTGTCGCCTATGACAGCGACGGCAGAGAGCTCGGTGTTGTTTTTGAAACAGCAACACCCTTTGAAACCCCTTTAAAAATGCAGGAACTTGTTGATTGGACCAATAGAAACCTATCCGACAAGTTCTACCATCCGCTCATTGTGATCGGCATTTTTATCGTTAATTTTCTTGCCATTCACCCGTTTCAAGACGGCAATGGCCGATTATCAAGAGCACTGACAAATCTTTTGTTGCTCAAGTCGGGCTATGTTTATGTCCCCTTCAGTTCAACAGAGTCAATCATTGAAGACAACAAGGAAGGCTATTACAGGGCGTTAAGACAAACTCAGACCACTTTAAATAAAGTGCCCGATTACGAACCTTGGTTAATGTTTTTCCTGAAAACTCTGCAAAAACAAAAAATTCGACTTGAATACAAACTCGAACAACTTCATGTTGCTGCTTTAGAAAACCTAGAATTGCCAGAAATTTCTGCCAAGATCATGGAAGTTTTCGAAACAAGAGACAGAGCCACGTTCTCTGACCTTGTAAAAGCAATCCGTGCGAATGAAAACACCATCAAAAAACATTTGGCTACCCTCGTTAAAAACAACCACTTAATCAAACACGGAAAAACCCGCGGATCGTGGTACACGAAGCGGTAATGCTCGTGCTCTTTTAGGCCGTCAATCGCCAAAAAGTCTGTTTTCTCTCGAAGAAACCGGTCTTGTCTTTCCGCCTAACCTCCAAGATCAAGAGATTGAGCGGTCGACGTTGCGGCGACCGCTCTTCTCTTCTGTCCGTTCCGAATGGTTTCCTCCGAGAGCATTTCTCCTCTCATTTTCAAACAATCCGCCTCAAATAAATAATATTATCGATATTTAAATCGACAATACAGAGCATTCAAAAACGATATATTCGTTATTTTTCAATGTATTTATGAATTCAAGAAAAACGAAAACTTTAGGGTTTTACATAAATTTATCGATAATTATTCGACTTTACAATGCGGGAAATGCAGATGAGTTTGCACCACTCATTTGTATCCCATGTAAACACAGTTACATCCATTATCGGTATAGGAGAACAACAAATGTCCAAGAAGTTATGGGGTGGTCGTTTTGATGAAGTTCCTGCCAAATTCGTTGAAGAGTTTGGTGCCGTCATCAAAATCCAGAAACGCCAGTGCCCGTACGACGTGAAAGGCAGTCTCGCACACGTGACGATGCTCGGAGAAACCGGCATCGTCAATCTCAACGACGTTGCCGTGATCAAAGAAGGGTTGAAACAAGTTCTCAAGGAAATCGAAGACGGCAAGTTTGAATTTGACGCTTCCGACGAAGACATCCACATGGCCATTGAAAAGCGTTTAACGCAAATCGTGGGACCTGTCGGCGGCCGCCTTCACACGGGGCGCTCTCGCAACGACCAGTGCTGCGTTGACGTCTACCTTTACTACCGCGACGTCGCTCGCGAATGCCAGAAGCTGATCGTTGAAATTCAAAAGAGCCTTTATGAAATCGCCGAGAAGAATTTCGGTCACATCATGCCGGGCTTTACGCACTTGCAGGCCGCTCAGCCTGTGATGGTCTCTCACTGGATCATGGCCTATTTCTGGATGCTCAAACGCGACTACGATCGCCTGCAGGGCTTTATTGACCGTTTGAGCGAATGCCCGCTGGGCGCTGCCGCTCTTGCCGGAACCGACTTCCCGATTGACCGTTGGTCCACAGCCAAGCAGCTGGGATTTGCCAAGCCGACGGAAAACTCCATGGATACGGTCAGCGACAGAGATTACTGCATTGAATTCGCCTCCATCGCTTGCATGAACTACATGCACATGTCGCGTCTGTGCGAAGAAATCATCATCTTCGCCAGCCAAGAGTACAAGTTCTTGGAACTCTCCGATGACTTCACGACGGGGTCTTCGATCATGCCGCAAAAGAAGAATTGCGACTACGCAGAACTCATCAAGGGCCGCACGGGCCGCATGTACGGCTACCTCAATGCCATGTTGGTCATGATGAAAGGCATTCCGCTGACCTACTGCAAGGACATGCAGGAAGACAAGAACTTGGGCTTTGCTTTGGTTGACCTGTGGCAGGACACGATGAAGGTCATGGCTCCGATGATCCGCAAGATGCGCATCAACGACAAGCGCACGTACCAAGCGGCTACAAACGGCTTTTCCACGGCAACCGACATGGCCGACTACTTGGTCAAAAAGGGCATGCCGTTCCGCGAAGCGCACCGTGTTGTCGGTCAAACCGTGCGTTACTGCGTTGACAAGGACAAGACTTTCTACGACATGACGATGGATGAATACAAGGCGCAGTGCGACCTCTTCGGCGACGACATCTACGAAGCGATCAGCCTTGAGCATTCTGTCGGCGCTCGTAAGTCTTACGGCGGCACCGCTCCGGAAGCCGTCAAGGTTCAGATGCAGCACGCCGAGGAATTCCTCGATCACGTTTGCAAATAACTAGCCCCTCCTAGTCGGACGAGTCGTTGTTCTTTCCCCCTCGCAACGACTCGTCTCGAACGCCTTCTATTTGAAAACCGACGCTATGCAAAAGACAACTAACCATGGACAAGCACTGAAACTGGGGCTCGTATTTGCCCTCCTGAGTGCGATGACCTATGGACTCAATCCGATATTGGCCAAGCTCGGCTACATCACCGGCTTAGGCGGTATTGAAATTCTGCATGGTCGTTTTTTGTTTGCCACGCTCATCTTGGCCGTCATCGGTCCCTGGCTTGAGAAAGACTTTTATAAATTCTCCAAAGACCTCATTAAGCATGCCGTCTTTATTGCCATCCTGATTTTGCTGCCTTTAAATCTCCTTTACGTTTTTGCGTTAAAGGACATTCCGGCCTCCATGATGAGCTTGATCACCTACGTGTATCCGCTTTTGGTTCTGCTGATTAATCTGGTGATCTTTAAGAAACAAATTTTGGGGCGCCAGTGGCTCTCCGTGGCATTGATCATTCTCGGATGCGTCTGCATTTTCTCCGATGCATTGAGTTTGCACGTCTCTGCTCTCGCTTTGGCGCTTGGCTTTTTATCGACCCTCATGTATGCGCTCTATCTCATCAGTCTGCAGCAATTGGCTAAGAACCTATCGGCGTTTCAGTTAACTTTCGTGACCATTGCGATCGTAGCCGCTGCGCTGTGCTTCGTGCACAATCCGCTGACCTTGGTTGAGTACAGCCTCCCGCAAATCGGCGTTGTGTCCGCTTACGGCCTGATTTCGACTGTCATGAGTACCATCTTTTTGTCGCGTGCCATTCAGTTGATGGGAGCGACCGAAGCCGGCATCTTCTGTTCGTTCGAACCGGCCTTTACCATTGGGTTTGCCGCCTTGTTCTTGGGAGAACACATCCCGGGATTCCGCTGGGCAGGCTTGGCTCTTTTGATTTTGGCCATTGTGTTGCCAAACTTCCGAGTACTGGCCAAGCTCTTTGAGAGTTCGTCGCAAAAATAAATCAATTTTGCCAATGATCGGTCAAGAATACCGATGGTAGCAACGCACCACCCCTATTCTTGGCCGATCTTCTTTTATGTCGTCAAGCACTGGCGATCATTTCCTGCAAAATGGCCTGCGCTTTAAAAACATCCTGCATGGCCAAAGCATTTAAAAGTTTCTCGCAATACTCCGCACGTTTTAGGAAGAAATCTTTCGGTGCGTTTTCCACCAAGTGCTTTGTGGAACCGAAATAGGTTCGTACAATGCCGGCGAAAACCTCCATCACGCGGTTGCCGCTGCTGCGAAGCATCAGCAAGTGAAAATCCATCAGATACAAGTCGGCTTTAAGCGGATCCTCGGCATTGCTGCGGATGCTGTCGATCAAACGGCGCATCTGCGCTTGAATGGCCGGCGTCAGACGCTTGGCCACAAAGGGCATCACGGCCGACTCAATCATCAGACGCGCCTCTTTAAATTCGACTTCATCAAAACCGGCTAACTTAAACTGCTCAAGAATATTCTGAGTCATGTCGTTCGTTGCCAAGCGCTTGACAATCGTTCCGCGTCGCTTCGATCGCTCCAAGACGCCCATCTGAACCAACAAATCGAATGCTTGACGCGCCCGATAGCGCGTGATGCCCAGTTTTTCAATCAACTCGTCTTCAGTGGCTACCTTGTCGCCCGGTCTCGGATTGTTTCGAAAAATGTATTTTTCAATTCGCAGGAATTCATGCGACTGGTGCGATAGCGGCATTTCGGTCTCCTCATCGAAAAACCTCATTATTATCGATAATAACAAATCTGTGTCAATATGTAAATATTGTTTATATTCAATAACAATAAAAATTTAACTCGAAAAGATTTCCAAAAATTAATTAGGTGTTTTTCTAATTTTATCGATAATAGACGCAATTAAAATCTTCTACCGATGGCAAGCGTCTGCAGCAAGTCTTGCTATGGGCAGCGTTTCAGGGTTTTCCCTTTCATTCACGACGCTCGTTGTGAACTCTTTTTACGGAGGTTAGCGACTGACACAATTTGATGACGGAAGTGGCTTCTTTGTCTCTGATCTGTTTGAAAAAATAAAACCGTTGACTTGTACTTGCGTGATAGTTTCTTATCCCTTCAAGGCGCAATCGACTTAAAAGGTTACTCGTGCTCCCTACGAATTAAAAGCGTTGCATTCGAGGGCAAAAAACTTAGGAAATACAAAAATGGAAATGTTTTGGATTCATCTTGCCGTAGTTCTTGGCGCAATTATTATCGGCGCACGATGGGGTGGCGCCGGCTTGGGTGTCTGCGGAGGCTTGGGACTGGCCGTCCTGGTGTTTGTCTTCGGTTTGAAACCCGTTTCCGCACCGACGAGCGTGCTTTTGATCATGACGGCCGTCGTGACGTGCGCCTCCATCCTTCATGGTTCCGGCGGTCTTGACTACCTCGTGAACATCGCCGAGCGTCTTCTTCGCAGCAATCCCCGCTTTATCACCTTTATCGGCCCGTTGATTTGCTGGCTCTTTACGGTCTTTTGCGGTACCGCCTATGTGGCATTTGCGGTCTACCCGGTGATCGCTGAGGTCGCAGCCGCCGCCCGCGTGCGCCCGGAACGTCCGCTTTCTATGTCCGTTCTTGCCTCGCAAATCGCCGTCTGCGCCTCTCCGATGTCAGGAGCGACTGCCGCCATGGTGGCTTTGCTTGCCGTATTCGGAACGACGCCGCTTCAGATTCTCTCGATTGTCATTCCGGCCAGCTT
The DNA here is from genome assembly GCA_964509205.1 of uncultured Sutterella sp. Lineage (GTDB taxonomy): Bacteria > Pseudomonadota > Gammaproteobacteria > Burkholderiales > Burkholderiaceae_F > Duodenibacillus. The sequence goes on along the minus strand of CAZDVW010000018.1, from coordinate 23,001 downwards.
CCTTGCCGCCGTCACCGGCTGCGCATTCATGTACTTTTACGGAAAAGAATTAAAGGATGATCCGGAATTCCAGCGCCGTCTCAAGACCGGCGAGTACGTGGACTCGGAAGCCGCCGGCAACAGCAACTACAAGGCCAGCAAAGAAGCCAAGATCGGCGTGACCATCTTCGCTTTGGGAATCTTATTTGTCGTCACGATGGGCTCGATGCCCGAATGGCTCCCGGCTTGGGAAGTCGGCGGCAAAATGAAGCGCCTCTCAATTCCTGAGCTCGTTCAGATCTCGATGCTCGCCGTCGGCGCTCTCATCATGATTTTGGCCAAGGTCAAGCCCAGCAAATTAACCGACGGCTCCGTCTTCCGTTCCGGTTTAACCGGCATGGTTGCCGTGTTTGGCGTCGCTTGGCTTTCCAACACGTTCTTTGCCCTTTACAAGCCCTTCTTTATCGACGTCTTCGGTGCTTCCATTGCGCAAACACCGATTCTCTTTGTCGTGGCCCTGTTCCTGCTCTCGCTGGCCTTGTACAGCCAGGCCAGTACCGTTGCCGCTCTGATGCCGATCGGCATCTCTCTTGGCATCATGGCACCGGACTTGATTGCCATGTATCCGGCTGTCACGGGCTTTTTCGTCATCCCGGCCGGCGGCGCTCACATCGCCTGCATCGCCTTCGACCGCACGGGCACGACTCGAATCGGTAAGTTTGTTCTCAACCACAGCTATCAGCTGCCGGGCTGGGTAACGACGATCAGCGTTGTCACGTACGGCTGGATTCTCTCGCGCATCCTGTACTAATCCTGACGGAGAAAAGACATGGCTGAAAACACCTTGACTAATCCGCTGAAAAGCGAAGTGTTGGCCGACTTTATCGTCAACACGCGCACGGAAGATATTCCGGGGGATATTCGCGCCAAGACCGTGCGTCATATTCTGGATTCGGTCGGCGCCGGCATTGCCGGAGCCGCTTCCAAGGAATGCGACATTCTCATGAAGACCTTGAAGGCTCAGGGGCAAAGCCAGGGAGCGGCTTTCCTCTGGGGGCAAGGCCAAACCATGGCACCGATCAACGCGGCCTTGTTTAACGGTGTTTCAGCCCATTCTTTTGAACTGGATGACACAGGCGGCTGTGACCACTCGGGCGCCGTTGTCGTACCGGCGGCCTTTGCCGCCGTCGACATGGCTAAAGCCGAAGGACTCGTTACCACAGGCGAAGAATTCGTCACAGCCATTGTTCTAGGCTATGACGTGGCTCGCCGTGCGCTCGAATCGTGCGGAGCCTATGCGCCGCACAACAAGGCGGGCTTTCATTCCACGGGCACATGCGGCACGTTCGGTGCCGCCGCTGCGGCCGCACGTCTCTTGAAATTGGATGCCAAACAAACGCAAATGGCTTTGGGACTGGCCGGTTCCTTCTCTGCCGGTCTTTGGGCTTGCGTGCACGACGGCGCTCAAAGCAAACGCCTGCATGCCGGTCACGCCGCCCAAGGCGGCCTAATGTCGGCGTGTTTGGCACGCGACGGATTCACAGGACCGACGCAAATCTTCGAGCAAGTTTGGGGCGGCTTTGATCACACCTACGCCAAGGATTCCGATGTACCTCAGGCCTGGATCGAAGACTTAGGAAAGGTCTGGAAGATTCAGCGCGTTTCTGTCAAACCCCATGCCTCTTGCCGCTCAACGCATTCGTCCATTGATGCCGTTGACATTCTCCGCAAGAAAATGGGGTTCGGTGCAGACGATGTTGAGAAAATCGAAATCATCATTTCGGCCTTTGTTCACGGCATGTGCGGCGCGTTTGACCGCAACCCGATGCCGGCGGCTCAATTATCGATTCCGTACAGCGTGGCTGCCGATTTGATCTATGGTGATGCGATGCTCCCGTCTTTTTCACGGGCCAAGCGCAACACGAGTCAAATCGAAGCTCTGATGAAACGCATCAGCTTCAGAGTGGATAAAGAGAAACCCGATTTGGAAGAACCGACTGTGATTGTCACGTTAAAGGACGGACGCGTTGACCAACAGCAAGTTGCCATTCCTTTAGGAGCTCCTGCCAATCCGCTCTCGGATGAAGGGCTCTTTCACAAATTCCGATCCGTGGTCGGCATGGTCTACGACGAAACCCAGACCAACACTCTTATTGAGAAACTGATGGGAATTGACCAATGCGATGATGTGTATGAGGCGATTTCGAAAGAACTCGGAAAAGAGCCGGCAAGGCGTGAACTCTTCGATGTCTGAGATTTTTGCGTAATCCGTTCCATTCAATGTAAAGCCACCCTGCAGAAAAACAAGGTTGCTTTCTTTGCAAATCAGTTTGGTCAAGTCAGACCTTTACTCGCTCTGATTTTTTTTGATCCTCCCCGTCGTATTGTCCATACGATAGTTCATGATGTCCCCTCGAACGATGTGTTCGGCCACAGCAATGGCCGTATCCCGATCGATCGCAAACCACTCCGTGGGTCTGTAGACTCGCCCTTTCGAACTGATGAGCGTCATATTGATGCGTTGCTTCGACAAAAAAGCGTGAATCAAATGCTCCACTTTTTGCGGATTGAGGTTGTAGCAATCAATCGATGCAAGAATCCTCACGGGCGCTTCGAGATATGTCGGGTCATTCTCTGCATTTTTAATGCGTTCTTCGACACTTTGTGACGAATACCCGATCTTAACGAGTCTTCCTTGATTCTTTAGGCTTGAAAGTTCCGGCGCCCTCGTATCGCTGGCCAAAATATAAATGCAACCGGTTGCCTTATCCCTGTGAGTGATGCCCTGAGCTTTCTCGTAGAAGGCTTCTTCGGAAAGAAGGACGCGACGTCCGTTCGGGTCTTTGTAGAGCGCTCTGCTCAAAGAACGCTTGAGAATGTTGGTTTCAATCCCGTTTTCGAAGACGACACGAAGGCGAGGATTGTTTCGCAAGGATTGTTCTTTCGATTCCTCGATAATGCTGTCCACAATGCAGAGTAGCCCGTTGAGGACAAAAAATTCACCAATCTCGATTTGAGATTCGTTCTTAAAGCGTGCCGTCTTGGTTTTTCGGTTGAGGATGTCTCGTTGGGTATCACGAAAGAGCTTCTCGAACCTAAAGAAGTCCTCACATGGCTTACGCGAAGCTATCTCATCCGGAAGATTGCGCATATCAGGTTCAGCTGTTTTGACATGCTCCAAGTTAAAGATAGAACTGTCGATATCGCTAAGTAACCCCGATGTATCATTCTTGAGCAAATCGTTAAAAGACGAGAACGCCTTCTGCTTTACAGGGGCGCTCTCAGAGCGTTTGGGAGAATCGTCTGCAAGCAAATCGTAAATATCGAGATGTTTTACCTGATTTTGCAACTCAGAGCGTGATCGGTATGCCTGAAGACGCGACGCCAAAGCCTTTTCTTGGAAATCATTCGAATCAACTGCAGGGACTCGCCCCCTTGTCTCGTAAAAATCAACAATATCCTGAAAATTCTTTTCAGCCGTTGAGACAGGTTTTCTCTTCGGAGCAACAGGTTTGACATCCTTGAGAAGCCCGAGAGGATCGCACTCTCCTGAGAGCAATTCAGCAAACGTGTTGGGAGACACAAATGATCCCATCACACACCCTCCTGAACAGTCTGAGATTCAACTTTCGCCTTCTCTCTGCGAACAAAAGCCAGTACCTCGCCAAGTCTGCGTTCATAGGGATCTGTCGCCTGACTGGATGGCTCCTTCTGGTACTTCTTATAAAACTCCTGAATGTTTGGCCAAAGAAGAAGAGCTTCCTCTTTTGAGACATCTGAACGATTCGAAATCACCATATCCTGAATGGTCTTAAGCATCGGTGCATCGACGGTCTTTGAAAGAATCGCATAGGCTCCCTGGAAAGGATTAATTGACGAGATAAGATCAATATCGAGTTTCTCAATGTTGATAAATCGTTCTCCAACCTTCAGAAACTCCGCCCCTCGTTTTGTCGGGTCTCGATCAACTACGTTGCCGCCGATGCCATTGTCATCATCTGACCCAGGCTGTTCTCCTGTCTGACCTGCATTATCGTCAGAAACTTTCTCCCCCGTCTGAATGTCAAATCCGGGCGGCAAATCCTTTTGATTAACAAGCCCTCCATTGGCATGAATCACCATCTCGGTCTGGGCCGCCTGAGCAATTACTTTTTGCTCGTTTGGCGTCAAATCAGGATAGAGGCGCGTCACAATCTTCGGAAGTTCAACACCAGTAAACAATTCTGGCGGCTCTGCATTGACGATCATTGGTCCAACAGTCTTCGTACTCTGCACAGCTGCAGTAATGACGCTTTGCACGCCTCCCTCCTGGAGAATCTTTGCCACGCGAGCAGAGACAGGTTGAGCGGTATCGTCGATGATGACTGTCCCTGGGGTCGGCTTCTCTCCTTTCTCAATTAAGGAACGAGGCCTAAACGTAATGTTCGGAGCCAAAACCTGCTCCATCAGAAGTGAGACAGTGATGGCTTTGAGCATGTTGTTCACAGATGTCTTGACATCTTCATCGTTAGCATCAGGCTGGGCGATGAGATTCGTAAACTGCGCATGAGTCTTGCCTTCACAGTCGCGAGTGGCACGTCCGATGATTTGGATGATTTCTGTCAAAGAGGATCGATAGCCCACGGTGAGGACATGTTCGCACCACGGCCAATCAAATCCCTCTTTCGCCATGCCGAGCGCAATGATGACATCCATCTGCGAAGCATTTCGAATGTTTCTAAGATAATTGAGAACATTCACACGCATGGGATTATCCGTCACAAGATCTGCGACAAAAATCTTCTTTCCTTGATGCGTTTTGACTGTGTAGATGCCAGTCTCCGAATCCTGGAACTGCATCGTTCCAAGAACATCGAGAATACGATCCACCTCGTCGAGTTTGCGACCGGTCGACTCCATGGAGTTCACATTCGGAATGTGAACGATGGTTTTCTTCCCGGGGTCGAGTACTTCTTTTAATGCATCGAAATATCGTCCTTGATAAAAGTGATAGCCGATACCGAGAGATTTCAAATACTTATAGCCGTTCAATTGCTCATAATAGGTATAGGTCACCTGTGTGAACTTTGCTTCGTCTTCCGGGCGCAAAATTGGGACGGCATCCCCTCGGAAATACGAGCCCGTCATCGCAATAATGTGCGCAGATGAGTGTTGCATCAGATCATCAATGATTCCGCCGAGAATATTTCCGTCTTCTGCCGATGTGTGATGAAACTCATCAATTGCGATCAGCGTTTTGCTGAACTTTTCGGCATCATGAATTTTTTCGTAAGCAAAGCGAAAGGTTGCATGCGTGCAGATAAGGTAGTGTTCCTTTGTCTGATCCATAAACTCGACAACGCGATCGACCTTGCCGTCGCTTCCAGGCGTACAAAGGTTATACCGCTCATCCACGTGCCAATCTGCGAAGAAGCCGTACCTCGTAAGATCCGTGTCCTTGAAAGAGCCTCCGATCGACATTTCCGGCACGGCGACAATCACCTTCTCGAGGCCCTGTTTCATCACCTTATCGAGTGCCAAGAACATCAAAGCGCGAGACTTTCCGGAGGCAGGAGGGGCCTTCAAAAGCAGGTACTGCGCATCGCGTTGCTCGTATGCCCGAGCTTGCATCTCGCGCATGCCCATCGGATTCTGACGCGTACTCGCCCCCGTTTGGGCGTATCGGACAGTAAGGATATCTGGCATTGGCTACTCCGCAGAGAAAAGAGTGGAATCGTCTTCGCCTTTTACAAGTTTCTCGTAACGGGCAAAGAGGTGGTGCAGGCGCTCCTCGTCGCTGGCGAAGGGCTTCTTGCGATAAAGTCGCTCGACGGCAAGATCAAGCTCTGTATGAGCCTTTCGGAGATCATTGGGCATCTTGTCGGGATCGTAGAGATCTGCAAGCGTCATGTCCGGATAGTACTCGCGAATCATCAGAATATTCTTCGCAAGATTTTCAATGAGTTGGCGTTGCATCTCGCTTACTTTCGGCCAAGGGAAAGTGTTGTAGCAGAGATCACGCGAGTAGCGATAATCCCCCTTCAAACGTCCGCAGACCGTTCGCATCCACGTCATGTGCATGCGGGACTCAAGAATGCCAAAGTCATAGAAAGTTCCATTGGGAATCATGTAACAGGAATCAGTAATAATCGTGTCACTAGTGACAAAGCCTATCGGAATATGTTCTCTACGTTCTGAGGAGACACGAGGGACAACAATGGTTGTTTTCGGAGGCTCGTCAAAGCGGCGGTCTTGGAACAAATGAGAAGACGCCGCAGACAATTTGGTTGCAACCTTCTTACTGCTCAACCTAAAGGTTCTGCATTTTTCAATGCGTTCTGCGACTATCGAAATTTCCAATAGAGATTTTGGGGCGCCGCATAACCAAAGGCAATATCTTGGGAGACTGTGCAGTAACTCTTTAGCGCCTACAAGTTTTTTTATGTATGGTCTGAGCCTGTCAATATCGCAGAACTTACAATACTCTCCATTCTCAATGATCAAATTTCCAGCATCTGTCGGTTGATTTCCCAGCATCATCTTCGTCTGCCCGCTCAAACCATCCCGAGTTTGCTCAATAAATATCTCTTCAGCTGAATCACATAGATAACCACTGATCCTATTGACGATCATCGATTCCGGCATATCTGTTGAATCTTTGTACGAATAAATAACTTTTCTCGAGTGATCGCAACGACTGAAACCAATTACTACGCAATAAACACCTGCATTATCCTTTGCTTCATTCTTCCACTGGAACGTTTGGTGAGCAAAGAAAATTTGTATCCCGTGCGAGAACAATGACTTCCATAAAGGAACAACCTGTTCACCTTGGCAAATAGAATTTGTTGACACAAAAGCAGCATCAATTAATCGATTGAGTTGCATGCACTCAGCCGCCTTGAAATACCAACCACAAACATAATCCAAATTCCTCGCTTCAGGGATTCCTGAGGTAATTGTGTCCAATTCTTTGGATTGCTCTGTAGTTCTCGTTGGTCTTCCCGCAAATGGAGGATTCCCCACAATGTATGACAATCTATCTAACGGGAATACCTGTCCCCAATCTGTTGTCAATGCATTCATGCATGCAATTTTTGCGGAGTTTTTCAATGGAATAGAAGGAATAACTGTCCCTAGAAGATTACCAAATTTACGGTTCATCACATGTTCCATCAGCAACAATGAAACGTGTGCAATCTCAACAGGCAATTCTTCTAATTCAATTCCATAAAACTGATTGATGGAAACTTTTGAGTATTCGCCTTCCCAATCCATAAAGATAGAGCGATCCTTCTTTCCCTTTATACTCAGAAGCTCTTCCACAACTTTCAGCTCAAGCAATTTGAGCTCTCGATAAGACACCACAAGGAAATTTCCGCATCCGCAGGCTGGATCAGCAATCAGAATAGAAGCAAGTTTGGCTTGAAAATCTTTTAATTTTTTAACTTTATGTGTGGACTTGTCCTTTAACAACTTCTCAAGTTCAATCTTGAGATTGTCTAAAAAGAGAGGGCCAATCACCTTGAAGATGTTCTTCTCACTGGTATAGTGTGCACCAAGCTCATGCCGCTTTTCTGGATCCATAACGGACTGAAACATTGATCCGAAGATGACCGGTGAAATTTCTTTCCATTCAAGCCGACCGCATGAGATCAAGAGATTGCGAGCCTTTGTGCTGAATTTCGGAATCCGAATCTTCTCACGGAAAAGACCGCCGTTCACATAGGGAAAGGCAGCGAGAACTGTCGTTTCTTGCCGTCGAGCACATTGTCCTTCCGGTGTATCCAGTACCAAAAAAAGACGTTCGAAAAACTCTGAAATATCCGAACCATCAGATTTGGTAAGGGACTCGACGGCTTTTGTCAGTTGCCCCTCAATGGGAAAGATGCCTGTATCTTCCGCAAAGAAACAGAATAGAAGACGAGTAAGAAAAACGTTAAGATCGTGAAGCTGTTCCTTCTCATAGTGGTTGATATTGCGGATCTCATCATAAAGACGCCCCATCTTCTCGCAAGCCTTTGCATCTGCGGGGTGAGCAGAATAGGCAAGAGGTTTCTCATAGAGCCCCGTCAACGGCAGAAAAAACTCGTAGTTCTCGCACAGTTCCTTAAAGCCAAATGAAACCCAATCGTCTACCCGTCGGTCGTAAGCAGTTACATTCTCAAAATCCGTGGAGAGAAAAAATCGAATTTGGTACTTCTGCAATGCTTCTTCTCGAGTAATTGAGCGAAGCGTAGCTGTCTGATCTTCTCCTGCTTCAGCAGGATGAAAATAGATCTGTTTTGCAAGAGCGTAATCGCCTGGGGCAATTGCCACATTACGGTTATTTCCAGGCTCTCGCAGACGCTTAATTGTCGTTGCGGAAAACTTGAGAGCTTTTAGAAAGGAAAAAAAGAACTCGGCGGGATTCGTCTCGTCGATCAGTTTTTCAAAACCCTTAATGATGGTTGCGTGATTGAGTGAAGCCATGGCAAATGCTGTTGTGTTAACTTTGACTGCAATAGACCGGAGTTACAAATCCGTGATTTTTCTTTTGAGCGTTAACGTGAAATCTTCTCTCCCATTTTTCCCCTTTTCAAGAAACAGTTTGCAAACTCATCTTGTTTTCCCAAAAAACAAGTACTCCCATGAAACATCAATCTTGTTGGTCTTTCGCTCTGCACAGTGAACTTCTTGCCGAGCAGAGCGCTGATCAGCGTCACAAAGAACGCTGACGCATACGCCGTTCATTGGGTTTCTAAAAGGAAATTAGCAAACAGTATTGTCCCACAATTGCAGAATTCCTTCATGGTTAACACAGACAGCAACGTCAACATCATGGGAAACGCAGAGTCACGATTCTTGTGACTTTAGACCGCTTATAACCGACCAACAAAACACGCCTTAGTCAAAGCGAGGTATCCCTAAGAGCCTCTATCCCTTATTGAGCGTAAGTTGCATAGATCGAAATCTAGAAGCAGCCCCCGTTAACGAACACTGTGAAAAAAGTAACACGAACCGTGGGGTACCTCAAAACGAAAAAATCCTCTTGACACGAAGCAACATTCTTTACTCCGTTACGCCTTCTTGCTATTTCTGAACATTTCTTAATGCAACCGTGCGCTTCCTTTAAACCACTCCTGCCTAAAGTGAGATTGTCATTCTCATTCAAAAAAGGAGTTCTCATGACAAAGCGCATTTCCAACTTGCTTTTCGTTGCTCTGACAGCCACTGTCTCAATGGGTGTAGATGCCCAAATCACAGAAATACCTGGTTGCTACAACACCGTGTTGAGAGCTCGCTTCGGCGAACTTTGCTGCGACTTTTTCCCTACAGGCATGCAACTCAAGAAACGTGATGCGGACGGTCCGCTCAGCGTAGATGAATTCGGAGGAGTTCTAGTCGGTGACTCAATAATTCCGATAGGAACCATAGACGCTTCAAGTGCCGGCCCGCTACGAACTGATCATTTCGGACATATCAACGCCGGCAATTCGATCCTCAGCGTGGATATATCACCGATTGTGAAGCAACCCTCTGAATAGACAATTCTTCGGAAAGGAATCTTATTTCTGCTTGTTACCCAGACACACTGGGTAACCGCATCTTTTTTTCTTGAACGAACTCTTCGAGTTCCTTAAATATTGCTCTGCCATTTGCCGTATTACCAGTTGCAACCGCGCAATCAATGGAAGCAACTTTAAGATGAAGGAAATTGAAATTTCTTCGGAGGAGAATATGTCCCACTACCCACAATTCATTCCATTGGGATCGTTACACGGCGTTAACGCATCTCCCGAAAAGTTGTTCTCTAAAGGAAACGAAATCCGCACCATAAAAGATCTTCCGCAACGCCTTTTCGGAGCCGCTCTTTTTCCAGAACATTTTCGCATCAAGCAAGTCAATTTTTTGGAACACATGCGCGGTTACCGCGCCCAATGGGACTGCCATTGGAAAAGTACAAGACCAATTCCTCTTTCCGTTTGGGTTGGGTGGCATGAAGACAAGGGCTGGACACTAACGATTGAAAGCGACTCAAAGCAGATCCTGCACGCTGAAGAACATCGCAAGGATCTTGACTTTTCAACCTTCTTAATGGCGCATCTTTGGGACTTCATGAGTTGGACAGAGAAGAAACCTGATCTTGGCGATCTCCCCGTTTCTTACGTAACAAGCCCCGCTTCATTTTCTCCTGACCCCATAATTTCTGAAGGAAACGTCTTAGAGATTGTCATTCCTATCTGCGCCCTGCGCCTTGCAGGTGCAGTGAAGTGTTTCGGCAAGATGATCAAAGAGGCAAGTTTTGCTGATGACGTGAGCGGAACCGTGACGTTCTCGCGGTGTCTTCTGCACGTCCCTGCCTCTGAAGGCATTGCCTCTCAATGGGTTAAAACCAATTTCAAGACGACATGCGTTCCCTGCGAAGAGTTTGCTCACACCGGAAAAGACGGAATGATGGAAGTGCCCCGATTTACTTACGTTATGCGCATTCGGACAATATTTAATCAAGTTCCGACTGTTCTGAAGTTTCTTCGTCCATTCCTTTCAACGACATTCGAGTACCGCACTTTTGTTGTTTCTGCTTCCCTCATCGGCCATGTGAAGCACATCCGTCTCATGCAACCCGATCATCGTGCGGTTGATTGGTACTTTGACGACCCATGGCAAACAGTCATGCCTGAGGCATCGTTCGGCAGTTTAAAAAAAGAACGCACAATCGCTTTTGCTGATCTTCGGGAAGCCTACGAAGCCAGTCGAAATCAGATCATTGCTCTTTTAGGAGACGATTCCGATCTTCCTCGCTCGTACGATGAAGAAAATGAGGCGGAGCATTTGGACGACAGCGAAGAGAGCAACAAAGCAAAGCACACGAGTACCGAGTCCAATGCGGACAATCTCGTTTACTTTGACCTTAAAACCGATTTTGAAAGCATTGAAAATCTTCCGCTGGACAACGACCTGAGAAAACTTCTTACTCAAACCAAGTTAAGAGTCTTTTACACCAATGCCATTCTCAATCCTTTCGGTCCCACATTCATGGTGATCTTTGCAAAAGAAAATGAGATTGGACCGGGCAGAATGGCAAACGTCTATTTTGCTTCCCTGCACCCAATGGAACCAGAATTCAAGAACATCGGCACCGTGCGTTTTGGCTCCCAATGGACCAAACTTTGGACCGAAGAAAACGCTGTCAGTCTGGCAGATGCCTTGTACGGCACCAGCCCGAGCCTTATTACTCCTGCCAAGTGGTTGCCTAGAGCCTTCCGCAAAACACTCCTTAGAACCCTTTATTCACGTTCGCAGCAAACTCCAAGAAACCTTCAGGAAGTCACCCTGCATCCGAAAGACATCTTCGCGCGTTTTGATGACGGACTTGATCAGTTCTTGGGAAAGAAAAATCCTGATGCAGGAGAAACAGACTTCGACACAGCCGTCAACCAATATACGGAACTTTCACTGGATGACGATTTTCAAGAACGAGAAATGCAAAACTTCTTCATTAATTGGAAAACATGCGAACAGGATTTTTACAACGGACAAACCGCAATGCCTTCCCAGACGCTTATCACATTCTATCTCTCTGCATTAAGACCATCGCTTACAGGCGAGATGTAATGAATCTCCTGGGATTAATTGCACAAAGTTAGTGCTGTCCCCTTTGAGAAAAGAGGTTCAAGCCACTCTCTGTCCTGTACATCAAGAGCTCACCAGGCCTCATCTCTGCTTGGGATGAGGCTTCTCCTCGAAACGGTTGATTCTCTCCTCTCCCGGAGATACATCAAACCTGGGTAAACCAAAACTCATTCACCTCGACGGCAAGAGAAACACCTAAAATGAGGACTCAGAAGTGGTAAAAACTGTCTGCCGTCAGAACGTTACCCCAAACCGACAACCAACAAATTTTTCTGCGCGAACTATGAAAAAGTCCCTTTGTTTGCTTTTATTCCCTCTTCTGAGCGGATGCGTTGTGACTTCCGAGATTGTCGAAATTCAACCCAGCGTCTACAGCTTGTCGGAATACAATGAAATTGAAGGCAGCGGCTCCAGTGTCAGGAATCGCTTGGTCAAGCAAGGAAAAGATTTTTGCCGCAAACAGGGAAAAACATTCTCTCTTGAAAACTCTCACTACCGTGGAGATGAAACAGAGATTACGTTTGTTTGCCTCAATAAAGATCCGTCGCCAGATAGCGCAAACGACTCGGTCTCGCCGAATAACGCAGCAACTTCTGGCATCAGAAAGCGTTATGAAATTTTCCAAACCTTAGACAGAAACAATGCTCTCGCCCGAGAATGTGAAATGGATTCGGGCATGAGTTGCGTGGGCAACATCAACAAAGTCGTACTCCTTCGCTTTGAACAGGACGATCCCATTATTTATGACGGAAAACTAGTCAACGTCATGGATCCTGAAATTCAGGACACCTACAGGTATCAAACCCGAGAAAAACTTGTTAAGACGGTTCCTGTAATTCTGGTTAAATGATTGATCAGAGTAAAAACGGGATATGTTTTTTGGATTCCCTGTCTTTGCCGTTAAGAATTGATGTTGCCTTGAGATCACTCTTCATGACAAAAAGCATTCTGAGTCTGTTTGTTGTTGCACTGACGGCATCCCTCTCAATCAGCGCAGAGGCTCAAATCACACAAATCTTTGGGTGTACTAACACCGTGTTGACAGCTCGATTCGGCGAGATTTACTGCGGCTCCTTTCCCACAGGCATTCAACTGAAAGACTGGACAGCCAACGGCACTCTGCATGTACAAAATTTCGGTGAGGTTCGAGCCGGCACCTCTTCATTTTCAATCGGCACCTTAGATACCACGAATTCCGGTCCACTCCGAACTGACTCCTTTGGATACATCCGCATTGGGAATGCTCCCTGGGATGTGGATCTGACGCCGATTGTGAAGTAATCCCTCCTCTTTCCCCTCTTTCAAAGACAAACCGCCTTTTTTGAAGGTGATATAAGGCTGTCGGTATCTAATAACCTTTCAGTCTCTGCTGCCGTTTTAGTCTCCTGCTGATTCACTTGTATCCGCCACCCGATCTTTTTCCCTTTTTTTAAAGCCTGCCGCAAGAAGAACCTGTGCTACGATAAATTACCTAGGTCAACCGTTGCCTAGGTTAAAAATCAGGAGGACATCCATGCTCAGAAAGACCCTCATCGCGTCCTGCGCTCTTTTGTCCGCCATTGATGTTGCGATGGCCTGCAGTACGCTCGTAATCGGCAAAGCCGTTTCAGAAACCGGCAATATCATTCTTGCCCACAATGAAGATAACGGCGGGCGCCTGTTTAACCAACAGTTTTACGTACCGCCTGCCACGCACAAAAAAGGCGAGATGATCAAGTTTGAGAAGAAGGCCGCCGCCATTCCTCAAGTTGAAAAAACACTCGGCTTTTACTGGTCGCAAACATTCACCCCGGAAGGTGCTTCGTTTTCTGACGGCTTCCTCAATGATGCCGGCGTCGCGATTGCCACAAACTGGTGTGGGAAAATCTTTGATGCTGATCGCATGCCGGTTAAGGACGGCGGCATCGGATACGGCATTCGCCGTCTCGTCGCCGAACGCGCCCATTCTGCCCGTGAAGGCGTTGAAATCGCGATTAATCTTTTAAAGGAATTCGGCTACTTTCACGAAGGCCGCACCTACACGATTGCCGATGCGAACGAGGCTTGGCAGTTGGCCATTCACCAAGGAAATTCCTGGGTTGCTCGAAAGATTAAAGATGACGAAGTCGTCTACATCCCCAACGTCTTCATGATGGATGCCGTGGATCTTAACGACAAGGAACACTGGAAAATTGAACCAAATCAGGTTGAACGCGCCAACAAAGACGGACGGCATGATCCGAAGGATCCGATCTTCAACTGGCGAAAGATTGTGGCGCCCGACAGCATTCGCGCTTCGCGCTACAACGCCAACCGCAATGTTCTAGCTTGGAAATTCCTCACTGGGAAAGAATTCAACGACCCGGATACTTTCCCGTACAGCATCACGCCGAAACGCAAGCTTGGCGTGCGGGATGCCATGAAACTGCTTCGCCTGCACGAAGACTACATCGGACAGGATCAGGAGTTTTATCACAGCTACTCCGAAGGCGTCTGCCGCGTCACATCGCATGAGGCCATCGTCTACAACCTCACCAAAGATCCGACGCTCACAGAAGCCTGGAGAACGATCGGTCGCCCCTGCCAGTCGATCTTTATTCCGCTCTACCCGCTGGCAGGTCCTGCCAAAGCCGCCGCATTCTTGGATTCGGCAACAGCCACAAAAGAGCACTTTGCAGGAACTCCTGCCATGTTTGACTTCCGCTCGGAGTTTGCGCCGCACAGTGTTTCCAGCGCCGGAACCAATGCCATTGACTACCTGCGAGGAAAAGAACTCACTCGGCGCACGACGCTTCTGAAAAAAGAAGAAGACAAATACTTTGCCAAGCGTCCTGCGGTGTCGGCTAAGGCTGCCCAACTAACCGGCAAAGAGCGCATGAAATATCTGCATGCCTACAACGAAAAAGCCTATGATCACGCTGTGAACGTTCTCAAGGCGGAAAACAAGCGCTTAATGCCGATGAAAGTCAAGATTTTGACCGACGTGGTGCGAGCCGATGCCAACGACACGGTTGAATTTGCGCTTCTCGGTTCCGAGAAACACTCTGTTCTGAGTTCAGCCCAAAAATTCACGCGTGCCGGCATGAGCGGCAACCAGCTTACCTCAACGCGTAACTTTAAGAACCTTGCTGCCGCAAAAGACATGCAGTACAGAGATGTCAACAACGACGGCATCATGGACGTTGTCTTTACGTTTGATTCCAAGGAACTCTCGAAAGGCGCGGTTCCCGGAGCCAAGATGGATTTGTGGCTCTACACACAGGTCAATGGTCACCGCGTGGTCGGCTACGATGTTGTTCCGGTTGAAACCGAGACCGTCAAAGTGGCAAAGACAAAATAGTCCCCGACAGGCAAAGGTGATCATTTTTGAATGATTGCCGCATGCTGTTTTACCTTGCCCCGCAACGGAGATCGATTCTTCGATCTCCGTTTTCTCATCGGATTCTGGGAAAAAGAATTCCAAGACCTCTCTGGGGCTCTTAAGCAATCGACTCCCACTGAGAGAAATCGGACCACATGGCAGACATCGGCAACGCAAAGCACCCTTGAACAACAACGCTACATTCGCCCAACGTCCACCCGACATGAAGTACCTCTTCAGACGAAATTGGGCAAAACTATAAATTAGGTTTGGGCTTTTTTATAAAATAGATTTGGGTATTTTTATAAAATAGAAAACTCAAAGCATTGAATCTAAACGAAAAAGTCTGTCAAGCAAACAACTTCCAGTCGCATGGGAAAGATTCGTTTTTGGCACAATTTTTGGTTGCCTTCAAAGTTTGACCGACTAATAAACCCTCCTGTTGATTTCGCAAATTCGTCCAGTGCAGCAACGCACTCAAACCGTTCTGTTTCCTTTTCGGTTTGTTATGATGATTCGACAGCAGGAGACGGTCATGTTTGACGCAGAATCACTTTACAGCCTTGGGCTTCCGCGAATCAAAGCGGCAATCGGCCCGGCTAAAAAGGCAGCGAATGCCGCTTTACAGCTTGGCGCATCCGAAAACATCGTTGCTGACATCATTCGAACTATTACGCTGAATCCGGAGACAGCAGAAATACCCGATGCATGGAGGTCGGCCTTTGAGCCTTTTGTGGAAAAACTCAAAGCCATTCGGCAAGAACGAACATTTTTCGCAGATGGACTGACTGCGGCAACTTGGAAGAATTGGGCAGACGAGTCTGTGGAAGCCGGCGCCATCGAGCAGATGAAAAATGCTTGTCAATTGCCGGTATCCGCAGGCGGCGCCCTGATGCCGGACGCTCACACAGGCTACGGGCTTCCCATCGGAGGCGTTTTGGCCGTACGCAACGCCGTCATTCCCTATGCCGTCGGCGTTGATATTGCGTGTCGGATGCGATTAACCGTCTTAAAAGACTCTCCTTCTCTTTTAGATACGGACTCTGACCGACTCGCTAAAGGATTGGAATCCGAAACGCGCTTTGGCATCGGCGCCTCTTTTTCCAGAGACGAACGCCGGGATCACCCGGTGATACACGAAGATTGGTCAATCACGCCGCCGACGAAAGCCATATTCGGCAAAGCCATGGCGCAATTGGGAACAAGCGGTTGCGGAAATCACTTCATCGAATTCGGAACGCTCACCGTCACGGAATCGTTGGATGAACCCGAACTGAAATTACCTCCGGGCGTTTATCTTGCCTTGCTGTCTCATTCAGGATCACGCGGTTCCGGAGAAACGGTCGCCTCTTACTACAGCACCCTGGCGCAGTCGCTGCACCCGGAACTGCCGAAAGAGTTGCGGCATCTGGCATGGCTTGACCTTGGCACGCCGGAAGGAGACGGTTATTGGAAAGCAATGGAGCTCATGGGGCGTTACGCTGCGGCAAACCATGAACTCATTCACAAAGCCGTGATCAAACACCTCGGACTTTCTCCTGTCGTCCACGTCGAGAATCATCACAATTTTGCCTGGAAGGAACGTTACGGCGGAGAAGAACTCATCGTCCACCGCAAAGGAGCCACGCCTGCCGGTGACGGCGTCCTAGGCGTCGTTCCCGGATCCATGGGAGCGCCGGGCTTTATCGTACGCGGCAAGGGCAATCCCGCCTCTTTTGCGTCCTGCTCACACGGCGCAGGGCGCCGCATCAGCCGCAGACAGGCGTACCAAACATTGTCCAAAGAAAACATGATGGAGATTCTCCGAAAGCGCCGTGTTCGCCTCTTATCGGGACCTTTGGATGAATCGCCTGAAGTCTACAAAGACATTGAAGCCGTGATTGAGCGTCAGAGCGATCTGATCGATGTGCTGGCGCGCTTTGATCCGAGGCTCGTCAAAATGGCGCCTGAAGAGGGTTCAGCACCGGCATGGCGAAGGAAGAAAAAATAGAGTTGGCAAATTTCTAAAATAGAAACGGGCATTTTTCTAAAATAGACTTGGGATTTTTTCTAAATTAAGAAGTTTTTCCCTCTTCCGGAATCGGTGAAAACACCCACGTCGGCATTCCAAAATTTGCCGAACTTTCAATAGAATCTACGCATCAAAATTGCGATTTGTTTCGGATATCTTTGTTCACTGTTTCCGGAGGAACTATGCAAGTTAGACAGACCCTTATCGCGCTCTCCATCGCGTCGGCCGTTGCGCTTTACGCACTCCCCTCTAACGCCTGCTTTACCGTCATCGTCGGAAAGAACATTTCAACGACAGGCGAAATCATCGTTGGGCACAATGAGGATAACGATCTTCGCATTCTGAGCAACCAATACTATGTCCCGCCTGCCGATCACAAGGCCGGCGAAGTGATCGACATGGAACCCTCGGCGGCAAAAATTCCTCAGGTTGCGCATACCCTTGGCTATTGGTGGCAGCAGACGCTACATCCGGACGGCTACTCATTTTCCGACAGTTTTGTAAACGAGGCAGGCGTCCTCGTCACATCAAATAACTGCGGCGAAACGATTGAAGCCAATGAACCCGTCGTTGACGGCGGCGTGGGCTACGGCATTCGGCGCCTCATTGCCGAGCGAGCCAAAACAGCGCGTGAAGGCGTGGAAATTGCCATCGCCCTTGTCAAGCGCTACGGCTACACGCATCAGGGACGAACCTATACGATTGCCGATAAAAATGAGGCCTGGCAGCTTGCCCTGCTGCGCGGTCATCGCTACCTTGCACGCCGCGTGAGCAACGATGAAATGACGGCAATGGCCAATACCTATTCCCTCGGCGAAGTGGATCTGACCGATAAGGAAAACGTCATTGCGAGTCCCGACCTTGTTGAAAACGCCGTGAAAAAAGGCACATTTAAACCGAAGAAACCGAGCGATGCGACGGGCTTTCACTTCAGAAACGCCTACCAGTTAGACAGCCGAGTCAGTGCCGACTGGACCAAAGAGCGCATGCGCACCATGATTCGGCACTTTACGGGCAAAGACGTGAAGGATCCGTACAAGTTCCCGATGACCTTCACCCCGAAGAAAAAGATTTCGCCGGAAGATGTTCGAACCATTATTCGGCTCAACAACCCCAACGAGAAGCGCGCTTCGGGTTTTCATCACGAATCGATGAACGACGTCTCCAACATCGGAACCTTTGATTCAGCCGTCTTTGTGATGACTCAAGATCCGCGTTTGACGTATACCTGGCGCACCTCCGGGCGTCCGGACTCTCAGTACTCTTACGCACAGTTTGTCCTCGCAGGGCCGGCTAAGGCACAAAACTACCTGAGCCCGAAAGAAGGCATGAGAGCCCAATTCAGAAGCACAGCCTCTGACCTCAACTACGATCCGGACAGAACGGTGTACACGTTCCTGAACTGGCAAAACATGATCGACTGGAACAAGGAGGCCTTTAAGAACTTTAAGAGAACTCAGAAAGAGGCAGAAGTTCTCTTTGCCCGCAACCATAAGGTTGACCTCAAAAAGGCCAAGCAGCTTCTTGCCGTCAATCCGGCTAAGGCTTTTGAATTCATGCATGCCGTCAACGTATCGAACTTTGATGTCGTGCTCGGCATGACCGCTGCAGAGCTCTCTAAGATCAACCGCTACACGATCACAATCGGCGCCAAGGAATTGAGTAAGAGCGACGACAAGGGCACCGTCAACGTCACGCTTTTCTCTCACAAGGGATTTGATGCGACAAAGATCGATACCGCGAAGACGGTTTTCGGCGATCCGTACCCCAATCCCGATGTTGATCTGAATGTCAACCGCGCGAAAGTGAGTTCCGTGAAGTTTGTTGATGTAGACGGCGACGGATTAAAAGACGCTGTTCTCACCTTCCCGGTTAAGGGAGCCGTAGCTGACACGTTTGCCGGCGTCACGAGCGAACTATATCTCTGGACCGAAGTCGACAAGAAACGCATTGTTGCCTTTGATACGGTCAAAATTGTTAAGTAAGTCAGAGGTTGCCTGAAACGACCAATCGGAAAGCTCGCGTTTTATCGCGAGCTTTTCCGTTTGACGAAGAAAAACTTCCGAGCGGTCTCCCTCCCATTAAAATGAGGTCACTTTGGAACAGCCGAAAGGAGAATGCGGATGCGCCGAGATGTTGTAACAGAAGTCATCCTTGATTACGGGGACTATGAAGAGGCCTGCGCAACAGAACTCGAGGCGGCCAACTTTATCGAAGAAAACCTCGATGAACTTGGTCTTCCGCAACAAGTTTGGCTACAAGATACCTCCGGCAGGAAAAAATGGTTTTATGAGGTCATCGAGAGTGACTCGGGCATTGAACTGATTTCCGGCAAAGCAATCCGAAGCGAATTGTTTTTCCGTCCGATCCATTAAAAAAGGGAAATTCCATGAGCTGTCCGTTGTGCGAAAAACCTCAAGAAGCGCTTTACTCCTCTTTGCATTTTTATGTCATTGATGCCAAGGATCCGGATTATCCCGGGTACGTCCGAATCGTTTCGACACAGCACAAAAAGGAAATGACGGATCTTTCTGAAGAGGCTTCTGAAGCCATTCTTAAAGCTCTTTTGCTCACGGAAAAAGTCATGCGTGACGTGATGCGGCCGGATAAGGTTAATCTTGCGGAATTCGGAAACATGGTGCCGCACCTGCACTGGCACATCATTCCCCGCTATCAGAACGATGCGCATTTCCCCAACTCCACTTGGGGAGAGAGACAGCGAACAGTTTCAGCAGAAATCCTCGAGGCAAGACGCCTTCAAACAGATACGTTTTTCTCTGCCCTGAAAAAAGCACTTAAAAGCACCTTCGGTTAATGTTGAATTTGTTTCACAGAACCGACGTTTTCGGAAAGGCATGGAGGGGGCTGTAAGACAGTCATATCTGTCGTTGTATTCATTTTGCATGTAACTTGCCGTCCTCTTCAATCGCTTCCGAAATATACTGTCGAATCAAGGCATCGGCGGATATTTCTCCTCTGGCCAAGCTCCACAGATTGTCCACATCTTCACGAGGCGTTGTCATTCCTTCACATGCGGAGGAATGCACGGCAAATTGGATCGCTTCGGCAGCAGTAGCAAACAACCCCGCTTTGTTATGCGCTGAGCTGGCAACACCATCACTCTTCGGACAGTCAGCGATGATTTTCGAAAGATTCTTGTTCACTTCCGATAAGGGCTTCTCAATCATTTCCATCCTCTGTCACAGGCGCACTTGTGGGTCTTGTTCAATTGATTGTACAAATTTTCCGTCTAATTTAATCGGTTTTTTGGTTAAAAAAAGGCTTTCCAAGTTACCTTGGAAAGCCGCTTATACATGCTTCGTGGCTGTCAGCGATTACTGATGCTGCACAACAGGAGCCGCATCACGCAGTTTCAACACGCAGTGATAGACAACCAGCAAGGCCAGAATGATGAGTGCCACAGCCACAATCAGCTGCAGACCGTGCACCATCACGACAAATGTGCCCGCTTGCCAAGCTCCGAAGATCTTGATGATCTGCTCAACAAGAGCCGTCATCGTGACAACGAACATAATCGCCATCGGGCCATAAAGCATCCAGCCCTTGCGTCCGGTCGACTTCAAGAACACCGCAAGTCCCGTCAGAACGAGAGCTGACAGAAGTTGGTTGGCCGAACCAAAGAGCGGCCACACGCTCATGTAACCGGCGATGCAAAGCGCATAGCCGCCAAGCAGCGTGAGGACTGTTGAAAACACCGTGTTCGTAAAGACTTTTTGAACGGCATTCTTCTTTTCGCCCTCAGACGGCGTAAAGAGTTCCTGCAACGACATGCGGCCGATTCGAGCCACAGCATCCACCGACGTTAAAGCCAGTGCAGACACGCACATCGTCAGGATGCAGGCCGCGATGTTCTGCGGAACGCCGAAAATCGTTGTCAGGAAGTTCGCAACGGAGTGCGAGAACGTCTGGAAGGGCGTTCCTGACGGAAGCGTTCCGTTCTGAGCGGCCGCGCAAACCACAATGAGCGAGACAACGCCGAGAATCACTTCCACGCACATGGAACCGTAACCGACCAAGCGCATATCGCCTTCGCTGGCCACCATCTTTGAAGAGGTACCAGAACTCACGAGAGAGTGGAATCCCGACACAGCACCGCAAGCCACCGTCACAAACAGGATCGGGAAGAGATCAAGATTCTTCACCGTGAATCCCACGTAAGCCGGCATATTAATGTCAGGGTTCTGAATGCACACGCCGATCACGCCGCAGGCAATCATGCCGATCAAAAGGAACATCGACAGGTAGTCACGCGGAGTCTTGAGCAACCACATCGGCATCACGGAAGCAGCAAAAAGATAGGCAAAAACCACATAACGCCAGGTCAATGCATCCGCATAAATCGGGAAGGCAATGCCGACG
Source organism: uncultured Sutterella sp. (assembly GCA_964509205.1). Taxonomy (GTDB): domain Bacteria; phylum Pseudomonadota; class Gammaproteobacteria; order Burkholderiales; family Burkholderiaceae_F; genus Duodenibacillus. The sequence goes on along the minus strand of CAZDVW010000018.1, from coordinate 1,696 downwards.
GTCAGCATGGCGATCATCAAGACAACGCCGACGGCAAACTGCACTCCGGCAGAGGGTTTGCAGTACTTAATGTAGATACCAAAAAGCACGGCAACGAACATGTAAAGGAGTGAAATAGACGCTGCAGCCGCATTCGGCATCAGTTCTGCACCGGTCTTCGAAAAACCGTTGAAGGTGTTTGCAACCATATCGCAGAAAGCTGCAATCACAAGAAGCGTAAAGAGCCAGCAGAACAAGAGGAAAAGTCGACGTCCCGTGCGACCGACATAATCTTCAATAATCATGCCGATCGATTTGCCGCCGTTTTTCACGGAAGCATAAAGAGCCGTGAAATCCTGTACGGCACCGAAGAAGACACCGCCGATCAACATCCACAACAAGGCCGGCAACCAACCGAACATCGCCGCAATAATCGGTCCCGTCACAGGACCCGCTCCCGTAATGGAGGTAAATTGGTGTGCAAACACGGTCCAACGAGAAGCCGGAGAATAGTCCTTGCCGTCATTTTTAGAGACAGCCGGAGTCGGACGTTTCAGGTCAATACCCCAGGTCTTTTCCAGCCACTTTGCATATCCGAAATAACCGGCCGCCAGGACCACAATGGCGATCAGTATCATTTCAAGACCAGTCATAATGAGAAAATACTCCAGTATGTTTTGATAAATAAGCGCAGTCAAGCGTAAGAAAGCCGTACTGCGCACAATCCATTGTACTCGTCGGCTCTTTTTCCTCCTATCGTCCGAAAAGATGGTTTTGCGTAAGAAATAAATCCATAAGGAAAATTGCTAATGGAGCGCCATCGGACGAGTACGAAAAAGGCATACCGACTAAGACATACCGCTTATTTCATAGGGAAAGCCCTGTTGCTGAGAAACAACTGCTCGCGTTGAATCTGGCAAACGAACCAAAAAAAAGACGCAGAAAAAATTTCTGCGCCTTGTTCACTGGATGATTTGATCGAATCAGCCGGCAACTGCCTTTTCAACAAAGGCCTTAACAGGAGCAATGCTCTTAGGCTCAACCAAGGTATCGACAACCTTGCCGCCGCAAAGGACAAAAAGCGTCGGAATAGAACGCACGTTAAACCGCTCCTTCAGAGCCTGTGCCGAGTCAAAATCCGCATGAGCAAAAAGCATCTTTCCGGCCTGTTCCTTGGCAAGCGTCATCAAAAGCGGAGCCACCCGCTGGCAATCCGGGCACCAAGGTGCGCCGATGACAAAAAGAACCGGAAGTTCGCTGTTTTCGACGATCTCATGGAAGGTTTCATCCGTAACGGTCGTCATCCAAGATGTCTCCATTTCAACTCTCCTATTCAAACTTTCAATGGTTTCGATTCCATTATAGAAAAAGTTCGAAAGGCGATTGACTTGCCGCAGCCCCGTGAAAACGAAACCCCGTCCGACAGTTTGGCTGTCAGACGGGGAACGTGAAAAAGACCTTTTAACTTAACAACCGATCAACAAAATGACACCCGCAATCACAACGATCGCCACAATGTTGATAATGATGCCGGCGCGAAGCATGTCAATAATTTTCAACTTACCCGTTCCGAACACAATCGCATTCGGCGGCGTCGAAATCGGCAGGATAAACGCAGACGATGCGGCCAGCGCCGTCGCGAACAACACCGGTTGTGCCGGTAAGTTAAGCGCCGAGCACACCGCGGCCAAAAGCGGCATCATCATCGCCGCCAAGG
>CAZDVW010000017.1:0-36303 GCA_964509205.1 uncultured Sutterella sp. | reverse complement strand
GGATATTTTTGATCTATGTCATGCCAAATCTTGAGCAGGTATCTGGGAGTTTGGGAGTGATATCGGCACAACAAAACGGGCATCTGGAAAGATGCCCGTTTTGCCGTGTTTTGTTCTACAAAGATTGTCTGTTAAAAGGGTACGTCATCCTCAACCAAGGTGTCTGCCGTCGGCCGTGCTGCAGATTGCGGCTGTTCGGAGCGGTAGCTTGGCTGTTGCGGACGATAATCGCGGCGGGCAGTTTCAAAGTTTTCTGCTGCTCCGCTCGAAGGCTGACTGCGTGTTCCCAGCAACTGAAGCGTTTCACAGATAATTTCTGTTTGGTACCGTTCAATGCCTTCCTTATCCGTGTATTTGCGTGTGCGCAGACGTCCTTCGATGTAGGCGGGATTTCCCTTTTTCAGGTATTGCTGAGCGATTTCAGCTTGACGACCAAAGAAAACCACGCGATGCCACTCGGTCTCCTCCTGGGGTTGCCCTTGACTGTCTTTGTAGCGGCGGCTCGTAGCGATGACGATGTGGCAAATGGCGGTGTTGCCGTCTGCTGTGTAACGTGTTTCCGGATCGCGTCCTAAATTACCAATCAAAATTACTTTATTTACGGAAGCCATAACAAATCTCTTGTCTTAAAAACTGTGAATAGCCGAGAGAAGAGCGACTTGCTGGGTTCACAACAGAGAGAAACCAAGACGGTCAAGCTTCTTTCGGACCTCTGGTATCGCATTGTATACGCCATTGACGTTGGTTTCGCAGGTTATATTATTCGATTTCGTTAAGACGAAAAGAAAGACACGGGTTGCTTGCAATCGCTCGGCTGTTTGTTGTGCTACAGTAATTTGATCTCAATCTTTTCTCAAAACAATGGAAAAAATCCGAGTTGTCGGAGCCAGAACTCACAATTTAAAGAATGTAACCGTCGAAATTCCGAAAGGAAAATTGGTTGTTATTACGGGACCATCTGGGTCCGGAAAGAGTTCTCTTGCTTTTGATACGATTTACGCCGAGGGTCAGAGGCGGTACTCTGAAAGCTTATCGGCCTATGCCAGATTGATTCTGGGTGCTCAGATGCGCCCGGATGTTGACCGAGTTGAGGGGCTGACTCCGACCGTTGCCATTTCTCAGCATCGTTCCAAGGCCGGGGTCCGATCCACTGTCGGGACAGTCTCCGAGATTGGTGACTACGCTAGAGTGTTGTTTGCCAGAGCAGGAAGTGCTTATTGTCCGAAACACAATGTCAAATTAGTCCGCAGCGGCATTCATGATATGGTCCAAACGGCTCTCGAGGGCAGTTCCGGCAAGAAGGTCGCAATTTTGTCTCCTGTCGCGGATTGTTTTTCCCATGAGATTGAAAAAGTTGTACGCATGATGCGGCGCAATGGTTTCGTGCGAATTCGGATTGAGGGAAAAATTTATTCAGTTGAAGAGATGCCGCAGGATGTTCCGGAGCGTCCCGAGCATATTGAAATTGTCGTCGATCGTTTGCGCGTTTCGGATGTGGCTCGGGCACGACTTTCTGAAAGCTTTGAAACCGCCTGTTCTCTTTCGGGAGGGATGGCCGCTTTGTTGGACATTGACTCCGGCCGCTCCGTTCTTTTCAGCCAAAGCTACGGCTGTCCGGTGTGCGGGTATACGGTACCGGAATTGGTTCCGGCGATGTTTTCTTTCAATAATGCATTGGGAGCCTGTCCTTCTTGTCAAGGAACCGGGATCAAAGAAGATTTTGATGAAAAACTGCTCGTCCGTGATCCGAAGTTGTCCTTGCGGCAAGGCGCCGTCTGCGGATTTTCCGAAAAGAACCGAGATGCGTTTTGCTCACTTGTCGATCTCTCGCATAAAAAGGGATTTTCACTGGATGAGCCTTGGGAGAATTTACCCCGTTCGATACAAGAACTCGTGATGTATGGTTCAGAAAAATCCTCGGAATCTTTGGAGTTCGACGGAGTTATCCCTGGGCTTCGTCGACGCTGGACCAAAGCTCGGAGTGATGTGGTTAAATCAGGTCTTTCTGTCTTACGCTCAAGGTGCTTATGTCCGGAGTGCGGAGGATCGAGGCTGCGCCGAGACATGCAGAATGTGTATATCGGGGAAGGCGAGAGCCGCCTTAATATCGTTGAGTTTTCCAGACAGGATCTGAGGAAACTGAAAGAAAGTTTGAATGCTCTTTGCTTGGACGAACAAACTCGAAAGGTGGCGAAAGTAGCACTCGAGGAGATTGATCGCCGTTTGACATTTCTGATTGAAGCTGGCCTTGGCTATCTGAGCCTGGATCGGTCGGTTTCGACGCTTTCCGGCGGAGAGCTGCAACGCATTCGGCTAGCCGGACAACTCAGTAACGGACTGTCCGGCGTTACATACGTACTCGATGAGCCGACCGTAGGACTTCATCCGAGAGACACGCAAAATCTGATTGGGGTGCTTCGACAACTGGTTCATGCCGGCAACTCGGTGCTTGTTGTCGAGCACGATGCCGATGTGATTTCTATTGCCGATTGGGTGATCGATATGGGGCCGGGTGCGGGAGGACAAGGCGGATCTGTTGTTGCCTGCGGGACACCCGAGGAATTAAAGGAAAACGCGGTTTCCTTGACAGGTTTGTATTTGAGTGGAAGAAGGTGCGTTGTTCCTCCAGAAGAAAGGAAAATGCGTCGGTTAAACACAGAAAGCATTCGTATTTTGGGAGCTAAAGGCAGAAATCTGAAGCATGTATCGTGCCGAATTCCGATCGGTGCTTTCACGGCTGTTACGGGAGTCTCAGGCTCCGGAAAATCGACGTTGATTCTTGAAACATTGGCAGCAACGTTGCGTCGAAAGTTGTATCGAGCCAAAGAACCTCCTTTGCCGGTCGATGCGATAGAGGGCCTCGAAGCGTTCGATAAGATCGTTTTGGTAGATCAGGGATCCATGGGGCGAGCCGGTCGTGCAACGCTTGCGACGTACACGGGCGTGGCGTTGCCGATTCGAACGCTTTTTGCGGAGACGAGAATCGCCAAAGAGCGAGGCTATGATGCCGGCCGATTTTCCTTTAATAAGCCGGGCGGTCGTTGCGAGGCATGCGAGGGCGAAGGAGAAACAAAAATTGAAATGGGTTTTCTCCCTGCCGTTTGCGTTCGCTGTCCCGTCTGCCAAGGAAAGCGGTTTAACCAGGAAACACTTGATGTTCGGTTTAAGGGGAAATCCATTGCCGATGTGATGGACATGACGGTTTCTGCCGCGTTGGAGTTTTTCAGTGCTCAACCGGAAATTGCTCGCCAACTCGAGTTTATGCAGGAAATCGGACTCGGATATATTCGTCTCGGAGAGCGTGCCGACTGCCTTTCCGGAGGAGAGGCACAACGAATTCGCCTTGCAGAAGAACTCACGAAGAAGTCAACGGGAAGAACGCTCTACATTTTGGACGAGCCTACAACAGGACTTCATTTTCAAGACACGATGTATCTGTTGCGCGCACTTTCTCGTTTGGCGGATCAGGGCAATACGGTAGTTGTGATTGAGCACAATTTGGACGTCATTGCCGCCGCTGACTGGGTGATTGATTTAGGTCCCGGCGGCGGAAATTCGGGAGGAGAACTTGTTGCGGAGGGGATGCCGAAAGACATTGCCGCCAACCCCCGAAGTGAGACAGGAATTTTTCTCAAAAGGCAGATGTAAAAAAGCCTCGGTGTTTCTCAACCGAGGCTCTCTATGAACGAAGCAGAAAGGACTACTTGTTGATAGACCAAACGTTCGTCGGTGTGTAATGGGTTGCAGCTTGCTCGCTGGTCACGAGAGCTTTTCCGTTCGAGTAGAACGTGTAGGCTGTAACAGATCCGCAAGCAATCATGGCGAGAGCAACGATGAGCATGCCTTTGCGCAGACCGTTGCAACGTCCTTTAACGACATCCCACTTGACGGCGAGACGATACAAACCAATCATGCCGTGCAACTCTGTCACGATGAGGAACAGAAGCGTCCAATCAAGCCCCATGGTGAAGGTGTGGACGGAAGAAAGGTTCGGATCCAATCCGCTCGGATGGCAGAGCATGGACATCAAGTGCGGGAAAACAAAGGCGGTCAAAATGACAGCCGTCACGAATTGAATGCGCCAAAGGGAAGAATCCGAGTGATGCAACATCGTGATGTGAGCATTAACGTCACGGAACTGCTTGTAAGACGTCGGGAAGCGGCGCAAGGCGCACAGAGCATGCAAGATGACGCACAGGGTAATAAAGCCGAGAAACACGACGTGAAGCCAAGCCTGCTCAGAGCCGAAGACTGGCGTACCGCCGGAAATCTGAATCAGATTCCAGAAGGTATCTTTGCCGAGCTGAATTGAACTCGTAAAGGCCATGTGGCAAAAAAGGAAAAGTCCGAGAATCAGACCTGTAATCGACTGCGTCATATCGCAGTAGGCAGGCCACTTGCTTGCACGTTTGGCATCCTTAAGCGTCACGCCGGCGATCAATTCCGGTCCGGTCGGCGTATGTGCACGCAGTTCTTGTTCTGGGGTCATGATAGGTTCCTTTGGAATTACTGGAAAAAACAGGGAAAGCACAATTGATTTCCCCGCATGGCGAAATGATGCTCTTTTCCCGTTCCTTTCGGTTTTCTTTTGATTGATAAATGTCAAACTGCCCCGTTTTTTCTCTGGAAATTAAGGTAGAAAAATGACCTATTTGTTCCGCATTACAGAACGCATTTGATTTTTATACGTGATACCGCTTAATTTCTTCAAAAAATGAAAAAAGAGTCTTTCCCGAAGGAAAGACTCTTTTCCCGAGACTATTTTTCGGCAGTTATTTCGTTCCGAAGAGTCTGTCGCCGGCATCGCCGAGACCTGGGACGATGTAAGCGTTCTCATTGAGATGGTCATCCAAAGAAGCAACCCAAATTTCAATCTTCGGATGAAGATCAAGCATGACTTGCACGCCTTCGGGGGCTGCTACGAGAGCGAGGAACTTGATTGAGTCTGCGCTGACGCCTCTCTTTAACAAAACTTCAACTGCATGTGCGGCCGAGTAGCCGGTGGCAAGCATTGGGTCGCAAACGAAAAAGAGTCGATCTGTCACATTAGGAAGACGAACTAAGTATTCAACGGGGCGTTTGTTCTCATCGCGATACATGCCGATGTGTCCGACGCGTGCCGACGGCATCAGTTCAAGAAGTCCGTCACTCATACCAAGACCGGCTCGAAGAATCGGAACAATCACCTGTTTTTTTCCTGCGAGCGTTGGTGCTTCCATAACAGAAATCGGTGTTTCGATGGTTCTGCTCGAAAGCGGGAGATCTCGAGTTAGTTCGTAGCCCATGAGGACAGTGATTTCTCTTAAGAGCTGCCGAAAGACATTGGTGCTTGTCTCCTTCTGGCGCATGATGGAAAGCTTATGCTGAATCAGGGGATGATCAACGATGTGCAGGTTAGGAAAACGAGGATCAGTTTTCATTTTAATGGCCTTAAAAGAGCGGTTGCGACAAAGTAGGACAAAGGTCTCCAACCGATAAAAACCCTTGCAGCTCAGGCATTATAGCGGCGACAGTCATTGGTATAAAAAACGCCTGAGCGTTTCAAGCTGCAGGCGTTTTCTCCTAACGGGTCGTCTCTAGGTTAGCCACCCCATGGGAGTCAAAGACAGCGCCGGGAAGACGAGCAACAGAAGCAACACAAGAATCTCAATCGCAATGAAAGGAATGAGCTTTGCGATGAGTCTGGCAATCTTGATGTTTCCGATGCCGCAGACAACATATAAGATTGTTCCGACCGGCGGTGTGATAACGCCAATTCCGAGGTTAAGGACAAACAGCAGTCCAAAGTGATACGGGTCAATGCCTGCTTGCTGAACCAACGGGAAGAAGACAGGGGCAAAGATCAGAATGTTCGGCGTCAGATCCATGACCATGCCGGCTAAGAAGAAGAACAGGTTCAGTGCGAGAAGCAACATGACCGGGTGCGCAATGAGCGGGCTGAAAAGACCGACAACCTGATCCGGAATCTGAGCCGATGTAATGAACCAGCCGACGGCGCAAGCAGCCGCAACAACAATCATCACGACGGCCGTTGTTCTGGCTGACGTTGCCGAAACGCGCAACAGTTCTCTGACGGAAAGTTCACGGTAGTAGAAAAGGCAAATTACGATGGCATAAATGGCCGCAAAGGCTCCGCCTTCAGTCGGGGTGAAGACGCCGAAGCGAATTCCTCCGAGCAACAAGACTGGAAGCATGAAAGCCGGCCATGAATCGATCAAGATTTTACGAGCTTCCGACCGTGTGAATTTCACATGATCGTTATAGCCGTCAATGCGCACGATGAAGTACCAGAGCACCATCAATGCCAGGCCTAAGAAAATTCCGGGGACCAGACCGATCATGAAAAGTTTTGTGACGGAAAGTCCAACCGTGACGCCCAGAATAATGAAGTTTGTCGAGGGCGGGATGATCGGGCCGAGGATGGCTCCTGATGCAATCACGGCACCGGCGCGAGCAGGATCGTAACCAACTTTTTTCATCATCGGCAAGAGCAATCCGCCCAGTGCAGCAGCTTCACCGACGGAAGATCCCATCAGACCGGCGAAGATGATGGAGGCAAAAATCGCAGCATAGCCGAGACCGCCTCGAATATGGCCGACGGCAAGTTGAGCGAGACGAACGACGCGCACAGACAATCCGCCGGCACTCATGATTTCTCCGGCGAAGATAAAGAACGGAATGGCCATCAGCGCATAGTTGTCTGATCCGTCCAGCATGGCTTGAGGAATGATGAGCACATCCAGTCCCATGCCGCCGTATAGCATCAAAATGACCGAGCACAGAACGAGAACAAGCCAAATCGGAACACCGATAAAAAGGAAGAAAAAGAGTGAGGAGATAAAAAGCAAGAGTTCCATGGTCAGTTCTCCTCTGCGCCTAAGTTTTCTCCGCCGGCTCCGACTTTATGTGTCGAGAGAGGCGCTTTATAGTGGCGATAAAAATCCCGTAGCGTTAAGCAGAATGCAATCGAAGACATGATGGGCAAGCAACTGTTGATGATGCCCATGTTGACGTTGGTTGCCACCGAATTGATGTCATATGTCAGCATGAGAATATTGATGCCGCCGGCTGTCAAGAGCGCAAGTGCGATTAACGAGAAAAAATCTGCCAAGAGTTCAAGTGAGCGGCGAGCAATGCCGTGCAGTTGGTTTAACAGCAAATCAACCGCAATATGTTTTTTTCTGTAGCAGGCTTCGATTGCGCCGTAATAAATGATGTAGATAAACAGAAAACGCGCCCATTCTTCACTGGGTGGAAAACTGGAGCGGAACACATAGCGCAGAAAGGCGTTATAAAAGACAAGTCCGACCATGCCAAGAAAAACGAGGGCACAGAAGAGTTCAAAAAAGAACTGTCCGTCAAAACGCAATGACGCTTTTTGGTGTTTTGTTTCTTCGTCGTGAGAAGTGCTTTGCGTCATAAGAACAAAACCTTAAGAAGAAAAGAGATCCACATACGACGGCAAGCGGGTGGAGGAAACCCGCTTATCGTCGCAATGCAAGCTAGTTATTATTTTTTCGCTTTGGAGCCAAAGGAAAGAGCCATGTCAAGAATTTCTTGAGCGTTCGGGACGTAGCCAGGGTTGGTCTTTCCGTCCAGTTCCTTGTTCAGGAACATTGCCCAAGTCTTTTGACCGGCTTTAAAGAGGCCTTCGCGGAAAGAGGCATCCGGTTCAGAAACCTTGCCGCCGGCTTTTTCAATGATCTTCTTGGCTTCCTGATCAACGCGAGCGCATTCGGCCCAGACAGCTTCGGAAGCATCGTGAGCAGCTTGTTTGAACCACTTCTTGTCCTGCTCGGGGAGTTTCTGCCAGAACTTCTCATTGATCATCGTATTCTGGAGAACCAGAATGTGTCCGGCCTTCGTAATCTTCGGAGCGTATTCGTACAGACGATCCGAGAGGATGTCGCCGAATGGGCTGTCGCCGCCGTCAACCGTTCCCTGATCGAGGGCGCTCGGGAGGTCAACGTAATTGATGGCCTGTCCGGAAATACCGCAGAACTCAGCGAACTTAACGTAAAGAGGAACGTTCGGCGTGCGCATGCGCAGTCCCTTAACGTCGTCCATTGTCTTTAACTCTTTCTTCGTGAAGAAGTGGCGGAAGCCAATCGGATAGGCGTTCAAAACGCGCATACCGGACTTTTCAACAAAACTCTTGGAGAACGGACCGGATGTGTATCCTTTTGCGGGTCCGACGATGAGATCAAGCACGCCGCCTTCCATCGCACGATGGGCGTGATCCAAACTCTCATAAAGCATCGGGGTTTCAAACATAGCCATCGCCGGATGGAAGCGGCTCGATTGCGGTCCGACGCAGCACATTTGGATTGTGCCGTTGCGAGTTTGCGTCAGGTAGTTGTCTTCTTTTCCGAGCTGATTGTGTGGGAAGACCTGCACTTTGTACTTGCCGGAAGAAAGCTGACCGAGGCGCTGAGCAAAAACGCGCATGCCGATCGTCTGCGGATTGCCGTCAGGCTTAGAGCCGGCAATCTTGACGGTAATGGCTGCGTCGGCTGCGGTAACAGCCATGGCGAGCAATGTGGCACTGAAGACGGTGATAAAGCGTTTCATGGTAAACACTCCGTTTGGTTTTGTTTTTGCTTTCCGTATCACCGAAGTTTTTTCGGGAACGGAAAATCATTGTTTAGGCCGCCGCCCGGAGGACTTGTTGCAAAACACCCGAAAGAGCCCGGGCGGCGATTGGACGGTAAGAACGGAGAACGTGTTCTAACCGTGCGAAAAGTCTAACGAGCTTGCTGATTTGCCGCCTCATGATTTTCCCTTGAGGGTTTTCCATTCGGTGTTTTCCCTAGACGTTAAAGCTCATTTCACTGTCGAATGTCATCCAACCTTCTTGGTTTCCGACAGAAGCCAAAAGAGACTTTTCTATTGTTCCTGTCTTCGCTCCCATTGAGTTTTTTTCTTGACGCAACTAGACTGTACCGATGCCGACAATGCAAGTCGTTTTTGTTGCGGGGTGAAAAGATGTCAATCCGAACCGTTGTGATTTTGTTTCTTTGTGTCCTGAGCGCCGTTTTTTTGGCCGTTAACTGGTCTGGAATTGTTGCTCCGGTTCCCGTTAATCTTTTGTATACCCAAGTTGAAGCACCCTTAGGACTCATTCTCTTCGTTATTTTGGGAATTCTGTTGGTTGGGTGTGTTCTATGGTCTTTGATGCAGCAGGCGGCCGTTCTCGTTGATATTCGCAAGGCGTATAAAGAAGCAAGAACCAACAAGCGTTTAGCCGAAGATGCGGAACAGTCCCGAATTCAGGCCTCTGCCGACACGTTGACTCACGAGTTCTCCGAGTTGAGCGAGCAGTTGACGGCTGCTTTGAGGACGGAGTCAGAGAAGACGGGTAAGCAACTGGAAAATGTCATCGAGCAACTCAAGGTATTCGAGACGCGTTTGACGGCCTTGGACACAAAAATTTCTCAAATTGCAGAGGTCAACGGGCTTCAGTTGCCTCCTCAAGAGCCTCCTGCCGAGCGTAAACATAGTTTTTTCGGCTTTTTTGGGGCGAAAACGGCCGATGCCAAGGAAGTCAAAAAAGAGCCTGAAGAGAAACAGGAGTCTTCGGATAAAGAAAACCTTCGGGGAAATTAATCCTCGAAGGTTTGTTCTGGTCAACCCAGCGGGCTAGGCGTTGTCTTCTTTTTCAGCTTCCGTGAGGTAGCGTGTAACACGCTCCACTTCTTCGGCCGCTCCCAGGAAGACCGGAACGCGTTGGTGCAATTTTTCCGGCTGTAACTCAAGGATGCGGCTGTGCCCGTCCGTGCAGGCTCCGCCGGCTTGTTCGATCAGGAACCCCATCGGGTTGGCCTCGTACATCAGGCGAAGCTTTCCGGGCTTGTCCGTCATGCGTTTATCCCACGGGTACATGAAAACGCCGCCGCGCGAAAGGATGCGGTGAACTTCAGCGCCCATCGAGGCAATCCAACGCATGTTGAAATTCTTCCCGCGTACGCCGGTTTCCCCTTCCAGAAGCTCCTTAATGTAGCGACGGACAGGTTCTTGCCAGTGGCGCATATTGGAACAGTTGATGGCGAATTCGTGTGCTTCACGCGGAATAACGGCTTCGGTTTTCGTGTAGATAAAATGGTTGGATGCCGGATCCAGCGTGAACATGACGACGCCGCGGCCGAGAGTGAGCGCCATCGTTGTTTGCGGGCCGTAGACAACGTAGCCGGCTGCGACTTGGTTGATACCGGGCTGCAGGAAGTCAATGTCGGAGATGTCATGCGTGGCGCCGTGCGGGCTTGGAAGGATGGAAAAGAGGGTGCTGATGGAAATATTGATGTCGATGTTGCTCGATCCGTCCAGAGGGTCAAAAGTAACTAGGTATGGACCGACCGGAAGATAGGATGGAACAGGCAAACTGGTTTCCATCTCTTCGCTTGCCATGCCGCAGACGCACCCGGAGCGAATACATCCCTTGACCATCAAGTCATTGCAAATGACGTCCAGTTGTTTTTGCACCTCTCCCTGAACGTTTGTGGAACCTGCGACGCCGAGAACGCCGGCCACATCTCCGCAGGCGACTTCAAAGCTTATTTCTTTGCAAGTCTCCGAGATGTTGATGATGAGTTGCGAGAGCTTCGGATCAAGTCCGTACTCGGCAATTTCATTGTCGAGGAAAGTGTGGAGCGTTTGTCGCTGCATGGCAGTGTCCTTTAATGATTAATAAGCGCTTTCTCAACGATTTCCCGAACTGCAGAGGAAAGCGTCGGGCAAGCGGCGACGCGGGAAAGAGCTTTGTACATCTGTTTGGCACGCACCGGTTCGTAGCGCCGCCAGTGGTCCAATGCACGAGCCATTCGGGAGGCAACATGCGTGTTGATTTGGTCAAGCTGTAAAACAGTGTCGGCCCAAAATTCATAGCCAAGACCGTCTGCTCGATGGAACTCTGCCGGATTCCTGTTAAAGAAGGCTCCAAGCAGTGCGTAGACATTGTTCGGATTCTTGATCGAAAAGACCTCATATCCCATCAGAGCGCGCACTCGCTCAAGAACAGGCATTTCTCCGTCGAAGGAAGGAGCCAGAGCCTGAACGGTGAACCACTTATTCAAAAGCAACGGGTCAAGATACCACGTACGGGCGGCAGCATTTAAAACGTCTGCCTTGGCAGGACTGCGCGACATGACGATGGTCGTAAGAGCCGCCAATTTGTCTGTCAGGTTGTCGGCCGTCTCGAACTGAGAACGACTCATAAGGAGAGCCTTGGCGCTTCCGCTTGCAAGCCAGTAATCAAGCGCCAGATTTTTCAGGGCGCGTTTGCCTGCTTGGTGAGCGTCTGGGCTGTAGGGAGAGGAAACGGAATTCGCTTGAACAATGGCCGAAAGATCTTGACTGAAGCGGCTTCCAAGAGTTTCTCTTGCGTCAAGCCATGCCTTGTGGACGGCCTCCGGATTGATCATGGCGCACTCAAGCGACAGGGCACTTTCTTCGGGCAGAGTAAGTGCGCAAGCACGGAAGGCAGGAGCAAGAGTCTCATCCTTGAGGATTGCTCCGAAAGTTCTTAACAAGATCTCCGGAACGATAGGTTCTTCCCCGCGTTCAATTTCCCCGATCATCTCAAGCAGGGACTCGTTGACGAGTCTGTGCATGGCTTCGTATCGATTGAAAAGATCCGAGTCATTCAGAGCCAAGAAGGCCAGTTCTTCTCGCGAGTAAGAGTAGTCGAAGATAACGGGAGCAGAAAAGCCGCGGCCGATGGAAAGAATCGGGTTTTGCGCAATGCCGGTAAAGACCCATTCGTCGCTTTCTTTTGTCAAAAGGAGAACCCGGCTTGTTCCAGAAGCGGCATTTTCCGATTCTAAGCACAGCGGGAGATCCTTCCCTTCGCTGCCGATCAGTCCGATGGCGATGGGAATCACAAAAGGTTCTTTTGTCGGTTGTCCGGGAGTAGCCGGAGTTGTCTGAGAAGCTGAAATGACGCAGGTGTGAGCGATTGGGTCGTAACAAGACCGAATGCGCACGCGCGGTGTTCCTGCTTGGCTGTACCAACGAGCAAAGTCTGTTAGATCAACGCCGCAGGCCTCGCTGTATGCGGCAAGAAAATCGTCGCACGTCACGGCTTGTCCGTCAAAACGCGCAAGGTAGTTCTGCAGACCCTTTTCAAAGTTCTCTTTTCCGAGAATTGTTTGGAGCATACGCACAACTTCGGCACCTTTTTCGTAGACGGTCATTGTGTAGAAGTTGTCGATCTCGCGGTAACTCTCCGGACGAATCGGGTGTGCCATAGGCCCGGCATCTTCAGGGAACTGGGCTTGGCGAAGAGCGCGGACGTCAAGGATTCTTTTAACGGCGCGGCTGGACGCATCAGGAGCCATATCCATGGAAAATTCCTGATCGCGGAATACGGTAAGTCCTTCTTTGAGCGTGATTTGAAACCAATCGCGAACCGTTACTCTGTCGCCCGTCCAGTTGTGGAAGTATTCGTGTCCGACAACGGACTCGATGCGGTCGTAGTCCGTATCGGTAGCCATGTCCGGAGCCGCCATGACATAGCGGGAATTGAAGATGTTAAGTCCTTTGTTTTCCATGGCACCGAAGTTGAAGTCATCTGTGGCGACGATGCCGAAACGATCCAAGTCCAACTCCAGTCCGAAGCGGTCTTCATCCCAACGGATTGCTCTTTTCAGACTTTCAAGAGCATGCAGGCTTTTCCCAAAATTGTGGGCTTCGGTCCAGATGCTCAAACGACAGGTACGACCATCCTTTAACAGAAAATCTTCGCTCCGATCAACAAAGTTCCCGGCAACAAGAGCGAAGAGGTAACTCGGTTTTTTGTAGGGATCGACAAACTTAGCCCAGTGTTTTCCGTCGGCTTCGTCTCCCGAATCAGTCAGGTTCCCGTTGCTGAGCAAAACCGGGCAAGAAGCTTTGTCTGCATGGATCGTAACGGTAAAACGACTCATGACGTCCGGTCGATCCGGCCAATAGGTAATGCGACGAAAACCCTGAGACTCGCATTGACTCATGAATGCGCCTCGGCTCATATAGATGCCGGAAAGGGCTGTGTTTCTGGCCGGACTAAAGCGATTGATGACGGTGACTCTGGACTGCGATGTAATGCCGCGAACAACAAGGCTTGTGCTGGTTAGGGTGTAGCGGGTATCGTCGACTTCGATGCCGTTGATAAAAAGCCTCTCAAAGGCAAGTTCTCCGGCATCAAGTTTGAGTTCTGTTGGGGAAAAGCCTGCTTTCGGCGTCACCAACATGGACGTTGTTACAAGCGTTGACTCGGCATCGAGGACAAAATCAAGTTCAACGGAATCAATGTTGTAGGGAAAGGGCCGATAGTCTTCACGGCGGACGATTTTGTTTTTTGTCTCAGACATGGAATACAAATCAAAAAAGGGTAACTTTCCTGCTCATTCTAGCGCTGAAAGGAAATGTTTCCGGAGTCGGGGAAAAGAAAAAACAGCCGAGGAGGGCAACACTCTCCTCGGCAAACAAGATAGGTTTTTTTCAATGCTCAGAAAGAGGCGTCTGGATACAGTTCGGAAAGGACGCGTCTTAAGACGGAATCGAGCATAATGGGAAGATGCCGAATGTCCGTTTTTTGTTTGGCCAGAATCTGAGCGAGCATTGTTCTCCAAAAGTCGGGACACTCTCCCTCGGCCCAATCTCCGCGTCCTCGACCGAAATGTGCCACGGCAAGATAAAGGAGAAGCGCTTCAAGCGCGAAGTTGCGGATGGCGGTTTCCGACCAGGCGACGACTGTTCCTTCTTTCGCATCGCGTCGCGTGTTGTAGGCGATTGCCAAACCGACGCCTCCAAGCGCTCCGAGGACGCTGCCGATCAACGTTCCGAGACCGAGCGAAAGTCCTCCGGTCGATATATCTGCCGCAAGCCCGCCGACGGCTCCGGATCCAACAGCCCCGGCGATCGCAGCGTTGGATGTTTTGATCGGAGAGGAAATTTCCCAGTCGCTTTGGAGTCGATTAAACAATTCCTTTTTTATGCCTTTTCCGCGCAGGCGATTCGCCGCAATCAATTTGTCAGTCAAATCACAGAAGGCATCCGTTGCGCGGGCGCAAAGGGCTGTTTGTGCTGACTTCAGCGGGTCCTTTGAGTCATCATCCTCCCGGAAAAGTTTCAGCTTTTTCCCTAGTTTCTTTATTTGATAGGCGAAGGTGATGTTGTTGGCAGCCTCTTTGTCATTCATGATGCGTTCGATGGTATGCATCAGCGCCTGAAGGCTGGCTGCATAGGCGGCACGCCGCTGCCGTGACCATGTTTCTCTGATGGACTCGAAGGTACTCCGAGACGCTTCTGGGAGTACATCCCCGATGGCGTCGAACAAGGTAAATTCCTGTACCCAACAACGAGCAAAAGCATCCATGGGGAGGACTTTGCGAACAATCGGATAGTCGCGCATTGCTTCGTTCCAACGAGCGACGTCCAGAGCCTCCTCTTGCGTTGGCCGCGGTTTGCCCATTTGGTTTAACAGCACGATCACGGGTTTTTGAACCCATTCGAGAATGCGCATCTCCGCTTTTATGTAAGAGGTTTCGTCCGGAAACTCAGCTGCATTGACTAAGTAGAGAACAACGTCGGACGTATCCCGAACATGCTTCAGCGCCTTCTGATTAAGCCACTGAGATTTGTTGGAGATTCGATCCCAAAATTCCGCCAGGAACCATCCGACGGGGTTGCTTCTTCCTTCGAGTCGTTTGGCGAGGGCGACGGAATTTCCGAATCCCGGCGTATCCCACAAAATGAGCTCACAGCCCTCAGCATTGCGGGCAAGCACATATTCATCTGTTGTTTCCGTGACATGTGCACGGTCATCGACTTCGCCCACGTCACGACCGAGAAGTGTCCGCGCAAGCGTTGTCTTCCCAATGTTTGTGTGACTTACAAGGCTCAAATGAATGCGAAGCGTATCCTTTTGCATCAGCAAGTTCCCGATGTATTTAATACGTCGACAGGGTTTTTAAGGGACGCCCATTGTCGCACATTTTTCACGAGTTGTTCCTCCCCGTCTGAGCTAAGAAAAAGCTCAATTTCATGTTCTTTGGCAAAACGCATCCAAACGTCAGTCCTTTCCTGAATTCGTCCAGAGTAGCCAGAAAACTGAGTTGCAAAGCGTCTTGTCTCAAGCAAAGCGGCGTAGACCAGATCTGGTCTTGAAATTTGCGCCTGAACGGCATTGCGAAAAAGTTCCCCGATCGTTTCTTCTTCCGGTGTTGAAATGGCATCCAAATAAATTAAAACGACGGTTCGTTCCGTGTCTTTCGGCAATGTTGGTAAGGTAAACGGAGCTGCGTCATAACTGATCTCGTGGATAATTGGCGAAGGATTTCCCCAAAACAGGGACATTTTCTCAAGCGTTTCTCGCCCGCTTCCCTTCTTGTCTTTATTGGCAATAAAGACAAGGGAACCCAGATGGACGGATTCTTTTCCTTCTTCCAAAACCTTTTTGAAATAGGGATCATTAATCCCAAGGCGCAGATGGCGACGTAGAAAATGCAGGGAAGTCCAGGAGACAAGGAAAAGAAAAAGTCTTGGAATGATGACGAAGATTGTCAAAAGCGCCATCATGCGCAAAAGCCACGGTGCGGCTGAAACGGGCTGCGTCAGATAGGGGAGTCTGTCAGAGCGGATATCCGCAAGAGCCGTTGTGTCGGGCAAGGCAGAAAACGGACCGAAAGACGGAATGAGTCCGTACGTACTGTCGATAAAGAGTTTGACGGCGTCAACGTTGTCAGAAAACCACGTGCTTTCCCAACCGACTGTAAAAGCTGTCGAAACGCCTCGGAGTGCGATTGCAGAAATTAATCCGAGGGCAAATGCGATGGCAGACAGGTGCAAAAGAGCGGTTGTTTCTTTCTGAAAGAGGGGCAAACTGATGCGCATGCAGTCAGCACGGTAGGTGTTTTTCGGCGAATTTTGTCGAAGATATGCCGTCACTTTTCCTGCTCGTAATGAGCTCAGTGCATTCCGAATCGGAAAAAAACGTTTGTCGAAGATTCCGAACGTACGCAGGAAAAGCAGCACATAAATGAGCAGATTCCAGGCGATGAACCCCCAAAAAGGGAACGAAAGAAGATTGATGAAAGAATCGTTCTCCGTCAGTTTTTCAGATAAAAAGCCGAGAAAGAAGGCAAGCAGAAAAAAGAATCCGCCGAGAAAAACAAACGGCAACGCATCGTGGGTTTTGAAGGCTTGCATCGTATCCGCGCCGACAGCGTTGAGGACGGAATCGGCTCTCTGTTCGAGATAGACGGCGTCGTTGGTTCGCTCGCCGAGGCGGTGCGAAACTGCCTTGCTGAGAAGCGCGCTCTTAGAGGCGATCTGGGGATCGGATTGCTCTATGGCTTTGGCTAGAAAAATTTTCCGCGCAACAGTCAGCGTTACGGTAACGAAGGTGTCGCTCATGATGAAATCTTCAGAAAATACGGCTTTCTCGGTATTGTATCGCCATGCCCTTGTTCAGATGAACGCTATACCGTTGCGAATTGTTTCAGCGTTTGGCATGATATGCAGATTGTCTTTATCTATCTGCAGAGAGTTTAAGCATCTGATGGCTGACGTTTTGACTTTCGCTCATTCTCCGTTCGAACTGCATGCTCCCTATGCTCTGGCCGGCGATCAGGCTCAGGCTGTTGAAAAGTTGACCGAGGGCGTTCAGGACGGACTTGCTAAGCAAACGTTGCTTGGCGTTACCGGATCCGGAAAAACGTTCACGATGGCCAACGTTATCGCACGGGCGGGCGTTCCGGCTCTTGTGATGGCACCCAATAAAACGCTTGCCGCGCAACTTTATTCAGAGATGCGGGAATTTTTCCCCAATAATGCTGTTGAGTATTTTGTAAGTTATTACGATTACTACCAGCCTGAAGCGTACGTGCCGGCACGCGACCTTTTTATTGAAAAGGATGCGGCCATCAACGAACACATTGAGCAGATGCGGTTGGCGGCCTCCAAGAGCATATTAGAAAGGCGCGATACGATTCTTGTTGCAACAGTTTCAGCAATTTATGGAATCGGAAAGCCGGAAAGTTACACGCAGATGAGGCTTATTTTGCGTGAAGGCGACACGAAAGAGCGTGCAGATCTTCTCTCGCAGCTCGTGAAGATGCAATACCGTCGGAACGATATGGAATTTGTGCGGGGGACATTTCGAGTTCGTGGCGACACGATTGACGTATTTCCGGCAGAACACTCGGAGTTGGCTGTCCGAATCGAATTGTTCGATGACGAGGTCGACTCCATTCTTCTTTTTGACCCGCTTACCGGAAGGACGATCCAGAAGGTTCCGCGTTTTGTTGTGTATCCGGCCAGCCATTATGTGACGCCCCGCAATATTGTCGTTCACGCTCTTGGGACAATTAGGGAGGAACTCTCTGAGCGTCTTAAGGAACTTGAAGACGCCGGAAAGATGGTTGAAGCGCAACGGCTTCGGCAGAGGACGCTTTTTGATTTAGAAATGCTTGATCAGGTGGGTTTTTGCAAGGGAATTGAGAACTATTCTCGACATTTGACCGGATTAAACCCAGGAGAGGCTCCTCCTTGTCTGATCGACTATCTGCCGGCCGATGCACTGATGTTTTTTGATGAAAGTCATGTCTTGGTCGGTCAATTGCGCGGCATGTACCGCGGGGATCGCTCCAGAAAAGAAACGCTTGTGCAGTACGGGTTTCGTTTGCCATCGGCACTGGATAACAGGCCGTTGCGCTTTGATGAATTCGAACGCAAGATGCGGCGCTCAATCTTCGTCTCTGCGACGCCGGCAGAATACGAAATCGAAAACAGTTCGCAAATTGTTGAACAAGTTGTCCGACCGACGGGATTGGTGGATCCCGAGTTGGAAGTGAGGCCGGCGACTTCCCAGGTCGATGATGTGCTCGATGAAATTCGAGATCGCGTCAAGCGAAAAGAGCGAGTTCTTGTGACGACGCTGACGAAAAAAATGGCAGAGGAATTGACGAATTATCTCGATGAGCATCAAGTGAAGGTTCGGTATCTGCATTCGGATGTTGACACGGTTGAACGCGTTGAAATTATTCGGGATCTTCGAGCCGGCGTTTTTGATGTTTTGGTGGGAATCAACCTTCTTCGAGAGGGACTGGATATGCCGGAAGTCTCTCTGGTTGCCATCCTTGATGCGGATAAAGAAGGATTTTTGCGCTCGACGCGTTCGCTGATTCAGACGATTGGTCGTGCGGCGAGAAATGTTCGAGGCAAGGCAATCCTTTATGGGGATGTGGTGACCGACTCCATGAAGGGGGCGATTGAGGAAACCGAGCGGCGCCGATCCAAACAAATGCAATACAACAAAGCGCACGGTATTACGCCAAGGAGCGTTGTCAAAGAAGTTCGCGATATTATTGACGGTGTCTACAAACCGGGTTCCGAAAAAACGACGAATTCCCGCGCTCTTTCAGACGTGGATCCGGATGATCCGCAAGCGGTTTCTCGCGCGATTCGGGAGACGGAAAAGAAGATGCTCGCCTGTGCCCGAGATTTGGATTTCGAGCAAGCGGCGATCTTGCGCGACAGGCTGGAGTTGCTCCGAAGGAAAGTGTTCGGTGCCGATCAGGGCAGTTGAGGGTCTTGTCTTTCTTCTGAAAGAAGCCGCACGGCGATGTCAGGTATGTCCTCGGCAGACGCTGCCAACGCATTGGCATGCCACGTTTCGGCGTGCGTTCCGTATCCCCAAAGTGCGGCTATTGCCGCAATGTCGGCTGCTTTTGCCGCTTTAATGTCGCGTTCTTCATCTCCGACGTAGAGCGTGCGGGAGATAGGAAGGTTGGCTTGGTGGACGGCCGCGAGCAGCGGTTCGGGATCCGGTTTCATTTTTTTTGTGGTATCGCCGGCCACAAAA
Organism: uncultured Sutterella sp.; assembly: GCA_964509205.1. Taxonomy (GTDB): domain Bacteria; phylum Pseudomonadota; class Gammaproteobacteria; order Burkholderiales; family Burkholderiaceae_F; genus Duodenibacillus. The sequence goes on along the minus strand of CAZDVW010000017.1, from coordinate 17,465 downwards.
CAGACAGGCGAAGACGTGGCCGCCAACAGTTTTTCGACAAGAGGGGCGGCCAGCCGCATGGCCTTGTTTGTGACGATCCCCCAGCAGTAAGAACGGTGATTCAGTTCACTTAACATCGAGAGGACGCCCGGGAAGGGGCGGGCTTGGTCCGTCATGTGCGATGCGTAATGAGCGAGAAAGGCTTCTTTCAAAGCCGGATAACGGGCATCCTCGGGCAAAACTCCGAGCGTTGCTCGGATGAGCCCCTTGGCACCGGTTCCGGAAAAAGGTCGCAGAAAGGCATAATCCAAAGGATTCAGTCCGGCTTCCTTACGCAAAAAATTGGCGGCCGCACACAGATCAGGAGCCGTGTCAATTAGCGTTCCGTCTAAATCAAAAAGGACAAGCCCTTTTGGCATGCTGTGCACCTATTTGGAAAGAGCTTTCTTTTTTGTGGTGCGGTGAACGGAGCCGGCTCTTTGAACTTTCGCAGATTTGACGGCGGCTTTTTTCGGGGCGGGTCTCTTGGTCTTTGAAGGAGACTTTGGTGGTTTCTCTTCCGTTTTTTCCGGAATGGGTCTGTAAAGAACCAACGTCTTTCCGATGGACTGGATGCGTGCGGCTCCCAATTCTTCGGCCAGCGTTTTGTAAATCTCGGCCCGTTCCTCCCGATCGTCGCTCGGGACTTTCACTTTGATGAGTCCGTGAGTTTCAAGTGCTCGGTCAACTTCTTTCACGACGGCGGGAGTCAGTCCCGCATTGCCAAGAAGAACGGAAAATGCGACATGATGGGCGTCCGCTCGAAGCGTCAGCCGTTCGTCGCGGGTAAGCGTGAGTTCAGACATAATTCGACTACTGAAATTAATTGAGCAGTATTTTAACGGACATGCCGAAGTCAGCCAAGAAATTACGTTCCAATCATGCTTGGATTGAGCGCCATATCAACGACCCGTTTGTCAAGCGCAGCAAGGTCGACGGGTATCGGGCTCGCTCAGCGTACAAGTTGATTGAACTTCATGAAAAAGAAAAACTTTTTTCTCCGGGAATGACGGTTGTGGATCTGGGAAGCGCACCGGGCAGTTGGACGCAGGTGGCTCGCTCTAAAATGGTTAATTCCAAAGGGGAGTTTTCCGGCAGACTCATTGCGATGGATATCCTTGAGATGGAGCCTGTTGATGGCGCTATTTTTCTTCAGGGCGATTTTCGAGAGCAGGAGGTGGCAGATCAACTCTCCGCAGTTCTCCAAGGCGAGAAGGTTGACGTTGTTTTAAGCGATATGGCGCCGAACCTGTCTGGAATCGCCGCTGTCGATGCCGCGGCAAGCCTTCTTTTAAATGAACTGGCTCTGGAGTTTGCTCTGGAGCATCTGAAACCGTCCGGCGTTTTTGTCACCAAAGTGTTTCAGGGATCCGGTTATTCGCAATTCATTGAAAAGACGAAACGTTTTTTCCGGTCTGTTGCACAGCGCAAGCCCGAGGCCAGCCGAGACTCGAGCCCGGAAATGTACGTTGTCGCCCGAAATCTTCGGTGTTAGGGATAGAACTTAACAGTTAAACACAATTAATTGCAGGGTGTTTTCTTAAAAACGCGGATGAAAACGTTACAAAACGGATAAACTACGTTCTTAATTTTGCGGAATTGTCATTCCGTATCCATCTGATACAAACAAGGAGTCCTGATTTTGGACAAGAGGATGCTTCAGCGCTTGGCGGTTTGGTGTCTGATCGCTTTTGTGCTTTTTACGGTTTTCCGTCAATTCAGCGGCGAACGTGCCGTTGTCGGTAACCTTGACCAAACAAGCTATACACAGTTCATGGATGACGCGAAGGCGGGCAAAATCCGCCGAGTGGATGTTCAGGGACGTCGGATTACCGTCACTCCGGCGGAGGGGGCGGCTTACACGATTACAAGTCCGGGCGATCTGTGGATGGTCGAAGATTTGCGCAAAAACGGCGTTCAAGTCTACGGCAAGCCCGATGAAGAACCCTCCTTCATTGAACAGATTCTCATCAGTTGGTTCCCGATGATTCTGCTGATCGGCGTTTGGATTTTCTTTATGCGCCAAATGCAGATGGGCGGCAAGGGCGGAGGTCCTTTCTCATTCGGAAAGAGCAAGGCCAGAATGTTGAATGACACAGCCAATAAGGTCCGATTTGCCGACGTGGCCGGGTGCGATGAGGCCAAAGAGGATGTTCAGGAAGTTGTCGATTTCTTGAAAGATCCGTCTAAGTTTCAACGTCTTGGCGGACATATTCCGCGCGGTATCTTGCTTGTCGGTTCTCCCGGAACCGGTAAGACGCTTCTGGCTAAAGCGATTGCGGGCGAAGCGGGCGTCCCCTTCTTTTCTATTTCCGGATCGGATTTCGTTGAAATGTTTGTCGGCGTCGGCGCTTCGCGCGTTCGCGACATGTTTGAGACAGCCAAAAAGAACGCTCCATGCATCATCTTTATTGACGAAATTGATGCTGTTGGTCGGCAACGCGGAGCCGGTCTTGGCGGCGGCAATGACGAGCGTGAACAGACGTTAAACCAAATGCTCGTCGAAATGGATGGGTTTGAAACGGGAACAAACGTCATTGTTGTAGCGGCGACAAACAGACCGGATGTGTTGGATCCGGCCTTGATGCGTCCGGGGCGTTTTGACCGCCAGGTTGTCGTTCCGTTGCCGGATATTCGCGGCCGAGAACAAATCTTGGGCGTGCATATGAAGAAGATTCCGCTCGGTGCGGATGTGCAAGCGGATGTCATCGCTCGCGGGACCCCCGGTTTTTCCGGAGCAGATCTTGCGAATTTGGTAAATGAGGCGGCTCTTTTTGCAGCGCGCCGAAACGGTCGCGTCGTCGAGATGCGTGATTTTGAATTGGCCAAAGACAAAATCATGATGGGGGCTGAACGTAAATCAATGGTGATGACCGAGGATGAACGCCGAAATACGGCCTATCACGAGTCCGGTCATGCGTTGGTTGCCAAGTTGATGCCGAAGTCCGATCCTGTGCATAAGGTGACGATTGTTCCCAGAGGTCGGGCTCTCGGCCTGACGATGCAGTTGCCCGAGACAGATCGTTATGCCTATGACAAACAGTATCTTTTGACGCGCATTGCCATTCTCTTCGGCGGTCGCATTGCCGAAGAAGTTTTTATGCATCAGATGACGACGGGAGCAAGCAATGACTTCGAACGTGCGACACAGTTGGCGCGGGATATGGTCATGCGTTTCGGAATGAGCGAAAAGATGGGCGTCATGGTCTACGCAGAGAACGAGGGTGAGGTATTTCTCGGGCGCGCTGTGACGAAAACCACGCATATTTCTGAAAAAACGATGCAAGCGGTTGATGCCGAGATTCGGCGCATTTTGGAAGAGCAATATGCATTGGCCAGAAAGTTGATTGAGCAAAACCGCGACAAGATTGAGAAGATGGCAGCGGCTCTTCTGAAGTGGGAGACGTTGGACGCTGATCAAATCAATGACATTATGGCTGGCGGCGATCCTCGCGAACCGAAGCCGGCGGAATCGGAAAAGAAAGAAAGCACAACGCCCTCTGATGCGACCGAGGTTGCGTCTGCCCAAGAGAACTCACCCTCGATGTCGGCCGCGCCGGAGGATTCGGACGCAGAGACGAAAGAGGAAAAAAACGAGGATCAAAAAGCGCAGGGATCTGTGCGCCGTACGAGGAAACGTGTTGCGAAAACCGAAGAATCGGGAACGGAAGATCACTAGTTTTTGAAGACAGCAGGGCGCCCGGTCGGGCGCCTTCATTTATTTTTCAGTTTTATGACGAAACCACGCATTTGGCATTGCCGCGACAAAAAGGTGGATGTTTCTGTCCCGCAGATTATGGGGATTGTGAATGTGACACCGGATTCGTTCTCTGACGGAGGCGAGCATGCAACTTATGAGCGGGCTGTTGCCTTTGCAAGAAAGTTGCAGCAAGAGGGAGCGGATATTCTTGATATCGGCGGCGAATCAACGAGACCCGGAGCCGTTCCCGTTTCTCTCGAGGAAGAGCTTAATCGCATTCTTCGAGTTGTTGAGACGTTGGTTGCAGACGGTTTTACGGTTTCCGTGGATACGTACAAGCCACAGGTTATGCGCGCTTCGCTTTCTTTAGGTGCGCAAATTATTAATGATGTAAAGGCCTTGACGGAACCGGGGGCGATTGAAGCTGTTCGGGGAAGCGGATGCGGAATTGTTTTGATGCACTTTCTGCCTGTAAGAGAGAACCACGTTTTTGATGACATTCCCGCTTTTTTAAGAGATCGTACTGAAGTTCTTTTTCAGGCCGGAATCCAGAAAGAAACGATCTGTTGGGATCCGGGATTCGGATTCGGAAAGACGATGCAGGAAAATCTTGATCTGTTGGCTCGATTTGAAGACTTCTCGTGTGAGAATTTTCCGCTTTTGGTCGGAGTCTCCCGTAAACGCATGATCGGAGCCCTCACAGGGATTGCCGACCCGGCCAAGCGGTCGGCTGGTTCCGTTCAGGCCGCCGTCAGTGCTGTTGAGAAGGGGGCAAATATTGTGCGCGTGCACGATGTTCGGGAAACGGTTGAAGAGTTTAAGCGTCGCGGTTGGCGTTGATTTTGAGTGACGAAAAATTACTCAATTGAGTGAAAAAGACAAACGTTGAAGGAGGGCACCTTATGGCTCGAAAATATTTTGGAACGGACGGTGTACGAGGCAGCGTCGGGATAAGTCCCATTACGTCGGATTTTGTTCTGAAATTGGGACAGGCGGCCGGTCGAGTGTTTCGTGCGAAAAAGAATGGTGCGCGTCCTGTTGTTTTGATCGGAAAAGACACAAGAGTCTCAGGTTATATGCTTGAAGCGGCGCTTCAGGCCGGTTTTTCTTCAGCCGGGGTTGATGTTGTTCTCTGCGGTCCGATCCCGACTCCGGCAGTTGCCTATCTCACTCGCGCATTGCGATTGGATGCGGGCGTTGTCATCAGCGCCAGTCATAATCCGTTTCAAGACAACGGCATTAAATTTTTCTCGGAAAAAGGCATGAAGTTGCCCGATGCTGTCGAGGAAGAAATTGAAAGAGAGATCGACAACGGATTTGCTTGCCTTTCCAGTGAGGAACTTGGAAAAGTTCGCCGACTGGACGATGCGGCCGGGCGTTATGTGGAGTTCTGCAAGAGCACTTTTCCGTCAAAACTTGATTTGAAGGGAATGCGCCTTTATCTGGATTGTGCCAACGGGGCATCCTATCACGTGGCTCCGTCGGTTTTTCACGAGCTTGGTGCGGATGTTGTCGTCGACGGGGATAAGCCTGACGGATTTAATATCAATCGAGGGCTCGGCGCTACGCACACAGATGATTTGTCCGAACGTACGGCAAAAGCCGGATGTGAGTTAGGGCTTGCCTTTGACGGGGATGCGGATCGGCTGATCATGGCTGATGCAAAAGGAAAGGTTTATAACGGGGATGAACTGCTTTATGCCATTGTTGCCGACAGAGCCAAAAAATCCTCTGTAGCCGGTGTTGTCGGGACGTTGATGACGAATTTTGCAGTCGAGAAAAAATTTGCGGAGGAGGGCATCCCGTTTGTTCGTGCAAAAGTGGGCGACCGTTATGTGATGGAAGAGTTGCTTGCCCGAGGCTGGTTATTCGGCGGCGAATCGAGCGGACACATCATCGCTTTGGATTGTCAGACCACGGGAGACGGCATTGTGAGTGCACTGCAGGTTCTTGCAGCTTGCCGCTCTCAGAAAGAAACGCTGTCGAACATGTTGCACGGGTTGCATTTAATGCCGCAAATTCTTTTGAATGTGCGTGTGAATAAGGGATATTGCTGGCAGAACGATGAACCCTTCGTTCAGGCTGTCCGAGAAGCAGAATTGCGCATTAAAGGAAGAGGACGTGTTCTCGTTCGTCCGTCTGGAACGGAACCCTTATTGCGCATCATGACGGAAGCCGATGATGCGGTATTTGCCAAAGAACTTACAGAACAGATGGCGCAGGCAATCACGAAATAAGACACGTCCTCCAAAACCAAGGAACGCAGGGGAGGGAGGTTTCGGAGGACGCGGAGCTACTCTTTCGCCCGTCAGTACGAAGACGATCTCTGACGGTCAGAACGTGTGGTTAATGCCGATGCCGGCTTGGTACTGGTTAAAGGCATCAAATTCGGCGAATTCCTTCTTTCCTTTGACCATAACGCCTGCTGCATAAAGACTCGTGCGTTTGGAGAGTTCGTAGGTGTAGGCTACTCCAAGCGTATAGGCCTTTCCTTTCTTTGCTGTTTCCGTGAATTTCGCAACAGCATACTGAGCCGAGATGCCGAGAGTTCCTCCGGCAACAGGAGCGGTTGCCCCGATGAGGAGGCTGTTTATTTTTCCTGGTTTGTCACCTGAGCGGAACGCCGATTCCATTGCGTTGTCAGCAAAGGAGCCTAAACTCATTTTGTCAGCGTACTGATAGATGGCCATGGGCTTTATGAATCCGGCGTCCCAAGATAGTGCTGCCGTCAAGAAGTGAGCATCACGTCCGCAAGCAGTGTCGAGCGAAGAGCGGCGAACCATTTCGGCAGAAGCGGCAGCTGCAAGAGATCCGTTTTCATAAAGAGCTCCGAGGCCGTAATAGTGTTCGCGTTGAGACCACTTAGCGATAGTGTTATCGCCCAAAGAAGCCTGTGCAGAAATTTTTAAGCCTTCAACGGGGGTCAATTCCAAAGAAACGGCCGTGTCAGGAGCAAGGTCTTTCGTGGAAATCAGACCCATTCCGCCAAGTCCGTAGGCGGCTTCTAACGGATCAAATCCGCCGATTAAATCAAAGTCGCCGCCGCCGGAAGAAAGAGCCCCTCCGAGATTGCCGAGAGATAACTTGACTTGATCCGTTCCCACCCAAAGATAGGCCATCGAATTAAAAATTGTGTTGTCGTCGGTAAAACGTCCCGTATGGGATTCGTACTCGTTTTCGAGTGCAACGCCGGCTGCCCAACCGTTTCCGAGGTCTTCTTTTGCGGTGATGCCCCAAATGGAATCCCCTGCCCAGGCCGATTGCATCGAGAAACCTGTCGTTGATTTGTTGCCGTTTTCCGCCGTGGCACGCGTGTGCGTAGCAACTAGACCGGTGGAAATAGATCCGTAGATGTTGACGGAGGTCGCATTGGCACCAAAGGCCGCAAGAAGCATCAGAGTTGCCAAAGATAATTTTTGTTGCATAGAGATTCCTTGTATTTGTTTGCCGAGTTTTCAAAAAGGAGGGCAACCAACCAGCGGAGTCCGGTGCCGACGATTGCCCCTTGCCGTCATTTTAATTGCAAATGAGAATTATTTGCAATTAAAAAACCAAAAAGCGTGTCGTCGAGTGAGGTCGTCCGCAACGCCAGTGCATCGATTAGCAGGAAAAATTAAGCGATTTGATAAGTAATCGATCGTTTACTACAATGCAGGAATTGGATGATTAGGGGTCAAACAGAATGGAGACGAAAGAGCGAATTCTCAAGGCGGCACTGGCTCATTTTGCGCAAGATGGATTTGAAGCCGCCTCAATGAGTGCGATTGCGACAGAGGTTGGAATCACAAAGGGAGCGCTGTATCGGCACTATCGCAACAAGCGGGCGATTTTGGAGGCCATTACGAGGCGCATGGAACAAAAGGATTCTGAATTTGCCGATCAGGATACCGTACCGAAATCGGCGTTGTCGGAGGATCCGTCCGCCTATGAGAAGACAAAAATCGAAGCTCTTCAGGCGTTTAGCCGACGCATGTTTCGTTACTGGACGGCAGACGATTTTGCAGCATCCTTCAGACGACTGCTGACGCTGGAACAGTACCGCAGTGCTGAGATGCAGAGGCTTTATCAGCAGTATTTGGCAACCGGTCCCATGAACTATGTGGCAGATATTCTGTTAAGTTGGGGAGACGTTAAAGCCAAGGTACACGCGGCCTCGTTTTGCGGGGCACTTTTTCTTTTGTATTCAGCCTATGACGCCGCTTGCGATGACCAAACGAAAAGAGCCGTTACAGCACTGGCGGATCAGTGCATTGTCGGTCTGATTAACCAGGAAGCATCATCATGATTGTGATTCGTACGGAAACGACAGCAGACTTTCGTGCTGTCGAGGAATTAACGCGCGATGCATTTTGGAATGTTTATCGTCCGGGATGTTTTGAACACTTTGTGTTGCATCAATTTCGATCAAGTTCTCGTTTTGTGCCGGAACTCAGTCTTGTCATGGAAGAAGATGGCAAACTTATCGGCCACGTCATGTACGCCCGTTCTGCTGTAGCACTGACGAGCGGCGGCACTTTGTCTGTGATGACGTTCGGCCCGATTTCCATTTGTCCCTCGCGGCAACGGCAGGGGCTCGGGAAACGACTTCTTGATGAATCGATGGTCAAAGCCGCCGCTTTGGGTGCCGGAGCGCTTCTCATTGCCGGAAACATTGCGTTTTATGGAAAATCGGGTTTTATTCCTGCATCCAATTTCGGCATTCGTTATGCGGATGCCGATCCGTCGGATGCGCTTGTGCCGTATTTTTTGGCAAAGGAACTGGTACCGGGTTTTCTTTCAAAACACAACGGTCTTTATCGGGATCCTCCGGAGTATTTTGTCGCGCAGCGTGATCCGACGGCATTCGAAGCCTATGAGGCTTCTTTCCCGGCACGGGAAAAGAAGCGTCTTCCGCAACAGATTTTTAATGCCTAGGAACGCATCGTGAGAGTTTTTTTGAGGGTCTGATCTCCGAGGTTAATGCAGAGAAACTGCGAAGGTGTTTTAACAACAAAGAGGAAATTTTCAGACGATTTTGCAAGGTTTTTGACAGATAGCATCAATTGACCGGCTCATTGTTTGAATTTGCTGAGGTCTTTGCAGGTGATTGGAGCATACGGGGTTAAAATCAAACACTCAATTGTTTGCTTTCTATTAAAAAATTATGAGCACGAAACCGTCGACCTACATGACAGCCTCCGAAATCCGGAAGGCGTATTTAGAGTTTTTCAGAAGCAAAGGGCACACCATTGTCAAATCGAGCCCTGTGGTTCCGCAGGATGATCCGACATTGCTGTTTACCAATGCCGGAATGAATCAGTTTAAGGACAATTTCCTCGGTCTGGATAAGTCACTTTCTCGGGCAGCAACGGCACAAAAGTGTATTCGAGCGGGCGGAAAGCACAACGACCTTGACAACGTCGGTTACACGGCGCGTCATCACACGTTCTTTGAAATGCTCGGAAACTTTAGTTTCGGCGACTACTTTAAGCGTGAAGCCATCTCTTGGGCCTGGGAACTCCTTACGACGGTTTATAAACTGCCGGCGGATCGTCTTTGGGTGACGGTTTATCAGGAAGACGATGAGGCATACGCCATTTGGAATCAAGAAATAGGCGTTCCTGCCGAGCGGATTGTGCGCATCGGAGACAACAAAGGCGCACGTTACATGTCGGATAATTTCTGGATGATGGGCGACACGGGTCCATGCGGACCGTGCTCTGAGATTTTCTTCGATCGCGGTCCTTCCGTTCAAGGCGGTCCCCCGGGAAGCCCTGATGAGGACGGCGACCGTTATTTGGAAATTTGGAATCTGGTCTTTACGCAATTTAACCGAGACGCCAGCGGGAAAATGAATCGATTGCCGCGCCCGAATATCGATACCGGCATGGGATTGGAACGCATTGCGAGCGTCTTGCAGGATGTACCGACCAACTACGACATTGATCTTTTCCAGAACATCATGCAGGCCGCGAAAGCGGCAGTGGAAGAAGCGGGTGCGACCGATGTAGACCCCCAAAGCCCGTCTCTGAAGGTCATTGCTGATCACATTCGTTCCTGCGCTTTTTCTGTTGCAGACGGGGTGGTTCCCGGTAATGAAGGTCGAGCCTATGTGCTTCGTCGAATTGCACGGCGTGCGATTCGGCATGGTTACAAGCTGGGTGCACGAGGACTTTTCTTCTACAAACTCGTTGAGCCCTTGGCTCGAGAGATGGGAGAGCTCTACCCGGAATTGAACAATCCCAGAATCGCTCAGGTGATCCGAGCTGAAGAAGAGCGTTTCGGAATGACACTGGCAACGGGAATGGAGATTCTTGAAGCGGCTATTTCGGCGACGAAGGGAGCTGTTTTAGACGGCGAGATTGCTTTTAAGTTGCATGACACCTATGGTTTCCCGGTTGATCTGACGGCGGATGTGTGCCGAGAACGCGGCATTAAGGTCGACATTGAGGCATTTAATCTCGCAATGAATGAGCAGCGGGAAAAAGCCAGAGCATCAGCGAAATTCAAAATCGCTGCCGGCCTTGTGTACAACGGCGAATCCGGCCTCTTTACCGGATACACGGAGTTGGAAACAGCAAGTGCTCAAGTTCTTGCTCTCTATAAGGACGGCACAGAAGTCGAATCGGCCAATGCCGGGGATGAAGTCGTTGTTGTTTTGAACAAAACGCCGTTTTATGCAGAAATGGGCGGTCAGGTTGGCGATACTGGGACGCTTTCGAATGCAACAACGCTTTTGAAGGTATCGGATACGTTCCGCATCAAGGCGAATGTTTTCGGACATGCTGCGCATGTGGCCGAGGGAAGTATCAAAAAAGGCGATATTTTGACGGCAACGGTGGATGCCGAACGTCGTGCGGCTGTCGCACGCAACCACTCGGCAACGCACATCATGCACAAGGCACTTCGTGAAATCCTTGGTATCCATGTCGCTCAAAAGGGAAGTCTTGTAAATGAAGCTGTGACGCGCTTTGACTTCTCCCATGACAAGCCGATGACGGCTGAGGAAATGGCAGAAGTCGAAGACATTGTCAATCGAGAGATTCTGCGCAATACGGAAACGCTTTGCCGCGAATTGCCGATCGAAGAGGCAAAAACAACAGGTGCCGTGATGCTCTTCGGTGAAAAGTACGGGAAGACCGTCCGCGTCATGAACATCGGAACTTCCTGCGAATTCTGCGGCGGAACGCATGTTCGCCGCACAGGTGACATCGGTCTTTTCAAGATTCTTGGCGAGGCCGGCATTAGTGCGGGCGTACGCCGCATTGAAGCGGTAACAGGAATGAATGCCTTGAGTCTCATGCAAAAGGATGCAAGACTCTTAAGCGGAGCGGCTGCCAAATTTAAGGCTCCAGAAGAGGAACTCGGAGAAAAGATCGATCAGGTGCAAAATCAAGTTCGCTCGCTTGAGCATGACTTAATGCGTGCAAAGGAGAAGTTGGCGGCTCATCAGGTCGCCGGACTTGTTCACCAGATTACCGAAGTCAATGGAACCAAAGTGCTTGTGACGGTGCTTGAGGATATGGATCCGAAGGCGCTTCGTTCAACCGTTGATTTTGTGAAAGATCAACTGAAATCAATTGTGATTCTCTTTGCGGTCAAAGGTCAGGACAAGATTCAGTTCTGCGCAGGCGTGACCAAAAATCTGCTTGGCAAGGTTAAGGCAGGCGATCTCGTCAATGTTGCGGCTGCGTTTGCAGGAGGAAAAGGCGGCGGCCGTCCGGACATTGCCATGGCCGGTGCAACGGATGTCATGAAGCTTGAAGGAGCGCTTGCTGCTGCTAAAGATTGGCTCCGGGAAAAATTATCTTGAAACAACTAGACCTTCTGGGTATGCGTTGTCCGATGCCTGTTTTGAAAACAAAAAAGGCATTGGCAACGCTTGAGGCCGGAGAGGAACTCCTGGTCCTGACGGATGACCCGCATGCACAGGCAGACATTGCGCTCTTTGCTGAGCAAAGTGGTCATCGGCTTCTTTCTCAAGTGACGGATGCACAAGGAGTGACGCGTCACAGTCTTCGTAAGACGGCGAAATTCACCGATCAGTGAGATTTCTTGGGCTTCTTTGTGCTCAAGAAATTCCTAGCGCTTCACAAGCCACATAACAAAAGTCCTGCCCATTTCTGGACAGGACTCGAAACATTACAACTGAATCAACAGTGTTTGATTCAGATTAGAAGTTGTGGCAAAGACCGACGTTGAACTCCGTTGTCTTCGTGGAGGTCTTGGTCGTGTTCTTCACTTCTTCCTTAGCGTAGGCGACATCCGTGTAGAGGTATGTACGCTTGCTGAGGCTGTACTTGTAGCCGATGGCACCGGTCATGCGCTTGATGTCGTTCACACCAGCGTCACCCTTGCGATAGGCAACGGAGGCCATCACTGTGCCGCCAGCAACCGGAGCGGAAACGCCCAATGTGCCGGCATTGTACTTGTCAAAGACTGTGCCGTTGTTGGCAGGATCCGTGTCCTTGGCATACTGGTAGCCAGCGAAGACCTTGGCAACGCCGAAGTCGTAGTTCGCAGCCAAGCTGTAGAACTTCGGATCTTCGCGCGTGTCACCGGCTTCCTGACGAACGGTTTCCGCCGCGACGGCCACATAGAGCGGGCCGTTGGCATAGGAAACACCGACGCCGCCATAACGCTGCTTGGTGGAGGCTGTAGCCTTGCCGTTCATGTTGGCGTATTCAGCGTGAACCTGGACACCAGCGAACTTCGGAGAGACATAGCGAACGGCATTGTCTGTACGGCCACCGTAGATGTTGTTGAAGGTGGTTGTCGTAGCAGCGGCGATGCCATAGGTCGTTCCGAACGGAGAGGACTTGCCGGAGATGATGTCGCCCGTGCAGCCGTCAGAGAGCATGCCCGTGCGGCCGACAACCAACTGGCCAAACGGTGTGCCAACGGAGACGAAAGCGTCACGGCCGAAGAGGCGTTCTCCCTGTCCATGCTTACCGGTGAAGCCGTCGAAACCGGACTCGAGAACGAAGCCGACTGTGTAGCCGTCAGCGATCTCTTCCGTGCCCTTCAAGCCCCAGCGGGAACCGCTGCTGATGCCGGATTTGCCCTTGAATGTGGTCTTGGAGTCTTCACCAGTCTTCTTGACGTTCTGGACCTGCAGACCCTGGTCGATCTTGCCATAAACCGTCACATTGGCGGCCATTGCAGAGGCGGCCATCGCGGAGAGCGCGGCAACGGCGATTAATGTCTTTTTCATGATTGAATTTCCTTTAATTAAAGTAAATTTCAAGCGGTGTTAACAACCGCCTGTCCCGTTCCCGCCACAAACTTCGAATGGATCTCGGAGCTATTAGCGTTTTTTTAATCGTTGTTTTTAGTGACGTTTTTGCGACTGTATAATGCGACCGTTCCCATTTCTTGGCCTGTAAAGCCACAGCAAAAACATGACAGTAGAACTTCACCCCGATTACCTAATTGGTCAGCATCTTTCCGATTACGATTTCAATCTCCCCCAAGAACTCATTGCGCAATATCCGTTAAAGGAACGAACGGCTTCTCGCCTTTTGCACATCACAACAGAAAGCATTGAAGATCTTTTCTTTCGGGATATTGAAAAACTTTTGCGTCCCGGCGATTTATTGGTGATGAACAACACAAAGGTGATTAAGGCTCGCCTTTTAGGAAATAAAGAAACCGGTGGAGCCGTCGAGGCAATGGTTGAGCGTGTTATTTCGAATAACGAAGCTCTTTCCATGCTTCGGGCAAGCAAGACTCCAAAAACAGATTCCCGTCTTTTTTTCAAAAACTCAGCAGGAGACTCCTGTTGTGCCCAAGTCACGGGCAGACAAGGAGAATTTTTCAAACTTCGGTTCGAGCAGGATGTCTTGCAGGTTCTTGAAAACTTCGGAAAAGTTCCATTGCCCCCGTATATTGAACGCGAAGCGGCAAAAGAGGATGAGGGGCGCTATCAAACTGTGTACGCTTCCCATCCTGGCGCTGTGGCGGCTCCGACGGCCGGTCTGCATTTTTCCGAAGATCTCTTAAAGCATCTCTCATCGATGGGAATTGAAGAGACTTATGTCACGCTTCATGTCGGTGCGGGCACCTTTCAACCAGTAAGAGAAGAGAATCTTGAAAAACACACAATGCATTCGGAGTGGTGTGAAATCAGCCCGGAAACAGCAGAAAAAATTAATCGCGCTAAGGCTGAAGGGCGGCGCGTCATTTCAGTGGGATCCACAAGTCTCCGAACATTAGAAAGTGCGGCAGACACGTCAGGCCACGTTGTGTCCGGCACAATGGACACAAAATTGTTTATTGCCCCCGGATATCACTTTAAGATCATCGATGCGATGATTACGAACTTTCACCTGCCAAAGTCCACGCTCGTGATGCTCGTTTCTGCCATCGTCGGCAGGAATCGCGTGTTGCAGGCTTATCAGCACGCTATTGAGCAACGATATCGTTTTTTTAGTTACGGTGATGCCTGTTTCTTTGAAGTTCCCGACGAAGTAAGGAGTCAGTTGTGTTGAAATTTGAATGTCTGAAAACCGAGGGTCTTGCACGCCGAGGGCGTCTTACTCTTGCGCATGGTGTCGTCGAAACCCCTATTTTCATGCCGGTTGGAACCTATGGAACCGTGAAAGCCATGGCGCCCAATGAACTCGAAGAAATGGGAGCGCAGATTGTTCTTGGCAACACGTTTCATCTCTGGCTTCGCCCGGGGCTTGATGTTATTCGTGCCCACAAGGGACTTCACCGTTTTATGAATTGGAAAAAACCAATTCTGACGGATTCTGGCGGATTCCAAGTCTTTAGCCTCGGCGATATTCGAAAAATCACAGAGGAAGGCGTGCGATTTGCCTCGCCGATTAACGGAGACCGACTCTTCTTAACGCCGGAAGTTTCGATGCAAGTTCAAACAGTCTTGAACTCTGACATCGTCATGCAGTTTGATGAATGCACGCCTTATATGATGGGTGACCGACCGGCAACGGAAAAGGAAGCGGCAGACTCAATGCGCATGAGTCTGCGCTGGGCAAAGCGATCTCTTACCGAGTTTCACCGGCTTGAAAACCCCAATGCTCTGTTTGGAATTGTTCAGGGGGGCATGTTCCCGAAACTCAGGGCGGAGTCCCTTGCCGGACTGGCAGAAATGCCGTTTGACGGGTATGCGGTCGGAGGGCTCTCTGTCGGCGAACCTAAGGAAAAAATGTTCGAGATCATGGATGCGGTTGTTCCCAATATGCCTTCGGACAAGCCTCGCTACCTCATGGGAGTCGGGACACCGGAAGATCTCGTTGAAGGCGTAAGCCGCGGAATTGACATGTTCGACTGCGTGATGCCAACTAGAAACGCACGAAATGGCTGGTTATTTACGCGCTACGGCAATGTGAAGATCCGCAACTCCAAATATGAAAAGGATCTTCGTCCCGTCGATCCGTCGTGCGATTGTTATTGTTGCCGAGAATTTACGCGAGCCTATCTGCATCATTTGCAAAAGGTCAATGAGATTCTTGGCGCTCGTCTCAATTCGATTCACAACCTTCACTACTACATTCATCTCATGGGAGAAATCCGCGCAGCACTTGACGCAGGAAACTTTGAAGAGTGGAAACGGCGTTTCTATGAAGACCGTGCAAGAGGGGTCGATTAAAAATCCGCTATGAATGGACAGCGGCTGAAAAGCAGATGGAACGGAGAGTCTTGCCCCGATCCCTTTCGGTCTCCTCCGCCTGAGGCCTTGGTTGAAGCACAAAAAAACTTCGTTTTGCCTTCGGACATTCACGGACGAGTCGGAGCTCTTGTCTTTGAAAAAGAAGGAGCGCTTTTCGCACGCTATGCAATAAAACCCAATCGAATCCTTTCTTCCGATTACAGGTGCCTTACGGAAGAAATGCTTTGGCCAGTCATTGCATTGGATTCGATTCCAGACGCCGAACTTTACGATTCATTCGGCAGATTCTTTTCCTTTCGCGAATTCTTAACCGAACGATTGAATACGTATCCTGCAAAGGATGCTTTTCATGGTGGGAAAAAATTATCGTGGTTCAAAGGGGAAATGCTTTTTGCCATGAAGGAAGCCCTGAGCTCGCCGACCGTCCAACTTCTCAGTTTGTTTAATCAAGAGAGAAAAGGTGAACGTCTCGTAGCTCTTGGTGAGTGGCATGCCGGAACTTGTGAAGCACATGACATTCGCTTCGACCAGACGTTTTATTCCCCGATGAGTTCCGGAAAGTCATTGCTGTTAAAACTTCTTTCCGGCCATCCTATTGCATCTCTCCCAAAAGGAACCACCCCAAAAATTCCAGTTCTATACGAAGACCAAGATGTTCTGATCGTCAACAAACCGCCGCATCTTGCCTCAGTGCCTTCTGTCACAGAACCGTTTGATGCTTTGACGATTCTTTCCGAGAGCCACGGAGCACTCTACGACACGCATCGGTTGGATATGGCAACAAGCGGAATCATCCTCTACGCAAAGAACAAAACTGTCCAAAGCGCCATGCACGGGTTATTTCGCTCTAGAAAAATCGACAAGAGTTACATCGCCTTGCTGGACGGAAATCTTGAAAAAAAGAGCGGGATCGTTCGATTACCTTTAGGCGTCAATCGCCTTGATCGTCCAAGACAATGTGTCCTGTCCCAAGAGGCCGGCGGCAAGATTGCTGAGACTTATTTTGAGATGTTGGAAAAAAGAGACACTCCGACAGGCGAACAAAAAACACTTGTTCGGTTGACTCCCAAGACGGGAAGAACACACCAGTTGCGAATCCATTGTGCGCATAAGTTGGGATTGAACGCAGCTATTCTCGGCGATGTGTTCTACGGCCGGGAAGGGCTTTTCGCTGAATCACATTCCGAAAGACTTTTCCTGCACGCTGAACGTCTTCGCTTTTCTCATCCAAACACCGGAAAGATCGTTGAAGTTTTTTCAGAGAGTGGTTTTTGATCCATTCAGCACAGGTCTCAATTTCATAAGAAACCCTTTCAAAATCAATTACAACTAGATACAAGTTGCAAAAAAACAACGCGCGTTGCGCCTGAACTGCCTTACATGGGATTTTTTATTTAGTTTGACTTTAGTTTCTATATAGAATGGGTCGCGTGGGATAAGGCATTTTGCTTATTTCTTCACAGGTTCCGACCCATCTATAGCTCCGAGATCCATTCGGGGTTTGTGACGGGAACGGGACAGGCGGTTGTTAACACCGCTTGAAATTTACTTTAATTAAAGGAAATTCAATCATGAAAAAGACATTAATCGCCGTTGCCGCGCTCTCCGCGATGGCCGCCTCTGCAATGGCCGCCAATGTGACGGTTTATGGCAAGATCGACCAGGGTCTGCAGGTCCAGAACGTCAAGAAGACTGGTGAAGACTCCAAGACCACATTCAAGGGCAAATCCGGCATCAGCAGCGGTTCCCGCTGGGGCTTGAAGGGCACGGAAGAGATCGCTGATGGCTACACAGTCGGCTTCGTTATCGAATCCGGTTTCGACGGCTTCACCGGTGAGTTTAGTGATAGTAAACGTCTCTTTAATCGCGATGCCTTCGTGTCCGTTGACACACCGTTTGGCAAATTGGTTGCCGGCCGTACGGGCACGCTCTCTGACGGCTGCACGGGTGACATCATCTCTGGTCCGTCCTCTCCCTTCGGAACAACCTATGGCATCGCCGCTGCTACAACAACGACTTTTGGAACCCCTGAAGGTACTCGTACAGATCGTGCTGTGCGTTATGTCTCTCCGAAGTTTGCTGGTGTCCAGGTTCACGCTGAATACGCCAACATGAACGGCAAGGCTACAGCCT
>CAZDVW010000016.1:0-37632 GCA_964509205.1 uncultured Sutterella sp. | reverse complement strand
TCCTGATTAGGGAGATTTCACTCGTTTTGCGGGGCACTAACTACTCGTACAACACCCGCGACACTTCGGCAAAATTGTGTTTTCCGTAATGCGATGAATTTTTATCGCTAGTTTTTTGGCAAGTTCTTCATACAAAGAATTTTTATATAGAACATAGACAGTTCGATTGCCGAGTTTTTGGGGCATGGAAAGAAACGAACAACCAGGAAGGTAATCTGGAACGGACAAATAATTAGTTGGAGGATTTAGGCACCAGCCAAGGCCTTGACTCACCATATAAAGCGTAGCCCAAATCCCGTTTAATTTAAGAATGTTTTCAATTCGCCATTTTCGGAGAATTCGAGTAATTTGGAGACAATCGCACGATTCCTGGTTTGTCAGGATGCAGGGCGTTATCTTCGAATAACGTACCAAATCGTCCATCGATTTGATGTTGATAAAGTTACTAGGAACGGCAATAACGTACTCTTCCGAATAAAGGGGAATTGCTTTGATCGCCGAGTGTGACTTCATTCGAGCGGCGGCTACTGCAATATCAATATCCCCATCAAGAAGCATCTGACAAATCATTGCCGTATCGCCGTTATACAAAGAAAAAATCTTTTCCTCGTTGTAAATATCTGAAACGAGGTAGGGAGCAATGTTTTGCGTAACGGATGTTGTTGTCCCGATCCTTAAATCGAAAATTTGCCGATCTTTCCTCGAATCAACCTCTTTAGCAAGGTTTTCAATTTTTTCGAAAATGTCACCTGCTTTTGAGCAAATGTACTGCCCGGAACGTGTCAAAACGATGGGATTTCTTTTCTTGTCAACAAGTGTGATTCCAAGTGCTTGCTCCAGCCGAGCCATGCTGCGAGAAATGGCCGATTGCGTCAGCTTAAGTTGTGCCGCTGCCCGAGCCATGCTCTTGGTTTCTTGAATCGCTTTCAAAATTCGCAGATTACTCGGAGTAAGTAAGTTGTCTGTCATGGCAATTTCTCTGAATCTTTTACGGCTACATCACAACTTAACAAAAAGTTGTGTTAAGGAAATTTTTTTGTCAACGGTACCCTTTTATTTTGAATTTAAAGGATATTTATTGAAAGCGTCTAACAAGATATCACATTGGAAATGATTTTCTGTCAACGTTAAAAATCAGAAAAACCCGCTCTGTAGCCTACACGCATCGTTGAGTGTTTTACGAAACGATAGCCCTATTAGGAGAAAATGCGATGGCACGAGGAAAAATCAAAAAGCCCCTTTGTGATAGTTATATCAATTATGTTGTAACACCTAACGTAGAAGGCGATTTAGCCCATTCATATCAGACGTATTTGGATATGAATAAATCTCACGTTGTCATGATTGCCAGAAAGGGAATCATTGCGAAGTCGGTGGCCGCAAGAATTCTCGAAGTAACGCAAGAAATGGCTGCGATGGGCGATAAACCGACGTTTTTTGTTGATCCGCACTTGGAAGGAACATATTTCAATCTCGAAAAATATTTGATTGAAAAAACTGGGATTGAGATCGGAGGTCAACAACATACAGCTCGTTCGAGAAATGATTTGATTGCGACAATTTCTCGTATTGATGTCCGACGCGAATATCTCGATTTGTGCAAGAAGGTCAACGCAATGCGTCAAGCTTTAATTGAGCTTGCGGAAAAGAACACTGACACAGTGATGGCCGGTTACACGCATTTGCAGCCATCAGAACCCATAACTTTTGCGCATTATTGTTCTGCGATTTTATGTGCGCTCGATAGAGACTATAAACGTCTGGCCAATGTCTTCGAGTCAATCAACATTTGCCCAATGGGCAGTGGTTCAATGGGATCGACAACCTGGGATATTGATCGCGAATACATGAGCGACATCCTTGGGTTTGACGCGCCAGTGGAAAACTCAATCGACGGTGTTGGCGGCCGTGACTACTATCTAGAGTTGCTTGCTGCTATTTCGATTATGGGCAATACGCTTTCGCGTTTGTCCCAGGACTTCTATGTTTGGGCGACACCGGAATTTGGGTATATCGAAGTCGATGACTCCGTTTCGATTTGTTCATCGATCATGCCTCAAAAGAAAAATCCGATCACGCTTGAATACGTCAAAGGCAAGGCGGGCAACTTGAGCGGTTTCCTCGTCGGGGCTCTGTCAACCCTAAGGAGTACGCCGTACACGAATACTTGTGATGTGTGCGGGGAAACTGGACGTTATGTCTTTACGGCAATTCACGAAATGGCCGGATGTTGCGAAATGATGATTGATACGTTCCGCGACCTGCAAACGCGCAAAGAGAGAATGGTTCAGAACGCACTGGGTAATTTCTGCACGGTGACTGAACTAGCCAACGCTTTAGTTAGACACGACAAGATTTCTTTCCGTGCTGCACATGAAATTGTCGCAGAAGTTGTCGATTTCATGATTAAGACGGGCAAGAAAGCCAACGAAATTACCGCAGTGGAAGTGAATCTTGTTTTTGAAAAACTCTTCCAAAAGAAAACAGGAATGACAGATGAGCAAATTCTTGTTGCTCTTGATCCTGTTCGTAGCGCCATGAGTAAGACGATTCGCGGTGGAACAGCACCGGCGGAGGTGACTCGTCAGCTTGATCTTCATAAGGCTCTTCTTGCGAAAGATAAGGAAATTCTTGAAGCGCGTGTTTGCAAAGTTACGACCGCAAAAGAGCAACTTGAGCGTGATGTTGAAGAAATCATTCAATCGGTAAAAGCGTGAAAGGCAATATTCAAATAACCAATTAAAAAGGTGTTGATATGGACATGATGTTTTGGATGCAATTGCTTGTTGTCGTCGTAGCAATTGGTATTGGAGCAAAATGGGGCGGTTTGGGTCTCGGTGCAGCGGGTGGTTTAGGACTGGTCTGCCTAGTCTTCTTTTTCGGAATGAAGCCAGGTAATCCGCCTGTTTCTGTTCTCTTAATTATGGTTGCGGTTGTTTCGTGCGCTTCCATTTTGCAGGGGTCAGGAGGGTTAGACTACTTAGTCGGTGTTGCGGAAAAGATTCTTCGTAAGAACCCGCAACATATTACCTTTATGGGTCCTTTGGTCTGCTTCCTTTTTACACTTCTTTGCGGAACGGGATATGTTGCATTTTCCGTCTATCCTGTTATCGCCGAAGTCGCCGCAGCTGCTCGTGTGCGTCCTGAAAGACCGCTTTCGATGTCAGTGATTGGCGCGCAGGCTGCGATTACAGGGTCTCCCATGTCAGCAGCAACAGCGGCGATGATTGGCCTGTTTGCTACTCAGGGTGTTTTACCCTTCCATATTTTCGCAGTTTGTATCCCTGCGACTTTCCTTGGTGTTTTGGTAGGTTGCGCTTTTGTCTACCGTCGCGGACTTGAACTGGAAAAGGATCCAGAATTTCAGAGAAAACTTGCCTCTGGTGAGTTTGTCGATGTAGTTCCGGAAGGCAAAGAAATGACTTATTCTCCAGAAGCGAAGCGCGGTGTTCTGATTTTCTTGCTGGGAATTGTCCTTGTTGTTGTTTTGGGATCTTTCCCGCAGTTGCTTCCGGAATTTACAAATGCTGGTGGAAAGGTAACAAGACTGGGTATTCCGCACATGGTTCAGATGGTTATGCTGGGTGTCGGATGCTTGATTATGGTTTTCTGTAAGGTACCTTCTAAGAAGCTTGCCGACGGATCTGTTTTCCGTGCCGGACTTATCGGCATGGCTGCAGTTTTCGGAATTTCCTGGTTAACCGGAACATTCTTTAATACCTACAAGCCTTTGTTTGTGCAGGAGTTTGGAACGTTTATTAAGGCAATGCCTATTTTCTTTGCTTTAGCAATGTTCTTCCTCTCAAGCGTTTTGTTCTCTCAGGGAGCAACCACAACGGCGTTGATGCCATTGGCGATTGGCTTGGGGTTGCTGCCTGCTGATTGCGTGTGGATGTTCTTGGCATGCAACGGCTACTTCCTTATTCCGGCCGGTGGTGCTGTGATTGCATGCATCGCTTTTGACCGAACCGGAACAATGAAGATTGGCAAGTATGTTCTGAATCATAGTTATCAACTTCCCGGACTCGTTACAACCGGTTCGACATTGTTGTTTGGCTGGTTATTAAGTAAGGTTGTTTTCTAATCTTCTTGTGATTAGCAGAAGACTTACCCAACTTCATTCATCAATTGTATGAAGTTGGGTGTCTTTGCTTCAGACCAAATTGATTCTCAACGACGGACTTTAAGCGGAGCAAGAAGCAACGAGAGGAAATCTCGTTGCTTCTTCGTAATTAGGCGAACCATTCAGATATCGTCGGTGTCTCGTTTGTCCGCATCTCCGCAAAAACCCAGGCCTTTAGAAAGGCGCATGCAGAATACGATGAATTCAACAAACGGCAAAGGATCGGTGAAGACTTTACAAAGTTTATTGAGGAAGTAAAAAAACTTGATGGCTGAAAAAGTGAGCACAGAAGCGGCATTGGCGCGCCTGGCGAATCAATTCGTCAATCGTAAAAAAATGAGCCGGAATGACATTCCGACTCATTCATGAAAAAACGCAAAGTTTTTCGACTAAGAATCGCTGGCGCGCATTCCCTTAACCGTCCACTGTCCCGTGCTTTCAAGCACAGTGCGCCATAGTTCACTTTTTGGATCCATTTTCCGGCGTCTGGCCGTAACGAGTTCCAGAGGGACGAGAACGAATTCATCCATGATTTTGGAAACCACGACTCCCGTTCTCCCGGCCATGGCGGCGTGAACCGCGTGTTGCCCGAGTTGTCCGCAGTACGCAGCATCCGATGTGTTCGCATGGACAGAACGAATGATGTAACTCGGGTCAATGTACTTGATCGTGAGATCGGTTCCTTTCTCCGAGAAAAATTTCTTGAGTCTGTCTTTGAGGAAGCTGCCGATGTCGCTTAAAACAATATTTCCGGACGGATCGTATTTGCCGGTTCCTTGCAAAAGATGTTGGCCGGCACCTTCTGCGGCGACAACCACGGCGTGACCGCGCGTGATGATGCGTTGATAAATTGCCTCAAGAAGACCGTCTTTTCCTTCCAGTTCAAAGGGCAGTTCCGGCACAAGGACAAAGTTCACATCCCGCATCGAAAGGGCGGCTTGCGCAGCAATAAATCCGGATTCGCGTCCCATCAACTTGACGAGTCCGATCGTGTTGTTGCATCCCATTGCCTCGGCATGAGCGCATTCAATGGCCTCAGTGGCCTTTTCGACAGCCGTATCAAAGCCAAAAGATTTCGGTACGTAGTTGATGTCGTTGTCGATTGTTTTCGGAATCCCGATGACGGAGATGTGGAGACCTCGTTTTGCAATTTCATTTTTAATGGCAATTGCCGCCTTCATGGATCCGTCTCCGCCGATGACGTAGAGGATGTCAATCCGTTCTTTCAAAAGCCTGTCGACAACTCGATTAATGGGTTGAGACCCGCGGGACGTTCCGAGGACGGTTCCGCCGAAGTGATGAATGTTTCCGATGTCGTAGGAACGAAGAACAACCGGCGTGAAGCCTTTTTCTTCGATGAATCCGGCCAATCCGAAGCGAAATCCCAAGATGTCGTCCGAACCGTAGGCATAGTGAGATTCGAGGACGATGGAACGAATAACGTCGTTTAATCCAGGGCAAAGTCCGCCGCAGGTGACAATGGCACTGCGCGTACGTTTCGGATCAAAGAAGAGTCGTTCGTGGGGGCCAGCGGCCTCAAATAAACAATCGGGATGCCCGGAGACGTCTTTGGAAAAATCTCCGGATAAATGCAGCAACACGTTGTGTGAAGAGGGAAAAACTCCGCTTGCCAAATTGGAGTCAAAACGTGCTTCACCGAGAACTTCCGTGTTGATATGAAAAATTTTTTCGTTGGTCATGATGACAAAGACCTTCACGCTTTTTTGAAGCTTGATGCAGTCGGTAAACCGGCAAGCCGCCTTCAAACAGAAGCGGCGGGAGAATCGCCCCGCCGCTGGTTTTTCTGTATAAAAACGGATTAGATAGCGTCTTTAAAGGCCTTGCCAGGACGGAACTTCGGAAGTTTCGAAGCCTTGATCTTGATTGTTTCGCCTGTAGCAGGATTGCGACCTGTACGTGCGGCTCTCTTAACGACGCTGAAGGATCCGAAACCAACAATCTGAACGGATCCGCCCTTCTTCAGTGTCTTTTCCGTTTCGGCGATGAAGCAATTGAGCATATCAGCAGCTTTTGCCTTGGAAACGTCACATTTCGTGGCGATGGATTCGATCATTTCAGTTTTATTCATTTTTTTAATTCCTTCAAAGGGACCGCTCTCTTATCGAAGGTTCGGAGCGGCACCGAACCACTTGCAATTGTAGAAGTTTTTGAAACTGAAAGGGCGTCAAATTTGTAAACCAATTGTTTATGAGGCAATTCGCCGGTGCTGTTCAACACCCCAATACAGCCGGATTTTTAAGGGGTTCTGAGAAAGCTCTCTGAAAATTTCATTCTTTTTAACGTAAAGAGAAGCCGAATTTACCAACATAAAAACCAGCTCCGATCAAGATCCACACGGCCAGCAAGAAGTACGATTCATCACAGAAATGGACGAATTCCAGACCGGGAATCGGGATCAGCTGCAGGACAATGAAAAACAAGGAAAATGAAGCACCAAGCACTGAAACCACGGTTAAAAACGGACTGACTTCGTTGCGTTTTTTCATGGTGACATAGGTTGCCATGCACGTAAACAGGAACCCGATGGAAGCGCCGATGGCGCACATGTCAACAAACCAGCCGAGCGCTTCGCGTCCGAGAATCGGACCGGAAAGCGAGATGCCGATACAAAACAGCAGTGCGTTTTTCGGGGTCTTGTGGACAGGGTCAATCTTTGCGAAAGCGGCAGGAAGATACCCATCGCGTGCCATCGAAAACATCAATCGTGACGAGGCCATATAAAAGCCCATAATGCCAGTGAGCACGGCGCTGAAGACGGCGATGCCGACAATCACTTTTCCGAACACGCCCAGCAACCGTTCTGCCGCAGCGAGAAGAAGCCACGGAGTTTTTGAACTGTTGATGATGAGATCCGGCCAATTGGCAAGAGCGGCAGCCGTGATGGTGTTGTTGGCCGTGTAAACAAAGCATCCGAACAGGATCGCAACGATCATGATGAAGCTGACTTTTGTCGGGGAGAATTTGTATTCTTCAGCGGCTTGGGGAATGGTGTCAAAGCCGACATAGGCCCAAGGGGCAATAGCCAAGGTAGCTAGAACGGCCGCGCAGATCGAAACCGTTCCCGTGTGAGCGAACTCGCTGATGGATGTGTAGGTACCGGCCTGAACTGCCGCCGTGGCAGCCGCCTTGTCAAAGCCCCACAGCGGTTCCATATGGGCGAATGTTGTGGCATCGCTCATGAGAGCCACGACGGTCAAAATGATGACGGATGTCCCGAGAGAGAACGCCAAAATCATTTGAATGAATCCGGCAACATGCACGCCTTTGATGCTGAAAAGACCAAAGAGGATGAGGATGCCCATGGCAAAGAGCATCTCCCCCATATAAATATCGAAGCCGGCAACGGTGTAGTGAAAGCCGAATTTGAGCACAGGGCCGAACAGGCCATCGACGATCAGGCCAATGGCTGTTGAGTTCATCGGTACGTTGGTTAAATAGGCGGCCACAAGAAACCAGCCGCAAAAATAAGCAGCAGGACGGCCGAAGCAAATTTTGGCAAATGTAAACTGACCGCCGGCTTTTGGGTACTTCGGAACCATGTAGGCATAGTTAAAGGCGATGATGATCATGATCAACGCCCCGATGGCCATAGCTATGGCAGTTCCGGCTGCTCCGGAATTGAACAGAAATTTCTTTCCGGGGTTAATAAAAGAGCCCCAGCCGATGATGCAGCCGAAAGCGAGA
The DNA here is from genome assembly GCA_964509205.1 of uncultured Sutterella sp. GTDB lineage: Bacteria > Pseudomonadota > Gammaproteobacteria > Burkholderiales > Burkholderiaceae_F > Duodenibacillus. Next base: position 29,804 of record CAZDVW010000016.1, on the reverse strand, counting down.
GCCCAAACATGCCAAGGGTTCAGAGCCCGTTTTAAATGCGGTTCTTCCATGAGAGATCTTCTTTAGAACGATTTTTTAGGTGTCGTAGGACTTGTCAATTTGCATGAGTTCGCGGAATGTATCGATTTCGACGACATCTTTTTCCGTGCATTCAAGAATCCCGACGTTGTATTCCTTCTTAAAGATGCAAAGGGGGACTTGTTCCCAATAGTGCTCTTTGCCGCCGGGTTGCTCGAAGGCCTGATGCAGATGCTCCGAAAGTTTGGCTCCGTCCTCAGTATTCCAGTATGAGATTCCCACCATTTGGTAGCAATCGAGTCCTCCGAACTTTTCTTCCGTGATAACGCCGTTTTTCACGGTAAAGCACCAATCGTCGCTGCGTTTTTTAGGAATGCCTAAAAAATCCGATTTGTAGTGGTATTTCTGAAGAATGGCCGGATTCTTGAGCAACAGATCCGATTCAAGAACATAGGCATTAGAAAGTCCGAATCGAGCAACGAGCGCCGACGAGATGTTGTTGGACTCGTTGTAAATGGGATTTTCTAAAAATTTGATCATCGGATATTTGTAAAGAAGCTGATCGAATTGCTCTCCGAGGTAACCTCGCACGACAGTGATGTCCGTAATCCCGATGGCGAGGACGGCGTCAATGAGACCGTCAATTAGTCGTTGGCCGTTAACACGCACGAGCGGTTTGGGCGTATTGAGCGTAACGGGAACCATTCGGCTTCCGAACCCGGCGGCAAGAAAAACAGCTTTTTTTGCACGAAAGGGCTCAAGGGCACAGAGGCCTTTTTCGCTGATCTTATTTTCGCAGACAAGACCGTTTTTCGTGAGTTCGGCCAAGAGGCGGTTGGCTGTTCCCAAAGAAAAGCCGGCGCGTTTTGCAATTTCTCGTTGCGAAAGCGCTTGTTGTGACGAGGCCAAAGTGGTCAGCAAATTGAACTGATTCCGACTAAGAGTTTTACTCATAGCCGCCGTCTTCAACTGTTCGTATGACATTGATATTTTAGGGATAAAAATAAAAGAATTTCGGAAGTATACAGAAAGCAGACAGTGTTTCATTACAAATAAGGATAAACGTTAAATGAACAAATCGCATTCAATGGTGAAGGGGAAAAGTTTTTCTCTGAATGATTGATTTGAAGTTTGAATTAAATGGGGAGGAGATTCGAGTAGGAGCTTTCCTCGGTACAATGCCGTACGCCGTTTTTTATGAGGACACCATGCCTGCTTTTCTTCCGTTTGACGTTCTTTTGCCCAAAAAGGGTGTGTCGCCTTTGTGGCCGGTGATTGCTTGCGATCAATTTACAAGCGAGCCGGAATACTGGAAAATCGTTCAGGAACTCGTCGGAACGTCCGACAGCACTCTGCATTTGGTTTTTCCGGAAGTTTGGTTAGGCAAGAAAGAGACCTCGAGGATTGAAGACATTCAGCAGACAATGTCTTCTTATCTAAAGAATGGAATCTTTCAAACGAGTTGCAATAGCTTCGTTTATGTGGAACGTGTTCTTTCGACAGGAAAAATTCGCCGAGGAATTGTCGGAACGGTCGATCTCGAACAATATGAGTTCACGGAAAATTCGTCTAAGCCGATTCGTGCGACTGAAAAGACCGTTCGGTCAAGAATTCCGCCGCGCGTTGCCATTCGAAAGGGGGCGGCTCTTGAATTGTCGCATGTATTGCTTTTAGCCGATGATCCCGAAGATCGTATTTTGTCGCCCTTGGAAAGGAAAAAAGAGAGTTTGCCGTTGCTCTACGATGTGGACTTGATGCAAGGCGGCGGAAGACTCAGGGGGTATCTTGTTGCGGGAAACGAGGCGGCTGAACTGACGCGGGAAATCGAAAATTACGAAAGAGAACGTCGGGAGAATCAAGGTGAGTCGCTCTTGTATTGCGTCGGCGACGGCAACCATTCGCTGGCAACGGCAAAAACGTGTTACGAGGCGATCAAGGCGACATTGCCGGCAGACCAGGCTGAGAAACTCCCGGCTCGTTATGCCATGGTTGAGCTCGGAAATATCCGTGATGCCTCGCTTGAAATCGAACCGATTCACAGACTTGTTTGCGGTATCGACCCGGAAATTCTTTTGCATCAGCTCCAGGAAAAAGGCGGGGCTGAACAGGGTCATGCCATTCAATGGGTTTCCGGAGAAAAAACAGGAACACTTGTGCTGGATCGAAAATTTGGAACTCTTCCGATCGGCGTATTGCAGGGATTGCTGGATCAGTGTCTGACGGGGACAGACGCTACCTTGGATTACATTCACGGCGAGGCATCGCTAAAGAAACTGACGCAGGATGCCGGGAAAATCGGATTTCTCCTGCCGAAAATTGAGAAGTCGGATATTTTCAGAGGGGTTGGTCTTGACGGCGTACTTCCGAGAAAAACATTCTCGATGGGAGAGGCGACGGATAAGCGTTACTATGTTGAAGCAAGAAAGATTCTCCGATAGAAGGTTCTGAAGGTGCTATTCTTCCCTTGTTGCGGAAAGTCAATATTGTTGGCGGGAACAAAATGAAACTTGTGATTGCAATTGTCAAACCGTTCAAACTCGACGAGGTTCGCGAGGCGCTTGCCGAGATCGGAGTGAATGGGTTGACCGTAACGGAAGTCAAAGGATTCGGTCGTCAAAAAGGGCATACGGAGCTTTATCGCGGAGCGGAGTATGTTGTTGACTTTCTCCCAAAGGTCAAGATTGAGGCCGTTGTCACGGATGATATTCTTGACCAAGCGCTTGAAACCATTCAAAAAAGTGCCAGAACCGGGAAAATCGGAGATGGAAAGATTTTCGTGGTTGATCTGGAACAGGTCATTCGCATCCGAACCGGAGAGGAAGGCGAGGCGGCTGTCTGATGACAAAGCGGGTGTTCCGTTGTCAGGCGGTTACCTCTTCTGGTGAATCCTGCTTACGCAGAGACACGCTACTCTAGGATTGTCATCCGTTGAAACAATCTTTCTTTTGGCGGAAACAAAGATTTTCTTCAAGAAGTAAGGGTGCAGGTAAAGCCCTTTCGAATAATTTTCAGCTTTTTCCCAAAAAAACACCCCGTCCGACCAGTCGGCCAAACGGGGCATTGTTCACGCAACGCTAGTTCGCGTTAAGAATTACTTCGCAGCGCGCGTTCCGAAGACTTCGACTTCTGTACGACGGTTCGGAGCGAGGCACTTGATGAGGTCAGCCTTGCTCAGATCCTTCGAGCATTCAACAACAGGATTGTCAGAGCCGAGTCCGAGCGGCTGGATGCGGTCTTCTGCAACGCCGTTCTGAACGAGGAAGGCCTTAACGGCTTCCGCACGGGCCTCAGAAAGCTTCTGGTTGGCGGCTTCGGAACCGATGCGATCGGTGTAACCGGTGGCGAGGACAACATCAACATTGATGCCGGCCATACGAGCGATCAAACCATTGAGCATGGCCTGTCCCTCGGGAGAAATCTTGGCGCTGCCGAAGGCAAAGACGGCGTCGGCATTCACTGTAACCTTGGCAGGCTTCTTTTTCTTAGCGGGGGCGGCAGCCTTCTTGCAGGAGGCGATGTCTTGATCACACTGGCAACCTGTGGCCTGTCCGGCTTTTTCAGCCAAGGCCGGTGTCCAGAATCCAGTGCGGACGCACAAACCGGAGCCACTCTTCACAACCTGTTTAGCGCTGTCCAAAAGATAGGGGACAGTGTCTGCAGCCATTGCAGAACCGGCGGTAGCGATCAAAGCTGCTGCCACGAGACTCAATTTAAGAGACTTCATATCTATTTCCTCTGTTAAAGCACCGCCGTTGTGCGTCTTCGCCCACGCCTGATACGCCGGAGGCAGATTAAAGAACAACGCTTCAATGTCTGCGGTGCAACTCAACACTGAAGCCGGTCTTGCTCCTGAGACTGTATCTCTTTAAGTCAAAATGTTATACAGCCCTCGCATGAATATCATAAACGATTTTTCTAAAAGTGTTCTCTGATAAGGAAGGAGAAAAGTCAAAGAAAGCGGAAACGGAAAAATTTGTGCTTTTTCTACGACAAATGGACTAGACCTCACGCACGTGCGCATGCGTGCGCGCGTGCGTAGTTGAGGGCGTACAATGACACCCTTATCCCCTCGCGGATGGAGGGGCGTTTTTTACTGTGCATTGCAAAAAGAAGATTTATTTCATACATAGACCATGAGTACCCAAGACAAAATTCCGGAGACCGACGGCGAACAGAACGGTATGCCGATTTCCTATTCTTATGAAACGCTTCCCGTTGCACTGGAAAGCGAGATGCGCCAATGCTACCTTGACTATGCAATGAGCGTCATCGTCGGGCGCGCACTTCCCGATGTTCGGGACGGTTTCAAACCAGTTCACCGCCGTGTTCTTTTTTCAATGCACGAATTGGGCAATGACTTCTCGCGTCCGACTAAGAAGTGTGCAAGAGTCGTCGGTGACGTCATCGGTAAGTATCACCCGCACGGAGATCAGGCGGCTTATCAAACATTAGTGCGACTTGCTCAAAACTTTTCCATGCGTTATCCGTTGGTTTGGGGACAGGGAAACTTTGGCTCAATCGACGGAGACGGTGCGGCGGCGATGCGTTACACGGAGTGCCGCTTGGCACAAATTGCCGATGCTATGCTCGACGGATTGGATGAGGAAACCGTTGACTTCATTCCAAATTTTGATAATTCGGAAAAAGAACCTGTTGTCCTTCCTGCAAAACTGCCGAACTTACTTGTGAATGGTTCAGCGGGTATTGCCGTCGGTATGGCAACCAATATTCCGCCTCATAACCTCGGCGAAGTTGTGGATGCGTGTCGTTTCCTTTTGAAGAATCCGGAAGCAGGAATTGACGAGTTAATGGCTCGCATACCGGCGCCTGATTTCCCGACCGGAGCCGTTATCTACGGACTCGAAGGCGTGCGCGAAGGGTATCGAACAGGGCGCGGACGCGTCATTATGCGTTCACACACGCACTTTGAAGAACTTCGAAGCGGTCGTCAGGCGTTGGTCGTCGATGACATCCCTTATCAAGTGAATAAAAAGGTGCTGGTTGAGTCAATCGCCCGACTGATGCATGAGAAGAAAATTGAAGGGATTGCCGAACTCCGAGACGAGTCAAGCAAAACCGTGCGCATCGTCATGGAATTGAAACAGGGCGCATTCGGCGAAGTTATTCTCAACCAGTTGTTCAAGCTGACGGCTCTGCAGTCGTCGTTTGGAATCAATATGGTCGCCCTCGTTGACGGGCAGCCGCGACTGTTGAATCTGCGGCAGATTATTGAGGCCTTCTTGAGACATCGTCGGGAAGTGGTAAACCGTCGAACGATTTTCCGCCTTAATAAGAACCGCACAAGAGGGCATATTTTGGAAGGGCAGGCTGTTGCGCTTTCTAATATTGATGAGTTTTTGGCGATTATCCGTGCCGCACCGACTCCGCCTGTTGCCAAAGCGCAGCTGATGGCGCGGGCATGGAAGTCTGACCTTGTTCTTGGTTTGCTAAGGGGAGCGGCCGCAGCAGACGATTATCGTCCCATTGAGATTGGTTCGGAATTCGGTTTGGATAAAAATGGTCTTTACCACTTGAGTTCGGTTCAGACCGACAAGATCCTGCAGATGGCGTTGCAAAAATTGACGGGATTGGAGCAAGACAAGATTAATCAGGAGTACCGTGAGGTGCACGATGCGATTACGGACTTGCTTGACATCCTGGCGCGTCCAGAGCGTGTTGTCGAGATTATGGACAATGAACTCACGGAACTGAAAGCCAAGTACGGAGATCCCCGCCGCAGTGAGATCGACTACTCGGGGGATCCGAATTTTGATCCGCTCGATTTTATCGTCAGCGAATCGGTTGTCGTTACGCTCTCTCGAGAGGGCTACATTAAGCGCCTTAGCTTAGATCAGTACCGAGAGCAGAAACGCGGAGGCCAAGGCAAGAAAGCCTCGCAGACGCGTGAAGGCGATGCTGTTGAGAGACTTTTTGTGGCGAATTCTCACGACAAGATGCTTTGCTTTAGCGACAAGGGTCGTGTGTTTGAGTTGGCCGTCTACTTGGTTCCCGAGGCAGCGCGAACCAGCAAAGGAAAGGCGATCGTCAATCTGTTGCAGCTGCAGGACGATGAGAAGATTCGGATCGTCCTTCCGGTGCGCAATTTTGATGAGAACCATTTTGTCTTTATGGCAACGCGCGATGGATTCGTTAAGAAAACACCGCTTTGCGATCTGAAAAACTCGATGCGCAAGGGCAAGAAGGCCATTGAATTGATGCCGGGTGACGAGTTGATCGGCGTCGAGATCACGGACGGAACGCATGATGTCATGCTCTTTTCGGATGCAGGAAAGGCCGTGCGCTTTGATGAGGCAGGCGTGCGTCCGATGGGGCGTGCGGCCAGAGGCGTGATCGGCATGAAGCTGGAGAACGGATCCAAACTTATCAGCATGCTCGTGGCCGAAGACGAATCTCAGTATGTGTTAACGGCCTGTGAGAACGGTTTCGGCAAATGCACTCCCATTGCGGAGTACACGCGCCACGGACGTGCCACGCACGGAATGATTGCCATTGCCACGAGCGAGCGCAACGGGAAGGTTGTGGCGGCAACGCTTGTTCGTAAAGAGGACAGCGTCATGCTCTTGACGGAAAACGGCAAGCTTGTCCGTACTCCTGTGAGCGATATTCGCGTGTGCGGAAGAAGCACGCAGGGCGTCACGCTGATTGATCTTAAGAATGATAAGTTGGTTCGTCTCTCACGCGTGACGGAGGATGATGCCGAAGCGCAGGAAAAGACGGCAGAAGAAAAAGACGAAACGAAGGAAAGCGAGGAGTAACCCATGCATCGCGTGTATAACTTTGCGGCCGGTCCGGGTGTGCTTCCGGTCAGCGTCTTGGAGGAAGTAGCGAGCAATCTCGTTGACTACAAAGGCGAGGGAATGAGTATTCTCGAAATGAGCCATCGCGGCGCAACGATTACGGGAATATGCGAAGAAGCCAAGGCGTCGATTCGAGAGTTGCTCTGTGTTCCGGAAGAATTTGAAATCCTCTTTCTTCAGGGCGGCGGGCACACGCAGTTTGCCATGGTTCCCCTTAACTTGATGGGAGAAAAGGCGAAGGCGGCTTATATCGTCAATGGAGTTTGGTCGAAGAAGGCGTGTGCAGAGGCCGGAAAATTCGGTCAGACTTTGACGTTCGGCTCATCGGTGTTTTCTGTCCCGCCGAAGGGTTCTTATGAAGTGCCGAGTGATGTTTCGTACTTGTACTACTGCCAGAACGAGACGGTACACGGATTGGAGTTTAATTACGTCCCCGAAACGCCCGAAGGGGTCGAACTGGTTTCTGACATCAGTTCAAATTTCATGACGCGGCCGATTGACTTTTCGCAACATGGCCTGGTTTTTGCCGGAGCGCAAAAAAATTTCGGCCCGGCGGGATTAACCGTTGTCATTGTTCGTAAAGATTTGCTCGGGAAGGCGCTTTCCGTTTGTCCGACGATGTTGGATTATGCCGTTCATGCGAAGGGAAAGTCCATGTACAACACGCCGCCGGTTTTTGCTATTTATGTCGCGAACTTGGTGTGCCGTTGGATCCGAGCCGAGGGCGGCATTGCTGAAATGAATCGCCGAGCCCTGGAGCGCAGCAAGCTTTTGTACGATGCCATTGATTCGAGCGATGGCTTTTACGTCAACACGTACAGAGCCGATGAGCGGAGTCGTATGAACGTCGTTTTCACGCTGAAAGAGGCGTCGCTGACGGATAAGTTCATCGAAGAAGCGGGCAAAAGAGAGTTAAAGAACATTCGAGGTCATCGCATCTTGGGCGGCCTCCGCGCCTCGCTTTACAACGCAATGCCGGTGCAAGGGGCTGCGGCTCTTGCAGAGTTCATGCGCAGTTTCGCAAAGGAGCACGGATAGGTTCCTATGGGTGAGAATACAGAAGAAATTGTTCAACTCCGCGAAAAGATCGACGATGTGGACGATCGGCTGGTTGAACTTCTGGTCAAACGAGCTGAATTGGCTCATTTAGTCGGCATCGCCAAAGGGACAAGTGCTGTCTATCGTCCGGAACGCGAAAGGGAAGTGATTGAAAAGGCCATCACGAAGTCGCATCAGGCGGGAAGTCGATTGGACGCCGGAGCAATCGCTTTGATTTTTCGGGAGATTATGGGGGCGTGCCGTTCTTTGGAAAGGCCATTGCGCATTGCCTATCTTGGTCCGCAGGGGACGTTCTGCGAGATGGCGGCACTGAGTGCATTCGGGCGACTTGTCCAGATGCAGGCTTGTCCGAATATTGACGAGGTTTTTCGCACGGCGGAAGCCGGTCTCGTTGATTATGCGGTCGTTCCGATTGAGAACTCAGCACAGGGCACTGTGACGAGAACGCTTGACTTGATGATCAAAATGTCGCTCAGTATCGTCGGGGAGGTGAATGTTCCCGTCGTGCATAATCTGATGTCGCAGGTGTCATCGCTTTCCGAGGTCAAACGCGTTTCTGCTCACCCTCAGGCCTTGGCGCAATGCCACAATTGGCTTGCCTCGCACTTGCCGGGTGTTGAACTTGTTCCAGCGGCAAGCAATGCGAAAGCCGCTCAGGCGGCAACCTCTGATGCGGAAATGGCAGCGATTGCGGCCGCACGAGCCAGTGAGTTGTATAACCTGAAGATTCTTGCTTCGGCTATTCAGGATGATGCAAGAAATCGGACACGTTTCTTTGTTTTAGGTAAAACGCCTGCAAGGGACATCCCGACGCAATTGGCTAAAACGTCGATTTGGTTTGCCTGTGCGAATGTTTCCGGCGGACTTTGCGAAGTACTTGAACCTTTCAAGCGTCACGGTGTTTCGATGGTTAAACTCGAAAGCCGCCCGGCGCAAAACGGCGATTGGGATTACACGTTCTATGTTGATATTGAAGGATACGCAGAATCCCCGGCTGTGAGTGCCGCTTTAAAGGAAATGCGAAAGAGTACCTCTGTCTTTAAGTTGCTCGGATCCTATCCGAAGGCCGTGGAACCTGTCTGAAGAAAAGAGACGCAAAGAGATCGTCTCGGATAAAGGAGAAAGAGATGCGTCTGGCATTAATCGGATGCGGACTGATCGGAACATCGGCAGTTTGGGCTATGAAGTCTGCGCATGCTGTTGATACCGTTGTGGCTTACAACCGTCACATTGAGTCGGCACAGAAAGCTGTCGAGATCGGTGCGGCTGATGTTGTGGCTGAAACGATGCGCGAAGCCGTTGCTGGGGCGGATGCTGTTTTGCTTGCGGTTCCCGTCCTTGCGATGCGTTCGGTCTTTGAGGAAATTTACCCAGCGCTCGGAAAAGACGCTGTGATCAGCGATGTCGGCTCTGTTCGAGCCAGTGTTGTGGCCGATGCCAGAGCAACCCTAGGCAATTCTGTGTCCGGTTATTGCCCCGTGCATCCGATTGCCGGAGGCGAGAAAACCGGTGTGGATGCGGCGCAACTGTCTCTTTTTGTCGGAGCCAATGCGATTGTGACGCCGTTGCCGGAAACAAGACCTGAGGCACGAGATATCTGGAAAACGCTGTGGGCTTCAACCGGAGCAAACTTGTTGGAGATGAGCGTTGCCGAGCACGATTCGATTTTCGCAAGCGTTAGCCATTTGCCGCATGTGGTGGCATTCGCCCTCGTGGATGCGATTTTGTCGATGCCGAATTTCCAAGAACGTCTTTCGTTGGCCGGCCCCGGTTTTCGAGATACGACGCGGATCGCCGCCTCTTCTTCGGTGATGTGGCGGGATATTTGTTTATCCAACCGGGAAGCGATTCTCACAAGTTTAAGTCAGTATGAGAAGAGCCTAAAGGCCTTGCATGAGGCGATTGAACAGTCAGACGCCGAGACAATTGAGGCTATTTTTGAACGTTGCGCTAAAACACGGAGGAATTTGTAGATCATGCCGCAGGATGCATCAGCAGATCTTTTCCGCATTGCGCCGATTCAGAAGGCGTCCGGCACAGTCCGACTTCCGGGATCGAAGTCGATTTCCAACCGTGCCTTGCTTTTAGCGGCTCTTTGCCGGGAAAAAACACGTCTGACGGGACTCCTGAAGGCAGAAGATACGGAACGGATGCTTCAGGCGCTTTCGCAACTGGGACTCAACATTCGAGAAGAAGACTCTGCCGTTTCCATTACTCAGGAGGCGGATTTTCCCAGACAGCAGGCGACCATTTTTGTCGGGAATGCCGGCACGGTTGCCCGAATGCTGACGGCAGCGCTTGCCTTTGCCGGCGGAGAGTATCAATTGGATGGGGTAAAACGTATGCGCGAACGCCCCATCGGAGATCTGGTGGATGCGTTGCGCTCGCTTGGCGCGCGGATTGATTATCTGGGTACTCCGGGATGCCTTCCTTTGGCGATTCATCGTGCCGATCTTTCAGGAAATCGGGTTTCCGTCAAGGGAAATGTGTCCAGTCAATTCTTGACGGCGTTGCTCATGATGTCGCCTGTGTGGGCATGCGAGCATGGCAGACAAACCGGGAGGGACGAACCGTTTTTCATCGGCATTGACGGCGAACTGATCAGCCGTCCGTATGTGGAGATGACGATCAAAATGATGCGTCATTTCGGTGCTGTCGTCGAAGAGGGTTCAAGCGGTTATGTCGTCAAGCCGATCGCTTATCGGTCGCCGCTCGCGTATGCGGTAGAAGGCGACGCGTCAGCGGCCAGTTATTTTCTGGCACTGGGAGCTTTGGCCGGCGGACCGATTCGAGTCGAGGGCGTCGGACGCAATTCGCTTCAGGGGGATGTCCAATTCGCAGAGGCATTAAAGATCATGGGTGCCAGCGTCAACGTCGGCGACGGATTTATTGAGGTGTTGCGTTCTCCGGATAAAAAGCTGAGCGGCTTGAACTACGACTGCCTTTCGATTCCGGATGCAGCCATGACGTTTGTTCCGATGGCGCTTTCGACGCAAGGCAGCATCGAGTTGCGCGGAATCGCTTCCTGGAGAGTCAAGGAGACGGATCGACTGCAGGCGATGGTTCAGGAAATCCGAAAGTTCGGGGCATCCGTTTGGTTTGATTCCGATTGGATTCGTGTTGAGCGAGGACCGAAACTTTATCCGGCACGCGTCGCGACATACTCGGATCACAGAATGGCCATGAGTTTTGCACTGGCGGCTTGTTCAGGCGTTTCCGTCGAGATTGAGAATCCGGCGTGTACGGCAAAAACGTTCCCGAACTATTTTGAAACATTGTCTTCGCTGATTAAGTAGGCGCGGGCAGAAAAAGAGAAAAGCAGAAAAAGGAGAGATGCAATGAATCCTCCGAAGGTTGAAGTGATTACGGTCGATGGCCCGACAGCCAGCGGCAAGGGGACGATTGCCTCCAAGCTGGCTCAAGTCCTCGGATTCCATTATCTGGATTCGGGAGCACTGTTTCGTTTGACGGCTCTGAGTTGTTTGGCCAATCGATTGGACCTTTCCGATGCGGCTTCGTGCGCGCAAGCAGCGCTTAAGATGAGGTTGCGGTTTGAAGAGGGAAAGATTTTCCTTTTCGATCAAGATGTGACCGATGCGATCCGAGAAGAAAAAATCGGGATAGCCGCCAGTCAGGTGGCCACGATGCCGGCCGTTCGTGAAGCGATCCTTTCGCTCGAAAGGGGGCTTTGCCGAGAGCCGGGGCTCGTCGCAGACGGACGCGACATGGGGACGGTTGTCTTTCCGCAGGCGCGCCTCAAAATTTTTCTGACGGCCAGTGCCAAAGTTCGTGCGGAAAGACGCTACAAACAGTTGATACAACGTGGAATTTCTGCTAACCTCGCAGACCTCACGCGCGATTTAGAAGAGCGTGACAGGCGTGATCGGGAAAGAACTGTTTCCCCGATGCGTCCGGCTGCGGATGCCAGACTCCTTGACAGTTCGGAGATGACGATTGATGAAACCGTCGACCGAATCCTTTCTTGGTATCGAACATTGTCGGCTTAAATTTTTTTGATCCTCGGATGTGACCGGAGACGTTCGAGGTTTTTTTCTGAAACTCCGCCCGATTTTTCCGGAAGGGCGAGATTAAATTTTTTATTCATATACATGTCCAACAACACTACTACCGAATCGTTTGCGCAACTCTTTGAAGAAAGCCTTGCAAAGCAGGAGATGCGTCAAGGGGAAGTGATCACCGCTGAGATCGTTCGCATTGACGGAAACTTTGTCGTCGTTAATGCAGGATTGAAGAGTGAGTCTTATATCCCGGTCGAAGAATTCAAAGATGACCGCGGAGAAGTCACGGTCCAACCGGGTGACTTTGTCTCCGTCGCTATTGAGTCCGTGGAAAACGGATTCGGCGACACGATTCTTTCGCGCGACAAGGCCAAGCGTCTTGCTGCATGGATGAACCTTGAGAAGGCCTTGGAAAACGGCGAACTCGTTACCGGCACGATCACAGGCAAGGTCAAGGGCGGCCTGACGGTTATGACCAACGGAATTCGCGCCTTTTTGCCGGGATCCCTCGTTGATACGCGTCCTGTGAAGGATACGACGCCTTATGAAGGCAAGACGATGGAGTTCAAGGTGATTAAGCTTGATCGCAAGCGCAATAACGTGGTTGTTTCTCGCCGTGCCGTCGTTGAGGCCAGCATGGGTGAAGAACGCGCGAAACTCTTGGAAACGCTCAAAGAAGGAGCCATCGTCAAGGGTGTTGTGAAGAATATTACCGATTACGGTGCCTTCGTTGATTTGGGCGGCATTGACGGCTTGTTGCACATCACGGATCTGGCCTGGAGACGCGTTCGTCATCCCAGCGAGGTTGTGACGGTCGGCCAGGAAATCGAAGCCAAGGTTTTGAAGTTTGACCAGGATAAGAACCGCGTTTCTCTCGGTTTGAAGCAGTTGGGTGAAGATCCGTGGCTCGGAATTGCTCGTCGTTATCCGCAGGGAACGCGCCTGTTCGGCAAGGTGACGAACATCACCGATTACGGTGCCTTTGTTGAGATCGAACCGGGCATCGAAGGTTTGGTGCATGTTTCCGAAATGGATTGGACGAATAAGAACATCGATCCGAAGAAGGTCGTGACCCTCGGAGAGGAAGTTGAGGTTCAGGTTCTTGACATTGATGAAGAACGTCGCCGCATCTCTTTGGGCATGAAGCAGTGCAAGGTTAATCCGTGGGAAGAGTTCAGCCAGACGCACCACAAGGGTGACCATGTCAAGGGTCAGATCAAGTCGATTACGGACTTTGGCGTCTTTATCGGACTGCCTGGCGGCATTGACGGCCTCGTGCACTTGTCGGATCTCTCCTGGACAGAGTCCGGAGAACAGCTCGTTCACAATTTCAAGAAGGGTGAAGAACTCGAAGCTGTCGTCCTCGCCATTGATACGGAACGTGAACGCGTGAGTCTCGGCGTGAAGCAGCTTTCCGGTGATCCGTTCAGCTCCTTCACGAGCTCTCATGAGAAGGGATCGATCGTTAAGGGTGTGGTGAAGTCTGTTGATCCGAAGGGTGCCGTTATTGACCTCGGGAACGAAACAGAGGGCTTCCTGCGTGCCTCTGAAGTCAGCGCCGAGCGTGTTGAGGATGCAACCACGCAGCTCAAGGAAGGCGATGAAGTCGAAGCCGTTATCATCAGCATTGATCGTAAGAATCGGACGATCCAGTTGTCGGTTAAGGCGAAAGATGCTGCTGAGACACGAGAGGCACTGAACCGCGTCAACAACGATGCGGCCACAGGAACGACGAATCTCGGTGCTCTTCTGAAGGCAAAACTCGAAGAAAAGTAACCAAAACATGGGATCTTTTATATGCGAGCCCTTACTAAATCAGAATTGATTGACCGGGTCTTTACACGGTTGTCGAATATCACGAATCGCGAGGCGGATGTTGCAGTCAATGAGGTTTTGCGCACGACAATCGGCGCATTAAGCCGCGGCGTCCGTGTCGAAATTCGTGGATTCGGTAGTTTTTCTGTAAAGCATCGGAATGCCCGTAAAGGACGTAATCCGCGTACCGGCGAAACCGTTCAGGTTCCTGCCAAGTACGTGCCTTATTTCCGCGCAGGCAAAGAAATTCGTGATTCGTTGAACGATAAGATGAAGATTCAGTCCGAATTGGATTGACTTCTTGTCGATGCTTGATCCTGAAATCAAGGAAACAGGGTTTTCGGAGATTTTCCGAGAACCCTGTTTTTCACTGACGATTGATTTTTCAGGTTCGGATAAAATCAAGTTTGCTTTACAAAATTCAGCAGAGGATTAAGAAATGCGTTTGTCTGTTTTCGCCGCGGGTTTGACGGCAGTTTCATTGGCCTGCAGTGCGGCTGAACTCGGTTCTCTTTCTTTGGTTTCGCGTTTTGGAGAACCTTTTGACGCGAGACTGCAATTGCGCGACGTGCAGCCCGGTGAGGCGGCTGACGTTTCTTTAGGAACAGCGGCTTATTACCAAAAAATCGGGAAAAAGCTAGTCCCCGAGGTCACGACGCTGCGCATTGCGCCGAATAAAGATGCCAGAGGCAGATATCGAATTCAGAGCGATGAAGCGATTAATCTGGAAGCATTCCCTCTGATTCTTGTTTTAAAGTCTGACGGCAAATTAAAAGCGAAGGTTTACAACGTCAAATTAGCGGCACCCAAATCTGTCTCGCAAAATTATTCGCATGAAACGGTCTCTGTTGACCACAAGGAGAGAGTCAGCAGTACGGCTCCGATCGCGCCTGAGAAAAAAGCTGCTCAGCCCCTTTCCAGCGAGCCGGCAGTCGACAAGGTCGCTTCTGCAACGGTTCAGGAATCACCTAAACCGAAGGTTGTGCAAAAAACAAGTCCTTCTGCCGTCAAACAGAAAAAGGCAGCGACTGTGCCCAATCGTCAAGCCTCCGTTCGCGTAAAAAGAGGAATGACGATGTGGTCGATTGCGGGCAAGGTTCGCGGAAAATACCCGAGAGCCAGCATGGATCAAATCCTTGTTGCTTTTGTTCGGGCAAATCCGAAAGCCTTCGAAAAAGGACGAGTTTCCGGGCTTAAGGTCGGATCGGTGCTGCGTGTTCCGACAGCGTCTCAGGTGGCGAAAGTGACACGAGAGGAAGCGCATGTCATCGTACGTTCCAATCCGGAGATGAGTGCCCTTAAAAAGTTGTCGAGCAAGCAAATTCTTGCCGCTCGCAAAGCGATGAACGAGAAGACGAAGGAATCTTCCAAGCTCGTCGCACTGCCGGAGGCTTCGCAGCCCTTGTCTGCGGATGGCGTGCAACCGAAGCAGGAAATGCTGTTGGAAGAACGCAATGCGTCTACGACACAGACAACGGCAAATGCAACAGCGACTCCGGATCAACTCTCTGAGAATCAAGAAAAGCCAGTTCACGCAGAAAGCGGCAGTTCGGACTCAAAGGAGGCGGCTCCTCTTCGCGAAGACGCCTCGTTGATGCTCAAGAACGAGCAGGAAAAAGCTACTTCAGCCGACAAGGAAACGCCGGCAGTTTCTGACGTTCGCTCAGAAGAAGCAGAAAAAGAATCCGGATTTTCGTGGAAAGCGTTGTTTGCAGCGATCTTTGGGATTGGAATTGCGGCAGGAGCGGTTTACTTTGTGCGCCGGCGTCAGTCAAAGGGGGATTTCTTCGGACGCATGAAGGATGTTGCCGAAAACAAACCTGAACATGAAGCCCCTGTTGTCTTCCGCGATAAACCCGTTGAAACATCCAAAGAGCAGATTGACGAAATTGAAAAAACAGTTAGCCGCAGAATGGAATCGGATGCCTATGCTCAGCGAGGCTTTGAACTAAAAGGCGAGAGCTTTGGTTTGCCCGCCCGGTCTGAGCCGACAATCCGGACGGAAAATGCCGAGAAAGACGTTCTCGATCAGGCGAGCGCTTTGTCGGAGCCGACTCCAGAGGTAAAAGAAGAAGTCGTAGACGGTGAGGCTGCTAAACCCGAGGCAGATGCGTTGCAGGCTGCGATCATCAGCAATCCGAATCCGACGGCAGAACGCATTGAACCGACGCTCGGAATCGATCTCGGAGTGAGAAAGGAAGAGAGTAAGGAAAGCGAGGTACAGCCGACTGAAACCGTTTCCGTGCCGTTGCCGTCTTCGGATGACATGATCGAGCAAAAACTGCTTAAAGCGCGAGGATTGTTGGAAGCTTCGCTTTCGGATCGAGCCATTGAGCTTTTGGAGGAGATCGCCCTGAAAGGGGATGAAAAACAGCGTGCGGCGGCGTTAAAACTTCTGACGGAAATTCACTCGTGACAAAGACGTCAGACCAAAAAGGCGGTGAACTGCATCGTATTGCGCTCGGGATTGAATACGCAGGAACGCATTTTTTTGGGTGGCAAAAGCAGCCCAACCAACGCACCGTCCAAGGCGAACTGGAGCGGGCGCTTTGCCGGTTTGTGACGGAACCGGTGCCGACGATTTGTGCAGGCCGCACGGATACCGGAGTGCATGCCGTTTCGCAGGTTGTTCATATGGATGTGAGTTGTTGCCGCGGTGAGGCAAATTGGGTTCGAGGCGTCAATTCGTTTCTTCCCGAAGATGTCGCCGTTCGTTGGGCAAGAGCTGTTGACAATGAATTCTCAGCGCGTTTTTCTGCCCTGAGCCGAACCTATGAATACTGGATTGTTAACGATGCCGTGCGTTCACCGGTTTTTGCAGAAACCGCCGGTTGGGTTTGGCGTCCGTTGAATGCAGAGGCAATGCATGAAGCCGCTCAGCTTCTTTTGGGAGAGCATGACTTTTCAAGTTTTCGTTCGGCGGACTGTCAGGCGGCGTCTCCCGTTCGGACGGTCGAATTTGTTTCCGTCGAGCGTTTCGGAAAATTGCTGCGGATTCGAATTCGCGCGAACGCCTTTTTGCAACACATGGTACGCAATATTGTCGGTTCTCTTGTCTATGTCGGAATCGGCCGTGAGTCAAAGCAGTGGTTCCAAGATGTTCTCTTGGCGAGAAAGAGGGCATTGGCTGCTCCGACATTTGCCGCTTGCGGCTTGTACCTGACAGCTGTTAAATATCCGGATCGCTACGACCTTCCTTCCTTTGGTTGTACCCCGTTTTTTGACGGGACGCATCAAGGCGAGGTCTGATTTCGAAGAGTCGGAACTTATAATGCTTTTCAATCCATTTTTCGAGGAAGATTTCAATGTCTGACCCCATCCACGCACGTGTTCTTATCATTGGTTCTGGTCCTGCCGGCTACACGGCGGCACTTTATGCGGCCCGAGCAAATCTCAATCCTGTTCTTATCACCGGGATGGAACAGGGCGGACAACTGATGACGACGACAAAAATCGAAAATTGGCCGGGTGCCGTTCAGGGTATCGACGGTCCTGAACTCATGGGCAACATGCTTGCGCATGCAGAGGCGTTCGGTGCCAAGATTGTGTTCGATGTCATTCAGAAGGTGTCTCTTTCCGAAAAGCCGATGAAACTCGTCGGTGACATGGGTGAATACGAATGTGACGCACTGATTGTTGCGACGGGGGCAAGTGCCAAGTATCTGGGGCTGGAAAGTGAAATGGCTTTCCGCGGCAAAGGGGTGTCTGCCTGTGCGACGTGCGACGGATTTTTCTACCGTCAGAAACCGGTTGCCGTTGTCGGCGGCGGAAATGCCGCACTGGAAGAGGCGCTTTATCTGAGTCAAATTGCTTCGGTCGTACACCTTGTGCACAGACGTAATGCATTCCGAGCAGAGCCGGTGATGGTCGACAAGCTCATGCAGGCTGTGAAAGAAGGCAAGATTATTCTTCACACGCCGAGGACGGTGTCGGAAATTCTCGGCGACGCCAAGGGAGTGAACGGTTTGGCCATTGAAGGCGAAGGCGTGCGGGAGACATTGACTGTTGACGGTGTGTTTATTGCAATCGGACACGCTCCGAACACGGCCGTGTTTGCCGATGTTCTGGAACTGGATCACGGGTATATTGTGACGCGTCGACCGGGGCAAAGAGCGTTGACGGCGACAAACATTCCCGGTGTATTTGCGGCAGGTGACTGTGCAGATTCAGTTTATCGGCAAGCGATTACAAGCGCTGCAACCGGTTGTCAGGCCGCTCTTGATGCACAGCGCTATCTTGAGTCTTTGGCAGGTTAATTGGTCATGAGCAATCGTTTTGATGCACTCAAGGACGTGGCCGCCCAGTTAAAGGAAACGGCACGACGTCGCAAAGAGCTGTCCGAAAAGCAAGAAAAGGTTCAGACTCGAATCGCCAACGAGACGATGGAATTTCTTCAAGCCATGAAAAAGGGCGGTGTCAAGAGTGCTCCCGATGTTCGTCTTAAAGCTGATCAGAGAGACGTTCCGATCGATTTTTCCGAGGCCATGCGCAAGGCAGGCGTTGTGCCGCTTGGCGTTGCGCCCCGTGTGCAACATGCCACAAAGGCAACGACGGAACCCAAGCAGACGATTGCGGATAACCGATCGGTTCTTGATGAATCTCTGAGCGACGAAGCCGATTCGATTGAGTTTCTGGAAAGCGAAGACGGTTTGTCATTTCGACGCCCGACCGTCGGCCCGGATGTTCCGCGCGATTTGCGGCGCGGACGGTGGGTTGTCATGGCACAGCTGGATTTGCATGGGATGTTCGTTGAAGAGGCCAGAGAAGCGGTTTCTCAATTTTTGAAGAATTGCCAGATGCGCGAGTTTTATTGCATCCGCATCATTCATGGGAAGGGGAACGGATCGCCCAACGGTCTGTCAATCCTTCGGGAAAAAGTCAGAAGGTGGCTCAAACAACGCGACGAAGTGGTCGCTTTTGCCGAGCCTCACGAAAGGGACGGAGGAGCCGGGGCGACAATCGTCAGACTTCGGCCTTTACCTCGAAACAACTAAAGTAAAACCGCTTCAGCAAACTCGCTCCCGTTTGTTCGTGTGTCGGCAAAGGGCGTGAAACTGAAGCGGTTCCGATCCGATTACTCGGCCATTGCAAGACCGGATCCAATCCGAGAGAGGACTTCTTGTTTTCCGAAGAGAGCAAGAGTTCGGTCGATTTGCGGCGTTCTGTCTGCGTTGCAGACGAGCACGCGCAACGGCGTCGCAATCGGTCCCATCTTGATGCCTTTCGCTTCCATGACGGCTTTCAGAGCGCCGTAAATGTTTTCAGCCGTAAAGTCGTCAAGCCCCTTAATTTCCTCGACAAAAGCCAAGAGGGCTTCTTTGTTTCCGTCAGCGAGAGCGGCTTTAACCGCCTGAGGATCGCGTTCCAGCGGCTTGTAGAAAAGCATTGCTGCATCCGCCAGAGCTTCAAGCGTTGCCGCACGGCTCTTCAGAAGAGAGCAAACGCCGGCAAGGTCGGCAGCTCCCTCGAGTTTTCCGCCGCGTTTTTCAATACGGGGCTTGACCAAATCAGCCAATCGCTTGTCATCGGCTTCTTTCATGTATTGGGCGTTTAGCCACTCGAATTTCTTAAAGTCGATGCGAGCTGCCGCACGAGAGCAATCTTTCAGCTCGAAAACCTTGGCTAATTCCTCGCAACTGAATTTCTCCATGTTGCCGTGCCCCCAGCCGAGGCGAGCCAAGTAGTTGATGACGGCTTCCGGAAGAAAGCCTTGGTCTCTGTACTCGAGAATGGATACGGTTCCGTGGCGTTTGGAAAGCTTTTGTCCATCCGGTCCGTTGATAAGGGGCAGATGACCGAAAACAGGAACTTCCGCTCCCAGGGCGCGGTAAAGGTTAATCTGTCGAGGCGTGTTGTTGATGTGATCCGCTCCGCGAATGACATGGCTGACCTTCATATCCCAGTCGTCGACAACGACGGCAAAGTTGTACGTCGGAATGCCGTCGCGCATGATGATGAGATCATCCAGTTCCTTGTTGGCGACCGTAATGGTTCCGTAAACGGCATCGTCCCATGTGACTTCGCCGTCATCGGGATTGCGGAAGCGAATAACGGGCGTGATTCCTTCGGGGATGGGTTTGCCGACGCAGTTTTCCGGTCTCCATCGTCCGTCGTAACGCGGTTTAAGCCCGGCCGCTTTCTGAGCGGCGCGCATGGCATCGAGCTCTTCCGGCGTGGCGTAACATTTGTAGGCGCGTCCGTCGGCAAGCATTTGATCCACAATTTCTCTGTAGCGAGCAAGGCGATCCATCTGGTAAATGGGGCCTTCGTCGTAGTCGAGATTAAGCCATTTCATGGAATCGAGAATGACTTGCGTGGCTTCTGCCGTTGAACGCTTCTGATCGGTGTCTTCAATGCGCAGCAAGAATTTTCCGCCGAGATGGCGGGCAACAGCCCAGCAATAGATGGCTGTTCGTGCTGTTCCGAGGTGCATCATTCCCGTCGGAGACGGGGCAATACGCGTGCGAATTTCCTTCATAAGACGGTCTCACAAAAATATCGATGACTAAAACGCCCCGTCATCAGGGCGCACAAGATCGTTTGAATGCGATTCTAACCCAAACGCATTGAGTGACCGGAGAAATGGCTTCTGAAGGCAAAGTATTGTTTGGATTTTGTACCATTGATGCAAGGGTAAAAAGGCAGATAAAGACAGCTCCCGAAGCAAATCACAGAGAACTGCCTTTGAAAATGGCGGCTCAGCGATTTGGGAAAAATACCGGAATGCCTTTGTCAGTTTTTTTGAAAAAAATTTTTTCAAAGGAGATTGACAGCATGTAACTCTTTGTTACAATCAAAAACCAGGGTGAAGGAAGTTGAAATTTTCCTTACAGGGAGGAAAGCATGAGTATCACTCGCACGCTTGCCGTGTTGATGGCGGGGTTTGTTCCCGCTGTTTCCTTTGCCTCGTCGATAAACGGAGCGGAACTTTCCATTCTTTGGGCGGTTCCTTTTGCCGGGATTCTTCTGAGTTTGGCGCTTTGCCCGATGATTGTTCCGAATTTCTGGCATCACCATTACGGCAAGGTTGCTGTTTTTTGGGCCTTAATGTGCGCCGTTCCGATGCTCTGTCTGTTTGATGCGAGTGTTGCCGTTACGGAAATAGCGCATGCATTGCTCGGCGATTACATCCCCTTTCTTCTTTTCGTCGGCGCTCTTTACATCATTGCCGGCGGCATCCACATTCGAAGCAGTTTTGCCGGGCGTCCGATCTTTAATGCCGGATTTCTGGCAGTGGGGGCATTGCTGGCCAACCTGATGGGAACCACCGGAGCGGCGATGCTTTTGATTCGCCCCCTGATCCACGCCAATTTGGGGCGTCGGCACGCTGTTCATACGTTCATTTTCTTTATCTTCATTGTGGCCAATATCGGAGGATGCCTGACCCCGCTCGGAGATCCGCCTCTGTTTCTCGGTTTTCTTCGCGGCGTGGATTTCTTTTGGACCCTTAAATTCCTCGCTTTGCCCTGGGTGGTGACGCTTGCCATTCTCATTGCCGTTTATATCGGCATTGATGAATATTTCTACCGAATTGAAAAGAACAAGGAACATTCGTTTGTCGCCCATGTCGAAGAGCGTGTCCCTTTTAAAGTGGAAGGATCCGTTAACCTGCTTTATTTGGTCGGCATGGTGGCAGCCGTCTTGATGAGCGGTATTTGGAAGCCCGGCATTGAAATGGAAGTCCTTGGCGTCCACCTTCCTTTGCAGGGGCTTGTGCGCGATTTCTGCTTTATTGCTTTGGCGGCAGCAAGTTACTTTACGACCCCTGAGAGGGTTCATGAGGTTAATCACTTTAACTTTGAACCGATCAAGGAAATCGCCAAACTCTTTTTCGGAATTTTCGTCTGCATTGTTCCTGTTCTTGAAATGCTGCGTGCGGGATCTGACGGCGTGTTTGCGCCTTTGGTTGCCCTCGTGACCAACGAACAAGGACAGTTGGACAATGCCATGTTTTTCTGGCTGACGGGGTCTTTGTCTGCTTTCTTGGATAATGCTCCGACGTATTTGGCCTTCTTTAATCTCGCAGGCGGTGATGCGGCGACGCTGATGACGGTTCATTCGGAAACCTTGATGGCGATTTCGATGGGTGCCGTCTTTATGGGCGCTCTCTCTTACATCGGAAATGCCCCCAATCTGATGACGGTTTCGATCGTTCGTCAGCGCGGATTTAAGATGCCGAGCTTTTTCGGTTACATGGTTTGGTCAGTCGGGATTCTTTGCCCGACGTTTGCATTGGTTGTCTGGCTGTTTGTGTAAGACTTCTTTTTATTGAGGAAGCAGACCGTCGGACAAATTTGTTCGGCGGTTTTTTTTAGGTGTTTTCAAGCTGTGAATTGAGAGAAGGAACGGCAAACAGCGTGGCGTTGTTGCAGGGCCTCCCTCTTTAAAAGGATGCATTACGATGAAAAAGCAAATTGTTCCGCTGTTGCTGGCGATGGGAATGGCCGGATGGGGGTCTCAGGCGGCGTCGGCACAGGTTCGAGAAGTCAATCTGACGGCAGGGGACTCTGCGGCAGACTATGCGGCCGTTCTTGATGCAATTGACCAGCATTCTCCGTGGGAAGCAGATGCGGAGTTTTCGCTGGTTATTCAAAATTCAAGACCGGACAAAGCAGCCTATGAGGTCAAGTTTCTTTCAAGCCCTGACGATTTTTACAGCGACGGATTTACGGGGCGTGACCGAGACGACCATTCCGTTGCTCTGAGGCTTCAGCGTATTGCCGTTCAGGCCGAAAACACGGGACTTCTGTTTTTGGAAGACGGTGCCACTTTTCGGACGAATTGCAGCACTGTGATTGAGGCCGCGACAGCCGTCAAAGAGAATGACGGCGTTTCCGGTTTGCTTTCGTTTGACGGCGTCGGGGCTCTCGATCGCCCGACTGTTTCCGTCATTGGTGATGTTGATTTTGCCAACGGATATGTTCAGTTTTCAGCGGTTGATGCCACGCTTGAAGGGCAAGGCACCATAAAAGAAATGGACTTGTTCGACGATGCGGCCGTTGTTATCCAAAACAATTCCGACCTTCCGCGCAGAACCTTTTTTCAAATTGAAACGCTCGATGCTTCGTCCGGAAGGCTCAATATTTGCGGCAATGGACATCAGGCCATTGTGCAGGCCAAGGAACTGACGGTTTCCGGCGGCAGAACCGGCGGCACAGTGCATGTTTTGAACCAGGGCACATTGGTTTGGGGTGATGTTTGCCCTGAGGCGACGACATTGTTTGATTCACAAAGAGCGATTGTGACGGCTTTGGGCAATGTCATTGAAGCGCGCGGCAGCGACCGGCCGACTCTTTTGAGTAATCGTTCGAGACTTTCCGTCAACGGGAATGCCGAATCATTTTCGGCGTTGATCGGCGAAGCCGGGACAGTGACGACGAACTTTCCTTCGGTTGTGTTGGGAAGCGATGCCCGATGGATTTTGCTTTTCAATGAAACTGTTGCCTCCGCCCCGTCAGGAGAAGCCGTGTCGGTGACGGCTCTTCCCGGAGCCGAATTGGTGATTTACGGCTGGGACGGAACGAACACCGATCTCGGAATTGACTGGGATCCGGCCTATGTCAGTTTTGCCGGAACCCTCTTAGGCCGAGCACAGGTCAGAAGAGGGGATTCGACTCTCATGATCGAACGACGCTGGATGAAGGACACGCCGGGCCTGAAAGCGGTTCACTGCGTCGAAGAGGCCGAGCGCGGACTTTATGCCGCCACGGCGACGGCTCCGGGCATTGAACTTCTTCGCGCTGCCATCAGTGACGCCAATGTCGGAGATCAGGCGTTTGCGGACTTTGTGGATTCTTCGGTCTTTCTGCCGTTTTCTTCCGGAACGATCATCCTTGCTGAAAGGGCATTTGATGCCGTGCATGAAAACATGCTTGACAGAGCCATTGAGCGCACGGCAAATGACACACATTGGTGGGTTTCGGCTTCCACCGAGAAACGACGTGTTCCCAATGCACTGCTTCGCGGAGACTCTTCGACGGTTTCTCTGGGAGCCGATGCTGTTTTAAATGAATCGTGGGTCGTGTCCGGTGCGCTCTCGGGAACAAAGACGAATTCAAGCACGCGGCATCTTTCGGGAGGAGTGAATGGGGACGCGTCGATGGCTGCGGTGAGCGCTGTTCTTGAGAATCGGATTTCTGAGACCAGTGCTTTGCGCCTAGGTGTCTCTGCGGGCAGGGCTGAGATGACAGCGAAAAAAATCGGGGTTGAACACCGCATCAAAACGGAGCCGAAAATGACGATCGGCAGCATCGGGGCTCGCCTGAGTACCCGATGCGGGGAGAACGGTGTTTGGACTCCCTGGGTGGGAATCGACGGCTTTTATGCAAAAGCAACCGATGGAGAGGTTCGGGATACAAGTCTTTTCGGAGGTCATGACGGCGTTGGTTTCAAGACGCAGTCGAAAAAGCGAATTTGGGGCAATGTTTTGGCCGGCATTTCTGCGGATACGCAATTGTCTGTTTGGGACTATGCCGTTCGACCGAGTTTTTCTCTCATGGGAAAGGCTGCCTTCGGGGATAAAAACTGGAAGGTTTCAAGTTCGTTGGCCGCGGTTGATTGCATGGCGGATCATGCGAGTTTTCGCTCAACGGCAACATGGTCTGTGCGGGCTGAAGCGTCCGTGAATATCGCATCCTCGCGCGAAGTTCCCGTGATGGAAGGCGGGATTTTCGGCTTCGGCGAAAAGGATACGGGCAAGACGGCTCTTGAGGATTGGCAGTTAAATTTAAAGGCCGGTTATGAACGGGCAAACGGCTCAGAGAGAGCCGCTTATGTGAAGTTTGAGTATCGGGAAAATTGGTAGCGGATTGGCTGCCTAAGAAAAACGCCGCAAAACGAAGATTTTGCGGCGTTTGTTTCAACGGTGAACGTAAAAATCAACGAGCGACGATGTTGACGAGTTTTCCGGGAACCAGAATGAACTTATGAACCGTCATTGTTCCGACAAACCGTTTGACATCTGCCGAGGCAAGGGCAGCGGCTTCGATGGTGGCCTTGTCCGCGTCGGCTGCGACAAGAATCTGTCCGCGCAGTTTTCCGTTGACTTGAACGACCAGCTTCACCTCATCGGCGACGAGCGCTTTCTCATCAATTGTCGGCCACGGGGCGTCCAGAAGATCGGTTCCGAAAGCGGTCGCATAACCGAGCTCATTCCACACAGCGGTTGTGATGTGCGGTGCGAGCGGATAGAGCGTGCGGATGAGAATGCCGAAGCATTCTGAAAGGGCACGTTTTCCAAGCTCGTCGTTTGCCTCGAATCCCTCAATCAGATTCATCATCTTCATCGTGGCAGAGACAACCGTGTTGTACTGCATCCGATCGAAATCGGCTTCTGCCTGTTTCAGATTCAGATAGATGTTGCGGCGGAATTCTTTAACGGCATGGCTTGCGCCTGCAAAATCGCCGAGTTGCGCACTCGGAGTCAGCATCTCGCGGTGAGAATAGGCCCAGGTCCAGACGCGCCGCAGGAAGCGATACGTTCCTTCGGCTCCCGAATTGGACCAAGCGGCGGACTGATCAGGGGGGCCGGCAAACATCACGAATGTGCGAGCCGTGTCAGCCCCGAACTTCTTGATGATGTCGCCCGGTTCCACGACATTGTTTTTGCTCTTACTCATCTTCTCAATGCCGCCGGAGATAACGGGCTGACCGTCATCGTTTGCCACGACGCGAGAAGGACGACCCTTTTCGTCGTATTCGATGGTGATTTCATTCGGGTAGTACCACCGTTTATGACCATCGGGAAGATCGCGGTAGAAGCACTCGGCCGTCAGCATGCCTTGTGTGAAGAGCCGTGTGAAGGGTTCATCGAACTTCACCAATCCGAGATCGCGCATCACCTTTGTCCAGAAGCGGGCATACAGCAGGTGCAAGACAGCGTGTTCAATGCCGCCGATGTACTGATCCATCGGACTCCAGAAGTCGTTGCGCTCATCGACCATGGCCGTATCACAGTCGGGTGAGCAATAACGCATGTAGTACCACGAACTGTCAACAAACGTGTCCATTGTGTCAGTTTCACGCCTTGACTCAGCGCCGCACTTCGGGCAAGTGCAACGCAGGAACTCTTCACATTTGGTCAGAGGATTGCCGGAACCGTCCGGAACCAACGTTTCGGGAAGGATTACGGGAAGATCTTTTTCCGGAACGGGGACGGGGCCACACTTCGGGCAGTGAATGATCGGAATCGGCGTTCCCCAGTAACGCTGCCGTGAGATGCCCCAGTCGCGCAGGCGGTACTGTGTTTGTTTGTGTCCGAGGCCTTTTTTAGCCAGCTCATCGGCAATCGCGTCGATGGCCTCATGCAGACCGAGGCCGTTGAATTTGCCGGAATTCACGAGCGTGAGCGGCCGCGTCTTGTCGCCGTACCATTCCTGCCAGGCGTCGTCGCTGAAGGTTTCTCCCTCGACTTGGCAAGTTTGAATGATTTTGATACCAAATTTCTTTGCAAAGGCGAAATCACGTTCATCGTGAGCGGGAACGCCCATAACGGCGCCTTCGCCGTAACTCATGAGCACGTAGTTGCCGATCCAAACCTCGATGGGTTCGCCCGTCAGAGGATGCGTGACGTAAAAGCCGGTTGGAACACCTTTCTTTTCCATAGTGGCCATGTCGGCTTCGGAGACAGAACCCTTTGCGCATTCATCGCAGAAGGCTTGAAGATCGGCTCTGTTTTCAGAAAGACGTTTGGCGATCGGGTGTTCGGCGGCAATTGCCACGAACGTGACTCCCATGAGCGTATCGGCGCGCGTCGTGTAGACGCTCAGAAGTTTCTTTTCTCCGTCGAGCTCATAGGGGAAAGAAAGCGTAACGCCGGTACTCTTTCCGATCCAATGGCGTTGCATGCGGCGAACCTGATCGGGCCATCCCGTCAGTTTGTCGAGGTCTGCGAGCAATTCTTCGGCGTATTGCGTAATTCCGAGGTAGTAACCGGGAATTTCGCGCTTTTCAACCTTAGCGCCCGAACGCCAGCCTTTGCCGTCAATGACCTGTTCATTGGCCAGAACGGTCTTGTCCACCGGATCCCAGTTCACAATCTGCGTTTTGCGGTAAGCGATTCCTCGCTCCAGCATCTTCAGAAAGATCCACTGGTTCCAGCGGTAATAATCCGGCTTGCAAGTCGTGACTTCGCGCGACCAGTCAAAAGCAAGACCCAGCGGTTTCATCTGAGCCTTCATATCGGCGATGTTGTTGTACGTCCACTGCGAGGGAAGAACTTTCTTGCTGAGCGCGGCGTTTTCTGCCGGCAATCCGAAGGAATCCCATCCCATCGGAGTCATGACGTTATAGCCGTTCATTCGGCGATAGCGATACAGAACGTCATTGAGCGTGTAGTTGCGCACATGTCCCATATGGAGTTTTCCGGATGGGTAGGGCAACATGGAGCAGACGTAGTACTTCGGCTTTTCTTTGCCTTCGTTGTCGAGGGCGTGCTCGACAGCGCGGTAAACGTCTTTTTTCTGCCACTCTGCTTGTACAGAGGATTCAATTTCCTGCGGTGAATATGTCTCGCGCATGATGCGTAATCTTGAAAGAAGAACTAAAAAATTAGAAAGGGTCAAGTATATTCCGCATTCGTTCAGTCGTCCTAGGCAATATGTCGTAGCTTTTGACAGACTGAGCGATTCTCCTTCCATTTTTTTCTAACCGGAGGCAGGTAAAATCCGACGCACTTTGACTTGAGTGATGAGATATGGATTTTCTTGATTCCTTAAATCCGAAGCAGCGGGAAGCCGTTGAACTGCCGAATGAGCACGCCCTGATTTTGGCCGGTGCTGGCTCGGGAAAGACGCGTGTTCTGACGACTCGCATCGCCTGGCTTTTGTCCCAGGGCAGGGCTGCTCCGTGGGAAATTTTGGCGGTGACGTTTACAAATAAGGCGGCCCGTGAGATGAAAACGCGCTTGGAAGCTATGTTGAGCGCAGACGTCAACAGCATGTGGGTCGGGACATTCCACGGAATCGCCCATCGGCTTTTAAGAGCTCATGCTCAAGACGTCGGACTGCCGAAGACATTTCAAATCATTGATCAGTCCGATCAGCTTTCCTTGATTAAGCGGATTATGAAAGAGGCGGGAATCAACACGGATGACAATGATCCGAAAGCATTCCAGTCGGCCATCAATCACGCCAAGGAAAGGGGACTTCGCGCCTCAGACATGTCTGCCGGTGACAAGCCGGGAGCGGCTCAAGGCATTTATGCGGCCTATGAGATGCGCTGCCGCAGAGAGGGGCTGGTCGATTTTGCAGAACTTCTTTTATCGAGTTTGGAATTGCTCGAGAAGAATCAAGAAATTCGCGAGCATTATGCGCAACGGTTTAAGTTTATTTTGATCGATGAGTTTCAAGATACGAATGCGTTGCAGTACCGATGGATCAAGGCGCTTTGTGCGCCCGGTTCCAAAGAGAGTGCGGTGTTTTGCGTCGGCGACGATGACCAGTCCATTTATGCCTTTCGCGGAGCACGAGTCGGCAACATGGCTGACTTTGTGCGTGAGTACGGGGTGTCTCACATTGTGAAGCTTGAGCAAAACTACCGCTCCACCTCGCATATTTTGGATGCGGCCAATGCGGTGATTTCGTTCAATCAAGATCGAATGGGAAAAAGCCTGTGGACAAGTGCCGGAAAGGGGGAGCCGATCGGTCTTTACCATGCCGGAGACGACAGGGAGGAGGCTTGGAGCATCGTTCAGGAGATTATGAATCGCCGTCGTTCGGGTGCTCGGTATTCAGATTTTGCCGTTTTGTACAGGAACAACTCCCAGTCGCGCGTCATTGAACAATATCTGACGGCCAACAGCATGCCGTACCGCATTTACGGCGGTCTTCGGTTCTTTGATCGACAGGAAATCAAAGACGTCACGGCTTATCTGCGTCTTCTTGTCAAGCCCGATGACGTGAGTTTGCAACGAGTGATCAATCAGCCGCCGCGCGGAATCGGAAGTGCGACGATGGAAAAACTGTCGCAACGTGCTCGGGCAATGAATGTCAGTTTGTGGGAGGCTTTGACGAGTGCTTTGCAAACGCCCGGCGAAGCCGCTTTTTCTCGAGCCGGTCATTTTGTTCAGTTAATTGAAACCATGCGAAAGCAGTGCGAGGGAAGCGGCTTGGCCAAAGTGGTTTCTGATGTTATCGACGCCTCTGGGCTAAAGAACCACTATTCCAAACAGCCGGATAAAGACATTCGACTGGAAAACCTCTCGGAACTGGTGAGCGCGGCCTCGAACTACTGTCAAGAAAACGATATTGAGCAGGAACAAAGCGCATTGACGGTTGCTCCCGGCGGCGAGATGTCGCCGCTTGATGGTTTTATTGCCCAAGCCGTGCTCGAAAGCGATGACAAGAGCGAGAGTACGACGCTCGATGCCGTACAACTTATGACGGTGCATGCGAGTAAGGGACTCGAATTTGATACCGTCTTTTTAAGCGGACTGGAAAAGGGTCTGTTTCCTCATCCTCCGAAAGAACACGAGGATGTGGTTCGCTCGGAAAACGAAGAAAGACGTCTTTTGTATGTTGCCATGACGAGAGCCAGAAAACACCTGCGCATCAGTTGGTGTGAAGAACGCATGCTCTACGGAAACCGACGTCCTGCCGGCGCTTCGCCTTTTATCAAGGAGATACCCGATTCGGAGACAGTTCGGATTCGAAGCCGGTTCGATTCTATGCGCAGTACCGTGCAATCTGGTTTTGGAACGCCCCGAAGCGCCTCTGACTATGTCAGGAGGGGAATCGATTCGCGAACCGGCGGGTTCTCTGGCTCTGCCGGGTACGGTTCGCGTTCTCGGTCGGAAGAGTCGTTTTCAAGATACAGCCAGATTCCGAGGCCGATCAAAGAAGAGAATCCGTGGGGGCTCAGCCCCGGCGATAAGGTTCGGCATGCCAAATTCGGCGTCGGAACCGTATTAAGACTCGTCAATGCGCAAAGCGAGTCGGATGCGACGGTTTGGATTCGATTCGGCATCGGCAATAAGGAGTTGATGTTGCGGATTGCGCGGCTTGAAAAAATCTCGTAGCGCATTGGAACAGGGACGCAGATGCGGAATTTCGAATCTCGAAAAACAAGCCCTAATTAC
>CAZDVW010000015.1:0-41756 GCA_964509205.1 uncultured Sutterella sp. | reverse complement strand
GCGCACTGGTAACGCTTGGGTGGTTCGTCCGATTACGAAAAAGCAGCGAGATTTCCTCTCGCTGCTTCTTGCCGTTCCTCTCCCGCCTAAAGTCCTTCGTTAGGGATCAGTTATCCGGGAGTTAGGGTCTAACCGTTTGGAGTCGCTGATAAAAGCGGGCATGTCTCTGTTTGAGACATGCCCTTTTTTTAAGCCTGTTTTTAGCGGCGAAATTACTTCTTTTCGCGCACCAAATTCATGACCCAACTCTGAGAGGTTCGGATCATTTCAAGCGTTTCATCGGAAACGCGTCCGATCGGGATCAGATCGGCTTTGTAAGCCGGATCTGTCAGGAAAACAGTGAGATTTCTCCGCGGAGGCCAATAAGCAATGTCACCTTTTTTGGGAACGTAGTCAATCTTTTCCTTTGTCATCGGCAGCGGATACTTCAGATAAGAAATGCGTTCGCTCTTTCCGAAATCCTCAAAACTCATCATGAGGGGAACACGCTTGAGCAGTGCCTTTGTCGCATCATTCTCAACAAATTCAGCCGGATACAGTTTTCCGTTGAAGTCAAAAAAGACCTGTTCGGCCAGTGCCGGAAGACTCAAGCAGAGTACGGCAAAACTCAGAATCTTTTTCACAAAATACCCCCTCATTGAAGAATCGCCTGTCAAGCAGCGTCGAAAAAGGGGTACTCGCAGGCACCCCTTCGTTACTTTACAAATCTTGCCGAAAAGGCCCGGAAATTACTTACCGGACTTTTCCATCGAGCAGATCAGCTCAAGAACCTTGTTGGAGTAGCCGATTTCGTTATCGTACCAGCTCACAAGCTTGACGAAGCGATCGGTCAAAGCGATACCGGCCTTCTCATCGAAGATCGAGGTGCAGGTATTGCCGAGGAAGTCGGAGGAAACAACAGCGTCGGCCGTGTAGTCCATGATTCCCTTCATCGGGCCGGCAACCGCTTCCTTGATCGCGTCGCAGATGTCAGCGTAGCTGGCAGGCTTCACGAGCGTGCAGGTCAAGTCAACGACAGAAACGTCAGCGGTCGGAACACGGAAGCTCATGCCGGTCAACTTGCCGTTCAAGGACGGAATAACCTTGCCGACAGCCTTCGCTGCACCCGTCGAAGACGGGATGATGTTCTGGGAGGCACCGCGGCCGCCGCGCCAATCCTTGAGGCTCGGGCCGTCAACCGTACGCTGTGTCGCCGTTGTGGAGTGAACCGTCGTCATCAAACCCTGTTCAATGCCGAACGCATCGTTCACAACCTTCGCCAAAGGAGCCAAGCAGTTCGTCGTGCAGGAAGCGTTCGAAACAATGTCCTGACCCGCATACGTCTGATCGTTCACACCCATCACGAACATCGGTGTGGCATCCTTGGAAGGAGCAGACATCACAACGCGGCGAGCACCGGCTTCAATGTGCTTGCGGGCGAGTTCGTCTTTGAGGAAGAAACCCGTGGATTCGACGACATAGTCAACGCCGATATCGCCCCACTTGAGCAACGCGGGATCGCGTTCGGCTGTGATGCGGATGACCTTGCCATTGACAACGAGGTGTCCGTCGGCAACTTCAACCGTGCCGTTAAACGGGCCATGCATCGTGTCATACTTGAGCATATAAGCCATGTACTCGGGCGGAAGAAGATCGTTGATGCCAACAACTTCAATGCCGAGCTCAGGACGAGCCACGGAGGCACGGAACACAAAACGACCGATACGGCCGAAACCATTAATACCAACTTTGATGGTCATTTTTCAACTCTCCAAAGAGTAAAAGATAAGACAAACTTTTTCTTGTTTTTCTTCAATCGGCACATACAATCCGACACACAGATTCAACTGCCGCAAAGAGTTATTTTAACGCACTGACAAGACAAATTTAAAGAGTCACAAAAAGAAAAAACGAAAAAGGCCTCGCCCGTCGGCGAAGCCCTTGTTTTATCCGTGCAGAAGCGCTGTTTTACTGCGGACGGCAGTCGCAGCCGCTCGGTTCGCCGCTGAAGCGTTTATCCGCAAATTCCCAATTAACGCAACTGGCGAAAAACGCCTCGACGTACTTACCGCGTGCATTGCGGTAGTCAAGATAGTAGGCGTGCTCCCAAATGTCCAAAACGAGCAACGGCCGCATGTGTTCGGTCAACGGCGTTCCGGCATTGGAGGTCGTCACAATTTCGAGCGAGCCGGACGATTTGTGAACCAACCAAACCCAACCGCTTCCGATGCGAGACAAAGCCGCTGTTTGAAACGCCTTCTTAAAGGCCTCATAACTGCCCCAACGGGCCACAATGGCCGCCTTCAATTTCTCTCCCGGCTCTCCGCCGCCGTTCGGCTTCAGGCATTTCCAGAAAAAGGAATGGTTAAATGCCTGTGCAGCATTGTCAAAAACAGCCCCCTGGGCTGTCTTCACAATTTCCTTGAGGGATTTGCCCTCAAAAATACTGCCCTTCACAAGGACATTCAGATTGCTGATGTATCCCTGATGGTGTTTGCCATAATGGTATTCGAGAGTCTCCTTGCTCATTGCAGGCGCGAGACTGTCGAGAGCAAAATCTAGCGACGGCAATACGAACTCTGGCATGGGCATCTCCTTTATTTTCTGAAAGTTCCGAACCCGAAATCTTGTTACAAACAAGATTCCTCCCTTGTGACATATCATATAGGAAGAAACAAAAAAAAGAAGGGGCGAGCGCAAAAACAGTTTGAAAAAACGCAAACTATTTTTCTTCTAAGATTTGTTCAACATTAGCCGAGGCCTTCCCATCGCCGAAAACCATTTCGACCTTTTTTCCGACTTGAAGTTGGCTGACTCCGGAACAGATATGCCCGTTTAAATCCCGAACCAGACAAAAGCCGCGATCGAGCACACGATTGACATCGAGCGCCTCCAAACGCGCCAGCACGGCCTCCAATCGCTCCGAGCGACGTTCAACTTGCAACCTGCCGCTTCGTTCCAAGCGCGACGTCAGCGAGAGAACTCGATCACACGGCTCTTTCAAATTCGGCCGTTTTTGCTCAAGCCGAACAGACAATGCATCAAAAATCAATCGTTTTCGATCAAAGTCTGACCTCAAGGATTTGTCTAATCGAGAAAGACACGCACGAAGCGTCTCTCTTTCCAAAGTCGTATCCGGTCTGGCTCTTGCGATCCTCTCTTGCAGATGCTGAAAGACCCAGTTTTTGGTTTTCCACAAACCGATCGGCGCGCACTGAAGCCGGCGAACAATTTCTTCAAATCTGCGACGATTTTCAATCGAGTTCGGTCGCACTCTGCCTAACCGAGCGCTGAGGTCATTCAGCCGGTTTCGTCTTTGCTCAAACTCCGCACTGACCAGCGAGGCAAACGTCTGCGTCAGATCATCAAAGCGACGATGCAGATCCTCTAAGAAGGCACCCATGGCTCGCTGCGGATCGGCGCTTGCCTTAAGCACAATCCGCGCTTCGCGCAACTTGGCTTCTTTCGCTGCATTCAAACGCCGAAGCAAAACATTTACCCGCTCTGCGGCGCTTTCCCAACCCGCAGACACGCACAGCGCCGCCGCTGTCGGCGTTGCAGCTCGGTAGTCGGCGACAAAGTCCGCAATTGTTATATCCGTTTCGTGACCAACTCCGCTGATGACCGGAAGCGTTGCTCGAGCGATCGCACGAGCCAATTCTTCTCCGTTAAACGTCCAGAGGTCGCTTAACGAGCCGCCGCCCCGGACAAGCAAAACACACTCCACTTCGGCGCGTTCTTCGGCCATGCGAAGTGCCCGAATGATCTCGGCTTCCGCCTCAGATCCCTGAACCGAAGCCGGATACAAGATCAGTTCAATATTGGGAGCATGCAGCGCGATGGTCTTAACAACGTCTCGGATTGCCGCTCCGCTCGGACTCGTGATGATGCCGACGCGTCTCGGATACTTCGGAATGGGGCGTTTTTTCGACGAATCAAACAAGCCGTCCGCTTCGAGCCGCGCCTTTAACGCAACGAACTTCGCATAAAGAGCGCCCTCACCTGCCGGCCGCAACGCCGTTGCATTCAGCGAAAGACTGCCGCGGGGAGCATAGATATTTAAGCGGCCTTCGACCTCGATGAGATCTCCGGTTTTCGGAACGAACGTTTGATTAAAGCGCCGCTGACGGAAGAAACACACCTGAAGAACAGCTTCTTCGCGCTCATCCTTTAGCTCGATATACCAGTGTCCGGATGCGGCAACTTTAAAGGAATGAACCTCTCCGATCACTTGAACGGAAGAAAAACGCTCGGAAATCGTTGCACTGAGTGCAACAACCAGAGAGGCGACAGAAAAGAGCGGCGGTTCTCCGCAGGCGGCAGGATGTCGAAAGAAATCCGCATCTTCCTTCATAGAGGAACTCCCATTAACGGGATCCTGAGGAAAAACCGCAGGACAATCGAATTAACGACGACGCGCCGGAGCGGGAGCGGCCGGTGCGCGACCGTCAATATGACGGAAGGTAATACGTCCCTTCGTCAAATCATACGGGGAAAGTTCCAAAGAGACCTTGTCTCCAGCCAAGATGCGAATGTGGTGCTTGCGCATCTTGCCGTTTGTATAAGCGATCAGCTCATGTCCGTTCTCTAACTTCACTCGATAGCGTGCATCGGGAAGTACTTCGAGCACTTCGCCAGCCATTTCAATCAGGTCTTCTTTTGCCATAAATCCAGTTTTTGTGGTTGAAAATTCGCCGAAACCCGCCAAAGTGGGCTTAAGTTCGGCACCTGGGCGCTAATTCTAAACATCCTAAACCCTTCAGGAGGGATTCCACTTGCGGATAGACTTGTTTTTTCTGTTGTTTTTTCGTCAAGCCCGTTTCATAATCTGAAGCCGATCCGAACACAGGCAAACTGCCGTTCGCCCAATACGTTAATCGAACTGAAACGATCTGTCTTCCCATGTCTATCGAACCCCTTGATCCGCTCAAAGCCCGACAAGAATTCTCTCGGGTCCGGCACGCCAACCCCCTTGTTCACTGCATGACAAACGCCGTGGCCTGCGCTTTCAGCGCTGACCTGCTTGCCGCTGCAGGAGCAAGCCCGGCCATGATTCCGGCAAAAGAAGAGGCACCCGACTTTGCGCGGATTGCCTCCGCTTTGCTTATTAATGTCGGCACTCTCACCAGCACGGATTTGAGCGCCATGCTCTTAAGTGCCCGCGCTGCAACCTATGCCAACAAGGCCTGGGTTCTTGATCCTGTTGCCGCAGGAGTCAGTCTGTGGCGCGACGCTATGATCGCCAAACTTCTTCTCGAAGCCCCTGCCGTCATTCGAGCCAATCCGTCAGAAGTCATTGCCTTAAGCGGCGGTGAGAAGACCGCCAAAGGCGTCGACAGTTCCGTTGAAAGCGAGTTGGCTGTGGAACACGCCGTGAGCCTTGCCAAAGCCGCGCACTGCATCGTTGCCGTTACGGGTGCCGTTGATTTCATTACCGACGGAGTGCGAACTTTAAGCGTTCAGGGCGGACACGCAGGTGCAGGTCGCATCGTCGGAACCGGTTGCGCACTCTCTGCTCTTGTCGCCGCATTTATTGCCGAGGCACCAGACCGGCTTGCGGCCGCAGCCAGCGCCTGTGCGCTTTGCAAACTAGCAGCTGAAAAAGCCGGCGATCTCCGGTACGGTTCCTTTCGCACGGCCTATCTTGATGCGGTTGAAGCGATCAGTCTCGAGGCCTCGGCATGCGGCGCTTAATCGATCTGACGCTTTATCTGGTGCTCGACCCGTTTTTATGCGGCGGAGCCGACGGCATGGTGCAAACGGCCAAGTTGGCGGCCCAATCCGGTGCGACCTGCATTCAGCTTCGGGCACCGGGCTGGCACACGGACGAGCTCATTGATTGCGGCCGGGCAATCCGCCGCGTTCTGACGCCGCTTCACGTACCGCTCATCGTCAACAACGACCCGCAGGCGGCGTTGGCCATTGAGGCCGACGGCCTTCATGTGGGGCAAAGCGACATGCCTCCGCGGCTTGCGCGCAAACTTCTCGGCGAAGAGGCCTTCATCGGGCTTTCCGTCACGTGTTTTGACGAGTTAAACACATTGGATCCTCACTGCGTCGACTATGCCGGAGTCGGCCCGGTATTCAGCACGTCGACCAAGCCGGATGCCGCTCCCGCACTCGGGCTTGACGAGTTTGAGCGCATCGCTCATGCCTGTCCGGTTCCCGTCGTCGCAATCGGAGGCATCGGACTCAAAGAGGCAACGCTGCTTCGTGCGCGAGAGGCAGACGGAATTGCCGTTGTTTCGGCCATCTGCGGGCAAAAGGATGTCTGCAGAGCAACAACCGAACTGAGAAACGCTTTTTATCAACTTTCCTGAGTATTTTCGGAAGTTGTTTCTCGGTATAGTATCTTCCCTCATCAAAAGAATTTGAACAGAGCGTCCTTATGTCAAAAACCATCTTTTCTGCGATTGAACCCGCTCCTGCGGATCCCATTCTCGGCGTCGCCGTCCGATTCGCCGCCGACACAAGACCCTTCAAAGTGAATCTTGGCGTCGGAGCTTATCTGGATGAAAACGGCAAACCCGTCACGCTAAACGTCGTCCGGCACGAAGAGTCGAAGTTGGCGCAGACTCCCGGCGGCTGTCTGCACTACTATGGTCCGATGAGCGGCAATCCGACCCTGCGTCACGCCACGCAGGAACTTCTGTTCGGTGCCGACAGCGAAATCCTTTCCAGTCGTCGTGCGGCAACGGTTCAGTCTCTCGGCGGAACCGGCGCCATTCGGCTGGCTGCCGACATCCTTCATACGCTTTGCGGCTGCTCGGTCGGCGCCACAAGCAATCCGACGTGGGGAAACCACAATTCCATTCTTAAGGCTGCCGGCATGACAGCCGTTCGCTATCGGTACTTCAATCCGGCAGGCGGCGTGGATTTCTCCGGTCTCATGCAAGACCTTCAGTCGCTGCCTGAAAAGAGCGTCCCCATTTTGCATGCTTGCTGCCACAACCCAACCGGCTATGACTTAACGCAGGAGCAGTGGAAAGAAGTTCTCTCTGTTTGCGAAAAACAACACCTTATCCCCTTGCTTGACATCGCCTATCAGGGATTCGGCGAAGGCTTAAACGAAGATGCCCTGGCCGTCCGTCTCTTTGCTCAGTCCGGCATCGATTTTCTCGTTTCAAGCTCGTTTTCGAAAAACTTCAGCCTTTACGGAGAACGCGTCGGTGCGCTCACCGTCGTTACTCAAAGCGAAAGCGAAGCGCAAAAAATTATCTCCAACGCAGAGGCTCTTGCACGAAGCAATTACTCGAATCCGCCCCTGCACGGCGCAAGAATTGTCGGAAACGTTCTTTCGGATCCGCAGAAGAAAGCCGACTGGGAAAAGGAAGTGACGACGATGCGGGAACGCATCCGCAACATGCGGACTGCGCTTTCTGAGGCCGTTGAGAAAGCCGGAGCCAAACGCGATTTCGGATTCATCACGCAACAAAAGGGCATGTTCTCCTTTACCGGATTCACACCGGAGCAAATTGAACGCCTCGAAAAGGAATTCGGCATCTATGCGGTTAAGAACGGAAGAATTTGTTTGTGCGGCCTCAATGCACAGAACGTTCAGTACGTCGCAGAATCCTTTGCTGCCGTTCTCTAAAATCGGAAAGTCTTCAGAGAAGGAGCAAAAACCCTCCTTCTCTGACAGGCGCAATCAGCGCTGTCGTCTCCTTCCTGCCAAGCAAAAATTGAATTGAATTTCCTCTTGCCAATTCCCCAGATTGTGTATATAGTTGCGCTTCTGCATTCCCCGATAGCTCAGTCGGTAGAGCAACGGACTGTTAATCCGTGGGTCGTTGGTTCGAGCCCAACTCGGGGAGCCAGTTTCAAAAAATGTCCACCTTGGGTGGGCTTTTTTTTCGGTTTTCACTTGAAGTTTGAAGTAGTGCGGTTCATTGACTGACAAAGGATTCTTAAACCTGCGGATTTTCTAATGCAAACGCTTCGACTCATCAGCCAGTTCGCCAACAAAACGTTCCCGCTGTGGATGCTTGCGTTTGCCGCCTTTGCCTATTTCAGACCGGATCCTTTCCTTTTTCTTGCTCCCTGGGTTTCGCCGATGCTCGGACTTGTGATGTTCGGCATGGGACTCACGCTTTCGCCGTCCGACTTTAAAGCCGTCTTAACGCACCCTGTGGAAGTCGTGTTGGGGATCTTTGCCCAATACAGCCTGATGCCGGCCATTGCCTACGGGCTCTGCATTGCTCTTGATCTTCCCGGAGAACTTGCCGTCGGCGTCATTCTCGTCGGCGCCTGCCCGGGCGGAACATCAAGCAATGTTTTGACTTATTTGGCTCGGGGCGACGTCGCCCTTTCCGTCACGCTGACGAGTTGCTCGACGCTGCTCGCTCCGTTTGTCACACCGACAATCGTCGCTTGGCTCGCACAGGAATGGATTGCCATTGACCCGCATACCATGTTTTGGTCCATCTTTTGGATCATTCTGGTTCCGGTTGCGGCAGGCGTCCTCCTGCACAGTCTCCTCGGAGAAAAGATACAAAAGGCAAGCGATGTGCTTCCTCTTATCAGCATCATCACGATTGTGCTGATTGTTGCCGTCGTCGTCGCAGGCGCCAGAGATTGTCTGGCTCAGGCCGCTCCCTTGGCCTTCCTCGTTGTGATTCTTCATAACGGCTTAGGACTCGTACTCGGCTATCTGCTTGCCCTTGCCATCGGAGTTAATCTTGCCAAACGAAAGTGCATTTCGATTGAAGTCGGCACGCAAAATGCCGGCCTCGGCGCGGCACTGGCCGCATTGCACTTCTCTGCGATGCCGATGACCGCTGTCCCTTCTGCGATTTTCAGCTTCTGGAACATTGTCTCGGGGTCTGTCGTCGCTTCCTTTTTCCGAAAAATTCATTCTGATCTGCCGCACGAACACTGAGTTTTTTGATATAGTTTTGACGTCTGCCCGTGATGTTCTCGCATTGCGCCCTATTTCCAGAGCCGTCGCGACTTTTTCCCTTTCAGGTTTTTTCTTTACGTCACTGCAGTCTCTCAAACCATACGCTTGAAAGATTTCCTGAAAGAAGAACGCCTGCAGACTTTTCGACGATGTTACTAAAAGGAATTTGCCGATGAGCGATTTGATCCTTTCTGTTTGCGACAGCAACTTTGACGAACAGGTAAAAGCTGTTTCGGATATGCCGGTTTTTGTCGATTTCTGGGCGCCTTGGTGCGGACCGTGCCGTATGCTCACTCCTCTGATTGATGCAGCGGCAGAGACTTATGAAGGTCGCGCCTTGTTTGCCAAGTACAACATTGACGAAAGCAGCAATGTCGCAACCGAAAACGGCGTTCGCGGTGTTCCGACTCTTTTAGTTTTCAAAAACGGTGCCCTCGTCGGTCAGCATACGGGGCTCATGGGTAAATCTCAGCTGGCTGCTTTCATTGAACAATTTCTTTAATTCATTTCCTCACGGAGAATCACCTCAGACATCGGTGATTCTCCCTTCATTTCTTTTCAAATTTTCATGCATCTTTCTGAATTAAAAACACTGCATATCAGCCATCTGCTCGATATGGCGCAGGAATTGGAAATCGAGAACGCTCAGCGCATGCGCAAGCAAGAGCTGATGTTCGCGATCCTCAAAAAACGGGCGAAATCCGGTGAACAAATTTTCGGGGACGGAACGCTGGAAGTTCTTCCAGACGGTTTCGGATTTTTGCGCAGCCCCGATACGAGCTATCTTGCCAGCACGGACGATATTTATATCTCCCCGTCGCAGATTCGTCGCTTTAACCTGCATACCGGCGATTCCATCGAGGGCGAAGTTCGCACGCCGAAAGACAACGAACGCTATTTCGCCCTTGTGAAGGTTGACACCGTCAACGGGCAGCCGCCTGAAAATCTCAAGCACCGCATGCTCTTTGAGAACCTCACGCCGCTCTTTCCGAACGTCCCGCTTTCTTTAGAGCGCAACATGCGCGGTGATGAGAACATCACGGGTCGATTAATCGACATCATTGCTCCGATCGGAAAAGGTCAGCGCGGACTGTTGGTTGCCAGCCCGAAATCCGGCAAAACCGTTCTCATGCAGCACATTGCTCATGCCATCACCACAAACCACCCCGACTGCATTCTCATCGTTCTCCTCATTGACGAACGTCCGGAAGAAGTGACGGAAATGCAGCGTTCCGTGCGCGGCGAAGTGATTGCAAGCACCTTTGACGAACCTGCCACACGCCACGTTCAGGTAGCCGAGATGGTGATCGAAAAAGCCAAACGGCTGGCTGAAAGCAAAAAAGACGTTGTGATCCTTCTGGATTCCATTACGCGTCTTGCACGTGCCTACAACACGGTAATTCCGAGTTCGGGCAAGGTTCTCACGGGCGGCGTTGATGCCAATGCCCTGCAAAGACCCAAGCGCTTCTTCGGAGCAGCCCGCAACATCGAAGAAGGAGGCTCCCTGACGATTCTTGCAACAGCTCTGATTGACACGGGCTCAAGAATGGATGACGTGATTTACGAAGAATTCAAGGGAACCGGCAACATGGAAATCCACCTTGAAAGACGTCTGGCGGAAAAACGCGTCTATCCGGCCATCAATGTGAACCGCTCCGGAACGCGTCGCGAAGAGTTGCTCTTAAAGCCGGATGTTCTGCAGAAGGTCTGGGTACTTCGCAAGCTTCTTTACGATATGGATGAGATCGAGGCGATGGAATTCCTCTTAGACAAGATGAGAAACACGAAGAGCAATTCCGAATTCTTCGATATGATGCGTCGCTCCAGTTAGCCGCACCAAGGCCGTCGAAAACACAAGCGACGGCCTTTTTATTTAACGAGGAGATTCATTGACGTAGCGAACCTCAATGATCTCCAAAACTTCGACATGCGCCGGATGATCAATCGTTGCAGGCGTCGGCAGTTTGACCTGATCGCCCTCTCGGGCTTTGAGAAAAACTCGGGCAATCGGGCTGACCCAACTGACGTCGCCGCGTTCCGGATCCGCCTCGTCAATGCCGACGATGCGAATTGTGTGTTCCGCATGGTCCGACAGCGTCTCATAGACCACCGTGGCGCCGAAAAAGATTTGATCGGTCTGAGGACGACTGGCCGGATCCACGACTTCGGCCGATTCAATGCGTTTATTTAAGAAACGGATACGCCGATCCATCTCCCGCAAGCGGCGCTTGCCATAAAGATAATCCCCGTTTTCACTGCGATCGCCGTTACTTGCTGCCCAACTGACGACGTTCACCATCGCCGGACGCTCGACGTTGACCAGTTTTTCCCGTTCGTCGAGCAAACGCCGATAACAAGCCGGCGTCATGTAATTTTTCGTATTCGGCGGCAATCCCGGAAGTTTGACTTCTTCTTCATCATCATTTAACTGGGACAGATCCATAACCGACCTCTTCGTTTTGAAGTTGACTTGCCATTATAGGTCGTGCTTTAAAAGCACTCATTCTCACCGAGATAACGCCACTGTCCGTAGGGAAGCTTTCCGAGCCGAACGGCGCCGATTCGCACGCGCTTGAGTCGAAGGACTTTCAGTCCGACGGCCTCGCACATGCGGCGAATTTGCCGCTTCTTTCCCTCTTTGAGGATAAAGCGCAACTCATCGGCATTCAGGCGCGTGACCCGAGCAGCCAAAAGCGCTTTGCCGTCTAACTTCAGACCGAAATTCAACAGTTGAAGATTGCGTTCGGACAACGTTGCCGGCACCGTTCCGTCCGCATTCGCGATGCGAACGATGTACTCTTTTTCAACCTCCGACGTTTCCCCGATCAGCGTTTTTGCCACGCGCCCGTCCTGCGTGAGAACAAGCAGTCCGACAGAATCAATGTCCAAGCGCCCGGCCGGCACGAGACTTTCTAGCTGCGAACGCGAAAAACGCCGGGCGGAGGCATCGCCTTGCCAGTGGTTTTCCGGCGTGACAAGCACACGAGCCGGCAGGTAGCCGTCTTCGGCCTGCCCGCTCACATAACCGACCGGCTTGTGAAGCAAAATCGTAACGCGGCCGCTTTGTTCCTGTTTGGCTGCCCGGTTGATTTCAATGCGGGCATCCGGACGGACTTTCTCGCCTAAAACGGCAATCC
Organism: uncultured Sutterella sp.; assembly: GCA_964509205.1. Taxonomy (GTDB): domain Bacteria; phylum Pseudomonadota; class Gammaproteobacteria; order Burkholderiales; family Burkholderiaceae_F; genus Duodenibacillus. The sequence goes on along the minus strand of CAZDVW010000015.1, from coordinate 29,741 downwards.
GTCCGTCGACGCTCACAAGTCCGGCTTTAATCCACGCATCGGCTTCGCGCCGACTTGAGAGTCCCAGTTCGCTCATTCGCTTGCTTAAGCGAACAAGTCCGCCAGATTCCTCCTGCATCATCCGACGAGACCCGACAGACAGTATTCCATGACGCCTTTTTGGGCATGCAAACGATTCTCTGCTTCATCCCAAACAACCGACTGAGCCCCGTCAATCACAGAAGCACTCACTTCCTCGCCGCGATGTGCCGGCAAACAATGCATAAAGAGCGCCTTCGGATCCGCCGCAGCCATGACGGCATCGTTGACCTGGAACCCTGCGAAATCACGCCGACGTTTCTCGTTTTCTTGCTCAAAGCCCATCGAGGTCCAGACGTCCGTCGTCACAAGATGTGCTCCGCGCGCGGCCTCAATCGGATCGCGTACGACAGTGTAGTAATCCCCGGCCGGAATGAGACTCGTATCAATCGGATAGCCCTCAGGGATAGCCAGCGTCAGCTCAAAGCCGAGAATCTTTGCCGCCTCCAACCATGAATAACTCATGTTGTTGGCGTCTCCGATCCAAGCCACTTTCTTTCCCTTAATGGAACCGCGGTGCTCCGTAAACGTCATGATGTCAGTCATGATCTGTACCGGATGGTATTCGTTGGTAAGTCCGTTAATCACCGGCACGAGGCTATTTTTGGCAAACGCTTCCAGCCGATCCTGTCCGAACGTACGGATCATCACCAAATCCACCATGCGGCTGATGACGCGAGCCGTGTCTTCAATCGACTCGGAGCGCCCGAGTTGAGAGCCCTGACTTGTCAGATTCACAACGTTGCCGCCCATTTGATAAAAACCGGTTTCAAACGACACGCGTGTGCGCGTGCTTGCCTTCTCGAAGATCATGGCAAGCACTTTGCCGTGATACGGTTCATACGGAGTACCGGCCTTCTGTTGCTTCTTGATCCAAAGAGCACGTTCGAGCATGTGCTCCAACTCCTCGGCACTGAAATCCGCAAACTTTAAAAAATGACGCAATTGACTCATAGTATTTCCTTATCTTTTCAACCAAACCGTCATCGGATACTTCCAAGCCTCTGACGAAAACGACACGGCAGAAACATGCGCTCCGATCGGGCACTGCTGGCGTTTGAACTCCGCACGATGCGTCATGCGGACAATCCTTTGAACAAGTTCTTTATCAAATCCTTGACGGACAATCTCGGAAACCGATTTGCCTTCATCCACGTAAAGCCGCAAAACGGCATCCAACACAGCATACTCCGGGAGACTCTGAGAATCCTTCTGTCCTTCGCGCAATTCCGCCGACGGGGCGCGCGAAATAATCGCCTCAGGAATCAGCTCTTTCCCTGCACGCGCATTGCGCCAGCGGCACAACGCCCAAACGTCGGTCTTGTAGACATCGGAGATTGCCTCAAAGGCACCTGCCGTGTCCCCGTAAAGCGTCGCATAGCCGGCAGCCGACTCGCTTTTATTGCTTGTCGCAATCACAAGTCGTCCGAATTTGTTGGCGTGAGCCATCAAAAGATTGCCGCGAATGCGAGCCTGGAGGTTTTCCTCCGTGGCATCCCATGATTTTCCGGCAAAATCCTCGGCCAATGCCTTGCGGTAGGCCTCAAAAAGTTCTCCGATCGGACGAACCGCATAGTGAATGCCGAGGTTTTCGGCCAAGCGCTTGGACTCACTGAGACTCAAATCCGCCGTAAACTGCGTGGGCATCATCAGTGCGTGGACATTTTCAGCCCCCAGCGCATCCGATGCAATCGCCGCCGTCAAGGCGCTGTCAACGCCTCCTGACAGTCCGATCTGAACCTCTTTAAATCCATTCTTTCTCACGTAGTCGCCGAGAGCCAAAACGAGGGCGTCGTAAAGTTCTTCCAGATCCTCAGTGGGAACCGCATCGATCCGCTCGGAGGCGAGATCCATCGTGCGGAAGTCTTGCGCACACGAGGCAAGTTGATGCGTCAGCTCACCTTGCGCATTCAAAGCAAAACTGGCGCCGTCAAAAACCCATTGATCCGCACCGCCCACCAAATTGACGAAAAGAACGGGAATACCCGCTTTTTTTGCCGCCTCTTTTGCCGATTCCAGCCGCTTCGAAGGCCGTTGGCGTCTGTAGGGATCCGCCGCAACGACAACTGCGGCCTGTGCACCTCGCAACTTTAAGTCAGTCACGCTCTCTTTGAGTGCTTCAAGATGCGTGAAAATGCCGATCTGCTTTCCGGCAACCGTTAAAACTTCTCCGTTGACAACAAGTCGGCTCTGCCCGTTTTGGACAAAGACAAGGCCGGGAACCATGCCGAACAAAGCGGGAATCGGCAGGTCTTTGGCTAACTGCTCGAAGGTTTTCTTCTGATCCAAAAGAAACTCGGCACGCCGAGAAAACGCCCCGACCGGAAAACCGCTTAATGCCCCGAGAGGGGCGCAGAGAAACGCTGATCCCTCCTTCTTGGCGCGTTCTGCGGCCTCAAGGAGTTGCTTGCCGTTTGCCTCAAAGTTCCCGAGAGTGGCATTGATTTGTAAAACCGAAATGCTTAGCATGATGCGTTCATCCTTTCAAAGGTGAGAGGATTTTAGCGTTTAGCCTTCCGTAAGGAGAAAAAGCATTATGAGTTTTGAATCTGCCAAGGCACAGCTTGAACGCCACGGTATGATTGACAAAATCCGCATCTGTGACCAGCCGACGCCGACCGTTGAAACAGCGGCTCAAGCTCTCGGTTGCGCTCCGGGCAATATTGCCAAAACGCTGGCCTTCCTCGTCGAAGGCCGCCCTGTTCTGATTGTGGCGGCAGGGGACGCCCGAATTGACAATAAAAAGTTTAAAAATCACTTTCATGTCAAAGCCAGCATGATTGCACACGAAGCCGTTGAAGATTTCACGGGGCACCCCATGGGCGGCGTCTGTCCGTTCGGGGTCAAGGAAGGTTGCCGCGTGTATCTCGACGAATCGCTGAAACGCTATGAAAAAATATTCCCGGCTTGCGGCTCCAGAAACAGCGCTGTGGAATTGACCTTGCCCGAACTTGAAGCCAGTGCCGAAGCCGACGGTTGGGTGGATGTGTCTAAAAACCCGACTGTTTCAGTCTGAAAGCGCAGCACTTAAACAGTGCGCCACCGCCTCAGCATTCGACTGTTCGGCCAGTTCTGCGTGTAGAAACCCCTCCTGAAGAAGGGCTTGCCGGCACCGCGGATGAATCGTAACGGCGCTTCCGGACCGAAGCCATTCGAAGGCGCCGCTAACCGAAGAAAACGCGCGCTTTAAAACGCCGACAGCCTCGGTGCTTGTCACAAGAAGAACCGGTGTTTCTTCTTGCATCGCACGAATCAACTCCAGCTTCTTTTTTTCGTCCAATTCCAGCGGGATTCTTTCGTAGACACCGAGTTTCTCCACTCGAACGCCTTCTTCCTGCAGGCGCTGCGCCATCCATTCTCGGCCGCTCTGCGCTCGAAGAATCAAGACAGAACGCACGAGTCCGTTCTTTTTCATTTGCGAAAAAAGTGCCTCGCTTCCCGACTCTGACGTTCCGCCTGACGGGGAAATGATTTGAACGGAGGTGCCCCAAGCCTTTCGGACAGCATCGGCCGTCGCTTCTCCGACGCAGCAGGCTGCGACAGAACTCGGCCATTTCTCGATGTAGTCTCTTGCAAACGACACAGCCGTCGGACTGACCAGCAACACAGCTTGCGTATCGGAAAGATCCTTCAGGCGCTCCCGGACTAACGAAGCATTTTGCGGCTTTGCAAATTGAAAGGCCGGCCAAACCCACACAGACGCTTGCGGCAATTTTGCCGCAATGGCCAAAGAATCCTTTTCGGAGCGCGTCAATATCAGACGCTTTGCTTTTCTCATGCCTGGGTTGTCTCGCGCAAAACCTTGTCAAGAAGCTCCTCGGCGCCCAATCTGAGCAAATCCTCAACAACGCGGTCGGCAACTCCCTGCGGATCACTCAAGTTGGATCTTGCTTCGGCAAAAAGCGTTTCGCCCGTGCGGTGATCTCCCACCAGAGCTCGAAGCCAAAGAATCTCCCCTTCTGCAACGGCATACGCTGCCAGAGGAACCTGACAGGATCCTCCCAAGGCACGACTGACGGCACGCTCGGCTTCGCAGGCGGCGCGAGTTTTCACATCATCGGCAAATGCGATAGCCTCGATCGTTTCCGCGGCATCGGATCGAACCTCGATGCCAAGCGCCCCCTGCCCCGGCGACGGAAGACTGACTTCAACGGGCAACCACTCTCGTATCCGCTCGGAAAAACCAAGCCTCTTTAGACCCGCCCCGGCCATGACAAGGGCATCGTATTCACCAGCATCCAATTTTCCTAAGCGCGTTCCGACATTGCCGCGCACAGATTTCACGTTCAAGTGCGGAAACCGACTTCGAATCATCAATTCGCGTCTTAGGCTCGAGGTACCGATCACAGCACCTTCGGGCATGGAATTGATCGTCTCATAGCGGGAACTGACAAAAACATCTCTCGGATCCTCTCGCTTGGTAATAACGGCCAAGACAAAGCCGACCGGCAAATCCATCGGGACATCTTTTAACGAGTGCACGGCAAGATCAGCACGCCGCTCTTTCATCGCCAATTCAAGCTCTTTGACAAAAAGACCTTTTCCGCCGACCTTCGAGAGTTTCTTATCCAGAATCTGATCGCCTCGGGTTGTCATCGCATTAATCGACACAACACATTGCGGCCAGTGCTCGCGGAGCAATCCGGCGACGTGCTCGGCTTGCCACATAGCCAAAGCACTTTCTCGAGTGGCAATAACGATTGATTTCTTATTCATTCTGATGACCCATCCCCGCTTTTGCTGCCGACCGCACCGTCTTATCGGAAGGATTAAAGAAAGCCATGCGGCAAATACCGCCGTCGGTCAATTATAACGGCTGGTGTTTTCTCTCCCCTAACCGTTCGGCGCACGTCGGTCAGGATACGACAACGCCGAACTCCCATTGGAGTCGACGGATCATTGCACTTTCGATCTCACGGCGACGGCGGATATACCAGTCAATGAAGGTCGCAACACGCTTTAATGAAGACGCCTCGGCGGTAGCTCCGATGTAATTTTCGAGATTGGGGACGTGCCAGCCCTCCAAAACAGGGACAAGGTCACCGCGAACGATCTCGTTAAAACAATGATGAGCCGGGCAATCCAAAAGGACGCCTGCCCCGTTAACAGCCGCCGTTTTTGCCGAAAGAATATTGTTAAAGCGAATTTTGGACTTCCAGCGGTAGTGCACCTCATCGGTTCCCAACTGGAGGACTTCCTGATGCGGTCGGCACGATCCCGTAAAGATAATGCCTGAATGCTGAACGAGATCAGCCGGTGTTTTGGGAAATCCGGCCTTTCGCAGGTACTCAGGGGAAGCACACGCAACGAAAAGAGACCGAGTTACCCAGTGCTCGACGAGTCCGCTTCGCCCCCGAGGTCCATAATAAAACACGACGTCCGAACATCCGTTCATGAGAATTTCAGGGTCTTCTTCTGACTGAACATCAAAGGAGATATCCGGATAGGTTTTTTGAAATTCCACTACAAGCGGAACAATCTCGTTTTGCATGAATCCGGGCATGGCGCCGAGCCGAATATTGCCTTTAAGCGAGTCAGGACTGCGCACTAACCACTTGAGCTGATCATTAAAGCTTGCGATCAAAGGCGAGAGAGTTTCCTTCGCTTCCAAAGCCAGTTGCGTCGGAACAATATTGCGTCCTCGTCTCGTAAAAAGCGGACGGCCGATTTCCGTTTCCAATTGCTTAATAAGACGAGACAGTTGCGGTCGATCTGTCTGGTTTTTAACAGCTGCCTTGGCAACCGACCCTTCTTCAAGAACGGAGAAAAGCAGTTGCCACTTTGTCAGATCTTGTTGGAGCGGACGCTTTCCATCGGACATAGGTATTTTCCCTATATGTAATGAATTTTATACGAAACATCGTAATAAATATATCACGAAAATTCATAAAAAATACGAAAAATTCTCGAATTATTTAAAGCAATTTCATGCTTTTTGGGATTGCAGATAAGGAGATGACTGTATGCAAAAAAATTGACACGAATACAAGAAATAAAATTGATACGCTTCCTGGAAATCGCCTCCCTATACTCAAACCGTGTGCAATGTCTTGAGGAGTTTGGGCATGAAACCAATGAATACGATTCCCTGGGGTTGTGACCGTTTGGATGCGACAAGCGACGAAGCCGCTCAAAAGACTTGGGGATACTGGCAAAACCGAATCAACCGTGCCTCTCTTGTGATGCTCCACGAAGAAGGCATCGTGACCGACGAAGAAGCCGCAACGATTGCCAAAGCGCAGATCGCCGCCGAAGAAAAGCAGAAGTCCATGCCTGCAATTTCGGACATTATGCCGTTGGAAAAACTTCTCATTGAATCCTGCGGTCAACTCGCCACGCTCATCCACACGGGGCGAAGCCGTCAAGATATCTTCGCCACACTGAATCAAGCCCGACTGCGTGAATCTGTGGCAGATTTCACGGAAAACCTAAACGCTTTCAGGCATCGCCTGCTTGCTCTTGCCAAGGAAAACACAGAAACATGGATGCCCGCCTACACAAACGGTGTTCAGGCCATGCCCATTACGTTGGCGTTTTACTTGTCAGCCTTTCTTGAGTCGTTCGAGCGAGACGCCGACCGTCTGATCCACCTTTGGAGCCACGTCAACGCCTGTGCCTTGGGTTCCGGCGTTCTCGCCAATTCATCCTGGCCTCTCAATCGACCCCGTTTAGCCGAGCTTCTCGGCTTTGACAGCCCCATTACAAACGGCCTCGACAGTTCTCAGGTGAGCCTTTTTGACGTTCCGCTCGAAGCTGCTTCCATCGCAGGAAATGTGGCCGTGCGGATCGGCACGCTCATGCAGGATATTGCCCAGCAATACTCCCAGGTTCGGCCCTGGTTGCTCTTGGACTCGGGGGCTGCCTACGCCTCATCTGCAATGCCGCAAAAACGCAATCCGGGAATCATCCAAAAAACCCGTACAAAGGCCAGTGACGTCATCGGAGAAATGCAGACAGCCTTCATCCGTGCGCACAATCTCAATTTAGGCATGTACGACAACAAAGAATCTGTCTCAGAAGACAACACGCGCGTGTTCGTCGATGCCGTGCATATGCTCAAATTGGCCGATTGGGCCTTCTCAATGTTGCGCGTGCACCCGCAACGTGCGCTCGAGGAACTCAAAAACGACTGGACGACCACGATGGCTTTAGCAGAGGTTCTGCAGCATCGGTTCCACCTTCCCTTCCGTGTCGGACATAACTTCTCAAGCGAGATGGTGACCGCTGCGCGTCAAAACGGCTGGATTCCGGAAAACTTTCCCTATGAAAAGGCCAAAGAAATTTATCGAGACGTTGTCAAACGCCTCGAGGGTGAAGCCGGCGAACTGCCGCTTACCGAATCGGAACTTCGCGAAAGCCTCTCTCCGGAATTTGTTGTTAAGACCCGGCTCGGAAAGGGCGGCCCCGCTCCGGACGCCGTCGCCTCTTTGCTCAATGCTCAAGAGGAACGCCTTACGGCCGACGAGGAGTGGCTTTCTGGAAAAAGAAAACAATTAAAAGAGGCACACGAAACACTAGATCAGTGTTTTAAGGCCCTAAATCGATAACAACCTTTAAAGGAGAAAACTTTTATGTGGATGTTTTGGCTTGGCATAGCCATCGTCATTTTGACGTTCTGGCTGATCTTTAAAAACTATGAAGCACGTATTGTTCTCACCCTTGCCGGTGCGCTCATGGCGCTTATCGGCGGCGATTTAGGCGGTTCTGTCAACGCTTTCGTCAAACAACTTGTAAACGGCGGACTGGTTCCCACCATCACGATCGTGATGGGCTTCGGCGCCTTGATGGTCTACACGAAGTGCTCGGATCACCTCGTCGCTGCTCTTGTTCAGCCCCTGCGTCGGGTTCCTTTCATCATCATCCCCGGTGCAGTCATCATCACGTGGTTTCTTAACATCGCGCTTCCGTCCGCAGGCGGAATAGCTGCCGCTGTCGGCGTGCTCCTCATTCCGACGCTGATTGCCTTGCGCGTTAAACCCGCAATGGCCGCATCAGCCGTTTATTTGGGTACATGGGGTTCGGTCGTCAGCCCCGGACTGATGTTTAACCCGCAGGTCGCTGAAATTGCAAAGACCGACGTCATGACGGTGATTGCAACGGAATTCTGGCCCTGCATCTTCGGTCTGATTGCCGCAACGCTCGTGTTGGTCGGAATCTCTCTCTTCCGCAAAGAAGGCGTGGGTTCTTATGTGCCGAACCAAGAAGAGAAATCGGTTCAATCCAAAGCCGATATCAAGGTAAATTACCTTTATGCATTGGTTCCCGTCATTCCGCTTGTCCTTCTTGTCATCAGTTCCAAACAAGTGGGCTGGATCCCCTACATGAGTGTGCCGGTAGCCATGCTGATCGGTTGCGCCATTGCCTTTGTCATCACACGCCCGAATCTCGGCGAAGCTTCCAAGAAATTCTGTAAAGGCGCCGGCGACGGCTTCAGCGAGGTCGTTATTCTGATTGCGGCTGCCGCCTTCTTCTGCGCCGGTATGAAATCCATGGGAATGATTGATGTCCTCATTAATGCCATGAAAGGATCGCAATCCGTTGCGCAGGTCGCAGCCGCGGCCGGCCCCTTCATCATGGCAGCCGTCACCGGTTCCGGCAATGCCGCAGCCTTGGCCTTTAACGGCGCCATCACGCCGCACGCTGCTGATTTCGGCTTAGGTATTATCGAACTCGGCTCTGTTGCCCAAATCGCTGCCGGTCTTGGCCGCACAATGTCTCCTGTGGCCGGTGCCGCCATCATCTGCGCAGGTTTAGCCGGAATCAACCCGATGGAAATTGTCAAACGCAATGCTCTTCCGACGATTGCCGCATTAATCGTTGTGACAATCGCAATGTTTATTTGACAAACTTTGTTTGACCTTAAAGAGAGACCCCTCCCTCTCTTGAAACTTTCGCCTGGACAAGTGAACTCTGTCCAGGCTTTTTTTACCACTGAAGCTGTAAAACATTGGTTCCTTGCCAGAACCTCCACAGTCAGAACGGATCCAGAGAACGTCCTCTGGAAAGACGTATCCCTCCCCCGTGCAGTTCATTGCTCCTCAAAAAACCATGCAAATTCCCAACTATTGGTTATATTTCCAGCAGAGATTTTTCCAACATCACAATCAAATAGGAAGATCGAATGAAACGTCGCCAATTTTTACTTTGGACTATGGCTGGGCTTGCGTCTCTCCCTTCTTTGTCTTGGGGGCGCAGTGCTCCAATCTTAAATCTCACAACCCCACTGACGAACAATTCAGAAAAAACTACGCTTGAAACAGTCCGAAATGCGATTGTTCGAGCCGGGCAGGTGAAGGGATGGACAATCGTTGATGAGTCTGACGGCAAAATAACTCTAAAGCATGTAAAGGGGAGACACGTAGCTGCCTGCGACGTCACTTTCGACACGAAGCAGTTCTCAATCGCGATCAACCCGATGACAACATTATTGAAAGGTCCCGATTCGGTTCACCCAAAATACAATCAATGGATACGGAATTTAAACAAACAAATTCTCTTCGAATTTAACTTTTTATCGAGGTAATTAGAACTTCTTCAATCGGCCGTTGCCCATGTCAAAGAAAAAAGAACCGTTCTCGGCTTTCTCCGCAATTGAAAAAGCTAATCGTTTGAGTTGTGCACCTTTCGAATTTCAGGCGGCTGCATGTCTGCTTGATTTAGGCGTGTTGAATTATTTGGATAAGAATTCAAAAGGCGCTGACATCAAAGAACTCTGCGAGCATCTTAAATTGTCATCCTATGCTGTCCGTGTGTTGGTCGATTCTGGACTTGCCTTTAACTTGCTGGAAGAGGATGCCGAGGGCAAATTGCATGCGTCTAAGATTGCATATTTCTTATTACATGACAAGATGACTCGTGCCAATTTTGAATTTGCACAAAATGTTTGCTACCAAGGACTTGCCTATCTCAAAGAGTCACTGAAAAAGGGTTCTCCGAAAGGTCTCAATACATTGGGCAATGCACAGACAATCTACCCAATTATTTCCAAACTCTTAGAACCCGCAAAATCAAGCTGGTTCCGATTTGACCACTTTTATTCAGACACCGCATACAACGAAAGTTTGCCCTTTGTCTTTGAAACATCACCAAAAACAATCAATGACATCGGCGGCAATACAGGAAAGTTTGCACAGAAATGTTGCGAATTTGATGATTCCGTCCACGTTACGATTTACGATTTGCCAGAGCAATGCGACGTTGCAAAAAAAAGCATTGAAGAACATGGGCTGTCTAAAAGAATTGGCACAGAACCTGTCGATATCCTGTCGAGTCTTCCGCTTCCAGACAACAACGCTGACGTTTGGTGGATGAGCCAGTTTTTGGATTGTTTTTCTGAGTCCCAAGTTGTCTCAATTCTGCAAAAAATTTCCAAGGTTATGCGCCGTGATGCAAGGATCTTTATCTTGGAACCCTTGATTGGGGAACAGCCCTTTGATATCGGAAACAGTTGTTTGGCTGCCTTCTCCCTCTATTTCACCGCCATTGCAAACGGATACAGCCGCTTCTACCACTTGACTGACTTTCAGCGAATGATTGAAAAAGCCGGACTTTGTCTGGAGGCTGTTCACAACCGCATCGGAACAGGACATTCGCTTCTTATCTGCAAGGCGCGTTAATACCATGCAAATTGCTTTCACCATTGTTGATTGCTTCGGCATCCACCCAAATCTGAAAACTCCGAGGCAATGGGATTCTTCTTGTGAGGCGCATTCCCTTTCAGCGCCAAGTCTGCTTCCCATGATGACAGCACGACGCTTAAGTTCGGGATGCCGATATGCGGTCGAGTGTGCCATGCAGTTATCAAAAGCTCAGACATTCGATGCCGTTGTTTTTGCAAGCCGCCATGCGGAAATGCCGCGCGGAGAAAAAATACTGGTCAACATTGCAAAAGATTGCGATCCCTCTCCGACCGACTTCACAATGAGCGTTCATAACGCAGCGGCGGGCGTTTTCACGATCCAAAATAAACTGCATATCCCTGCCTCGAGCGTGGTAGCAGGTCCAAATACCTGGGAAGCCGCTTTATTCGAAGCCACTAATTTTTTGGCAGACGGCAAGTCCCTTGTCTTGATTGTTGATTACGAAAATGCCCTTCCTCCCCTCCTTGGCTCTCGGCTTCCGCCCCAAGCACAAACCTATGCTTTCGCTATGTTGATAAAAGCTGGGGAAGGTTGTTCTGGTACATCCGAGCCAATCGCGGAGCAAGAACCTTCCGAACCGGACGTCGTTCAATTTTTCCGTAACTACCTGTCGGGATGCGCAACATTCTCTGTGACATCAGGCAACCGTTGCTGGCATTGGAAGTGTTCACATGATGAATGAACACGCTCCGGAATCAATCATTTCGTTGCTGCAACGATATATAGCAACCTGGTTGGCTTATTTTATTTTTGGCGTCGGGGCAGTCGTCTTGATGACAATCTGTTTTCCCCTTCTTCGTCTTCTTTCCCAGAATGAAATTCAGAGGCAATATCAATCCAGGCATCTTGTCAGCGGTGCCTTTCGATTGTTCATCTCCTTTCTGACGAACACCGGCATCATGAACTTTAACGCCGATGATTTAAGCAATCTCAACAGACAAAAAGGGATCGTATTAGTTGCCAATCATCCTACGCTGTTGGATTACGTTTTCATCGCATCGCAATTGACAAATATCGATTGCATCGTCCGAGCCAGTCTGTTGAAAAACCCGTTTTTGCACGGAATCATCACCGCTTGCGGCTACATTCTTAATGACGACTCGGATCGTGTCATGCAACAATGTCAAGATCACCTTAAACGAGGCGACGCGATTCTTATTTTCCCGGAGGGAACGCGGACAACTCCCGGAACAAAACCAAAATTACATCGAGGTGCTGCACAGATTGCGCTGCGATGCAATGTTCCGGCTGTTGCATTGCATATCGAGTGTACCGAGCATTGGCTTGGAAAAACGATCCCGTGGTACTCCGTCCCGGAAAGGCGACCCAGCGTGCGCCTATCAGTCAGATGCCGACTGGATCCAGAAACTTTTTTAAAACATGACAGGAGTTTTGCTCTTGCTGCACGCGATCTGACAAACATCATCGCACAAGAATTACTGCTCACAGCCAACAAGGAGAAATATTGAAATGGATCCCTTAGAACAACGAATCAAAGAGGTCATTGTGACCTCCCTTAATTTAGAAGGCATGAAGCCGGAAGACATCGCAACAGATGCTCCTCTTTTCGGAGACGGTCTTGGCCTTGACTCCATCGATGCTCTTGAACTCGGCCTCGCCATAAAAAATGAATTCGGTGTTGTACTGTCCGGCCCGTCAAATGAAGTTCGGAAACACTTCAAATCCGTCGCGACGCTGGCAGAATTCATCCGTTCAAGCAAAAAGGCATAAAGGGAGAAATCCATGACGATGTCACGCGATGAAATTTTCAATGAGTTAAAGCGGCAATTCATTGAATTATTTGAAGTGCCGGCAGAGAAAATTACACTGGACGCCAAACTTTATGATGACTTGGATTTAGACAGCATCGATGCTGTAGACATGGTTGTTCAATTGCAAAAACAACTGAACAAACGATTCAAGCCGGATGATTTTAAAAATGTTCGAACGGTAAAAGATGTTGTCGACGCCGTCGAAAACCTCCTCGCAAAGTCCTGAGGCATTCCATGCGGCGACTGGCAACTTTCTGCATTAGAGGGCTGTTTCTCCTTCTTCCGTTTCTGCTTCTCGTTGCCCTGTGGTCAAAACACACTCGGTGGTTCTTTTGGTTTGCTTTGGTTTTGTTTTTGCTCCGCACAACTCTTCCGCTTTACATCGCAGACAAGCGCCTTGCTGCCGTGGAACGGGCAGTGTGTTGCATCGGCATCTTGATTTGTTTGTGTTGTTTAATCCGAAATATTCATTTCCCCCTGCTGTGGTATCCCGTTGCCGTCAATGCACTATTTTTAATCGTCTTCGTCAGTTCCCTGTTCGGGACGACAACAATCGTCGAATTCATTGCCAGGATGTCTTCACGCGGGAAACCGTTTCCTCCTTCCGCAGTGCGCTATACGAGGAAAGTCACATGGTGTTGGATCGTTTTCTTCGTAATCAATTTATCCGTGTCGACCTGGACGGTTCTTTCCGGCGATATCTACTGTTGGACTGCATGGAACGGCTGCATCAGTTATATCCTGATGGGATTGCTTGCCGGCGGTGAATACCTGGTTCGTCGCACATTATGCAATGCTCAAGACTCATGATTTCAGAATGGCTGCTTCCTCAATCCGTTGATGTTACCGTTGCCGTCGGAACAATCCGAAAGACACATTCGGATCTCATTCATGATACGGCGTGCATAGCTAATGGATTAAAGCAACAAAGCGGCAATCGGATTGCCATCGCTCTTGAGGATAATTATGACTTTCTCTGTGTCTTGTTGGCCACGCTCAGTATCGGAAAGATTCCTGTTCTTTTAGGCAGTCGAACCACTCTTTCCTACTCCGAATCCTCCCTCTTTGATCACGTTGTCGCATCCTCAAAAGACAATGCCAAAACAATTGGATTTCCTGACCTGTTGGCAATGCCCCCGACAGCAATACCGCCTATTTTGCCGACAGCCAAGATGCATCTGTGCACCTCTGGTTCAACAGGCATGCCGAAAATTATTGAGAAAACTGTCTCTTTAATGGATGCAGAAAGTCGAATCACAGCAAAACTGTTTCAAAAATTTGTTGCAGGAACTCTGTTGGTCAGTTGCGTTGATAATTCCCACTTGTACGGTCTCACCTTCTCTCTTTGGATGCCGCTGTCTCTTGGAATTCCGATTTACAGGCAGCGTGTTCGTTTTCAAGAAGACTTTCCTGCCTCCCAAAAACCATTAGCGGTGATTACGACGCCAACGTTTCTCCGAAATCTGGATGAAACCTCCTCGCCTTTGCAGGCAAATTTTGTTCTCTCTGCAGGAGGCATCCTGCCTCACCCTGCCATTGCAAAAGCTTGGCGTTTTTTTCAATGCGACGTATCGGAGATATACGGTTCAACCGAATCGGGCGTTGTAGGAACACGCTGTCATCGGAAAGGAAGTGTTGCAAACAACTGGCGCCTGTGTCCAGAAATTGCAATAACTGCCGGCGACGAAACAAAAACAACGATCCGAACCCCGCTTCGTCCTGACGGTCGTTTTGAGCTGGAGGATCAACTAAAAATCAATCGTGACGGATCATTCGAACTGCTCGGGCGCAAAGACAGAATCGTCAAGATTGGCGAAGAGCGCATCAGTCTTGATGAAATCAGTGAAAAAATCCAACAAATTTGCGGTCTGAGCGCCTGCACAGTCGGCGTCATGCATCATGCCTGTTTACGTATTGGCGTCGTCGTCGAAAACACTCAGGGCACCGACTTTTCAAAGGCTAAAATTCCAGATTACGTCAACTCATTACGCGGAAGTATCCCGGCAGTGGCATTGCCGCGTTACTGGAGAGCCGTATCTGCCTTTCCTGTAACGGAACGCGGGAAAATTGATTATCAAAAGATGAAGGCTATGTTCGATGTTGAAAACAATGGGAATTGAAACAACTTTCGAAAGTTCGGACACTGAAGCCTCGGCGCACTTTTTATTGCCAGCGGACTTAATTTGGTTTCAGGGGCACTTTCCCAAGCAACCGCTTTTGCCGGGAGTCACACAGTTGCAATGGGTCATGGATGTTGCCCAAAAGTGGCTTGGCCCATTGCATTTAGATGAGATCGTTTCCTGCAAATTTATCCATCCGATTCTTCCAGAGAAAAAACTGGAACTTCGCCTGACAAAGCAAGAGTCAGGAAACAGCCTTCTCTTACACTATGAGTATCGGATTCTCACGAGCAACGGAAAGAGTCCAGCCTCCCTTGGAAAACTAAGGTGTTCCAAATGACCTACTCGCTGGCCATCGTCGTCCCTTGTTTCAATCATGCGAAGACATTGCAAACACTCTTTGATGCCTTGCAGCCGCTGCATGCAACCGTCTATCTTGTTGATGACGGAAGCAACTTAGAAAATCAGCAAAAGATCGACGAAACAGTACCTGCTTACCCATTCGTTCGTCTCCTGCGCAGAAAGACAAACGGAGGAAAAGGAGCTGCCGTCATTGACGGCGTTCGAGCTGCTTGGCGGGATGGGCACTCCCACGTTTTACAAATCGATGCGGACGGACAGCACAATGTTGCCGACTCGCAAATCATGATTGATATCTCGCAGCGCTATCCGGACAGGCTGATTTCCGGACGCCCTGTTTATGACCAATCAGTACCGAAGAGCCGTTTAATCGGACGCTACATTTCGCATTTTTGGGTCTGGGTCGAAACACTGTCTACAACAATTGCTGACAGCATGTGCGGCTTTCGCATCTATCCGACAGCACCATTCATCCGCTTAATCGACCGCGTCCGACTTGGTCAATATATGGACTTTGATCCGGAGATTCTCGTCCGACTTTATTGGGAAGGCGTACCGATGTCTTTCGTTCCGACGCAAGTGTCCTATCCAAAAGACGGTCTTTCCAACTTTGATGCTGTGGCTGACAATTGGCGCATCACAAAGATGCACACGCGCCTGTTTTTTGCTTCCTTGGCGCACTGGCCGGCTCTAATCCGTCGAAAAAAAAGCAAACACTGGTCCAAAATTGAGGAACGACAGGGTCTGCTCGGAATGCAATTTTTGTTAGCGATCTACAAAGCCTTTGGCAGACGCGCGTTCCGCTGGATGACTCTTCCTGCATTAACTGTATTTTGGCTAATCGGCGGCGAGCAAAGGCGCTCCTCTGAGGAGTTTTTGCGCAGAGTTGCCAAACAAACCGATGAACGTGGGCTACCTGTCTTAAACAAACGTTTGAACAGTTTTGCACACTTTCGCCATTTTTCAGAATCTATTCTTGACAAATTTGCCAGTTGGATGGGGGATATTCATCTTGGGAAAAATGCCTTCTATGAAGATGACGAAACTCAGCGTATTTTCCAACAAAAACCCGGCTCTCCCGGCAAAGTCATTTTTGTCTCTCATCTAGGAACAGCAGAAGTTTGCCGTGCGATCGGCGAACAAGACAGCGGTATCGTCGTCAATGCACTGGTTTTTGAAAAAAACGCTCCGCGCTTTAAGTCTGTTTTGGAAAAAATAGCGCCGAATGCACGACTCCACCTGCTTGCCGTTGACCAAGTCGGCATCGAAACAGCCGCATTGCTCTCAGAACGAATCAGCCGCGGCGAATGGGTAGCCATTGCTGCCGACCGAACTCCGGTACGTCCGGACGGCGTAATCGACCGGTGTGTCCGTGTTCCTTTTCTCGGAGAACCGGCACCATTTCCCATCGGTCCTTATATTCTGGCATCGCTTTTAAATTCCGAGGTCTGCGTCCTTTTTGCTAATCGCAATCGTGATCGAATCTCTATCAAAGCACTGCCGTTTGCAGACAGAATCACTCTGCCTCGAAACAAACGGGAAGAAGAATTAAAACGGATGGCTTCCAAATTCGCCTCCATGTTGCAAACTCGAGTTCTTCAATACCCATTAGACTGGTTCAATTTTTACGATTTTTGGGCTCAAACGTCGTCTGACAAGGAAGGGCACCATGAGTGACAAAGCATTGCAAACCACTATTCTCGTCAAGCCTTCGTTCAACGAAACCGATCCGATGGGCATCGTGTGGCACGGCAATTATCTGAAGTTCTTTGAACGGGCACGAGAGGTTCTCTTTCATACGCTCGACTATGACTACTCCGCCATGCAGGAGAGCGGATTTTCTTTCCCTGTTGTTGATGTCCAAATCAAGTATCGGCATCCTTGGAAACTTCAGCAAGAAGCCTTGGTCTCTGTGCGCATTGAAGAGTACGAAAATCGCCTAGTTACCGCCTATGAAGTCAAAACAGAAGACGGCACGATTTTGACGACGGCAAGAATTGTTCAGATGGCTTTCGACATGAAGATCGGATGCGCTTTGATGATGTGTCCTCCCATCTTATTTCGAAAACTCGGTAAGGAATATCCGTCATGAATTTTCGGATTCAATGTGCCTTTGCGGCATTGATCGGAATCTTTTTTGCGGTCACGACGCACGCAGAGCAAATCATCAGTGCAAATTTCCAACAAACAAAAATACTGCAAGCCATGGGAGTCCGACTTGAGTCTTCCGGCAATGTGCGGATATCCCCGCATTTCGGGCTTTTATGGAAGCAGGAAAAACCCTTTGAAAGCACTCTCATTCTGAACAATTCAAAGATGTCTTCTCAAGTGGGCTCGGAAAAACCCGTCATCTCCCAGTTAAGTGCACTTGAACAAGTTCAATTATCGTTGCCGCAACTGCTCGGCTACATCCTTCAAAACGATGTGCACTCTCTTTCGGAATACTTTGCTTGGAGCAAGAAGACCGACGCCGACAATCAAACAATTCTCGATTTGACGCCTCGAAATGCAACTTTTCAGCGACTATTTCGATCTATTCGAGTTGTTAAGACGGATCCGTTCATCAAAATGATCCGACTGACGGACAATGCCGGTGACATCACAAAAATCGTCTTCTCTCATTCAACCATAGAAACCAAACATGACGACGAAGCACGCAACGAGTTTTTTATCCCCTAAAAAGGCTGCAATCACATGGTTGTTTTGTGTGATAGGAGCCCTTTTCATCGCCCTGTCAATGTTGTTCAAGTTTGGAATTGAACAAGATTTTCTAACTCTGATACCTGAAGACGCCGTTCATGCAAAACTCGAAGAGTGCAATCGACAATATCTGAAATCAATCGAAAACCAGATGCTTTTTGCCGTTTCCTCGCAAACGGCCGCTTCAGATCTGCTCCTTAAGCTAAAGGCGAATCGTCATGTCATTGAAGCAACGGGAAAAATAGAGCAGGAAACCAAAGAGAACATCGCACGTTTTTTCTACAAATACCGTTTAGCTTTCGTTGATTCAGACACGCAAAAGCATATGACGCAAAATGACGGGGCATCGCAGCGCCAATGGGTGCTGGCTCAAGTGTTCAACCCATTTTCCGGGGTCTCTCAGGCAGAGCTCCTGTCCGATCCCCTGCTTCTGGTACGCAGTTCGCAAAAAAATTGGTTTTCCTTTTCCAATATTTTCCTCGACCAAGACTGGCCGTCCGTCAAGGATTCTTCCGGATGCATCTACCATCTCCTGATGGTGCGTCTGGAACAAGGATCCAGAGCTGAAGACGTCGTTCGCAGCATTAATGCAGACATAAAGTCAGTCTTTGAAAAACACGATGACGTCCAAATCTTTAAGCAAGGAATTCCTTTCTATGTCGAAAGCGGCATTCAAAGTGCAAAACACGACATTTCCTGGCTCGGAAGTCTCTCATTAGTTGGACTTTTTTTGATTTTCTGGATCGGATTTAAAAGTTTTCGGCCATTCTGCCTGTGTCTTATATCCATCTCTGTCGGACTTATCTTTGCCATGGCAGCGACCCTGGCCGTCTTCGGCGGAATCCATGCAGCTACGCTGGTAATGGCATTAAGTCTCATTGGAATCAGTGCTGACTACACCACGTATTACCTGACAAGACGAATGACGTGTTCTGCCGATGAGACTCCGATCGTGACGCGAAATATCCTCGGAAGGACGTTGCTGCATGCTGTTCTCACATCATCCGTCGCCTACGCTGTTATGTTTTTTGCTCCGTTGCCGGGGCTGCGTCAATTCGCACTTTTTGGCGTCGTCGGTCTCCTAGCTTCCTGCCTGACCGTACTCCTTTGGTTCCCTTTCCTGGTTCAAGGCTTCCCAAAATTCGCTATTCCTTGTAAGTCCAAAATTTTGTCATGGATTCGGCTGTGCGACCATCATCGCCCCAGAGTCCTTGTCGCATTTCTAATCGTTGCCTTTTTCTGCTCGTCCGGAATCGTTTTCCTCCGAACAATTGACAACCCAAATGCCATGCAGGCGGCAGATGCCGCTTTGCGCATGAATGAATTGAAAATTTCTTCGATGCTTCAGACCGATCTGACTCAACGCTGGTTTGTTGTCTTTGGAGAGAACGGAGACTCTCTGATTGAGAATACCCATGCGCTTGAATCTAAACTGGCTGAACTTCAAGCTAAGGGAACGATTACAGGGTTTGATTCAATCCCTGTGCAAACGGTACGTGTTCAGGAACAACTGCTCCCCTACTATCATAAGAGCGTTAAATCTTTGCAGACAGATTTGAAAAGTCTTGGGATAACAATTGAAACGGCGGCAGTGCCGGAAGTATTAGACATGGATACGTTGCTCGCATCTCCCTTAGGAGCAAAACTGTCACAACGTCTTCTTCGTCTATCTGACGGAACCTATGCATGCATCCTCTCGGCTCGCGGAATATCCGACGAATCAAAGATGCAGGCTCTCGCAAACGAATTGTCGGATACGGTTTGGTATTCGAGAAAGAACGCCTTTGAAACATTATTCAAAGAATGCCGTTACATGGTTTCCTTACTGTTTGGAATCGCATTTCTCGCCATCTTTCTGATTTTCTCTAAGAACTTTGGTTGCCGAGCCGGAGCTGTCGCGGCACTGTGCATTGCCAGTGCACTGGCATCCACCCTAGGACTAATGGGCTGGCTCGGCATCCCTCTGTTGCTGTTTTCCCTGTTCGCCCTCATTTTGGTTCTGGGAATCGGCATTGATTACATTGTTTTCTTTCAACGTCATCCGGATGACTTTTCCGAAGTTGCTTACGCCGTCAGCATTGCCATGACAACGACATTGATGTCACTCGGCATTCTGGTTTTTAGTTCCACGACAGCGATCTCAAATTTCGGCCTTGTCTTATTGATCGGCATCGTCGTAACTTACTTATTTGCTCCGTTAGTTTGGGTGTTCCGAAAATGAAAACCATTCGTTCCTTGTTACTCACCGGATGCACGGCACTCGCCGTCTGCTTAGGAGGGTGCACGCTCATTCCGCCGAACACGCCACAAGTCTTTTACGACCACAACGTCACAGGCAAATTATGTATGCCGGCATGTTCATTCCCGCCAAAACAGGAATTGCTGACGATCTCACACGAAGGAATAACTCGGACTCTTTTGGCCGTAAGCTCCTGCCATGACCGCCGCTTTCGAATGTCTCTTTTTTCTGTTGACGGCATAAGACTGCTCGACGTGGATTACAACCAACACGTCTTAAGTTCGACGCAGCACATCAAAGCCCCCTTGCCGTTTGGAATTGAACAAATTATCAATGATTGTCTCTTAAGTGTTGTTTCTCGCGATGCGATCAAGGACGCTTTGCCGACTGATTGGACACTGTTCGGCGCAAAAAACTTAATAGAACTCCGAAATAAGGACAGTGTCATAAAAACACGCATTGTGAAAGAAGACAATTACACTACCATTGAAAGTTTGGCCTTCGGCTACACGATTCGCGCTCAGAACGTAAAGTGAGGAATCATGGTTTATCTGCATGCTTTTAGTTTGGTCAATGCGATGGGGGATAACATCGCCGACATTCGAAAGAACTGGGCTCAGGGCGAGGCTCCCGGCATGCAAGAAAATAACACGTTTCTCGTCGGAGAGAAACGCTGCATGCTCGGAGTCGTCGCTGCCGATCTGACGGAACCTGATCGTCTTTCTTCTCCGTTCGAGAGCCGCAACAACCGCTTGTTATGGCATACATGGAACCGCGAACGCGAACGATTCAATTACCTGCTCCAACATCGTGCTCCGGATCGAATCGCCATTGTTTTGGGGACGAGTACGTCCGGATCAAAAGAAGCGGAAAAATTTATAAAAGATTCTCTTATCCATCAAGCCGATGCTGAGTACGACGCTCGGAGTCAAGAACCCGGCAATCCTTCGGAATTTCTCCGACATCAGTTGGGCGTCACCGGCCCTGCTTACACAATCAGCACTGCCTGTACATCAAGCACTCGAGCCATCATCAGCGGCGCACGATTGATTGAATCTGGCCTCGTTGATTCAGCTATAGTAGGAGGCGTCGATACATTGTCCAGCAGTGCCATCAATGGCTTTCACAGCCTAGGGGCCATGTCTTACACGCGTTGCAGGCCCTTTGCACACAACCGATCCGGAATCACCATCGGCGAAGGAGCCGGCCTGATGTGGCTGGATAGAGAACCCAGCGATATTGCCTTGGTAGGATACGGCGAAAGTTCTGATGCTTATCATATTTCCTCCCCGGATCCCGATGGTCTCGGTGCAGAAACCGCTATGAGAGAGGCTCTGAAAAGAGCTTCCCTTACCCCAAAATTCATTGATTACATCAATGCTCATGGCACAGCAACCTTGTTGAACGATCAAGCTGAAGCTTCGGCACTAAACCGCGTATTCGGCGAAGGCTCTGTCATCACATCAACAAAAAACCTGACGGGGCATACCCTCGGTGCGGCAGGCATCACAGAAGCAGGCTTGATCTGTCTGCTCCTTTCCGATGACAAAAGTCTCCCTATATGCGGTCAGTTCTTTGATGGGGACTGCAAAGATCCGAAACTGCCAAACATCAACCTTTTAGAAGAAACGGCTTCTTTAACCGTCCGCTATGCCATGACGAATAATTTTGCTTTCGGCGGCAACAACGCTTCATTAATATTTGGAAGGACTTAAATGGGGGCTTACTTAAAACCTACCGCTTATCTGCCGCACCGCCCGCCACTTTGTCTCTTGGATGAAGTCATGGCGGTTAATGACAAATCGGTTGTCTGTCGAGTCTCAAATCGTTGCGATAGCTGCCTTGATGTATTCAAGCATTCGGACGGAAGTTGCAGCACAACTGTTTTAGTCGAACTGATGGCGCAAACAATCGGCGTTTGGGCCGGCTACCAGCGCATTCTGTCAAACAATGCCAAACTTCCGACTGAAGAACAAGACGCAGAAGTCGGACTTCTTCTCAGCGCACGCGGTCTGAAGATTTTGACAGATCAAATTAAGGCGAACGCCGAGTTGATTATTACGATGCATTTGTTGATTGATGAAAGCCGTTTGACTTCTTTTGAGGGCAACGTAACAATGGATGGGAAAGAAGTTGCAGCCGGACGTTTGACGGTATTTCAACCTACAAATCAGGAACTGGCAAATCTGTTTGACAGCAAGAGGGAATCATGAGTCAAAGATCAATCTTGGTAACGGGAGCCGGACGCGGCATTGGAAGAGCGTGCGCCTTGCAACTGGCTAAGGACGGTTTCAACATCATCGTTCATTACAACTCCAGTGAAGAAAGTGCGTTAAAACTCTGCCACGAAATCCAATCTTTGGGCTGTTCAGCCAGAACGGTTACCTTCGATGTCGCTGACCATGATAAGACGAGAGCAGCCATTGAGGCGGACATCGAAAACAACGGAGCCTACTGGGGAATTGTTTGCAATGCCGGAATCGCAAAAGACAACGCTTTCCCTGCACTGACAAGAGATGACTGGTTTCGAGTTATTGACGTTGATCTAAACGGTTTTTTCAATGTTGTACAGCCGGCCGTCATGCCGATGATTCACCTGCGTGACGGCGGAAGAATTGTTGCAATCAGTTCTGTGTCCGGACTCATTGGAAACCGCGGGCAGACCAATTACAGTGCCGCCAAAGCAGGCCTTATCGGTGCCACAAAAGCACTGGCTGTCGAACTGGCCAGCCGCAAAATTACCGTCAACTGCGTGGCTCCCGGCTTAATCGATACAGAGATGCTACACATGAGTGAGGACGCGATCCAACAAGCGATGAACATGATTCCCATGCGCCGCATGGGTTCCGTTGCAGAAGTTGCCAACGTCGTCTCCTTCTTAATGAGCGAAAAGGCCTCCTATGTAACGAGGCAGGTCATATCTGTAAATGGAGGAATGATATGAGTTTGCGACGAGTTGCCGTAACAGGCATGGGAGGAATTACGGCTTTTGGCGACAGCTGGTCTGCTGTTCAAACAAAACTGCATCAAGGAAAAAATGCCGTTCGTTTCATGCCGGACTATCAGCAATTTAGCGGATTGAATACGTTTTTGGCCGCTCCCGTAACCAATTTCGTTTTACCTGAGCACTACACGAGGAAACGCACTCGTTCTATGGGGCGAGTGGCACTCTTGTCAACGCGTGCCACTGAGTTAGCCTTGCAGCAGGCAGGCTTACTGGGAGATCCAATTCTCGGAAACGGTCGAACAGGAATTGCCTACGGCTCTTGCACGGGAAGTTCAGAGGCTGTATGCGATTTTTCTAAAATGCTCAGCGAAAAAACAACTCGCGACATCACTGCGACCAGTTATGTCCGCATGATGCCGCATACAACTGCAGTTAATGCAGCCATTTTCTTCGGCATTCGCGGACGCGTCATTCCGACATCTTCTGCATGCACCTCCGGCAGCCAGGCTATCGGCTACGCCTTCGAATCGATCCGGAACGGCTATGCGGACATCATGGTTGCCGGCGGAGCCGAGCAATTGTGTCCTTCAGAAATTGCTGCCTTCGATACGCTCTTTGCGACATCCTCCAAAAACGAAACGCCGGAATTAACCCCCTCTCCATTCGATGTCAATCGTGACGGTTTGGTCATCGGAGAAGGTTCTTGCACATTGGTTCTGGAAGAATATGAACATGCAAAAGCACGCGGAGCAAACATACTGGCTGAAGTTGTCAGCTTCGGAACGAATTGCGATGCCACACACATTACGCAACCAAATCAAGAAACGATTAAGCTCTGCATGTTGCAAGCCTTGGAACAAGCCGCTTTAGACCCGAGCGCCATCGGGTATATCAATGCCCATGGAACCGGAACACACAAGGGAGATGCAGCAGAAGGCTCAGCCACTGCCTCCGTTTTTGGAAATCGGACTCCTGTATCTTCCTTGAAGAGTTACTTTGGTCACACATTGGGAGCTTGCGGTGCATTAGAAGCCTGGCTAACCATTGAAATGATGAACTCGGACTGGTTCGCGCCGACAATCAATTTGAAGAACCCAGACCCCCAGTGCGGTGAACTTGACCACATCATCGATTCAGGAAGAACACTCCAAACTGAATATGTGATGAGCAACAATTTCGCTTTCGGAGGAATCAATACCTCATTGATCTTTAGGAGAGTTTGATTGAGTTGAACCTTATTACGGGATCATCCTCCTAACAAGCTGAATACCCTACCCATTAATTTTTGTAATATCTTCGGCAATTCCAGATGGCGTACTAAAATTCAGCCAGTATGATTCCAGGCGATTCGTCCAATTCTGATACGAAGACGGTTAGGGATTTTTTGAACTTTTTTAAAGCCAAGACGGATACCGCCAATGTCTGCAAAAATATCTATAAAACCAGACTGAGCTACTGATCGGTACGGATCTGCCCCCACATTGGTTAGCGGATGTCATTTTATATTCGGGGTATGTGTAATTTTTCTGGTTCTATCGGATGCTGTTTAGCCTAGCTCTCTTTGGAAAACTTGTCTTCAAACCAAATTTATGATCAGCGATTGCTATTGGCTAATTGGATAAAACTTACTTCAAGGTTGATTTATGAAAGAAGAACACAACAACTCTGCGGATCCTTTGCACGCGAAAAAAGAAGCCTGGTCCGGACGCTTTTCGGAACCGGTTGCGCAATTTGTTCTTCGCTACACACAGTCCGTGAGTTTTGACAAACGCATGGCTGATGCGGATATCGAGGGGTCGCTTGCACATGCTGCAATGCTCGAGCACTGTGGCATTCTGAGCAAACAAGATCTTTCGGATATTGAACGCGGTCTTGCACAAATTTCCGAGGAAATTAAATCCGGAAAATTCGTCTGGCAACTTGAACTGGAAGACGTTCATCTGAACATTGAGGCACGCTTGACACAGCTGATTGGAGATGCCGGAAAGCGCCTTCACACCGGCAGAAGCCGCAACGATCAGGTTGCAACGGATATCCGACTTTATTTGAGAAAAGAAATCGACTCGATTGTCGATCTGATCGGACAACTCCAAGCGGTTCTCGTCGGCCAGGCAAAAAAAGAATACGACACCGTCATGCCCGGATTCACACACATGCAGGTTGCACAACCCGTGACATTCGGACACCACATGCTTGCCTATACCGAAATGTTTGAGCGAGACAGAGAACGTCTGCTGGATCTGCGGCATCGCGTCAATCGTTCTCCGCTCGGAGCTGCGGCTCTTGCCGGAACAACGTATCCGATTGATCGCGAATTCAGCGCCAAACTTTTGGGCTTTGAAGCTGTCGCACAAAATTCGCTTGATGCCGTCAGTGACCGTGACTTCGGCATTGAGTTTTCCGCCGCAGCCAGTCTCATCATGATTCACATTTCGAGGCTTTCCGAAGAATTGGTCTACTGGGTAAGTCAGCGGTTTTCTTTCATCAAACTTCCGGACCGCTTTACAACGGGAAGTTCCATCATGCCGCAGAAGAAAAACCCGGATGTTCCGGAAACAGCTCGAGGCAAGTGCTCTCGCGTCGTCGGCGACCTAATGACACTCACGATGCTAATGAAGGGGCTTCCTCTTGCCTACAACAAAGATCTTCAAGAGGACAAGGAACCGCTCTTTGATGCAATCGATACCGTGAAAGACACGTTAAGGGCCTTTATCGAAATGACTGACGGCATTGAGCCAAATCACACGGAGATGCGAAAAGCCGCTTGTGCCGGATATCCGACAGCCACCGATTTTGCTGACTATCTTGTTCGGAAAGGGATCCCCTTCCGTACCGCACACGACATTGTCGGACGCGTTGTACGAAGAGCCAGCGAAGAAGGAAAAGATCTTGCGGAGATGTCGCTGGAGGAACTGCAGTCCTTCGAGCCATCCATCGAAGAGGACATTTTCTCCATTCTGACGCTGGAAGGCTCGCTCTCAGCACGTAATCACCTTGGAGGAACAGCTCCTGAGCAGGTTCTTTACCAAGTTAAACGCTGGGAAGAAATCCTTGAAGAACGAAAAAACAATCCCTGAGAAGAACGCTCCGCTTCCCTCAGTTGCTTTAGTCACCGTAATTCTTACGAGTTGGCGGCTCTGAACAATTGAGGGACATCTGTTCTAAATTTCTAATGGAATTTCCGTTTGATGAAAGTTCGTCGGAACTGAGTTTTTCAGTAAAACCGTTTAAAGCATTGAAAAAGCGACTACCATTGAACCGACGTGCGATAGAGCACACCGAGAACGACTTCTCATCAATCCAAAGGAAATTTCATGAAAAATTACAGGCTGGCTACGGTGGCATTAATTACGGCTCTTTTGTTGTCGGGATGCGGGACAATTTCTAATTCGGTTGATGTTTCATCAAATATCGTAGATCCCGATGAGGTATGTCTCATTCCTGATTCCTCGAACAGAAAAGTTGCTTATAACAGCGTATACAAAGGGCTCATACAAAAGGGGTTTAAGGTCACCCCTGTTTCCCTCTATGAAGCACGAAACTGTCAAAGGGTATTTTCGTGTCAGTCTGTTTTCAGATGGGACATGGCTCTCTTCCTATACCGTCTGGATTTAAGTCTGACGGAAGGAAACAAAATACTGGCAAAGGGTCACTACGACTGCGGAATCGGAGGACTTAATTTTGCCAAATTCGCTAATACGGAAGAGCGCGTCAACCATCTTTTGAACAAAATGTTCCCCTTGTCAACTCCGTTGCCTAGTCGGTATACAGATTAATTAGGCCTCCAAAATCAAAAGAAACAACCTTGGTTATAAGACCGTCGGAGAGAGCGATCGAGATTGATAGCCCGAATTCCCTTAGTTACGTCAATCCTCTTCATTACAAAAAAGCTCACCAAGTGCAAAGCGACAAGTTCGCAACTTCGATGAGCTTTCATCCGACGTTCAGCCGTTTTCCCAGGTTTCGTCTGACAAGATCACTTGGGAAAACATTTCAAACTTCGTCTATCAAATCACCGTCTCTCCGACAAGAAACAAGACGAGAATTCCGAACAGAATTCGATACCAACCGAATCCGCGGAAGTCATTTCGGCTGACAAAACCAAGAAGCCATTTCACGACAATGATGGCAGAAATAAAACTCACAACTCCGCCAAGAAGGATGTCCGGTCCCATCTCAACGCTTAAAGAGTCGTAGTTTTTCCATAGGTCATAGACCGTCGCGCCAAAGATCGTCGGAATGGAAAGGAAAAAAGAAAACTCTGTTGCCGCACGACGCGACAGTCCGAGAACCATACCGCCGATAATGGTGGCTCCGGAGCGACTCATTCCGGGAATAAGCGCCAAGCATTGCATGCACCCGACGCCGAGAGCATCCTTGATCGTCATGTCGTCCATCTCTTCGACGCGAGGCTTAACGGCTCTTCGAATGTTGATGTGCTCGACAATAAGAATCACAATGCCGCCGGCAATCAGTGTGACGGCAACCGTCACGGGATTAAAGAGATACGTCTTAATCGTTTTTGCAAGCAAGAGACCGGCGACAACTGCCGGAACAAAAGCCACGACCGTATTCACGGCAAGCCGTTGATCTTTTCCCTGACGAAAAAGATTTCTGAGAATCGAAATAATTCTTTGCCGGTAAAACCAGCAAACGGCAAGGATTGCTCCTGCCTGAATCGCAACGAAAAATGTGTCTGCACCCTCGCCGTCAAAGTGTACGGCAGCTCCAGCCACAATCAAATGCCCCGTCGAGCTGATCGGAAGAAATTCCGTCAGCCCTTCAACGATTCCGAGGAAAATTACCTGCAGTGCCTCCAACCAAGTCATAAAACGGCTCGTCAATTAGAAAGGAAGTTTGATGCCCGGAGGAAGCGGCATTCCGGCCGTCGCCGAACGCATCTTCATTTCCGCCGTTTCCGTCACTTTGTGTGAGGCGTCATTTAACGCTGCGGCGATAAGATCTTCGAGCATTTCCTTGTCATCGGCCTCGCCGGAAAACACGCTCGAATCGATCTCAACCTTTTTCACTTCGTGTTTGCACGTCATTGTGATCTTGACCATTCCGGCACCGGCTTCACCGGTGACTTCCGTATTGCCGAGTTCAGCCTGGACTCGCTCAATGTTTTGCTGCATCTTCTGTGCCTGTGCAAGAAGACCTTGAAAGTTGCCTCTCATCATTTTTTCCCCTTTTCCGTTGTCTCAACAGCTCGAACGGACTCCTCGTCCAACGTTGCGTTAAGAGTCTCCAAACATTTCTGTACAAAAGGATCACGGCGGAAAGCTTCGATTAAAGCCTTCCGGGCGCGAGCCCTTTCCATTGCTTCCAACTTCGAAACACTCTCCGCATCCGGAGCACACTCATCCGGGGCGAATTCGACGACAAAGGGATGCCCGAGAGCATCGCTTATCGCTTTCGAGAATTGGACAACCAAAGACTCGGTTACAAACGAACTCGAGCGCGGTCGTAATAATACGTGTTTATCATCCAGTTCGAGCAACTCGCTTGAAGCCGCTACTTCGCGAGCAAATCCCTCAAGATGAGACTGACACAGAATTCGGCGCCAACCGAGCAACTCAGCAGACGGTTCAAACTCTTTTGTTTTCTCCTCTGCGAGTTTGTGTCCGACATCGATCGGCGCTACGGTTTTCCCGGCGCTTCCTCCCACGGAGCCGCTTCAGGAACAGCTTCGGCCGGATTCTCAACTTTCGGTTGTTCTTCCCTGACGGGAACCGACAATTTTGAGCCTGCCGGCTTAAAAGCCAACATCCGCAAAATCGCCATCGTAAAGCCGGCATACTCATCCGGCGCATTCGACATATCGGATCGCGCTTGAAGCGCAATCTGGTAGTCCAACTGAACTTCTTCCGGGCTCATTTTTTGGGCGAGCGACAAAATGCCCTCATTCTGAGGATTGTCCGCATCATCGTACGTTCCCGGAACACGCTGAGCAATTGCAACACGATGAAACAATGAGGCCCAGTCACGAATAGCCTGAACAAAGGAAAAACTGCGCTCATTCATCTCGTCGGCGATGTGAAGCGCTTTCTTGGCATCGCCTTGCAAAATGGCCTCTGTGATTCTGACGAGCACGGCCGAGTCCACCACGCCGAGCATGTTGCGAACCGATTCAAGCGTCACGGGACCGGCCGAATAAGCAATTGCCTGATCCAGAAGACTCAATCCGTCTCGCATGGATCCGCGGGCTCCTTCAGCAAGAAGCCGCAATGCTGCGGGAGCCGCTTCAATCCCCTCTTCTTTCAGAATGAATGCCATGTGAGCCGCAACGGCCTCGGGCGTCATGTTCTTTAAATTGAACTGCAGGCACCTCGAAAGCACCGTCACCGGAACCTTTTGCGGATCCGTCGTCGCCAAGATGAACTTCACGTACTCCGGAGGCTCTTCCAATGTCTTTAACATAGCATTGAAAGCGTGCGTGCTCAGCATATGCACTTCGTCGATCATGTAGACCTTGTAACGGGCATTCGTCGGCGCATACATCGCCCGCTCTAAAAGCGCCGTCATCTCTTCGACCGAACGGTTCGAAGCCGCGTCGATTTCGATGTAATCAATAAAACGGCCTTCATCAATTGCACGACAGGCTTCGCACTTGCCGCAGGGGTGACTCGTCACAGTGCCTTTTCCGTCCTCTCCCGTGCAGTTCAGACACTTCGCGAGGATGCGCGAAAGCGTTGTTTTTCCAACACCGCGGGTACCCGTAAAAAGGTAGGCATGGTGCAGTCGATTTTCATCCAGTGCGTGCTTAAGGGCTGCCACAACATGCTCCTGCCCAACCATGCGTTCAAAATCGTGCGGGCGCCAGGTGCGCGCCAAAACCTGATAACGCATTGCCGTGTTCAAAACAGCGCAAAAAGTGGGAAAGAA